>JAURCP010000030.1 GCA_030828405.1 Thermoplasmatota archaeon
GCACACTCAAACTTTGGTTTCTTTTTACAGCTTTGACGGAGTCGCTAAATCTCTTGGCTAAATAATAATCTATCTTTTATTTATTCAGGAATAATTCCCCATACTCTATCAGTTAATTGAAGGAATAGAGCAACCACAGGCCCTATTAAAATTGCGAAAATGATTGTTCCGACACCAAATACGCCGCCGAGTTTCCAACCAATCAATAATGCAATTATTTCGATTGTTGTTCTAACCCTGCCTATTGGTATATTGGTAATTCTCTGAAGGCCTGTCATCCATCCGTCGCGTGGCCCCGGGCCTAAGTTCGCGGTCAAATAAAAACCACTACCTATGCCGACTAATATTGTACCTAACAATACTTGAACAAACTGATAAATTTGTTGTTCAGGATGTGGAAGATATGGTTCCATGACATCAATTGCTGCAGCAATTAATATTGCATTTAGAATAGTCCCAACTCCTGGTTTTTCTTTCAATGGAATCCATAAGAAAAGTACTATTACGCTAATGAAAAACGTTGCTTGACCTATTGTCCAGTCAAATTGGATTCCGATACCTTGTGCTAAAACTGTCCAAGGAGCTACTCCAAGCCCGGCTGCAATTATTACAGCGTCACCTGTACCAAATATCCATAATCCTATGACTAATATGGTTAAAGTGTTTAATTTAGGCTTAGTAGACATTGGGTTATTAGAGCTCCAAGTAGTGGTAGGTACCTTTTTTGCCAATTTGAAAAAAGGTTGAGATTTAGACAAAAATTACTCACCTTTAACCCAATTTAAGTATTCATCCGTGGATTCTACCGCCCAATATAATATTTCAGGGACATCATAAGGATGTTCGGATTTTATCTTATGAATCAATTTTTTAATCTTAGATTTGGTAGTTTTAAGTTGTATAAGCCATTCTGATTCACTCGTTATTTCTTCGTCCCAGCGATATATCGATCTACCTCTATTTACTTGTACACAAGCTGAGAGTTTTGAATCTATAATTGACTGAGCCCAAATCCCAATTTCTGCATCATTAAGGTCGCCACTAAGAGATGTTTGAACTATGAATAGCGTGTCACCCATAGACAATCCTAGACGGGTTTCCAATATAGCCTGTGGCATATATTCAATGCCTGTGTATGCTTCCGAAGTTTCGGCGATAAGATGGGGGCGTGGGAAAAACCTATTGATTCAGGTGAAATTCCTAATTCAGATACGCATTTTGATGTTATCGTTGTAGGAGGTGGTCCGGGAGGCTCGGCTGCGGCTGCTTACAACGCTTTGAACGGTTGTAAAGTTCTTTTATTGGAAAAAGAAATTTGGCCTAGAGATAAGATCTGTGGAGATGCGGTTGGAGGAAAATCGCTATCTCATGTAAAAGAATTAGGAGTCTTAGATATGATTGAGTCGACTCCTCATTATGTAGTGGACTCTATCGTTTTCGGTAGTGCAAATGGTTCTGAAGTTAGAGTCATGCTGCCAAAGGAGTCCTATGAAAAAATGGGATTACAATCTGGTTATGCATTACCTAGAATGCAATTTGATTACATGATGTTTCAAAGAGGCCAAGAAATAGTTAGAGAAAATGGTGGATCTGTAATACAGGATTTTTCTGTACATGAAATAATGTTTGAAAAGGAAAATGGCGTTCACAAAATAAAAGGCGTAAAGGGGAGTGTCGGAGGAAGAAAATCAGAGGATGAAGAATTAACATTCACCTCTGCAGTCACAATCGGAGCTGGCGGTTATAATTGTCCGGTATCGAGAGTAATTACTGAATTGCATAATGAGCCACATAGAGATGATGATCATTTCTGTGGAGGTTATCGAGAATATTGGGATGATGTCGGAGGATTAGGGGGGGATGAGGGCCCAATTGAGATACACTTTATTGACGAAGTTTTACCGGGTTATTTCTGGCTTTTCCCTGTACAAGGAAACAGAGTTAACGTAGGGATTGGGATGTTAATTTCCGAACATAGAAAACTGAAAAAAGACAAAAAGAAATCTCTCAAGAAAATACAAAAGTGGGTAATTGAAGAACATCCGCGATTCAAGGAAAGATTTGCAAATGCCACATTAGTTCCGGGTTCTGAAAAGGGGTGGCAATTACCGTTTGGTTCTCCCAGAAAGGATGCTCCATCATATCAACCAAGGAGAGTGGCGATGGCGGGCGCTATGTGCGTAGGAGATTCTGCAAGCTTAGTGGATCCATTTAGTGGTGAAGGGATTGGAAACGCATTACTATCTGCAAAAATGACTTCAAAACATTTCGATAAAAATCTACATGCAAATGGATTTCCAGAAGAAGGCGCTAAAGAATATATGATTGATTTATGGGATGCGTTGGGCTCTGAATTAAAGAATTCTAAGACTTTACAAAAGGTTATGAAATGGAAAGTACTTACCAATTGGTTTGTCAAGAAGGCATCAAAGAAAGAAGAGTTAGGAAAAATGATGTCCGAAATGATTGCAAGCAAAGAATCGCAAAAAATGCTTTGGAGTCCTTGGTTTTTAATGAAAACATTGTTGTTGCCATGAGGTTGTATTTATGCAAAATTTAACCCGTAATTTAGATGGGATTGAAGCCGTTTTCTTAGATTTAGATGGAACTATTTACATGGGAGATAATCTAATTGAAGGCGCTGTGAATTTTCTAAATCGGATAGAAGAAAAAGGGATTAGAAGATTTTTTTTATCCAATAACTCAAGTAAATCAGTAAAGCAATATTTATCCAAACTAGAAAATTTAGGAGTGCCCGCTAAGGAAGAAGATATATTATTATCAACTCATGATTTGTTGGCATGGCTTTCTTCAAATAATATCTCTGAAACCTACCTAGTAGGCACTGTTGGAATGAAAGAAATGCTAGAATCTGCGGGCGTGAATACCTCTTCTAATAATCCTCAATATGTTGTTCTAGGTTACGACACTGAAATAACTTATCAGAAATTGACTCAAGCCTCAATTAATTTGCATAAGGGAGTGCCTTTGGTTGTCAGTCATCCAGATATGGTTTGCCCCTCACCAAATGGTGGCTTACCAGATACTGGAGCATATCTTGCATTGTTTGAAGCGACTACCGGCGTTAAACCCGAACATATTTGCGGGAAGCCAAATCCAGGAATGATTCTGCATAAAATACACGAATTAGGCATTGATCCGAAAAGCTGCGCAATGGTTGGCGATAGGCTCTACACCGATATGGAAATGGCTGAAAGATCAGGAGTTCATGGCATTTTGGTGTTATCTGGAGAAGCCACATTAGAAGATGCTAGGGCAGCGAACCAAAAACCGAGTTTGATTGTGGAATCAGTTGCAGAATTATGTTAATGATGAATTTCTTTTTGAGAGAAATTTTGTCTTATCATATATACTTCTTCTTTTAATAATAAAAGTCATTCGGGCCTCCATGGAAGGAACGACTGACCCGTCAGTTTTAGAAGATAGATTATACTACAAAATTGGTAGTTTTGTTTATGATAATGCCAAGGTTGTATTAGTTGCCACTTTACTCTTAGGAGTTGGGCTTGCGGGGTTAATCACTTTGGAGCCTAAATATATCGAAGGTTTTGGCGAAGGAGATTTAGAATCTGTCCACGGATGGGATGCTATCGCA
>JAURCP010000031.1 GCA_030828405.1 Thermoplasmatota archaeon
AAATTGAGCACAGAAGATACCCCCCTATAGATGAGGAGTTGAAAAAATTACTAGATATTGAAGATTTACATGAGGAGGAATGAAATGAGCGAAGATGTAACATTCAAAATTTTCAGAGGAGAACCTGATGAAGATGGAGATCCGTTCGGAGAAATGGTAGATTATACAGTTGAAATGGATGAAGGAATGGTGGTTCTTGACGTAATTCATAGAATTCAATCAGAACACGCTCCAGATCTATCTTGCAGGTGGAATTGTAAAGCAGGAAAGTGTGGCTCATGTTCTGCTGAAGTTAACGGTAAACCACGTCTGATGTGCATGACAAGAATGGAAGAAGTGATGGAAGAAACTCCCGATGGAGAGCCAGTCCTCGTAAAACCAATGCAAGCATTCCCGTTGACAAAGGACTTAGTTACCGATACATCGTGGGCATATGAGATGAATAAAAAAATGGTTCCTGTGAACGGACCTGATGAATTAGATTGGAAATTTAATCAAAAAGAGGCTAATAGAATACAAGAGTTCAGAGGTTGTATTGAATGTATGTTGTGTGTAAATACATGTCATGTACTTCGAGAACATGAAAAATTCGATGAGTTTGCTGGACCAAGGTTCTTTGTACGTCTAGCTGGATTAGAAATGCACCCCCTAGACATTGAAAATAGAATTCCTGAAATCAAAGATGATTTTGGTATAGGTTATTGTAACATCACTCGCTGTTGCACCGAAGTATGTCCAGCCGGAATTAATATTACAGATAACGCAATAATCCCTCTCAAAGAAAGAGTAGTGACAGAATACTATGATCCAATCGCAATTATTGGAAAAAAATTAGGTTTGAGATGATTTTTACCCTCTCCGAGTGAACCCGGAGAGGGGTTTTGTAATTCCGGAAAAAAAGAATACTCACAATCGAGTAATTCCAATTTTCTTTACATTGGCCTTATTGATTTTAGGCGGTAACCAATCTGGTCCATTAGCTGGCTTATCAACAACCTCTATCCAACCTTCAAAATTGTGAACGCGGTTTGTTCCACGCTCACGCAGTTGGATAGGATTAGATGCCTTACGAGTAGCTGCTTTCAGGGCTGCTCCTCGAGGCTGCTTGCTTACGAACACTTGACTAGTGTCCTTACCATTCTCCATCAATACGAAATATTTTTTGTCTGACATAAAGTAATCCTCCATCACTTCGCCTATCAAAATAGGATATGAAGGTATTGTATGATAAACGCAATACTGCGCCACAATTAGGGTTAATCGATAAAATCCAACCGACAAAAAAATAATTTACATTTCGGCGCAGGCAAGTGTTTTGGTGTTCAAAACTCCAGGGATTGCGCGTATTGACTCAACTACTAGCCTAGCTATATCTCCCATGTTATCTGCCTCTAATTTAACTATCAAATCATGGTCTCCAAAAAGAAGATTTGCATCAGTAACAAAAGATAATGAGGAGGCAGCATTAAACACGTTTATTTCTGAACCAGGTTCAACATTTACTAGTACATAACCTACTGACATGTATTAGTCGCAGACGTCTTTACGAATCAATTGTTCGCTCTGATATTCAGAATGAAGAGAAGAAGCATACATATTGGATGCCCTAGTCTCGGGATAATATGGCAGAGGTCATCATAGTCCGGGAATGTAAATATGGACAGGTGAGAGTATGCTTCGGTAATGTCGCTAGAGAAGAAGGTGACATAATGGTCTTACCAGCAAATAATAGGCTGGCAGGAAGAGAAGGTTTGGATGAAGTTATGCAACTCGCCGCAGGGCCTGAATTGAGAGCAGCCTGTACAGAAATAGCAAAAGAAAAACGTAAAACAAATTCTCAACCTTGTGGCGTAGGAGAAGCAGTCACTACTTCTGCCTATAACCTACCGGCTGAACATCTTGTACATGTTGTAGGGCCAGACTGTAGAAGACCTACGCAGGATCAATATCGAAGGGAGTTGTTAAAAAAATCTTATGAGTCACTATTTGCAGAAGTTGAGAATCTAGAACCTCGTCAAACCTTAGTTCTACCCCCCTTGGGGATGGATGTATTCTCTTACCCACATAGAGAAGGCGCTAGAATGACTATGGAAATAGTCTTGGCTTGGATGGATGAGGGAGAAGATCCTGGTGTCGATATGGTACTGATTGTAACAAATGAACAGAGTTTTCTGAAGAATATGAAAACCGTATATCGTGAAAGTGAAGATCAATTCCCTGGAGTAGATAGAACCAGAGAATACAGGAAAGGAAAATTCCAATGATTTGCTAATTGTCACTCAATACAAAACATCAATTATTGATTGAAATAGCATTAATCATGCGATGTCCTCAATAACCTTGAGATTACGATAGTAGCATGGGAATAGGAGGAGCATACGAGCGTGAGTTGCGCTCAGTACTTGCAGGCGAAGAAAAAGGTGTTCGTGCAATAACGAGGTCTTGTAGTGAAACTGAACGCGCTCAAGCCATGCAAATTTGTCAACGTCCATTTTTAGTCGTTAGAGCACCTGGAAGTGGATCAGAAGGTACAGGAGATCTATTAGCATTAAGAGGAGATATGTGCTTTCCTATAGAAGTAAAATCTTCCAAAAAGCCCAAGTTATACCTTTCTGGTAGAACTGTTTTACAATATCAGGCATTGGAAGAAATAGGTATTAGATGTTCAATTCAACCATTCTATGCTTACAGGTTAAAGGGAGTTAGAGGAGATAGTTGGAGAATATTTAGAGTTAAAACGGAGGGGCTTACTGGAAAACTAAGATTACTTGCTCGAACTGTCCCTGAATTACCTTTGACAAGGAATGGAACACCATATTTAGATTGGGAAAAGGGACTTCCATTACATAAATTTCTTTCATTAATCTCTAAATCTGAAAATGCCAATAATATTCAGCCTAGTCCTTCTCTAAAAAAAACTAATTTCTCAGTAAGTGATACAAATATACGTCAATATGAATCATCTTCTGACAGAACCGCATCAAGTCTATCGAACTCTTGAGTTAGATTTTTCACTTCTTGATTAAGATTTGTAAGCCTAGCTTGATTTAACAAACGAAGAATACTATCTCTTTCTCTACGAATGGTATCAAGTTGACGTTTTTCACTCTTAATATCCTCTGAATTACGTTCAACCATGTAAATCGGAGAGGCTAATCTTTGAAATCATTTTTGGAATAAAGAACACAAGTTGAAGAATGGGAGTGTTGGCCACCTAGTATGCAAGATGAGGAGGGGTCACTCATGAATCATCTTTTACCAATGATTTCAATTTACTTTTTTTATCTCCTAGGACTACCAATTTGGGGTGCCATAATTATGATAATTTGGTACTCTGCACTGATAACTCTAGAAAATAATGGTACACTTGATAATTGGGATGCAACAAGAGTTTTGGGTTTCATTTTGATGATTAGAACAAAAAAAGGGAGAGTTGTTCTTGAAAGAGTTTCAAAATATAGAA
>JAURCP010000032.1 GCA_030828405.1 Thermoplasmatota archaeon
GGTGACGAAGAAGATATTGGAAACTTATGTCCTGACTATATCATTGGCCCAGGTACTGGAGTGGCTGCATACATGTGGGGTGGAGAATTCGCAGGTTCATATTGGGAAGAAAGATACTTCTTAGATAGAGTGCTACAAAATTATGATGGTTCCGTATATCTCATTCAAGGAATGCATGACTGGAATGTAGACCCTCATATGGCTATCCCAGTAATTAATCAGTTAATCGATGCAGGTATTGAATCTAAAGGACTATTTGGTCAATGGGACCATGATTATCCAGATAGACCGGATTATCATTTTGATCGTTCAGGAGAAGGTAGAGGTAGAGAGGCATATCCACAAATGGTTAGGTTCGACTGGATGCAAGACTTACTAGAATGGTTTGATTGGTATCTCAAAGGAGTTGGTGATAAGCCAGGATTATTTGTAGAAATACAATCCAATCAAGGTCAATGGAGAATTGAAGATAGGTACCCTCCACAAGATATGGAGACAATTTCTCTCGATCTTGGAGGAGGGCTAATGAATGTGGCTGGAGGTACAACCACAATACTTCCAAATGGAAATTTTGGACCTATTTATGAGAGTGAGGCATTTAATGAAGATGTTTGGATTTCAGGATTGCCGAGATTGCATATAGATGTTTCAACAGCAACTGTTGGTGGTCAAATTTATGCATTATTAGAGGACTGTTCCGAAGAAGGATATTGTATCCACATTGGACACGCAATTATGGATTTAAGATATCATGCGGGTGGTGATCAGGAACAAACATGGTTGCCAATCTTTGATACAATAAATGCTAAGATGGAATTCTTTGCTATGGATGTTCAAATAGAAGCAGGCCATACAATTCGTCTATCACTTGCAAGTACAGGAGAAGATTACCTACCAGCTTCTACTAGTTCCATCGTTGAAGTATCTGAAGGTTCAAATTCTAATCTATTTATTGATATAATTAATCCTGACGATAAACTTCTTTTTAATCCACCAATATGTACGCATCAGGCATGTCTTGATTGGCTGAATCAAACTGCTTAGATTATTTTTCATTATTATCTAAATGGTGAAAGCTGATTGATTTGAATGAGTAATTTATACTAGATTTATTTTGTTGAATATGATGAGAGAGTTAGTGATAATGCAGTGCAATATGATTGTAGGTCTTCGTTAAGTTTTCTCTGAGTTTCAAAATCCTCGTTAGGAATGTAATAGTCAGACCAACTGCCATATCCACCTTGCATCGATTGCCAATTTTCCCAAGCCAAATTCATCCCGTACGAATTTGGGTGCTGTGTGATATCCGATTTCATTTTCGCAAACCCTCTTCTCCAACTATCAGTTGCTGACATTGTAGAAGTTATCCAATCAATACACTCTATCATCAAGTCAATATCTGACTGGTCAGCCGGTTTCGCATTTTGTGTTTCTGATTTTTTTTTGAATATTCTGAAGATAAAAGAAAACATTTTAATCAACTAAGTTAGATTTTCTCCTTATCGTCTAAAGATAGTTTTTCCATATTTTTTTTGGCAGTTCTACCTGCTATTTTGGAAATTAAATCCATGAGCCACGCATACATAAAAACTCGCAGAACCACCATTTTCATATATTTTTTGTTTATCTTTACTGATCTCATGCCAGTTTATCTGAAATGGCATGGACTCTAAATGGTGGACGCTGGGGGGTTTGAGCTCGTAAATAATTGGTCTTAAAACAAGCATTTTGATTCAACTAACTTAGACTTCTATAAACGGACAATTATAAATGAAAATAATCGAGTTTTTTTGTGCGCAATCCCCTGATGACCCTAACTAATTCGAGTGTTGAACAACCAAAGAAAATATTCGCTGTTGTTATGCTAGTAATGTTTCTCCTATCTGCAGGCGTAATACACCTTCAGTTTGATAACAGTGAGGATGGTTTCTTCCCAGACGACCCTAGTGTAGATTTACTCAATGAAATTGAGACAGAATATCGTGCAAATATCGATTTCATCCGAATTATTGACGAAATTGAGGGAGAAGATCTTCTCAAATCTGAGACGTGGGAACAGTTGGCCGTACTTGAAGCGATGCTGGTGAATGATAGCAATTTTGCACCCTATCACTATCCTCTATTCGGCACACAAGCTAGCAATGGACCAGCCGGACAAGCCATGCAGTGGATGACTTTACAGGATGAAGTTACTGCTTCTATATGGCTAAATGATTTACAAAAAGCCACAGCCGAAGTTTTGGCTGCTAATGATGATGAAAATCTTACCATTGCTCTAACCAATCTCTCCAGAGCATCTTCTGCTATACCTTCAGCCGCCCCGGTCACTTCCGAGCGATTATTGAGTTGGGAAGTTGACAATCCTGCTGAATGGTTAATACGTTTAGACAGTGGAGAAAATCTTACAGAAGAATTAGGTCTACTAATGGAACAGATTTCTGTATTAAATGTCAATAGGACGCCAAGTCAAATTGGGCAAATTTTAGCAGTAACTGGCTCACTTCAAGGACAAATTGCACCACTAATTGGATTACAATCAATTGATTTCCGAGAAGGAATTCTCTCATGTTTGCCTAGTGAAGATGCATCTAATCCTTGGGTTTCAGATGGTCCTGTGATGGTCACTTTAGTGGTTTCAAGCGAGCCACTTGACTATAATTACAAAATTATCGGAGACGTTCAGGCTGATCTAACTAAGTGGGCTGAGAATATTGAACGAGAAATTATTACCGCCACAGGTGATAGTGATATCAGAACATTTTCATTTGCTCAATTTTCCGAGAATTCTCAGTCAACCATTGGTAAAGAGATAGGCATGCTAACCAGTGCAGCACTGATTCTTCTTGGAATAATACTCTGGTATAACTTCAGAAGTATTCGCGAGACAGCCTACGTACTGATTCTAACTGTTATTGCGATTGCAGCGACCTATGGATTATCCGGTTGGATACAATTTTTCGGAATCAACATGACATTTAATGCCGCCATGAATTCTATTCCAGTATTATTGTTAGCAATTGGTGTAGACTACGGATTGCACGTGGTTCTACGTATTAGAGAGGAACTGAATAGTGAAGAACAACGCAACCCTGAGGGACGTACTACACTTCAGGACTTTGACAAGGCTTCTCGTCAGCGAGCCATTCGTCAAGGCACTGTTTTGACTTCCATTGCATTAATGATTGCAATTACTACTGATATTGTTGGTTTCCTCTCATTTAGATTATCATCCTTAGCCTTCTTACAAGTTTTCGGTACTGTTATTGCAATAGGTCTGTTTCTAATTTACATCCTAAGTATCTCTGCTCTACCTGCTCTCATGCTTATCTTCCCAACCAAAAATCTTCCACTGGAGAAAGCAAGTAAGATTAGTGTTGGCCCTGTAGCAGAAAGTTTTGGTAA
>JAURCP010000033.1 GCA_030828405.1 Thermoplasmatota archaeon
CGCCTTGTCGACGCAAAGCATCACTCGCTCTACAAATTGTTCCGCCGGTACTAATCATGTCGTCAACGATAGCCACGACTTTTCCATTAACATCCAGGTCTTTTGGAGTATGTTCTATAGTATGTGCATCGATTCTAGTTTTCTCGAGATAACTAAATTCACACCCAATTAGATTTGCAACCTCAGTTGCCCTACTAATAGCCCCCTTATCTGGGCTTAATATGAAATCAGGTTTCACGACATTAGCTAGTCTATCTGCTACCTCTGGCATTGCGCTAACGAACTTGACAGGGAAATCCATGTCTTCGAGAACTGCTGGGGCGTGTAAATCAAGGATTGCCATTCCATCACAACTTCTTGCAAACAAATCTGCAATCACTTTAGCAGAGATAACTTCACCCTTTGAGAATCGTTTATCTTGTCTTGAATATCCATAGTATGGTATTGCCAGGTATATTCCAGCACCAACATCTGGCATACTTTGTGGCTCTACTCCTTTGAGGTTCTTCAGGTCGCCTTTCCTGACATCACCTATTGCCTCTAGAAGGAGAATTGTCTGCAGAATACCTGAATCAGGATATGTATTAGAGACTAAAACCACTGTTTCAGCACGAATTGAGTCAATTGCTTCTTCAGGAATACGAACATATCCTTCACTATCTGGGAATCTTCTAGTTACTAGTTCGATGTACTGCATGCCTAAAAGCGGAGCCAAGGCTTCTGCTACATCACGGCCCGAAGAACCACTCACGACCACCATGTGTGAGCCGCTCGACGAGCAGGTACTTCATGACTCTGCCGCAAACTAAACGAACAATTGTTGAGAGAAACTCATGATTAGACAAGGGACATCTTCAAAATAGGACTTGATTTCGCCGACTCTGCTTTAGGGCGTGTAGCTTAGTTTGGCTGGAGCACCCCGCTGATAACGGGGAGGCCACAGGTTCAAATCCTGTCATGCCCACCAATTTTTCTTTCAGTGTGAACTATCTCATTCATCTTCATAGTCAGGATGATTTAGTTTCAGATAGGTAGGAAGTGTTACAAGACGCTTTGTAGAACACCTTAGGATCACCTCATCCAATCTTGCAGTAGTTCTTCCTAATTGAGCTACTGGGATGATTATAATTTCAGGTAAGTTGTACCTATCTCTAACTGTAAAGTGAGTTCTCACTACAACTCCTTTGAAAGTTCTCTTAGTTTTCTTCATTTCAATAACGTTTCCAATATCTATTCCGTCATTGTCCAGGACAGCTCTATCTAACAGTTCATCTGGTGCATACAATTTTTCGTTGATTCTAACTGTGTTTCTCCACCTTCTTTGCAGTTCTCTAATGGATTTGGTTAATTTCACACTTCCATCAGGTCTGACACTGTGCACTAATTCTTTGGAAAGTGGTGCATATTCAGCAGGTTTTCTCATATATTCGCCTGCAACATCGTCAGTAACTTGAATCCTTACTGATTGTACACATTCATCTCGTGGATGGAATCTTTCCCCAGTGATCGTTCCGACCAAAGTTTCTCCCACATATACGTCTCTTTGTAGTAGCTCTTGTATTCTTATTTCTTCGCTCATTTTTCTTCCTCAATTCATGGAGTGGTGCATCCCGTCGCGTTTCTCCTGAGGCTGAGTCGTGGAATTAGCACTTATACTATCCGTAAGTAAAGACTGATAATTCAATTGATTTTTTTAATTATATTTGAAAAATGCAATTGAAAAACTAAAGTTAGTTTAATTTTATGTATGATTATCAGAAATTGAGTTTTTCTAAAATTCGGATGAAAATAAATAGTGTATTTTCGCGATTTCTGAGCACTCATACAGCATATATTGATGTGTGGCCTAGTGTTCGGAGTATCATGTCAGATGTACTTGCTCAACTGGCGGAAATCCGCAATAACACTGGAAACAAAAAAACTGTAGGTTTGAAAGATGATATAATTACACGATTTTCATCCAAAGATCAGAATTTGATTCGTGCAATTTCAGAAGCATCTGAAGTTCACAAACAACATCTTGATGAATTTGGTGAAGAATACATGATGATGGATGAATCAGACCTAATTACACATTTACAATCTGATTATGTTAATTTTTATGCTCCAGCTACTGTTAATCCATATGTCGCGATTGCTGCACGCGGCCCATGGATAGTAACATCTCATGGGGCAGTATTACACGATAATGGCGGATATGGGATGCTTGGCGGAGGGCACGGTCCAGACGATGTTATTGGAGCAATGTCAAAAAATTGGGTTATGGCAAATGTCATGACTGCATCATTTAGTCAGAAAAGATTAGCTGAAGCATTGCGTAAAGAAGTTGGATATTCTCGTGACGAATGTCCATTCTCAAAATTTGTTTGTATGAACAGTGGGTCAGAATCAGTAACTATTGGTATGAGGATTGCAGATGTTAATGCAAATGTTATGACTGGTCCTGGTGGTAGGTACGAAGGAAAACCAATCAAGAAAATTGCTTTGAAACAAGCGTTCCATGGAAGAACCCAACGTCCAGCTACAATCTCAGATTCTTGTAAGAAGAAATATATCAGTAATTTAGCAACTTTCCGAGACCGTGAAAGCATAATTATTGTTGAACCAAATAATATTGAAGATTTGCAATCAGCATTTGCTAGAGCAGAATCAGAAGGTTTCTTCATCGAGCTATTAGCAATGGAACCAGTACAAGGAGAGGGTTCTCCAGGTCAGGACATAAGTCGTGAGTTCTATGATGAAGCACGTAGATTAACATCTGAACATGGTAGCATGCTGTTAGTTGATTCTATTCAAGCAGGTTTCCGAGGAAAAGGATGTCTTTCAATTGTAGACTATCCTGGATTCCAGACTGCTGAAGTCCCAGACTTAGAAGCATGGTCAAAGGCACTCAATGCTGGGCAATACCCTCTTTCAGTACTAGGTTTATCTGAGAAAGCAGCTGAATTATATGTTGTTGGAATATATGGTAATACTATGACTACAAATCCAAGAGCACTTGAAACTGCAGTAGAAGTCTTGAGTAAGATAACTCCTGAAATGCGTTCCAATATCTTGCACAGAGGAGAGGAATTTGTAGAAAAGCTTGGTAGATTAAGGGATGAGTTCCCG
>JAURCP010000034.1 GCA_030828405.1 Thermoplasmatota archaeon
TTATACAATTTTTCAAAGGAAATTATGACTATCGAACATACTAGTTATGTATACACGTATGCGCATTTTGATTCGTCGATGAGTCAAGACGAAGTGATTGCCTTTTGGGATGACTCTGAAGACGAAAACTTGACTTCTGAAGAAAAATATATTCTAGATTTGCAAAGGAGTTTTCATCTTGAAAGTTCTGTAGGGAATGATGTAATTTTAGTGATTGTTGGAATAGAGGGTGAACAATCTAGTGAAGATTCTAGAGATGTTGTAAACAGTATTCGATCTTTAGAAAGTAAAAATGATCAGTTTGGTAGCCAAAGTACTGTTAATGTTGCAGGTATTGCAGCCTACAATCAAGATGTTTTAGAAGCGGTGGCAGAAAATATGCCAATTGCTTTGGTATTTATTCTGATATCGAGTTATATACTTATTTTCTTACAAGTTAGATCGGTGGTTTTACCACTAAAGGCACTAGTAATGAATGTATTATCAGTAAGTGCTTCGTTCGGAGTATTGGTATGGATTTTCCAATATGGTAATGGGGCTGAATTATTAAATTTCACACCTCAACCCATAGATCCAACTACTCCAGTAATGATTTTTGCAATTTTATTCGGATTAAGTATGGATTATGAAGTTTTGATGTTATCAAGAATTCATGAAGAATGGGAGCGAACCAAGGATAATACAAAGGCTGTAGCGGTTGGATTGCAGAAGAGTGGCCGGATAATTACATCCGCGGCTTTGGTAATGATAACTGTGTTTTCCGCCTTCGGTGTTTCCTCAGTTGTCCTAATGAAACAATTCGGTTTTATGCTTGCATTGGGTGTTGCTGTTGATGCTAGTATCGTTAGAGCATTAGTCGTTCCATCCACAATGCGATTAATGGGCGACATAAATTGGTGGGCTCCAAGTTGGATATCAAAAAATGAGTCTGATGAGGAAGAATAATTCGTTAAGTCGAAGTGTATAGGCTTGGACGGGTTTGTATGGACGACGAATGTATTGTTGTAACTGGCGCCAGTGGATATATTGGGAGCCATATTGTGGCGAATCTCTTATTGAAGGGTAAAAAGGTTAGAGCGACAGTTCGAGATTCACAAGACCATGAGCGAGTCAAGCACTTGAAAGAAATGGAAGTATCAGAGAATGGTTCGTTAGAAATTGTGGAAATGGATCTTTTTGATGAAGATAGTGTAGACCTGGCAATAAGTGGAGCGACGGATGTAATTCATACTGCTGCAGTAGTTATCGTGAGGTCAAGAAATCCACAAGAAAAAATTGTTGACCCGAGTGTAATTGGCACAAAAAATATTATTTCAGCAATTGAAAAAAGTGGCACTGTTGAAAGATTCGTTCACACATCTTCAACTGCAGCAATTCGTCCAGAAGAATGGGACGATGGTGAAATATTGACTACAGAAACATTTGCCAAAGATGCCACTTTAGAACAGAATCCATACGGGTTGGCAAAATATAGTGCTGAAATGGTTGTTAGAGATTGGCATAAACAAAAGAATGATGTAAAAAAACCGAGGATGGTTACTATTCATCCTTGTATGGTTTTTGGCCCACCTCTTTCACCAAGACATCTGAGAGGATCTCTTTCAATTATTATGATGTTAGTCAACAGAGAATTGCCGGTATTACTGCCTATGCAAATCAGCATAGTTGACGTTAGAGATGTTGCTGAAGCTCATGTAAGGGCATTGACGATGGGGGAAGATGGGGGGAGATATCTGACGGTTGCTGGCGAGATGATGTGGAGCGATATTTCAAAAACTCTAAAAAAAGAGTTTCCTGAAAGAAAATGGCCCTTCAGACAATTATCATACTACTTTGCACTGATAGTGTGTGCATTCCATCCGAGAGTGAGTGTTTCTTGGGCAAAAAGACATTTGAAAAATAAATTATATTGGGATGCTACTCCTGCTGAAAAAGATTTGAAAATGGAATGGAAATCTATGGATGAAACATTGGTTGATACGATTCCAAATATTATAAACAACAATTGGGATAAATAATCACACACTAATACTGTTTATGTTTTATGCTATTGTGAAATCGCGGACATATGCGCACTCTTACTCAGAATAGGGGGTTGGTGAAATTGAATCAAAAATCCGTAGCAGGTATACGACTAAATGCACTACTAATGGTAGTACTAATCGCTTCCATGTCGGGCTCTATTGCTTATGCAAGCAACAGTACTCAACCCGATACATCAAAAATGAGTAAGGAATTAGTTTCTGAATTGGAATCAGTGGACGAAATAGAGGTAATTATTCGATTCACTAGTGAGCAAGATAGTTCGGTTTGGCAGTCTCTAGAAACCATGGGTATCGAAATGATTTCTGAAATGTCTGTACTAAATGGTGGCCTAATCGTTGGAAAGTCAACAGATATCTCTCGGCTTTCTACATTTTCAATAGTACAACACATGGAGCTTAACGTCCCCATTGAACATTTTTATCTACCGGGAGACCAAAATGATACTGAAGCCATGATGCACGAAACAGTAAGATGGGTAAATGCTAGCTTGGCATGGCATCGTGCAATAATCGGAACCGATGGGGTTCTCAAAACAGAACCCGACCTCTCTCTGAAAGAATATGATGGCGAGGGTGCCACCGCAGTAGATCTTGATACTGGAATTGATGGTGAACACCCAGACTTTGATTGTGGAGAGCCGTGGACGGGAGAGAAACTTATCTGGTCTGCTAAATGGACTGGCCTCGCATGGGTAGATGCTCCTAATTGTAATTCAGACACATCCAGCGGGCATGGGACTCACGTTGGAGGGACAATAGCCGGAAATGGTGACGCGTCGGGTGGTAGAAGGTTAGG
>JAURCP010000035.1 GCA_030828405.1 Thermoplasmatota archaeon
TATCAGAGCAGCAAAGTTAGTTGGAGAATTAGTTGACCTAAGTCTAGATTCAAATCAGATGAGTGTTTCAGTATCAAGTGAAGCAGGAGAATCAGTAAACGTTAGATTCGATGCAGGGGAACTTAGTGAGTTAGTGGCGCCAAACCCTACGCAATCAACATATTCATTACAGTTCTTAGATCCTCTATCAAAAAAATTAGCTAGCGGATTAACTGATTCAATTACTTTAGAATTTCAAGATAAATACCCCTTAAGACTTACATGGAATAGTAATGATGGCGGGGCTAGTTGGATATATTTCCTGGCTCCAAGAGTTACTAATGATCCATGATTAATCATCGATGTTATTGAAAGTGTAGGCGCTTACGGCAAGTCGTGAGTGAACCTTCAGTTACTGTCATTATTCCTAGTGTTAGGAATCATGAGGAGTTAGATATTGTTCTAAAAGGTCTGAAAAAACAGACTTATAGTGGACAAATCGAAACAGTAGTTGTTGGCCCAACAAATGATCCAGGAAAGGACGTCAGTCTAGAGAATAATATTCGATTCATTGATGACGAAGGTTCGAGAACTAGAGCAGATGCATGTAACATAGCAATAAAATCTACAAGTTCGGAACTAATACTGTTCACTGATGATGATGTTATTGTTCCAAAAGATTGGGTTAAGAAATTAGTTTCATGGTTTGAAGATGAGGAAGTGAGTGGAGTTGGAGGGCCTAATTTTGCTCCAGTTGATGAATCCACAATGTGGCAGCAAGTAATTGATGTTGCATTCTGTAGTACAATATTTACTGCTGGAACTAATTACGGTAAAGTAGGTAAAAAAGACCTAGATGAAGTAAATCAACTTCCTGGAGTTAATTGTGCTTACAGACGCTCAGTTCTAGAAGAAGTAAATGGATTTGATGAAGGGGCTATTGGAGCGGAAGATGTTATGCTTGATCATAGGATAAGAATGACTGGAAAGAAATTATGGACGGATAGAACTGCTATAATGTGGCATAGAAGAAGAGACCTTTCAAGAGTTAAGAAACAAATTAGGAACTATGGACTTGTTAGAACTTTGGCTAGTCACGAATACCCTGAACTTAGAGCACCAACACATACAGCAGTAGCATTTTTCCCTCCAATAGTAATAGCGGCATTTGGGTTCTTTTTTTGGGGCCTAGTAAATGGAGGATTGGCATGGCCTGATTTCTGGGATATTCGATTATCTGCAGTACCTATGGGTCTACCTAGATTAGGGGTTCATACATTACCAACACTTATTCTATTGTATAATCTATTAGCATGGTATGGATCTTGGAAAGGTAACTCTCCCAGTAAAACAAAGAAAACTATCTTTTTGTCATCAATAGCAACTTACACTTTACATTGGAATTATGGAATGGGAGTATTAACTGGTTGGATTAGAATTTTAAGAGGGGAATCGGGTCTTCAGATAGATGATAGGTCGCGTTAAATTATTTTCATCTTATTACAATTATTTCCTACTCTCCAAGATTTAGTTCTCGGCCTCCAGAATATAACAGTAAATGCACCAATAAATAATCCACCGAATACTAAATTCAGCCAACCCTCTGAAATATACCCTGTACTGGCATTGAAGTATGCCCAGATAAAAGACGGAATTATTCCAATTATTAATGAAATTAGCAACTCCTCTAACAATAAATTAGATTTATTTGAGGATTCGGGTAATTTGGGAGCCGAAGGATCATGATGCCAAACCTTTGTTCTTTTAACCAAACGAAAATATTTACACTCTTCACCTTTAGAAATGGAAGTGATTGTAGGAGTTCCATTACTCCAAGTTCGTGAAACTTTCATTAACCAATTGTCCTCAATAAATGGTCTTCCATCACAATATTTAGACCAATAAGAACCACGAATTCTATCCGATAATTCTTCAACTTCGTTTTTTCCAGAAATTAGTTTCTTGTCCATAGCAAGAGACCATTCGGATTCAGAAGCGACAAAACAATCTTCATTTTGTAAAGCAAATTTTGCAATTTCATAATTTACAGGAAAAAAAGATATCTCGAAACTATAGTTGATTTTTATCTCATGCCGAGGCCCGATTCCTCCAAAGAGAACTGAACGATTATCTGAACCTATGAATACTTTTCCTGGTTCGACAGTTACCCATTGAATTTCCAATTTTATCCCACCTAGGATTCAATTTCTCCAGTTTGTATTGACCATTGTGACGCATAAACACTTTCATTTATCAGTAGGTCTTCATGCTTACCTCTTTCAACAATTGCTCCATCAACCATTGAAATTATTTCATCAGCATTTCTGATTGTAGCAAGTCTATGAGCCACGGCTATTGTAAGTCGGTTCTTTTTACCATTTGAACCACCGAAAAGTGACTGTTGTATCCTCTTCTCTGTTTCAGCATCCAATGCAGCACTAGCTTCATCTAAAATCAGAAGATCTGGGTCATTCAATAGAGCCCTAGCAAGGCTAATTCGTGCCCTTTGACCTCCTGATAACATCACTCCTCTATCGCCGACCATTGATTCTATTCCATCAGGTAATTGAGAAATAAATTCTGATGCACCTGCCATATCTAGCGCATTAAATATTTCCTCATCCGTAGCATCTCTTGCATAGGAAACATTTTGCTTGATAGTCCCGTAAAAAAGGAATGGGTCTTGAGATACAAATCCAATTTTTGATCTTACAGATTTTATGGAATAATTATTGATATCTTTTCCATTAATGAGCACTTTGCCA
>JAURCP010000036.1 GCA_030828405.1 Thermoplasmatota archaeon
CGCCTGACCCAATTTCTATGTTCTTGGTTGGAGGACCAATTGTATTATTATTGGAAGTTGCATTAATGATTGATAAATTATTCACAACATCTCAATCTTCGACATGAATTCCTCGGTTCTTGGCATCTTCTGCTTGCGCGTCTAAACGACCTTGTTCAAGATCAACCATTCGCATCATTACCGCACCAATTAAAATTAGTACGGCTATAGATAAGATTCCAACTCTGCTATCGAACATTACTGTCATTAATCCATATAATAATGGCCCTATAAATGCAGCAACTTTGCCAAAGAATCCAAAGAATCCAAAGAATTCCGCACTTCTAGTTTCAGGGACCATTTGACCAAACATACTTCTTGCCAGTCCTTGAGAACCACCAAGTAGTGTACCCATTGCACATCCTAAAATTAAGAATTGTATCCCCACTGAAAATCCTAATGGCCCCCATACATTATCTCTAACTGTTTCTGGAATAAAATCAATCATACCGTCACCTAGATTAGTAGGATGATCTAAACCAACCATTACAGATTCAGTACCATCAGAAAAAGCAATACTTACTGAAAATCTTGTATCTTCGAATGAATCAATTAATTCATTTAGATTGGCATTCGTCTGAGCACCTAAACTAATAGAAATAGGTTCATTGTCATCGTCAAAACCGGCCCATTTGTAAATTTCTGCATCGGAATAATCATCATCTAGTTCAACAATTCCTATGGAAAGAAGACTTGCAAGTGCCCATTTTTGTTCGTCTCCACCTTCAACTTGAGCAATAGGAAAATCATTGAGATTTGCATTAGGTGTATAATACCAAATACCTTCCTCTGTATTTTCATCTAACTGGACTTGGTAATCGCTGTGCTGAGTGTACTCTAGAGGAGCAAAAGAAAGTGCCGCGAAACAAAGTACGACCCATCCGACAAGAGATATATTTAATGCGGATTTAGTGCCTAATTTTTTGGCAAGTCTAGTAAACATGAGTGCAGATGGCCAGGCAACGAATTGAATTGCGAGAATTGTTACAATCAAGTCAACCGTAGTTATTCCAAGTACGGTTGAGCCAAATACACCACCAAGAGCAGTTACGCTATTTATTCCATCAATGAAGAAGAAATATGCTAACATATAGATGAAGAGTGTTCTAAATTTTTCAACTTCACTAAGAGTTTTTCTAAGTTCAGAAATAGCTAATTTTGCTGATGCGGCGAATCCTAAAGATGGAATCTCATTTTCAATAGGGGGTTCGGGAACCCATTTGAATGTCAATAAAGCGAAACTATACCACCAAATACCAGATGATGCCATGACGAAAGGAATAACCCAATCTCCAGTTAATGTCATCACCATAATTAGATGAACTAGAAGTAAGATTCCTCCACCAAGATAACCATATGCAAATGCTAGATTAGAAATTCGATCCATCTCATCATCTTTACCCATATGAGGGAGAAGAGCATTGTAAAACACACCTGCTCCATTAAGACCTACATTAGCTAACATAAAGAATACCATTAGCCATACCCACTGAGTTTCAATAGGTAAAAGTGGGGCGAATGCTAGAAGGAAAGTTGAACCTGCACCTACATATGTAAGTATCCTTAGCCACCACATCTTGATTCTTCTTCTATCGGCAATTACACCCAAAGAAGGACTAATGATTGCAATGAACAAAGTACCTATTGCCACTGCAAATGACCAAACCGCATCTCCTTGCATCTCTATAGAACCGATAGTAGTTGTTAATCCGTTAGCCTTCAAGAATAGATATGCATACCATGCGGGCAATACTGCAACAGTTACTGAAGTTTCAAATGCTGATTTTGCCCAATCATAAAATGCGTAACCTCTAACTTCTATTGGATTTGATTCTCGGTCAAGTTCTATTGTATCTGACATGCTCATACCTAGACTCCCGTTGACTTTTTGACTATTTAGCGTTGGGGCGGATTAGTCTTGGAAAAACGTTTAATTAATTATAAGATATATCTCGCAAGAC
>JAURCP010000037.1:0-1449 GCA_030828405.1 Thermoplasmatota archaeon
TCGACTTCCAATACTATTGTACTGGAATACACAAAAGTGTAAGATTCTCATTCGGACATCTCGGGATCATAGGATGCGTGCGCCTACCCCGAGCTTATCGCAGCTTGCCACGTCCTTCATCTCTTCTCAAGCCTAGCAATCCACCTATTGGCGTCTTTACACCAGTAAATTCAGCCACATATTACACGACTATGCACGACGATCATTGCAAGCCACCGGTAAATGGCCCACTACATCCTTCATACATCACTTTCGTGATGCATTGCATCGATGATTCAATGTGAAGATTATGTACACCCGTACACTTTCCATGTCTAAGGAGGTGATCCGACCGCAGGTTCCCCTACGGTCACCTTGTTACGACTTTTCCCTTGTCACGAACCTCAAGTTCGATAACGCCAATTAGACGTCACCTCGCTAAAAGCTCACTTCAATGAAACGACGGGCGGTGTGTGCAAGGAGCAGGGACGTATTCACCGCGCGATAATGACACGCAGTTACTAGGGATTCCATATTCGTGAGGGCGAGTTGCAGCCCTCAGTCATAACTGTGGTAACGTTTGAGGATTACCTCATCCTTTCGGATTTGAAACCAATTGTCGTTACCATTGCAGCCCGCGTGTGGCCCCAGAGTTTCGGGGCATACTGACCTGCCGTGGCCCCTTCCTTCCTCCGCATTAACTGCGGCGGTCCCGCTAATTCGCCCCACTACTCCTGAGAGTAATGGTGGCAACTAGAGGCAGGGATCTCGCTCGTTACCTGACTTAACAGGACATCTCACGGCACGAGCTGGCGACGGCCATGCACCACCTCTCAGCTTGTCTGGTAAAGTCTTCAGCTTGACCTTCATTCTGCTGTCTCTCCGGGTAAGATTTCTGGCGTTGACTCCAATTGAACCGCAGGCTTCACCCCTTGTGGTGCTCCCCCGCCAATTCCTTTAAGTTTCATACTTGCGTACGTACTTCCCAGGCGGCAAACTTAACGGCTTCCCTGCAGCACTGCATTGGCCACAAGCCAATGCATCACTGAGTTTGCATAGTTTACAGCTGGGACTACCCGGGTATCTAATCCGGTTTGCTCCCCCAGCTTTCATCCCTCACCGTCGGACGTGTTCTGGTAGACCGCCTTCGCCACAGGTGGTCATCAATAGATCAAAGGATTTTACCCCTTCCTACCGAGTACCGTCTACCTCTCCCACTCCCTAGCTCTGCAGTATTCCCGGCAGCCTGTACGTTGAGCGTACAGATTTAACCGAAAACTTACAGAGCCGGCTACGGATGCTTTAGGCCCAATAATCATCCTGACCACTTGAGGTGCTGGTTTTACCGCGGCGGCTGACACCAGAACTTGCCCACCCCTTATTCATCAGTGTTTCTAGGACTGACAAAAGGTTTCTTTAGCAGAAACCACTCGGATTAACCTTGTCGTGCTTTCGCACATTGCAAAGTTT
>JAURCP010000037.1:1459-1866 GCA_030828405.1 Thermoplasmatota archaeon
CTCTCAGAGCCCGTACCTGTAATAGTCTTGGTGGGCCATTACCTCACCAACAAACTGATAGGCCGCAGTCCCATCCTACGGCGATAAATCATTTGGAACATAAACCATTCCAGGCATAATGTTCTATCGGGCATTATTCTCAGTTTCCCGAGGTTATTCCCGTCCATAGGTTAGGTTGACTACGCGTTACTGAGCCGTATGCCTTGTATTGCTACAATGACTCGCATGGCTTAGTATCAATCCGATAGCAGTCAGGTCCGGCAGGATCAACCGGATTCTGAATTTTTTTCTTTTTGGTCTTGATTATTGAAGTACATTTGTACTTGTAAATTGGAATTGACGGATGCACATAATCTTCACATCTCAGAAATGATCTTTCAATCAAATCCTCATTTTTGTATGCGTAA
>JAURCP010000038.1 GCA_030828405.1 Thermoplasmatota archaeon
TCGATAGAAGAATCCCACAAAATGCTGAATGAATTAAATATTCCACTTCTGAAACAGGGAATTATTGGAGGAATGACCGGAGTAATGATGGGAGAAAGTAGAAGAAGATCAGTGAATAGTATTGCTATGTTAGCAGAGGCGTCAGGAGAGTTCGGAAATGGTACGATACCTGATTCTAGGGCTGCAGCAAGAATAATCAATTGTCTTGATAAATTACTTCCTGCAATATATCTAGACTCTGAACCGTTGATGGTAGAGGCGCAAAGGATAGAAGAACAAATTAGAGAAATGATGGCTTCACAACTAAATCCGAGCGCTGAACAAGCAACTAATGAAGCTTCAAACATGTATGGTTAATTAGAAGTCCATTAGAGATTTTTGAGAGTTCTCTTCGGAAATATTGGTCACTTTTTCTGCTTCTAACATCTCGTTTAACTGACTCTCATTTATTACTTCAACTCCAAGTCTGTTAGCATTCTCAAGTTTTGTACCTGCTGAATCGCCCGCAACTAAATAACTCAGATTCTTGGAAACAGAAGTTACAATCTTACCTCCATTTGATTTTATCAATAATGCTATTTCTTTACGAGAACGTGTCAAAGTCCCAGTAATACAAAATGTATTCCCGGATAAAGAACCGTTTGATGAAGACTTTGATTCGGAATGAATTTCTAGATGTGATTGGAGTCTTCGTCACTGTATCCATCCTAATTGCCAAGCCATCAAGAATCTGGCTTGCTACCTTATCTCCTATGCCATCAATTTCAATTAATTGGTCAATTGCAGAATTATTTTCTTCAATTTCTTCATTCCTTTTATTGACTAAAATTAAAAGATTTTCTATTGATGAGACTTTAGTCGCAACAGAAGTAGCTAACTCAGGACCTATTCCTGGAATACCAAGAGCGGAAAGGAACTTACTTAGTGACATTTTCTTACTAGATTCTAATTCTCTTATGACATTAGAAGCAGATTTTATGCCCATTCTTTCAAGATTCGAGATATCACTAACTTTCAATTCATAAAGATCAGGTAAAGACTTCACTAGACCTTCTGAGCATAACTGTTGGACTAATTTTTCGCCGACTCCATCAAGTTCTAGTGACCTAGCCCAATAGAGTACAGTTCTCTCTAGACGTGATGGACAATTCATATTTATACATCGAATAAATGCACCATCAGGTATCAAATTCGTTTCACATCTTGGGCACAAGGTAGGAATAATGATTTGGGAATATTCCGGTAGATTTTCATTGAATTGTGCACCATCTGAATGAATTCTACCTTCAATGTCTGTAATTGTTGCTTTACCGATGACTTCAACTATTTTTGGTATTACATCACCTCGTCGAACTAACTTTACTTTATCACCAATTGAAATTTTTAATCTATCGACTTCTCCTGAATTGTGTAAAGTTACATTTTCAACGGTTACTCCGGATACTGTGACTGGTGCGACTCTAGCTACTGGAGTAACTGTACCTGTTCGGCCTACCTGCCAATCAACATCCATTAGAACAGTACTAGCCTCTTCAGGAGGGAATTTCCATGCAAGAGCCCATCGAGGGTGATGAGCAGTCATTCCAAGAGAGTCTCTCTTAGATAATAGATCAAGCTTAATCACTACTCCATCTATTTCCCATTCTATGCTATCTCTTTTTTCAGTCCAATATTCTGTAATAGAAGAAATTTTTTCAGTTAATTCTTCAGTGTTATCTGAATTAACAACTGTATTTCCTGCAATTTGTAT
>JAURCP010000003.1 GCA_030828405.1 Thermoplasmatota archaeon
TATCAATCCAATGATAATTTCCTCCACGTGGTTTCCCCATTAACAGAGAATGATACTTGAATCCCTTTTTATCAAGCCATATCTCTGTAACTTCTCTATGTTCTTCAGTCCGTGCAGTAAAAAAACAAATATGGTGTCCTTCGATATACCATCTGTTAATTGTTTCAATAGCATCGAGGTAAGCTTCAGCAGTTGCCATTCTTTCAGCCTCTTCATTAGGTATGTCTTCACCTACAGTTCCATCTATGTCTATGAGATAGTTTTTTTTTCCCGGTGGAAGAACCGGACTCAATTTATTTCCTTGTTCATCCAAACTCTCGACCAACCTATCCATGCGTTTCGCATTGTAAGAATGTAAATTAATAAGATGGTGGATAATGTTGAAATTACTGAATTATGGAAATCATTTTTCCTTAATATTACATTTTGTATCCGTATTCCGAAGCATTATGTACAGACCCTAGGACGGAGTAACGTGCCAGGAGCATATGACAGGAGTCGTAAATCTGCTGTAGTTAGGAGTATTTCTTCTAATTACAGTAAAGCCCTCTCAAGTTATTTTGGTACAAAAACACCTAATCAAGAAGAAGCGATAGGCTCTCATAACGCGTATGTCACAGCTCTAAGGGCACACGGCACGGAAGTTACCGTTTTACCAGAACTGCCCAATTTTCCAGATAGCTGTTTCGTTGAAGATACCGCTGTGATGGTAGATGGTAAGGCAATAATACCGAATATGGGGCACCCTACTAGAGAAGGCGAGCAACAGGCAGTAATGGATCATATGAGTAATTTTGCTGAAATCGTTAAAATGCCGAAGGGTGCTAAATTAGATGGTGGAGATATAATATTTTTTGATGACAGATACCTCTTAGGCATTTCAACAAGAACAAACAAGGAAGGCGCAGATTTCCTTTCTACTTTCATCAAAGAAGCCGGATACGATGTCGAATTAATAAATGTCCCAGATACGACTTTACATTTGACAACAGTATGCTCATCTCCTAGAGAAGGTACTGTTATTGCTGCAGAAGGGCACCTTAAGGAAAATCAGATTTCACGATTTGCTGAAGAAATTATTTGGATACCGAATAATGAAACCTACGCTTCTAACACAATTGGATATCCAAATGATAGATTAATTGTTGCAGAGGGTTTCCCTAAGACAAAGAACATCCTTCAAAATGAAGGATTCAGACTCATGTCAGTTGATATGGAGCCAATAATGCAAGCAGACGGCTCTCTTACCTGCCTGTCTGTTTTCACATCATAATTTGTATAAATTAACTTGAGTCGATACGCCGGATGTGCCGGCGTATCGATTTACAATATTCTTGATATCAGAATTTTATTCCTGACCAGCGAGGAATGCACATTCTACAAATCCCCACGGGAAAAGTATCAACCTAAGTGCGAATTCCATAATCTCAGTATATCCTCTGTCCCTCAATCTTCCTACTGCAACAGAGATTCCAATCCATACAATCATCAAAGTAAAAATCATACTCACGATGTCTATTCCCTCACTAATGATCGAAGCAATAGCCAGAACAATTCCAACAACAATTTGAACTACAAGTAGCCCTAACGTCCATCCCCACCAAGCACCTCTACTCAGTGAAACCTCACTATCAAATTTCATCATTTCAACAATTCCCATATTATCTATCTCCGTAACGCCTCTCGGCGAAAAAACATTTTTATGATTATAGATATACTTGTTGCCGGCACACCGTTTTCACAGGTCAAATTCAGTGTTTACATTTTTAATCAAAACATGATCCACCATTAATAGAGAATGAGGTATTTTAAGAAATAATACCTGCAGAGGCACACCATCCCAATTTTCTAATGAATTGAGTAGTAATTTTGGCCGAATTAAAGAGAGTAAAGGTTGTAACAATTCGCCATCAGTCGGTATTATCACTTCATCATTTTTTGATATCGAATTTTCCAAACTAGAGAATACTTCATGGGTTATCCAAGGAACATCTACGGTTGCAAGTTGAATAGTATCTTGTTCTAAACAAAAAGGGTCTTTTAGATTTTCAATTATTGAATCAACCGGTCCTCCGTGTTGTATCGAATCTAAAACCCATTCAATATCATAATCGGGGCCAATCGCTTTTGCATATTCTTCCATTTTTTCAGGATTCGCAACAGCAATTCTGATTGGTTCCCTACCAGCCTTTTTCAAAGCCTCAACAACTCTCGTAATCATCGCTTTCCCATCAATTTCGATCAGTGCCTTATCATGACCCATTCTCTTTGATCTTCCTCCCGCAAGAAGTAAAGATTTCATGTACTCACCTTAATTCATTAAGTCGATTTAACGCATACTGTATTTCATCCATTAAATCCATAGCTCTATTCAATAAAACTTGCCTATCTCTTCTTATTTCTGTAGTTTCCATCCATCTCATTAGTTGTGTAATGTCTTTTGAATCTCTCTTAATTGTCCATTCTAGGACCTCTTCTGCTATGGGATCATCGGAGGGCAACAAGCGCTCGACCATAGGTGTCGGACACCGTCATCAGCAATCAGTTGTACGCTTAATTCTCGTTCAAATTACTCTTAATTCTAGTTAAAATTGAATCTCCGGGTGGAATCTCAATTGAGGCTATTTTCTCTATCAACCCTTCAGAGAAATCATGTTGATGTATCTTACCTGAGTAAATAACTATTAGAGATAAATGTTGATCAATCTTTCTTCCATTTATCCATTTCAAAATTAATTCTTCTGATGGCGGTTGACGTTTTGCTCTGTACAATTCTTCAATATTTAACAACAATGAATCAACAGATTCTACAGTATGAATGGAATCTTCCAGAATCTTCCAAGGATTTGTCCCCATTCCTTTATGGTCAATATTGGCAAGCAAAATAGACGCCAAAGCAACATCCTCTCTCCCATGTCTTTTCCATAATCTTTTAATTAATTTCAATAGGACTCTATGTGTATTTCCTGCTTCTGTAATCAGCCAGGATGCAAGATTCCTTAGAAGTTCATCAGGAGTACCTAGAATAAACGAATAACCTGATTCTACCATCATTCTATCAGTACTGGATTTCATTATTAATGCTGGAACTCCAATTGGATAAGCATTCCTAACTAGTTTAGCTAAAGCACGATCCGAAGCGTGTATTTTTTT
Organism: Thermoplasmatota archaeon; assembly: GCA_030828405.1. Taxonomy (GTDB): domain Archaea; phylum Thermoplasmatota; class Poseidoniia; order Poseidoniales; family Thalassarchaeaceae; genus MGIIb-O2. The sequence goes on from JAURCP010000003.1 coordinate 3,154, forward strand.
TGATTGATTATTCAGAAATTCATCAAGATTATTCTCAGAGCTCATTCCAATCCCTTATTTTTGTACTCTAAGAGTTTCATAAATCTCTGATAATCTCTCCATGGTTCCCTTTAACTCATATCTTATGTTTTGGCGCACATTACGATGTACAATTTCTTCTAACTGACGATCTAGACTTCTAAGAATCGCTCTATGTTCAGAATCGCTGAGTTCAAACACTTTCCTCAAATATGCTACGATTCTTAAATCATCATCAGTTTTATCAGTGTGGATGAGAAATGTTTCTAAAACTTGTTCATAAGTTGAGATTTTTTCACTACTGGTCAAAGGTATGCCTAATTCAATGTCGACAGCCTCAATTATTGAATCATATATCATTTTTGGCTCATCATCACTCAATCTCAAAGCCCTCGCAAGTTTTGTAATCAATCTCTTTTCACCAAATGTAAGGTTTCCATCATTGAGAGCAAGACTGACGACTCCTCGAAAAACTACTCGCCTATCCGAGGAGGGTTCAACCATGAACTTCGTCAACGGTTCTATGACTTAATCTCTATCATCATGCGATATTATTGATAATTCCTCTATATTCATAGGAGCATTCATGAAGGGTGTAACCGCGGGCACTGGTTGGTAATCAGCCACACTCGCGGGCGTTTTGCGCCCATCCAACCCAGAAACCTACTAGGTAATTGGGGGTGAAGCCCTCTAGTTGGGCCGAAAACCGGAAAGGAATTATTATGTCAAATACAGAAGGAAAATATATCATACACGCAACAATTCGTTGTGACGGCACAGTCGCCAGAAAAGACGTCGTAGGGGCCATATTTGGCCAAACCGAGGGTCTTTTAGGAGACCAGTTACAACTTAGAAAATTACAAAGAACAGGCCGTATCGGGCATGTCGATGTAACACTGAATCAGAACAAGGGGAAAGTGCAAGGAGAAATCTCACTCTCTTCTTCTATTGATCAGGTTAGTACGGCAGTCATTGGCGCAGCATTAGAAACAATAGATAGAATAGGTCCATGCAAGGCAGTTATCAAGGTTAAAGCAATTGAGAATATCAGATCTGCAAAGCGAGAAAATGTGATTGATCGTGCTAAAGCACTATTATTGAACATGGTTAACTCAGGCCAAGATGAATCTAAGAACATATTAGAAGAAGTACGTTCAGTACTAACTTTGGACACTGAGAAAGATATTTCTGGAATGACAGCAGGACCAAAAGTTTCAGATAGCAGTGCTATTATAATTGTTGAAGGACGAAATGACGTTAGAAATTTACTAAAGTTTGGCATTAAAAACGCTATAGCAACAATGGGTTCTGGAATACAAGACGAATTGATAGCACTTGCTAAATCGAAAACCACAGTCACTGCCTTCGTCGATGGTGATAGAGGTGGAAAACTTCTGTTAATGGAACTTAGCGGCAAATTAGGCAAATCATTAACGCACGTTGCTTTAGCACCTCAAAGCCGTGAAGTTGAGCATCTAGAAGGAAAAGTAATCACTAAATGCCTAGGGCAGAAAGAACTTGCAAACAAAGTAGTTTCTCGTATACAATCAGATTTAGCGAAAGAAGATGATGCTGCTGTAGGGCGTGGAGAAGAAATTCTCGAAGCACCTGAAGAAATCAAAGGCTGGGCTGAAATGTTAGAGGGCTTGAAAAGAAACCAAGCAGTCATTATAAATGAAGATGGATCTGGTAGCGAACCAATTGGTGCTAGTTCTTTGGAATCAAAGCTTGAAGAATCTGAAGGAGCAAAAGGTCTCGTTTTTGCCGGAAAAGTAACAGAAAGAATTTTCACTTTAGCTGCCGGTGCTGGTATCGATAGCGTCGTAGCATCTTCAGTTGGAAAAGTAACTAGAAAATCCGGAGTACAGGCTTACTCAGCATCTGACATGTAAGATTTTAACCCAATTGGCTAAAATTAATTACTTTAAAAAAGCCGTTGTAAAGCTACTCAACAGTAGAAGCCATCAAAAGTCTTACATCCCCGCTCCCAATAGATGGAGCAGTCGACGTTGATAATTCTAGCGTTGTATGGCTTGGTTGGAATTGCGTTAGCGACCCTATGGTTACGTCATCAATCTGTATTAAGACAGCGAGATGAAATGCGCACCAAACTTGGTAATTTACAGGGTAATTTAGCTAGCACTTCTAATCGCCTAGATTTACTTTCAAGGGGTGTAGATACTATTCTAGGAGAAACTCCAGAAGTTCATAAATTATTATCAGTCCATAAATCTCTAGAATCGGCAGAATCATTACTTTTTGAGCAGGATGTAACTATCAGTTCCAGCGAGTCTTGCGCTATAGCAACCCATGCAGCAAGATCGATTCTTTCTAATTACTTGAATGATTCAGAAACCGAAGGGAGTGAAAATATATTGCCCGGAATTATTCCTTTAGTACTAAGGCTGGATGCAATTCTTACAGAAGCGGAAATGAAATCTGAAGATTTAGAGCTTAATGGCGATGAACAAAGAGGCTTAGGTGAGTTATTTCATGAATCAGGAAAGTTCGATAGAGCTACAGATTTCTATCGTAGAGCAAATTTACTCTCTCCTGAAAGTCTCTCTATTCTCTTATCCTTGGCATCGATACAAAGAGATGAGGCTGATCTTGACTCTTTAGATAGAACATTAGAGCGTTTGATTGCAATTAACCCGGATGATGTAGATGTGTTAAAAGAACAAGCAATATTACTTTCCGGAAGTGAAGATGAACGTTTGAATCGAAATATTAAGAGATTAAATGCATTAGGTGTTGATTTTCAACTATCTGATGCACATAATGAAATTTCAAATATTATAGATAGAGCAAATGATGCACAGAATCAGATAAATCCACATCTCAAAGAACCATCTACATCGGAAGGATGGGTATCTAAGTCTTCTAAATTACTCCAATTAGGAGAAATCAGGCCAGCCTTAGAATCCATTGAAAGAGCCTTATATCTTGATAATGCTAATTCCGAAGCTTGGTTAATGAAAGCGAAATTATTAGCTGCTGGTGAGAATCAATCGAAAGAAGCCCTTCAAGCAATACGCCGTGCATCGGGTTTAGGTGAATATACAGTACTCCTTGAGAGTGAAATATTAGAAAATGAAGGGAAGTTAGATTCAGCTAGAGCAGTTTTAGAAGAATGGTTGGAAATCAATCCAAATGATGCAGAAGTCCGAGGTCGATTGAGCCTAGTTTTATTCCGAGCAGGTGCTATTGATTGGTCAAAGAGAGTATTGGAAGAAGCACCTACGGAATCTTGGGAAAGCGCATCTTTGCATGTTATGCAAGGCCGCCTACATCTTTTAGCTGCTGATGAGCATAGAGATAAGACCGGCGAACAAGATCATATTTTATTATTAGATGCAACAATTTCTTTTGATTCTGCTATAGAGAAAGACAGAGAGTCGGGCTTAGCTTGGCTTGGTAGGTCACGTGCTCTAAGATATCAAGGGTCAATCAAAGAGGCAGAAATCGCTCTAGTAAGGGCAAGAAGACTGATTCCTGATCACCCCTCGATATCTTTGGAAGAAGCCCATTTATGTTTAGAAATGGGCAAACTAGATCAGGCTAATGCGTTAGTTTCTGAAGCATCGACTAATATTAGAAACCACCCTTCAATTCCTTTCATTAGAGGTATGATTGCAGCGAGGCAGAATCGTTTTATTGAGGCTAAGTCATTTTTCTCAAAGGTTCTCGAAACCGAACCTAATCATATTAGGGCTAGATTGAATAGGTGTTCTGCATCACTATTAGCGAATGACTTAGTAACCGCTCTTGATGACGCAAACTCACTTATTGAAACGGCCCCTGAATTTAACCTTGCAAGGCTAAGGCGTTCTGAAATACTAATGAATCTTGGAGACTGGAAAGAGGCTGAAAGTGAATTGCGCAGACTACTATCACAAGATCCAGAGCATATTATGGCGCTTGTACACTTAGGTGCTTGTATGATTGCTATGAACAAGTCAGAACAGGCAGAAAGACCATTGAATGACGCAATTCGATATGATCCTAATCATTCCGAAGCATGGTACCAAAGAGGACTACTATATCTTGACTTTGGAAGAATAGAGGAAGCGAAATCCGACTTCGAAGCAGCAGCAAGATATGACAACAAACATATCGATGCTAGATTGAGAATTGCAGCCATTCTACACGACGGAGAAGACGCAAATTCTTCTGTTATTGCATGGAGAAAAGTTCTCGATATAGATCCCGAGCATAGATTAGCCAGAAGAAGACTCCAAGAATCTGTCGATAGACAAGAAAATCTGAAGCAGAAGATTTATCCAAAGGGTTGAACAATACGGTATGTTAGCATTGTATATGCCTACATCACTTGGAATAGAGCCAGGACAACAAGCCCCGTTTTTTCAATTACCTAACGCCAATAAAAATCTAGATTCCGACACATTATCGCTAACTGAAACAATGGGCAGTAATGGAGTGATAATAACTTTCACTTGTAACCATTGCCCGTATGTTGTAGGTTCAGAATCTAGAATTGAAAAAATGGCCGCTAAGGCTAGAGAGAATAATATTGGCTTTGTCGGCATTAATTCCAATGACCCAGTTAATTACGAGTCAGATTCTTGGCCTAACATGGTTAAAAGAGCATCTAAAGGTATGACATATGCTTATCTACATGATGCCGATCAATCAATTGCAACACTTTATGGTGCTGAAAGAACTCCAGAATTTTATCTCGTAAATGCATCAGGTACAGTGGTTTACAGAGGTAGGCTTGACGATTCTCCAAGAGATCCGTCCCATGCTACAACTTCAGAACTTTCTGATGCAATTGATTCATTGGTATCCGGAAAAGAAATTTCTGAAACTAGAACTCAGAGTATTGGATGTTCGGTTAAGTGGAAAGTTTAGGTGACAGAATGTCGATGGGTGTCCCAGCTAGAATATTTGCCACCCTACTCAAATTTTCTCCATCTTCCATACAGAATAGACTGTGGAAATGGTGGTATCAACGAATTTCCAAAGCCCATAATAAGGTAGATTTTAGATTTATGAATTATGGTTATATTGACGCAGAAAAACCAGTCTTAGAACCAGAAGATGAACCTTATAGATTATTCATACAACTTTATGAAATGAATATAAGAAATATTGAGTTGAACAACAAGCAGGTATTAGAAGTTGGTTCCGGACGTGGCGGAGGAGCTAGTTGGATTGCTAAGTCTAAGAAACCCTCCAACTTAATTGGAGTAGATTTTTCAAAGGAAGCAGTATCTTTATGCAATAAGTGGTATGAACAGAAAAATCTCAAATTTTTAGAAGGAAACGCTCAAAATTTACCATTTGAAGATAGTAGTTTTGATACGGTATATAATGTAGAATCCTCACATTGTTATGGAGATATGAACAAGTTTGTCAGTGAAGTTTATCGGGTTTTGAGAGAAGGAGGCAATTTCTGCTGGACTGATTTTAGAAACGAAGAAATCATGAAAGAAACGGAAGAGATATTTACCGCTACTGGTTTTTCAATCCTTTCAAAAAAAGAAATCACGGATGAAGTAATAGGTGCTTTGGACATGATAAATGATACCAAAAGAGAGAGAATTACCGAACTTGTCCCAAGAACAATTAGACGTAGCTTTGAGACTTTTGCAGGAGTACAAGGAACTCCAGTATATGATTCATTCAAATCTGGTAAACTAAAATATTACCGATACCTTATGGGGAAGAATTAGTATTGCTCTAAGACTAATTCCGTTTGTGTTGAAGTTATTTCTCCCGGTGCAGCCAACCACATGCGATCTAATAAATTCCTCAATGAAATTGTGTCATCAACATGAACAATTGCCACTAAATCTGCATCGCCACTTATTTCGTAGATACATTCAACTCCTGCCCAACCAGAGTATTCTCCAGCAAGGCTTCCAATTTCTACTCCCGAACCAACTTTGAGTCGGATTAATGCGGTCAAACCTATTCCCGCTTCTCTGATTGTATAACCTCTAATTATGCCATCATCCTCCATTCTTTTCATACGAGTTCTTACAGTACGTTCAGTAACATTTACCTTTTTTGCAATATCTACAAACGGGGCTCTGCCAGCATCTCGAAGGTACGCGAGAATGGCTCTGTCAAGTGAATCTACGTCAACCATGATTAATCCGCAAAGCGAACCCTTTTTGATTGTTATTGTCAGTATGAGTAGTAAATGCTCACTGTTTTTTTCCGTTTTCAGGTAAATATATCTGTTTTATGTCAGAAATCACATTAAGTTGCATTCAAATGAGTCGCCGATTTCTGGCAATACATGTCAGAGGATGATGAGGTAGCCAATCTTCGAGTTCAGGAGTATTTGGATGATGTTTCTAATCTCAATCTTTCAACCTCAAAATCACAATGGTATAACGTGGATGTAGCGACACTCCTGATTAATTGTAAAGTAGTGGGTCACGATATCGATGAAGCTACAGGAGCATCTTTGATTTTTCTTGAGAAAAGTGTGCTAATGTGTTGCTGTGATTCTGGTAAAATGCACCATTATCCAAAACATCTTCTGCATTGTTTTGTGGACGATAAAAGAGACGGACATGATAATCCTGATGGAGTGATATTCAAGGCCGAATTATTTTCTATATCTCCTTCCGAAGAACAACTTTGTTGGGAAGAAGTATGCCATTCTGAAATCCAAGTTCCTAATGTTCAGAATAAAGTATCTCGTTGGTTGGGTTGGCTTAATTCCTAGTTTCTCCATCCCAACATTCAGAGACTAATTCCTTTTGGAACTAATTAATGGGCGGCGTAATCACCGATATTAAAGCGCGCACAATAATTGATTCTAGGGGAAATCCAACGGTAGAAGTTGATTGTTTTGTAGACGAGATTCTCATGGGCCGGGCGGCAGTTCCTTCTGGAGCAAGTACTGGTAGTCATGAAGCAGTTGAACTGAGAGATGGTACAAAAGATTGGATGGGTAAAGGAGTAACAGAAGCGGTGAATAATGTCAATAACGAAATTAAAGATTTGTTGATTGGATTAGAGGTATCAAATCAAGAAGAAATTGACGCGTCAATGCTAAGTTTAGATGGCACTAGCAATAAAGGGAGATTGGGAGCCAATGCGATTTTAGGTGCCTCAATGTCAGTAATACGTGCTGCTGCAAACCAATCTAAAAAACCACTATGGTCTTATATTTCCACTACTAATGAGCAAAACTTGCCCGTTCCGTTGATGAATATTCTCAATGGAGGTGCTCATGCAGCATCAAATGTAGATGTCCAAGAATTCATGGTCGTACCTCACGGCTTTGGCAATTTCTCTGATGCTTTGCAAGCCGGAACTGAGATTTACCATTCATTGAAATCTGTATTGAAAGATGAAGGCCTACTCGGAGGTGTTGGAGACGAAGGCGGATTCGCACCAAACCTACCTTGTAATGAAGACGGACTTAGATATTTAATGGGGGCGATAGAAAAAGCTGGTTACTCCCCCGGTACTGAAATCTCTATCGCTTTAGATGTAGCAGCCCAAGAGTTCTTTGATGGTGAAAAATATCATATTGATAATAGAGTTATTGACGGCAAAGAATTAGCAGCATTATACTCGTCTTGGTTAGACAACTATCCTATAGTATCGATGGAAGATCCATTCGGAGAAGATGACTGGCAATCTTGGCGAGATTTTACGAAACTAGAGAGTCATAGAGTACAAGTTGTGGGTGACGATCTGTATGTTACCAACCCATCAAGACTACAGAGAGGGATTGAAGAAGGTGCTTCCAATGCAATATTGATCAAATTAAACCAGATTGGTACCGTTACGGAAACTCTTCAAGTTATTGAAATGGCTCGTAAAGCTAATTTTGGAATCATTATTTCACATAGGTCTGGCGAAACATCAGATGATATAATTGCAGATATTTCAGTTGGTACAAATGCAGGACAAATAAAAACTGGGGCACCGGCTAGAAGTGATAGAGCCGCAAAATATAACCAACTTCTTCGAATATCCGAAGAATGCCCCAATTATAGTGACTTATTCTAATGATGATAGTAGTAACGGCAACACGATAGTTGCATCAGATTCAATTACAAATTGGGGTGTATCTGTATCTATCTTTTCCCAACTAATTTTCTCGTTCGGCGGAGCACCAGAATAACCTCCGTAGGAAGAGCTTGACTCAGAAATTTGAGCAAACCAAGACCAAAGAGCAACATCAAGTCCAACATCCTGTCTTAACATAGGTACAACACATATTGCAAAATCCCCCGCAATCCCCCCTCCAACTTGTAGTAACCCTGTTGGTGAATTATCTTCTCGATACCAGTCGGCTAATGATTGCATGGCATGTAATCCCCCTAACACTATGTCAGGAGACGGTATCGTACAATCAATGACTCTTGCAGTAAGTATATTTCCTAATGTTGAATCTTCCCAACCAGGGACAAATATGGGCAGATTAGCATCTGCTGCTGCTAGTAACCAAGAGTCTTTTGGATCTGCATCAAATTCAAGGTCTCCATGTAATAATAAATCGTATAAATATTCATGGGGATATCTTCTATCTCCAACTGCAGCAGCGTCCTTCCAAAGCTCCAATAGAGGCTTCTCAATATGTCTAATCGCCTCTTCTTCTGGGATTGCAACATCTGTAACCCGATTCAATCCCCTTTTCTGTAATTCTTTATCGTCTTCTGCAGTCCAGTTTCTCCAATCTTTTATCTTTTCATATGATGATTTTGCAACTAAATTGAATAGATCTTCTTCGAGATTTGCACCAGTACAGCAAATTGCATGTATTTTCTGTGACCGAATTGCTGGAGCCAGAGACTTCCCTATCTCTGCAGTTGACATAGCACCCGCCAATGTTATCATTATTCTCCCATCATTTTTTAGAAATTCTTGTAAAGATTTACTACATTCAGCGAGTGCACCAGCATTGAAATGTTTATAATGAAAATCTATGAATTTATTTACATCCATATCAATCACTTTGATGCCTAAATCTTAAAATCTGATCTTTACTAACAACCTTGATATTCTCCATTTCAGAAACTAATCTTTTGTTGATAATATCGATAATTGTATTTGGATCTGAATCACCACAAGTGAAAGCATCAATTGCTAGAATACCCTTATCATAGTAACAATGCGCGCTAACATGACTTTCGTCTAACAAAACAACGGCCGCGAATCCGTTCGGACTTTTACTTCCATCAAACTCCTCGACATGAGAATGAACTTCTCTTACGTTTGAAAATTTAACAGCATAGCGCATCAAATCTAACATCCAAACCCCATTTCGATCTCCACTGAAATCACAATGTGAATAATCTACACAAACCTGTTTTCCGTGTGATTTAATCATAGTTATTCTTCCTCCATATTCTGTTCTATTTTACCCAAACTTGCAGTAAACGCCGGACGCTTACTACAGTATGTGCAACTCTTCCCTTTTGAAATTAAGCCATAACCACAAGTAGTACAATAAAATTTAGCTATTCCAACCACCTCCTTTCGAAGTCGCGGCGTTTTCCATGAAGATATTAAATTATTGTTATTATGCTAACCATTTTTTAATACGCTTCAAACCTTCAAATATAACTTCTTCATCTGCTGCATAAGAAATTCTCACAAAACCTTCTCCGCCTGTGATTAGAGATGCAGGAATTAATTGAACACCTGCTTTTAGGGCACCATCAGCAAATTCAATATCCGTCATCCCCGTCCCAGTAATATCTACAAATGCATAAAACGCACCTTCTAAATCACCAATTCTCAAACCTGGAATTTCAGATAACCCCTGCTTTATTATATTTCTTCTTTTCAAATATTCTGCATTAAATTTCTCTACATAATTGTCACAAGAAAGTGCTACTCTCGCTGCCTCCATCATGAATGTAGGCACATGAGATGCCGAATTAGCTTGTGATTTAATAGCAGCTTTCATAGCATTTTCCGGCCCCGTCAGAAAGCCCAATCTCATCCCAGTCATTGCCCAAGATTTAGACCAACCATTGATTATCAGTGTCCTTTCCTTTCCTCCGGGGCAAGTTGCCGGTGATACATGAGGATAATCAGTCCAATTTAGTCTGGCATATATCTCATCAGAAACTATCCACAAATCATTTTCCACTGCAATTTCAACAATCTCAGAAATCTCTTCAGGAGTGAATACTGCTCCAGTAGGATTATTAGGCGAATTCAACAAAATCATAGTAGTTTTATCAGTTACAGCAGATCTAATGGCGTTAATATCTGGATGGAAGTTATCTTTTCTTACAGGTACATGTACTGGAACTGCACCAATAAATTCTAACATGGGTTCATATGAAGCCCAAGATGGTGCTAACAATATCGCTTCGTCTCCTGGCATTGTAGTAATCATAAATGAATATAGTAAGGCCTGTTTAGCACCGGGAGTGATAACAACGTTTTCAGCTTCAGTTTCTATCCCATGTTTTTCGAAAAGATAATCTGCAACTGATTGACATAATTCCATTGAACCAGCACCTCTCGTATACTTTGTATTCCCATCATTTAATTCTTTAATGGCTGCATTAATTATTTCAGGCGGGGTCTTGAATCCAGGTTCTCCAACAGTCCATCTCACTACTTCTGGACCAGGTGGTTGCAGATAGGGCGCGAAACCAACTCCTAACCCTTCATAGCGCGACGAAACGTTAGGCATGATGTTTAGGGAGTGCACCAACCTCATCAAGATATACGGTTGCAATCCTCTTTCACTTCCAATCAAAATAATAGATTTTTGCAACTTTTGGCTATCTCATGATGATAGGAGCCAAGTGGAATGTGAAGATGAAGGAGAAACTTGGGACGACGAAGGAAGAGCATACTATCATGCATACGATGAGGGCTCAGATCGCGAAAAATAGTTGTTCCATACAATAGATTTTTGATACCCTCTTTCGAAGAATATTCAAACATAATGTCTGTTACGGCTAGTTCACGCATGGGTGGCAGAGTAGCTATGCAGCGGACTGCAAATCCGCGGACCTGGGTGCAAATCCCGGCCTGTGCTCCAATTAAATTACTTCAGCGGATGCTTTTTATCTCCATTCCATATCGTAATGAGGCCCTATATTTTCAATTTCAAAAATATCAGAAACAATCTGAAAGCCGCATCTTGCATACATCGGTACTGCTTTGATTCTAGCATTGCACCATATCCCTGTTTTTTCTTCCTCTGCAATCCTTTGTAACTCATTTACAATCTTAGAACCTATGCCTTTGTTACGATATTCTGAATCTACAGCCATCCCTCTTATTCTATATTTACAACCATCTCTAGAATCAACTTGTAGAGTAGAACATCCTACCATCTTTTGGTTAATATATGCACACAGAAATTTCGTCCTAGAGTCATTATCGACCTTAGGATAATGCTCAGTACCTCTTGGCATACCTATTCTTAAAACTCTAAATCGCAAATCAAGATGATCTTGATTCATCGAATCTAACCAAACTAATCGGCACTCCATAATTACGCGAGTTACTATCACATCAAGAACCCATCTTTAGGGTTGGTTTGAAATCACTTAACGTCTTGGTATCGATATGGTCGAGGAGAAGCCGCCAGACTGGCGAATCTACTTTTTCTTAAGCTCAATTCTTTTAATTAATACAATTTTCATTAAATTTTCTTTCTCTTGGCCCTGGGATTCAAAATCTTTCACTCTTGGAGTGATGGGCCTTACTGGATTGGTTATGTTGTATATTTCTTGGTACCGATTTACATTCAAAAGACGAGGACTGGTGCCATGGCTAGATTTGTGGGAGAATCCTCAGAGTTCTTCAAAGAAATTATTTTTATTTTCATTAATAATTCTCATTTTGTCTTATCTATTAGGAAGAGATCAACTCTTCTTCCCCGACCCTACATCATTGATTTTTTCCTTAATTGCTTTACTTACTTTTATTCAAGCAACTTATGTATTTCTAAGCGTTACAATTCTTTCTGACGATTGAACTATCTTTTGCCGGGTTTCCAGAATTGTAATGGTAAAGGTTCTTTTCCTTGCATTGCTCTAAACGCTAAATGGTCTGCTCTTTCATTCCAACGATGCCCTCTATGAGCTCTTACATGCTCTTGAGTTAAATCTCGAAGAGAAGAAACTTCTTTCCATAATTTGTGTACATTCAAAGCCAATTCTTTATTCGCCTTAGCTTTCCAAATACCAGTGCCTATTTTTAGAGCATATTGCGAATCCCCCCTAATCACAGCTGGAGCGTCACTACCCTCGACTAGTAGCCATTTTAGGGAGTGAGCAAGAGCACAGAGTTCTGCTGTATTATTCGACCCAACTTCTGAACCAATGTAATCTTTAGATTTTTTTTCAGTAATAACAGGACCACTTTTTTCAGTAATTATCTCTCCTTGCCCTTTACCTAAACCAGTATCGCCTATTACTACACAAAACCCCCATCCTGCAGGAGTTTCTGATGATACATTTCTGTTTTCTTCGCAAGATCCATCAACATAGATTGAAATCTTACTGGGATTGACCATTACTTATTCCTCGATCAGAGACTTGTATGCAGCAGCATCAAGAAGTGCATCAAGTTCTCCAGGATTATCCATTTTCATTTTACAAATCCAACCTTCACCATATGGGTCGGTATTTATTGTTTCAGGAGCATCCTCTAAATCTTCATTTATTTCTGTAACTTCTCCAGAAACTGGCGCATATATTTCACTAACAGACTTAACTGATTCAACATTGGCAAATGAATCCATTGATTTAACAGATACTCCTAACTCAGGTAATTCTACCCAAACAACATCTGTTAAAGCATTCTGAGCATAGTCGGTAATTCCAACAGTAATATCATTTCCTTCGACTTTAATCCATTCGTGCTCTTTGGTATAAATCAGTCCTTCAGGTATCTCGCTCATGGGTATCGCCAAGCCTTACGAAGGTATTCCAAGAGTCAAGGTTTCGCTTCCCTATTCTTCTTCTAATTTGGTTTCTAAATGTTTTTTTTCCATTTCAGACCATCCTGAACCCATATTATCTCCACTGGCATCTAATTGTTCCTGTTTGAGCCTGGCTCTCATTTCATCCTCTTCTTCCCGGCTAATCCATCTATCAAAAATTCCCTTCTCATGCTCTTTCCCTTTAGAAAAATGGAGTAATAAGTACATCACAATACTAATGAGAAGAATAATTGGAAATATAACTGCAAAGATATTTTCTTCTTGACATTCGCTACCATCACAACCCAATATCTGAATCAGGCCCTCAGATATTGCCAGTGCAGTCATTAACAAGAACGACAGAATTACTCCAATCAAAATTCTTTGAACTCTATTTGCTGGTGAATCCACAAAAAATCACCACAGGAGGACGTATATTATCTCATCCATTGTTTTACTCCAATAATTTATGGATTTTGTAAGGTAACAGCGCTCGATTGACTGGAGTTACTTCTAACACCCGTCCATCATCTCTTCTACGTATATCTTGTAATAATGGGTGCCTACTCTTTTTGTGCAAAGTCATCAAAGTAGGTTTATCGTATTCTAAAGCTACACGAACAGCTGCAACAAATCCCTCACTTTCCACAGAAAATTTTCCAACCTCATCGATTACTAAAACCTCACATTCATCTAGTGCATCAAGTATCGCAGGTACTGCGACTCTGTCTAGTTCAGTAGGGTCAATCCCATATCCTAAGATACGAGTTCTAGAATCTATATTCCGATGTGCAATAACTCCCTTGTCTCCAGTCCTCACATTGACACAGGCGTACCCGACCCTTTCGCCATTTTCTATTATGGCTTCAGTTTGAACACCACCGATAATATCTTTGTATGTCTTTCTCGAATTATTTTTCCTTTCATCTTGTACCATCTGGATGACTTTTTGCAATACAGCGGACTTACCTGATCTAGGTAATCCAGTGATACCAATCTTTGGATATATTCCCATATTACAACCCTTCATTTGTTTGCTTCACGACGCAAGACGGTTTCACCGAGGCTAAGCGTATGTATTAATGGGTTTGGTATTTTTTAGTCAGAAAAACCGAAGAAAGGAAAATAATTACCGGAAACCGAAACAATGATTTCCGCTTTGTATCATTACATTGTCATTGAACGTATTTTGTTTGGTTTAGGGAATGGGAGATTTTCAATTTCATAATTATTGACATTATTATTAGCAGCCCATGCTCGAGACCAAAGGTCCAGTGTTTCCGAATTTAAATGTACTGCTAACCAATTCAACCCCTTGTCTACAGAACCATGTTCTTCTGCAATCCTTTCCATTACTTCAGTAGGTAATTCCAAGAAGTTAACTGAATTTCCTAACACACAATCAGAAGGCACCACAGCCCATCTCAATCTTCTTTCCAACTGAGCATTTACTATAGCTTGACAAGCAAGTCTTGGTTTTCCTTTAGGCCTAATTGACCCGGTCCATTTTGCTTGTGACCTTTGAACAGAATCTTCTTTTAGACCGCCAACATATGCAGGATGAACTATACTAATATCATCGCCCTTAGTGGAGAAATGAGTCCCTCTGATGAAAGCAGTTCCTCTAGAGCCTGGTTTCCAATCTGTAATTTCTTCTGACCAGTTAGTTTGATCAATTTCTCCCACTCTTACTCTAATTGGTTTTCCAGTAGGGTTTAACCAATTACTTTCTTCAGATAATTTAGGTTGTTCTGCAAGTTCAGAAATGGCTCTGACAATTCTTCTTCTGTCATATTCATCTCTTGGCATCCTAGGAACTGACCAATTTCCATCAGTCCAACTACTCCATGATTTTCGAATCATATCAAAAGTAGGAACACTATTTGCTAATCCATTTTGTGGAGTTATTTCGTTGGTATGCAGAGGGCCATAACTAGTCATAATATCCGTTTCTCCACCCTTTGTTATTCCTATCACCAAAACACCTTGCGAAACACCAGGGAAAATTCTTTGATTTTCTGGGAAGGACCAAGATGAATTCCACCTATTCTTTTCAACCATCAATCTACGCAGAGGAATACTACTTTTCTCCCTCAATAGTGAATCGGGAACAATCATCCTCACTCGCCCATCCTTTCTAACAAGCTGCATCCCTCTTTCTAAGAATAAACGATATAGATTCACATTTCCTCTGAGGGTTGAGAATCTTCTACTTCCATCTTTGTTAGTTGTATTTCTTAACTGTCTAGATAGTTCTTTTCTCAATTCACTACCTTCTGGATGGCCTCTAAATCTATCTTTAATTCTTAACCAAGGAGGTCTGCAAACTAGTAGACCCGGCTTCTCATCCCATGGCCATTCTCCTCTCAAAGCATCTCCAGATTGAACCGTGTTTTCTAGTATTTTCTCGACTTCCTTTCTCCCAATTTTTCCTACATCGCCCTTTCCATCTAAGTCAACAAGATCACATCTTGAAAGAGCGATTAAGATTCTCCGACGAGCGCACTTAATTACAATCTCAGAATTATCTAACATCTGAAAACCCTTCAGTAGAACTAAAGTATCTTTCTTTCTTTCCTCAGGAGTAAATTTTTCGCTTCTATCTGCATGTATTCTAATTAGTCTGGCTGCGAAGACACCAGCTCCGACCGATGGATCTGCGAATGGTATTGCAATACCAGAACGTGTTTGTAAACCGTCTTCATCACTATTCGATTGATTATTTTTATCTTCAGTTACATCTTGATTAAACTGCTGTGCATATGCCCTGAAGCCAGGAGGCAGAGCAGAAAGAGAAAGTGCTGCCGAGGGTTCTTTGGAAACTTCTTCTTTGGTATCTTTTAATTCATCAGAAAGTATAGCTTCTGCAAATTTTGCAGGTGTGGCGTAAGCTCCTCTAGGAGATCTTCCATCACTCTCTGCCTCGTATCGAGCCAATAGATGGTCTAGAACCGCACCCGGGTCTGACAGAAGACCTGCAGGCAGTGTAGGCCAATGATTGGGTAAAGTGGCAGCAATGGGTATTCCATGACGTGTAGCTTCTTCCCAAGAGTCTAACCAAGTTTCCAGTTGTTGAACCCTATCGGAACACTCTCTGTCAAGCCTTGCGTACCAACCGGATGCGTCACTAACCATAGAAATACAAAGGTCGCGACAAGGGTCCCCTCTTTGAAGGAGTCGGCTCAAAACAGGGTCTCTTCCCTATCGTTTTATATGTCTAAAGCAAAATGATCTTGTTCCAACTCAACAACTATTTGTTTTTGTAGTAGCCAAGTTATTGCTTCATCAACCTCTTCTTCTCTTATCCCAATTTCACTTAATTCTTGTAGTAGTAAATCAAAGTGTATGGAAGTAAGGCCCTTTGAATTCAATAATTCCATTACATGAATAATATGTTCAGAAACAATTGCTAACAACGGATCATCTCCAAATTCTAGATTAGTATAATCAACAGCTGGAAAACCATCTATTTCATTCTCATCATTTTTAATTTCTGGATCTTGTTTTTTCTCATCATCGTAGACATCAAAGAGATTTTTCTGATGCGGATCTTTCCAAACTACTCCTTCAGCGACTTCTCTATGTCTTTTGAGACGCTTTGCTAATGTCTCTAATCTGTGTAGACGCTGTTCAAGACGTAATTTCTCTCTTCCCAGTTGCCCTTCAATAAGTTGTAACTCTTCTTTTGCCCTCTCGTCTAGCCACGTAGATATATCCCATGAAGGATCAAGCCTGAGCATCGTTTCCCATAGTTGTGCAATTGATTCAGGCAAAGTTCTGACATCGATTCGAGGACTCCCTTCACTATCATCAGAAGTGTGTTCCATGTCGTCTGATTTGTAGTGGACCTCTATCAAGTATCGTGTCTACAATTGTCAATTGTCGAATAGTTGGATTGATGAAGGAAAAGCATCTGCCGTGTATCATGACAGAGTACAGACTGACCGTACTGCCGGGTGATGGAACTGGTAAGGAAGTAATGGCAGAGGCTATGCGAGTCTTATCCGTTTTTGAAAAAAATAGTCCAATTTCTTTCAATATCACAGAAATTCCTTGTGGAGGTGAGTATTATCTTGAAACAGGTAGAGAATGGCCAAAGGGTTCATTTGAACATTGTAGAGATAATTCAGATGCGATTCTACTTGGCGCTATTGGTTGGCCGGGCGCGCGCCTCCCAAATGGCGACCTTGCAGGCGGACAAGTAATCCTTGGTCTCCGCTCTGGATTGAATCTATATGCTAATGTTCGTCCAGTTAAATTATTTCAAGGAGTAAAGCACAAAGTACACGGTATTCACAAAGATATCTGGGACCCTAACCTTGTAGACATGGTAATGGTCCGTGAGAATACAGAAGGATTGTACCATTCGTTACTGAGGCGTATGTCTCAGAAGGCAATTGGTGAGAAAGATGACCCGATGGTCATAGAAAAGTTTCCTGGATTAGACGGAGAAGTAGCCTGGGATACAAGGCCGATTTCAAGAATAGGTAGTGAGCGTGTAATTAAGTTCGCATTTGATTTGGCAGAGCACCGTCGGAAGAAGCTCGGTAAACCGCAGAAAGTTACCTGTGTTGACAAATCGAATGTAACACGTGGTTGCCAATTATTTAGAAAAATCTTCCACGAGATAGCAGAGGAAAAGTATCCAGAAATTGAGATTAATGAAGCGTATATTGATGCTTTTACTATGTGGTTAATGAGAGATCCAGAATCATTAGATGTCGTAGTACTACCAAATATGTTCGGCGATATTGCTACAGATTTAGCATCGGTTCTCCAAGGAGGAATGGGTATGGCAGGGAGTGCAAATCTTGGACCAAAACATATGCTATTCGAACCAGTTCACGGCTCTTCTCCCAAACATGCAGGCAATAATACTGTAAATCCTATGGCAACTCTTTCATCATTACAAATGATGTTTGAAGCCCTTGGTTTCCGAAAAAATGATACCGATTTAGATAAATGTGCTGACATATTAATGCAGGCAATGGAGGAACATTTTGCTGAAGGAGGATGTGTAACTTACGATTTAGGAGGAGATGCATCTACGAGCGACGTTGGTGAAGCAATTGCTGAACGTTGTGAAAAATTATTGAAAGAAGCATTCTGATTATTCATCTAAGTTATTAGAAATAATTTTCAGAGTCTCTTTAAGCGCCGAATTGTTATTCCACTTAGTAACATTTGATGAATCTGCAATAACATATTCCAATAACAAATCTGCCATTCTTGATACCTCATCAACTATAGTTACTGTAGCCATCTTTGCACTTCTAGAAAGTGGATTTAGATCAACAACCAATACCTCTTTTCCTAAGGAAACCAACACCTCACACCTATCGCCATCTTCAAGAGGAACTAAAATGACATCTGCTTTCTCAATCCCTTCAGCAGAACATATTGCCCTAGGGCCCTCTAATCCGTTAATTCGTCCGTCTTCTTCTCTTCCAAGAATCCTAACCGACATTACAGCGACCCCCCAATCTCCTTTCCATTTGTCTGGATTTCTTTCTTTTGAAACATTCAACTTCTGTAATTCTAGAAAATCATAAAGTAACTTCATTCTTTCTTTAGTTCTATAATAGATATTTATTTCAATAGGGCATTGTAAAACCGCAGCAACCCGAATTAGAGCCTTTCCAGCTAGTACCGCTGTATTTCCATTTACAGAAATCACAGGACTCTTTGCCGAAATTAATCTAGCAGCAGATTCTTTTATCGATAGTTTTGCAATTTGGCTAGTTTTTTCTCCCAGAAGATAATCAAAAGCCTCACCTCTTCCATGTGCAATCATTGCAGAGTCTGCCAGTAACCCTTTTTTTGTAGCTTCAACTATTGTTTTTCTAGAAATCAAAGACTTCCTTCTAGGATGACTTTCGGGAATTTCTGCCACTCTATTTCTCTCCTTCAATTATTAGCGAGATATCTAAAGGCCTCACTCCTCTATTCATCGCTGATGTTGATATTAGATCTACGCCACTAGATGACCATTCAGAAATACTATCTTTTGTGATTCCGCCAGAGCCTTCCAATATACACCATTTCCTCAAATCAAGTTTTTCTAGTTCCGTAACCACAATTCTAGCAGTCATAGGACCCATATTATCAAGTAATAATACTACAGAATCGGTTGTAGAATTTCCTCTCTGTTTTTCAGACCACGTTTCAGCCGCTAATATTGCTTCATTGACATTTTGAACTTCTATAACAGTAAATTTTGAATTTTTCTCCAAATCTATCTCTGAAATTAATTTTTTCATAGCATCATTTTGATCTTCACCGCTCTCAATTGCCGATGCAAAATCATTTTCTTTCAACATTAGTGCATCTGACCGAAATAGTCTATGTGTTAAACCTCCTCCAACATGAACAGCCCATTTATCTAAAATTCCCCATTCAGTTTTTCTCGTACAGGCTAATTGAATATTGCTAGAGGTAGATTTCCATTCTGATGTAGTTGTGGAAATCCCTGAAAGTCTCCCCAACAAATTTAGCATCACTCTTTCTACTTTCAAAATTTCAGAAGAGATTCCAGAAATTTGTAAAACATGTTCCTTTTCTTTTACTAGTTCACCCTCACTAATCTTCCAGTCATATGAGCAATTTGGAGCATGTCTATCTAACAGTCTGTTAATTACAAATTGTCCACAAATCACTCCTTTTTCCTTTGCTATCAGTTTAGCCCTCACTGAATTATTTGATCTCCCTTCTTCACTAATATCATCTGCTAGCATAGTTTCAATCCAGCGATCCATTGAGTGAGAAAAAATTTCACTAGGAAATCCGTTGTCAACCAATAGTCTCGACCTATCATGAGGAAGGCTCATCACAGTATTGCGAATCTAACATATCACTTCAACCGTCCGAATCACCAATTTACCAATAAAAGATGATTTATTACACCTAAAATATCTTCAAGTCATAATTATTGAAGTGAGTTTAGTGTAGATTCTATTGCACCTAAGCACGCCAATAAATCATCCACAGTACTTCGAACTGTAGCTAAATTTTCTCCTGAAACAACAATTTTTAATTGACAATCTTCTTTATTTTGTATGATTTTTGCATCGAATGTATCTGGGTCATCGGCTGAAATTCCAGCCAATAAGGCTTCAATATGGCTACGAGAACCATTCATTTCAAGAGTCGTAGAAACACTCTTCATGGACATCGCAAGACCCTAAGGCATATCTTTCCTCTTGTCTCCCGTTCTTTGTGAGTGGCGACCCAGTTCCGGATGTTCCCTTGTTAGCGGGTATGGGGGGAGTCAATTCTTCAGAATCTCAAAGTATTCATTTTGGACGTAAAGCCATAATACTTACCAGAGGAAAAAATACCAAAGAAATGTCATCTTTAGCTCAAACAATGGGTATAGAAATTGTAGATATTATATTGCAAAAAGGCAAACCAAACTCTAGAACATATTTTGGAACTGGTAAATTACAAGAGATTTCAGAAGAATTAAAAATGGCTGGAAAAGGACATATTTGGGAGAAAGTTGACCTTATTTTGATACATAGTAATCTTAAGCCTAGTCAGTTAGTCAATATTAATGATTTAACCTCAATTGAAACTTGGGATAGAGTGAGATTATTGCTAGAATTATTTACAATTCACGCATCTTCAGTTGAAGCTAGAGTACAAGTTCGTATTGCCAGACTGTTAGCCGATCGTTCAGTTTTAAGAGAATTGATTCATCGTGAGCATACTGGAGAACGCTTGGGTTTTGGAGCCGGCGGACAAACTGGCTGGAGTAATATAATGACGGCTGTAGGGCATGAAATTGCCAAACTTAGGCGCAAATTGAAGAAGATGGGCTCCTCTCTTTCCGAAAGAAGAAGACAAAGGTCGAAATCAGGTGCTTTGACGGTCGGATTGGCAGGCTACACAAATGTGGGCAAATCTAGTTTATTTTCTGCTCTTTCAGGAAAACCAGTATTAATCAAAAATCAATTATTTTCGACACTAGAAACAACAGTTGGGAGAATGGCTAATCAACCCAGAATATTGATGGTAGATACAATTGGATTTATTGATAATATTCCTGCAGAATTATTAGATTCATTTTCAGCTACTCTACAGGAATCACTATCTTGTGATATGTTGTTACTGTTAGTGGATGCTTCCGATGAACCAGATGAGATTCGTCGTAAACTCGCAACTTCTCGTAGAGAACTTTTTGGAAGGATTGATGATGGAAATAGTCACAATACAATTGTAGTTCTAACAAAAATAGATCTTTGTACAGACGAAGAAATTCTGGAAGCAAAGGAAATAGTACATTATTACAGCCCTTTTGAATCTGTAGCCGTTAGTGCCATAAGTGGACAAGGGATAGATGAATTGAGGTCAGGAATAATGACGGTTTTACATGGTCCTCCTGTAATAATTAGTGTAAATCCTCCTCAGAAAGAAGGGGATTTGGAATTAGTTGAACTAATTGCTAGAGTTCACCGTGAAGCCTTAGTGATTGATGTACAGGTTAATTCAGAAAATACTCAGATATCTGGTTGGATGGGTAAAGCAAATATGGCCAGAATAACCAAAGATCATCCAGTACAAATTGAGATAAGTAGCTGATTCAGATATTTGATAGAACTTGCATCCTATTATACCATGGCCAAATCACATTATGTTTCTCAACAATGTCGAAACCGTTCAGTCCTTGCATTGATCTGAGTATTCCATAATTAGCAAAATCAGCACCATTAGGTCTCTTGCCACCAAAGAATTCTCCTTCTATCCCAGAAGACATAGAATCTAATTGAGTTTGTAAGTTTGTACGAGGAGGTTCATTGAACATTTTTGCACGACTTCTACCAATCATTCGCATGACAATAGCGCCTAGCCATTTACTCACAATCCTATCTTTCAAACTAAACTTATCTACCTTAGTTACATAGTCCAATGCATGTAGTGATGTGCGATAGTTCTTGTAAATAACAGCAACAATACTTTTACCTAAAATATCATTTGAAAATTTCATCCACTTATCTTGTTCAGCATCTTCTCCCTCTCTTGGGAATTTATTGCCATGACTCTCATCAATGTAATGTAAGATATCATTAGAATCGTTTACGTGTGTCCCATCACTATCTACAAAAACAGGTACCTTTTTCCAATCTGACCATTTTAATTCAGTCTTTTTCATAGGATCAACTTCAACATTGGAGAATTCTATATCTCTTGATTTCAATAATGATTTAACTTTCAATGAAAATGGACATGTTGCATAAGTGTAAATTGTTGGTTTTCCTTCAACAGAGCGTTCAGGAACTTTGTTTGGTTGAACTCCTCCAAAAGGCTTGTCTTTCCCATCAATTTTCTTGGCCATGATTCCGCGAAAGCAACTCATATGTCAAGGTTCTGTATCAAATGTTCATACAAAAAGACAAATCTAGATATTACAACTATCTATAACTATTATTTCAGCCGTTAGTCTATGAAATCCTATGAAGGAGAAACGTCCGCCTCTAGTATTATGGCTACGCTGTTTACTTCTGAATCAGTGTCTGCGGGCCATCCTGACAAAGTGTGTGACGCCATTTCTGACGCGATTGTCGATGCGTGTTTACATATTGATCCAATGTCCAGGGTCGCCGTTGAAACAATGGTCAAAGGTAAGTCTGATAAGGCTGTAATTATACTAGCAGGGGAAGTCAGTTTATCTGGAAAACTTCCTCAATATGAACAAATTGCTAGAGAAACTGCAGCAAAAATTGGATATACGTCTCACTCAATTGGAATGGATGCAACTAGTCAAGAATTATGTGATGTCCAGGTACATATTACTACTCAATCACCAAACATTTCGCAAGGAGTCGATGGAGATTCAGATGATGATGTAGGTGCTGGAGATCAAGGTATGATGTTTGGCTATGCATGTACTGAAACAGAGGCAGAAGATGAACTAAGAGGTAGATATTTTCCTCTTCCAGCCGCATTAGCTCAACGAATTTGTCGAAGACTCGATATGATTGTTCAGACCAATGAGATCCCATGGATAAGGCCAGACGGTAAAAGCCAAGTTACAGTAGAATACGATGATTCAGGAACTCCTAGTCATGTTCATACAGTAGTTGTGGCGGCTCAACATGATTCAAAATTAAAAGATCAGTTTGATGGTGATGAAGAACTCGAACACCAATACGTTACAGAAGAAATTCGCAAGCATGTAGTCGAACATGCAATACCTTCCCATTGGTTAAGAAATGGATACAAACTTATCGTCAATGGTACTGGTAGATTTGCAGATCCAGGTGGACCATATTCTGATGCAGGAATTACGGGAAGAAAAATCGTAGTAGACACTTATGGTGGAATGGGCAGACATGGTGGAGGCGCATTTAGTGGCAAAGACCCGACTAAAGTCGATAGGTCTGCGGCTTACTACTCTCGCTGGGCAGCAAAGCATATTGTCGCAGCAGGTTTAGCTACAAGATGTGAAATTCAAGTCGCATATGTCATAGGCGTATCTCAACCTGTAAGTTTGCATGTGAATAGTTTCGGAACTGGAATAATTAGCGACAAAGAGTTAGAAAATAGAATCAATGAAGTATTTGATTTCAGACCTTCAGCAATAGTCCGTGATTTGAAATTAAGAGAGCCTAATTACAGCATCACATCTGCTGGTGGTCACTTCGGTCGTCCTTCAACAGAAGACGGAAACTTTGAGTGGGAGAGAATAGATGAAAATCGAATCACTGCTCTACAATCTAGTTTGAATTGATAATTATATTTGGACATGTCCAAGCAATCACCTAAGTCTACAAGTCTTAGAGATTTGGCTAAAGAACTAAAGATATCGAAATCTTCTGTTTCAAATCATCTTAATTCATCCGAAAGTAAAATTGTAAGTAATTTCTTTGAATCCGATTAATACTCTTATACCGATGAGCACTTGAATAGGTTGTACGCCGGAGTGCTATGGTTCGTGAGCTGGTAAGGCTAGATGAGATACACCGAACCTTTGGTCCGTTGACTATTTTGGAAGGAGTAAATCTTCGAATTGACGAAGGAGACAGGATAGGAGTTGTCGGCCACAATGGTGCAGGTAAGACCACTCTCCTAAGGACAATATCAAATCAAGATCAAGATATGGGAGACATTACTTTTGCACCAGGATTACGTTTAGCATTTCTAACTCAGATTAGAGATTTGGACGAAGACGCAACTTTAGGTGCAGAATTAAATCGACGAGGGCGGCAGTTCCAAGAACTCGTAGATGAAATCACGGACATTGAAGCAAAAATGGCATTACCATCATTTTACGAAGGAGATTGGCAACCAACAATGGAAAGATATCAAGAGTTACAAGCTTTAATGGCACGTTCAGGTGGAGGAGATGTTGCCGGACATGCTCAAGAGATACTGAAAGCTTTAGATTTAGCTCATCACCCAATGGAAACGAAACTTTCTTCTCTTTCTGGAGGTGAAAAAGCGAAAGTTGCCCTCGCCAGACAATTGGTTGGATTGAAAGAAATAGATTTATTATTTTTAGACGAGCCAACAAATCATCTAGATTTACAAACACTTGATTGGTTAGAAAATTTTCTTTTAAGCTTCCAAGGTGCTTTATTGGTAGTAAGTCACGACAGATATTTCCTCGATAGAGTATGCAATAATATTGTTGAAATACAGGATGCACACTCCAAAGGTTATCCTGGTAATTATACCTCTTATCTCAAACAGAAAGAATTATTTCTTCAAACCTTAGAAGATAGAATTGACAAGACGCAGAAAGAATTGAAGAGGCTAAAGGGTGCCATGAAATCTATGAAAAGCAACAATAAATACGATAAATCAATATCTCAGAAACATTTCATGATAATGCGTTCAGAGCGCGAATTAAAGTGGCTGAAATCGATAAAGCCAAGACAAAGGAGAATGCTTAATTTTTCTTTACAAGCAACAGAAAAATCTAGCCTCGAGGTGTTAGATTTCCATAAAGCCCATCTAAGTTTTGACGGTATGAAAAGACCAATTCTCCATGGCCTCGATGTCGGAGTCCGGAGGGGGCAAAAAATTGGGGTCGTAGGGCCAAATGGTGCAGGAAAAACCAGTATTTTGAGAACAATAATTGGTGAGCTGAAATTAGATTCCGGACAAATAGACGTCCGCCCCGGAGTCCAAATAGGCTATTTCCATCAAGATCATCGTTCTCTTGATTTTGAAAAAACACCGATAGAACAGATACAGCAATTAAAACCTAGAATGGAGTATAAGAATATCAGAGCAATGCTTGGCCAATTCCAATTTACTAGCGACATGGTAAATACAAAATTGAAAAAATTAAGTGGAGGGGAAAGAGCAAGAATTGCTATGTTAAAACTTCTTCTTGAAGAAAATAATATGTTATTATTAGACGAACCCACCAATCATCTTGATACAGACGCCAAAGAAGCTTTGGAAGATGCTCTAGAAGAATATGATGGAGGGATAATTACCGTCAGTCACGATAGATGGTTTTTGGATAAGATATGCGATACTATTTGGGAACTTCCTGGAGATGGTAGTCTATGGGTATGGCCAGGAAATTATTCTGAATATATCAAACGTAAAGAAAGTATAAAAAACAATTAAAAACACCTTTTTTTTTGATTTTCGGACCTGTCCGGTTACCTTACTATTACCACTTACTCCCCTCAAAGGAATATGTCTCGTAGCTCCTTAGTGATGAAATATAATAATTTATCAACAATTAATAATACAGAAAATAGGTATAAATCTAGACTATCTATTGCTTTAACTTTGATAATGTTTCTGTCGGTAATGGCGCCAAGTCTTTCTCCATCAATCGATAATTTAGATAAAGAGCAAGAAATACAATATACTGCAAATGGGACACTCGATGATACTTCTACGTCTACCTTACTTTCCAATCTTAACGCATCCAATCCAATTGAAGTAATTGGTGTAATGGACGATTCTCAGAGAGTTCATCTCGTTTGGATAGAAAATGGGACCAATCCTCAGTTATATTTCGCTTTAATTTCGACAAGTGGAATTGACTCAGTGCTCATAGATGCTACGGCGATAGGAAATAACTCTACCACAGCATTGTCAAGCCCTTCTTTAGTAATCGACTCTAATTACAGGACACATATTGTTTGGGCTATTACAGACCTTGAGATTCTTTACACAATAATCGACTCATCATTGGATGATCGAGATGGAGATGCCGGAGATATTGCCTCAATGACGCTTGTCTCTGAGCATACAGTAGCTGTTGGAACAGGGGTGAGAAATGATCCAGATATTGCTATCGATTCTTTTGATGCAACTCACATAGTTTGGGTAGATACTTATGATCCCCAAAGTACGTTCTTTGGGGCATCACTGATTTATTATGCAATGTTCACATTCAATACATCAGGTTCAAATTCAATTTCTACAATGATTAGTAATACTATCATAACACCCGCAATCGGTTACAAAGGTAGCCCAGCAATTTCCATGGGTCTCAATAATACAGTAATTGTAGTATGGGAAGATACCCGTGGTAGCTTAATAGAATATGTAGGATTGATAGATTCTTCAGGCTCTATGACTACAGAGTGGTTAGATATGTGTGCGGTATTTTATGGAGGTAATCTGAGTAGTGGAGAGTATTTCCAAGGAGTCAAACCTATGTTAGAGTCAGCTAGCATTACGGTTCTAGAAACTCTTTACGCAATAAGTGGTCAAATGAGTTTTGCGAGTGGCCAAAAAAATTGTGAGGATGCATACGAAATAGGTGGTTATGGAGACGGTCCAAGAGATATTTCGCTTGGTCAAAATTCTACTGATACGTCAGGAGGGATAAGGGCATTATCTGATGTAATGTACAATGGCTCAAGTTACAATATTCCATCCGATTGGGGCTATAATAGTGAAATGTGGGGCCCTGGGTCTACATGGGCGTGCCTTTCTTGGAGAGATAATTCAGGGAGCATTCCAGGAAATCCAGCAACACCTAGTGATCATCAATGGAATCCAAATGCTACAAGATTGATAATTCCTGTTTCAGATGAAGGGCCGTTTGGTGGAGACCCATCACAAGGATCTGACGATAATCAATCGATAGTTGAAGCTCATGATGCTTGTACCAAGGCGGGTATAATTCCTATTGCCATTGCTGGAACTTCAGCATATGGACCATCTACTGCAGCGGGTGGATCTGATTCATTGGTAAGATCTCACATGATGGATTTAGTACAATGTCCTGGAACTACAGTTGGAACTCAACAAAGAACATGTGATGACTTAACTTGGGGGACTAAAGATGCAGGAGGAGAAATGTACCTTTACCCATCAAATAATATGGCAAATTTCGAAGGTGATTTTGAAAGCGGAGCACTAACTAATGGTTGGGCCGTTTCTGGGACTTCTAGTAGCCCGTGGTCTGTTGAATCAGCAAATAATGGATTAGTATATTCCAGTATGAATCTGTGCGATATAGGTGGAACTACAGGAAACCCATCATTCCATTCATTGAATTGTACATATAATCACCCTTCAAATATAAATCCCGTTGAACTTACAGTAACAATTGATAACTGGGCTTCTGAGTTTAGTATGGATGTAATTCTACCCAATGGAACGGTAGATTCATACAATTCAAGCGATGTCTCAAATAATTATAACTCTGTTCTGACGAGTTACACAGACACTGGAAATTATACAATTTATCTCAATGATACATATGGCGATGGAGGCACTTCTGTGTCTGCAGATTATTCTTACATATCTCAAGTAAATCCTTCATCCACACCAATCTCTGGTGTTTATTCGGCGCAATCTGGAGATATTTCTGATAGCCAAAGTACAAATTTAGAATTTGTCGGTATAATGGCTGATGGTTCAGTCACATTTTCATATAATGTTTCATCAGAATCAAATTATGATTTCTTGAAGTTTTATGTTGATGGTATTC
The DNA here is from genome assembly GCA_030828405.1 of Thermoplasmatota archaeon. Lineage (GTDB taxonomy): Archaea > Thermoplasmatota > Poseidoniia > Poseidoniales > Thalassarchaeaceae > MGIIb-O2. The sequence continues at coordinate 30,984 of JAURCP010000003.1, forward strand.
AAGTCGCTCAATGGTCAGGTTCTCAAAGTGGTAATTTCACGACACCAATCACTCTTGGTCAGCATACTCTGATGTGGCAATACGTGAAAGATGGAAGTGTCAGCTCTGGTCTTGATGCTGCTTGGATAGATGATGTAGTGATTCCAGTTGCGAATTATACTGAAGAATTGAATGCTTTAGTTAATGAGATAGTGTCATTAACTACTGGAAGTGGCTCAACTGAAACTTTCATGACTGTTCTAAATCCTTATTCACTTCTTAATTCTCCAAGAAGTGGATGGTCGGCTGGAATGCCTGCCATCAGTATCGATGAAGACACTGGAGAATATGTTGAAGATATCGGCCCTAGTCTAGATTATGTGTGGCAAGATAATCTGGGATGGAGTACAATAGGTCACTTTGTTTTAGTTAACGATACTCGTTTAACTAATGGGCATGGTTGGTCTGTTAATCCAGAAGTAAATGTTGATGAAGAAGGAAATATCCATGTTGTATGGGTAGATGGACGTGACTCTATGCCAGGTAAGGATGTTGCTTCTCAACTACATTACATGCAAATTGATTTGAGCAAGAAAGGTATCCTTGATGGAGAACATGAGGGATTAGATCTCAGCCAAGTAGCAGTTGTTACGAACTCAGCCGTTCCTGGGTCAGATATGACTTATGGAGCAAACCCACGAGTCGATTTTGATAATGATGGCTCAGTTCATATTACTTGGTTTGAATCCTTAGAAAATCCAGATACCTCTGAAGAAAGAGTTGAACTAAGATGGACAAGAATTAATTCTCCACAATTGAACAGTGATGGCGAGCTTCCAGTTGATCAAACACTGACTGAAGCTTATGGGGTTATCAACACTAGAATTATTACTTCCAGTTCAGACAATTTAATGGGTATCTTTGGTAATAATATACAATCAGCCTCTCAACCAATAGTCAATTTTGACTGGCCAAATCGCGACATTATTTGGACAACTGATGATTGTCTTGATTCAACTCAAGAAGAAGAAAAATGGGACGTATGTCTTTGGTCAGAAAATGTCTGGGATGTAGAAATTAGTGCATCTCCTGATGAACTGAACTTCTTCCCTTCAGAATCATTCAATACTAACTATCAAGTTAATGCGATACAATTACCTGGTGAATCTGACATAGTAATTATTGACGTCCAAGGTACTCCACAAAACTGGTTTATTGATGCTGGTTTTGCAGGTAATTACCAGCATACAACAACTCTTATTGAAAATCAAATGAATAATTTCGATTTATTTATTCGTGCCCCTACATTGGAGCAAGCTAATCAAGATCAGGAGTTTTTATTGACAATTTCAATCCAGTCTTCAACCAAAGAAGAAGCAATTATTACAAAACTAATTCAGGTTAATCTAATCAATAATCAGGATTGGAATGATGACGATAACGATGGAGTACTTGATGAGGATGATCTTTGTCAATTTGGTGAATCAAATTGGCAATCATCTCTGCTTACTGATCACGATGGAGATGGTTGTCGAGATTCCTCTGAAGATTTAGACGACGATAATGATGGTAATTTTGATGACTATGACTCATGTCCAACCGGAGTAATTGGTGAAATACTCGATCAGGACAATGATGGCTGTGATGATATCTCTGAAGACTTAGACCTAGATGGTGATGGAGTACTGAATAGTGACGACTTATGCCCTAATGGCGCTCAATATTGGGCGGGCTTATCTGATGATAATGATGGAGACGGATGCCGAGATGCTGATGAAGATAATAATGATGATAACGACCCATTTTTAGATATTAATGATGCATGCCCATCTGGCCATTCTTCATGGCAAGACCTATATTTCGATCATGATAATGACGGTTGTCATGATACATTCGAAGATAGTGATGATGACAATGATGGAATTAACGATAGAGACGACAATTGTCCACAAGGACTTGTTCTGTGGATATCTAGTCCTGCTACCGATCAAGATGGAGACGGCTGTCATGACACAACTGAAGACGATGATAGAGACAATGACGGCATTCTAGATAATTTAGACCAATGTTCGATGGGATTATCCGGATGGTTCTCAACTACGTTGAACGACTGGGATGCAGATGGATGTAATGATTCTCTGGAGGATTTAGACGACGATAATGATGGGTTCTTAGACACGGAAGACAATTGCGTTAGAAGTGATGTGAATTCCAATCACGGAGGTTCTGATGTAGATTTAGATGAAGATGGTTGTCTAGACGCTTCAGAAGATATGGATATCGACAATGATGGAATAGATAACGAGATAGATAATTGTCAAGATAATCCCACCTCTGGTTGGGTTTCAACAATCTTAGAAGACGTTGATCAGGACGGCTGTCATGATGATTATGAGGACTCGGATGATGATAACGATGGAGTTTTAGATAGTTTCGACAACTGTCCAAATAGCATTTCCAGTGGCCTAGATATTGATAGTGATGGTTGTATAGACGATACTGAAGACTACGATGATGATGGTGATGGAATCTCTGACTCAAGAGATAGCTGCCCTAATGGGCTAGTTAATTGGCTATCTTCCAAGAAAACAGATGCAGACAGAGATGGTTGCATGGATTCAATTGAAGACAATAATATAGAAATGAGTATAACTCAATTACTTACATCAAGTTCAGTGGTTACTGCAGGTATTTTTAGTGCATTAATCATCTTGCTATCTGGGTTAGTTTTAGTTCAAAGGAACCGTAATAGATCTGTAATAGCACCTGAATACACTGACGAGATATTAGATAGTGAAATTAAGACATCAGTTTGGACAGAGGATGATTCAGAAAAGCGAATGAATGATTTGAAACTAGTAGGATACTCTCCTGAAGTAGCACGTGCAATTGTACAAAATGAAAACCAATTTACTGAGGAACATTAGAAAAACAAGAAAGAATCATTTTCTTAACCTCTGGGGGTTACTCAAGCATGAGGCAAAACACCATGCGAGCGGTCAGGATCGAATGTTCACCCTCCTCCATTCTCCATGATAATCGTATCCAAAAAGCCCTTGAATCGGTCAGTTGGGACTATCGTGGAAGCCTAGGAACAATTAATGATAATTTGAGAATAATGGTTGAATGTATCACTACAGATTCTCAATGTCCACAACCTGGTTATAGTATAGATGGGATTTCAGTGGTAGAAATTTTAGAAGAGTGGACCTCTGATTATTTGACGCACCATTTGTTAATTTTGGAGCTCGAATCTAAGTTGATAGGTAATTTTTTCTTGAATAATGATTTATGCATTCTATCAGGTACTAACTTAACATCATCTGGCCTAGTTATCCAGTTATCAGGACGACAATCTGCTATGGCTAACCTGCTACATTCAATTCAAAATCAGATGCCTGTGGAGCGAATAGTGAGAGCTAGGAACTCGGAGGGAATTTCTAATATTGCAACAACATTACAGCAGCATAAAATAGTAAAACTTGCTCATGATAGTGGATGGTATGAAGTTCCTAAAAAGACCTCAATTAGAGATCTAGCGGTCAAATTAGGGCTCTCCAAATCGACAGTTGCGGAACAGTTGGTGAAGGCCGAAGGAGAGATTGTTAAGCAGTTTCTCAAAAAATCAAAATAATAAATAGTAAATAATTTCGATAGTGAATAAATTTATTTAGAAGGTGTTTAATATGAAAATTCCTGCAACAAAATTACAGCAATTTATTGGCATGGACGATTATGAAAGAAAATTAACCATTGATCGCCTTTCTAGAGAATTAGGTCTTTCAATTACAGAGATTGAAAATGAAATTAGAGATTTTGAACAAGGGATAAATTCACCGGGCTCTAAATTAAAAATAGATATACCTGAAAAGAAATCCAATTTTATTTCTTCAGATGAGTCCTCTGAGGGTGCTCCTGAATTTATTAGCGATGCCCACAGATATAGGTTTACTTATGATCCAAGTAAAGATGCCAAAGAACGTCAATCTAATGTCAATCAAGCAATTTTATGCCCGCATTGCGATGTTGGAATTGGGATTCCTCCGATAAGGCCGATTAAAGTAATGTGCCCTTCTTGTCGAATAGAATCTCTATTTGAGAAATAATTATACTCCCCAGAATTTATTATTTGAAACATTTTCTTCTTCCTGAGTGATTGATTCAACAGCAGTTTTCAATAGATAATATAGTATCAACGTAAATAACGGCAAATCCCAATCATTGGATACCGTATCGAAACTCACAATGTATGACTGTCCTTCTAGGATCTTAATCAGTACAGTCAGAGATGCTTCTGCAATCGTGTAAACTATTGCTCCTCTCCCAAACAGAATGATTGATCTCCCAGTATAAGTTCCTTCACCCCATCTAACTATTCCGATAGCAAGTGCAAATGAGAACACAGATACTACTAACCAAGTCAAAGAATCTTGAATTGCATTGGACCAAATTAGAGCATCAGAAGACCCCCCAAACTGTTCTGTATCTGAGAAAACTTGGAACATAGTTATTCCAGCTAAGAATACTGAGAAAATAGACATCGCCCACAGCATGGAAGAAAATATTCCCTTTTGGGCACTGTCTCGTAAGTCTACCATCAGCCTATCTAACTGTTCTTCCCACCCCAGTCCTTTGGAAAGAATCCAAACTCCAACTAATAAAGGCATTACACCAATTAAAATTCTTCCATTTGGCAGAATCAAACCGAGACCAATTATCATTAAGAATATAGAAATTGGAACTAATAATTTCGCTCTCCAACGAGGGTCATCAATGGCCTTTGCAATGTAATAATATGTTGATTCAATACCTTTAGATTGTCTTACAATAATTTTTTCTAAATGGTCTACTCGGATTCTTGATGTAATTATCGGCATCGATGCTTCATCATCAGCACCATCTGTCACTAGGATGGCAACATCTGGTTGGAACTCTTTAATCACTTCATCCAATTGACTAGCAATTGCCCTATCGCTTCTCGGACCTACACGTACGTCACCAGTAAGTATTGCAACCTCAGCTTCATCATTGGGGTCTATATTTTCCATCAATCTATCGTAATGATGCAGTGCACCTAGTATTGCATTAGTATCCGACTCTTCAGGATCAGCAATTCCGAGTTTGATAGCAGCAGTAATAGTCGGTTTCCTTCCAATTACTGGTCCTCTGATAGCAGCTTTAACGCCAAGGTCGTTATCTCTATCAACTGTTAGAACTAATGTCCTGACCATCCGACCTACCTCCTTTAATTGAGTCTTGACTAAAGTCACCTATGAAGAATTGTCTTCTTTGGGTAAGTTTTCTTTATTTTTATCTATAGTAACCACCCCCCCACTCTCTTGGAACCTACGCCTTTGTTTCGCTTTGAGATACTTCAATGGGTGCGTTAACCATTCTTGATCACAAAGCCTATCGTCTCCAGGCGAAACAGGACATCTTGCACTAGTTTTCAACGCAGCACAGCCATGAGGAGTGTATTTTCTTTCAAAAATTTGATTTATTTGATAACCTGTTGTGTCAGCACTATAATCAGGCGCATTTACGAAAAATCCACAAGTCTGCTCTTGTGAAAGTCCCATTGCTAGAGACATAGAGGCTAGAAAAAGTCGACCAGTATGATTTACATTCACACCCTGACTTAATTCTGCTACTGCAGACTCAAAACAAGGGGGCCAATCATCTCTTATTGCTGCCGTCATGGGCATTTCCTCCTTTACTTGTTCAGATAATAATTTACTAACTCTTTCAACAGGGTCTGTAAATAACTCCGCGAATGAATCATCCATTTTATTCATTCTTTCCAAACAGCTATCTGTTAAATTTTCACGGATTCTTTCCTTAATTAATCTGGCAGTTCTTTGCTGACTTGTTTCACCAGCACCTGAATTCATACAGACCCAACCGTTTTCAACAGGACGATTGATTAATCTCCAATAATTACCCGAAATACGCGGACACAGTTCTATAAAATCACTCATCGGTATCCAATAAGTTACTTTTCTTCCAAAATTATCAGGTCTTTCTTTAATGTCAGAAAGATATGATCTTGCTAACAAGATAAAATTCTCTTCATCCATACCAAAGAGATGGTCTGCTCTGCTAGCCTCGCCTTCTACCCATCTCGCTAGAAGTCGTTCATTGAATGAAGCACAAACTACAAGCATTGCATACAGAAATGAGAGCGACTCCGTCATTTTACCCAAATCTGATGATAAATCGATTGTTGTCGCAGCATCAACTCCTTCTTTATGCATAACAGATTCAAGAAGTCTCAACCTTCCTCGTGCACGTACTTCTTCTAACCACGGTTCTTCAATTAAATCATTAACTGTAATTCCGTTTTTTTCAAGAACAACCTTTAGGAAATCACTACCTTGGGGCAGGAATGGATATCTTGCCATCAGTGCATCATTTTCGATACTTGGTTTGGTGAGCGGCATCGGCACATCATGTCCATGAGCGACGAGGGTTCTTCAATACTCACCGACCCCTTCCACTGGAGTTGAACATAGATGTCCATGGAAATAGACATTCTTCCATCGGATGATAGGCTAATCAAGATACAAGATGAAGTACGTATTTTTTTTGATTGGGACCTCAAATCAGATATTGAAAGCGCAAATCAACTTTTGGCAACTGTTGAAAATACTTCAATTGATAGTTGGACTAGACCACAAAGATCTGTGACAGTGGCGAATCTACGGAGAAGATTGGTTTTAAGAGAAACAAAAATTGCAGTTTTAGGTGCTGCTATAGAAGAATCAGAGATTATTTCTATGCTCGAAAATCCAACTTTATTCGTTGCCGCCGATGGTGCAGTAGGTGTACTCTCAAAACTTCCTGAATCTGTATCCGAAAGAGCCTGGTCAAGATTAGTTTGCATAGTTAGTGATGCAGATGGCGGATCAGGTACTATTGAAGCAGTCAAAAGAGGAATCCCTATTATTTTACACGCACATGGCGACAATGAATCCTCTTGGAGAAATTTATTGGGAATAGCATTGAATATGCAAAATCCTCCGAGGATTGTACTAACGCATCAAACTCCAGAAAAGATAACTGGGATGTATAATCCTGGTGGCTTTACCGATGGAGATAGAGCAATTTGTTTTTTGTTAGCCCTTGGCGTCCCTAATGATAGAATTCTATTATTAGGTACTCGTACAGATGTTGTAGGTAAATGGTCCGGAGTAACCAATCCAGAAGAGAAATTAATCAAACTTCAGTGGATGGCTAAGATTATAGCAATCATTGGAATCAAATATTAATTATAAGAAATCAGTTAAAGTCATGACCGTAACTTTGTCATTATTAAACAAAGAGTCAGCACTTTCAGTCAACCATTTTACTCTTTGTTCAGTATACATACCTACTCCATAATTTTCAATTATCCCTTCCGTGACTTTGATATATTTTCTCACAGCACCTTCGGTAACAGTTAGTATGACATTTCCTCCACACATTGTCGAATCTTCACCTCTTCGAGCAGATAATCCTCCAATTTCTAATTTATGTGATTGAATACATTTTCCAGCAAGAGGCATCCTTCGGTATTTCTCTCCACACTTTACACATCTGACCTTTTGTCTTGTAAATGCAACAAGGTTTCCTCTTAAATCAGGTAAAAAGTGAGATTCTATCACTTGTGATGCCACTTTTTCTACCCGAACGCTTCTCAGTAAAGATCCTATAGATAATTGACCATTCATTTTGTCTTCCATAGACTTCAGTGTTTTGTATGATGAATTTTTTGGCCCTGCATCTAACTCTCCAGATTCATGAGTCCAACCGTAACCTCGCAAATCCCCTATAGTTCCTAAGCGTGTTTCTACTGTCTCGACTTCATCACTTAATTCACTCGGATGTGGTTGACTCTGTGTTTTCTCATAGAAAGATCTCGTGTAATAATATGAACAATCAACATTTAGTGCTTCCTTATCGATTTCACTAGGATTTAGTCTGGTAGTTAAGACAAGAGGTGCATCCATCCTACCTCCTCTCCCAGAGGGTAGAATATGTTTTGAGAAATTTAGCAAACCATCCATCAACATCAAGATACTATCTTCGTCTCCATCACAATTCCTTCTTTTCGCTGCATGGAAAAGTGGGTGCGCATATCCAGCAGATGCTGCAGTCCATCCAATTATTCTACACAAAACACCCCCTGATGTATGAGGTGCTAAACCAATTGCTAAAGAGCCGACAATATCGTCAATAGTTTTCACATTATAGAACGGCTTCATGTTATAAAATCGAACTAATAAATCATCTACGAAATTACAAGTAGATATCAAATGTTCTTCAGCATTAAGTGAAGGGATAATGTCTTGAGGAAACAACTCCAAAATTTGCTCATTACTGCTTAGTTCCTGCCCAAAAACATCTTTTTCATATCCTAATTGATACAATTTTTCCCAAGAGGTATAAATTTCTTTAGGTTTGAAATGAGTTACTGGGACATCAATCATATCGTATCTAGAGGTACCATCTCTAAAGACAGAAACACCGTGTTTAGCTCTTAATATCCCCTTTTCTATTGGTTCAGGTGTTTGTGCTTCAGACAACAGTTCTTTTTGTGCCTTAATCAATGCTGGTAATCTATCCAAGCCAAGGGATCTTCTTTTCACTTCTAACAATTTATCTAAGTCTACCGTAGTTCTTTCCCCTCTTCTTCTTGAACTAGAACCTCTTTTCCTTTTTTCAACTGTTTTCCCTCCACATTCTATAGGTTCTCCTTCCAATTTCCTGTTATGACATATAAGATTAGGAGACTCTTTTCCACAATCTTGACAAATACGTCTTGACATTTCAACCCTTATTCTTCCTTTTTTGGCAGCTTGAATTAGTAATTTTTGACTTCCACCATTTTCACCAATAGGGTATAGTGAATGCGTTAATGGCTTCAATTCCCTTCTAGCAGACTTTTCCGGACGCCCCATCCTAGCTCCTATTCTGCAGGGGACCGAATCTTCCCATCTAAGATTAGATGTTTTCCTAACTACCCACAAGCTCCTTTCAACCTCATTTTCATCTAGGAGTATTTTTGCATTAAGTAAAGCGTCTTCATTATCCGGTCCTTGATCAATAATTTTTGCCGCCGCCTGATCTCCAGCATTCTCTGTTTGTTCAATATTCAGCCCAGATTGTCTAGCAGCAGTAGTTGCTTCTATTCTAGCTAGGTCTCTTTCTTTCTCTAAATCATTAACTCTTTCGTCTTCCAGACGGATGATATCTGATGCTTGATTTATTTTTGCCATCCTATCTCTAATGAATGATTCGGTTTCGACTGATTTTCTTATATTATTTCCATAAATTTCGTATCCTAAGCCCTCAAGTAGCGCTTCCCAGTGTCTAGTGACAACTATATCTCCCTCGTTGTGGAAATGTTCAATGCCCAAAGTCATTAATGAGGATTTAATTACTCCATTCTCCTCAAACATAGTCCATCTTGTTTGAGTTTTAGAAAGCTGTTCAGGTATTTTTTCCATAGTTTCTAAAGGCCAGTTATTGACAACATTTGGAATAATCAATTTATCGTCTTCAATTATAGAATCTCCAATAATTTGTATTAATGGCGCCATATATGTTATTGGTAAATCTGACCACCAAAGGTTCCATGGAGGAGGAATTGCAGTCCCAAATTCATTCGATACATGTTTTATTTGTGTCCAGTCTAATTCTAACTCTCTGAGAAATGTAATCCAATTTCTTTTCCTCCATTTCCTATCATTAGGATCCTCTCCTCCTCTCTTTATTGCCCCGTTAAATGGTAATCCTTTAGGTAAAGATTGCAAATCCTGATTAATAATTTCTGCAAATTTTTCTACCTTTATTGGCAAATCTAATGATTCAGATAAGTCAGATGCCCACCAGTCCTTATTGTATGATGAGGGTACCAATTTCTTATTATTTTCTAAAAACTCACCATAACCTATCAGAATTTCTCCAGAGTCCCAGATAGATTTTACATTTGGAACATTTAATCTCCAATCATCTAAATTTCGAATTTTCCTAAACTCTCCATCATTCATCAATACAGTAGGACCATCAATTTCAGTACATGGAGTTACGGCACAAGCCTTCCCCGGTCTTTCCATTTTCATCTGAGTGCCTACTGCTAGAAACCCGCCCATTGCTTCCATCGTAACAGGGTTCACTCCAGCCGCCGCCAAACCTGTGATTCTACTTCGTCCATACCTCAACCTAAATCCTCCTGGATAATTTGGTTCACCAAAAACAGGCCTACCTGCTATTACATCATCCATATAGCGGCTAATTGGCTCAATCCTTCTTGGCTTGAATGAATCTTTATTTTCTCCACCTTTTTTATTTTTATTAGCGAATTGTGCTATAAATTCCCAACCTTGGATATTCATTCTTTCTGTATGTTTTTGTACTTTTGGTGCTTTAAGGCACAAACCCTCTCCAATTACGAGCATTACTCCTCCTCTAATTCTAGTTCGATAAGATCCATTTGAATTTACTATATTTCTGACTTCCTTGAAACCAGAACATTCTATTTTCTCTGTTTCCTCTCCGTTAACCATTACAGGACATGCTCGGATAATGGTCTCAATTTCTTCTGGAGGTGGTTTGTATTGTAGCCCAACTCGGTAAAGTCCAAATTCTTCTTTAACCCGCTCAACTTCTTGTGTTGTGGGGATATATCTGTTTAACCCAAGCTCTCTTCTAACCATATCTCCAATCAGTACACCCAAGGCTTGAGCAGTACCTCCAGCTGCTCTAATAGGTCCACAAAAGTCAATTGAAAGAAATTCTGTCCCATCTGCATTATTCAGAATTCGGACATCTCCAATTCCATCTAGCGGTGCAACTAGGACCGCTTCCGTTAATACCGCTAAACCTACTCTGAGACCACAATCTATTGATTTTTGCATGTCCAATGTTTCTTCATTCATTCTTCTTGCTACATCTACTGCAATTTGTATAGAGGCACTTTCTCTATCTGTTGTATTGAGTAAATTTCGTAACTCTTCCTCTATTTTCATACCATCCAAATAGTCTTCCAGTAATTTTTCAGTTCTACTAGCTAAATCTGAAGCCCTAGGGATTTCAATAGTATTTTCAAAATCTAAATTTTTAGATTTTGCAATACTTGCGATTTGATAAACACTTTCTGTTCTTTCTTCTAACCATGATTCATACTTTTCTTGCTCTCTTTCAAGCCGCTCCGAATCTATCGTAAAAGTATTCGAATTTACACCAATCATGTTCGCCCCCTACCAACCAATAACCCCTCAAGAATACCCAACGCCCAATAACATTCAGTGTGAACACTGTCAGATATTACGATTTAATGTGGTAACATTCATTCGATTAACTCACGTCGTATAAAAAGATAATAACATGTCGACAAGTATTTTGGATGCTAAAGCCCGCTTAATAGAAAAGGTCAGAGAGTTAGCTTATCTCAATTCTCCTGATGATTTATTCACTCTTGCCAGCGGACGTCAGAGTCCCCACTTTTTTGATATGAAACCAGTAATGATGGACCCCGAAAGTGCGCATCTTTTAGGGGTATTAATACATTCAAAAATCAATTCTTTACAAGAAATAGATGCAGTGGGGGGGCTCGAGTTAGGGGCCGTTCCCTTGACAGGAATTGTCATAGCAAAAGCCGCAAAAGAATCTAAAATCAAAGGATTTATGGTCCGTAAAGAAGCTAAAGGCAGAGGAGGAAGGAAGACAGGTAACCCGCCAGGAATTGAAGGCTCTAGTCTCAATAAAGGAGATAGAATTATTCTATTAGAGGATGTTACAACAACAGGTGGCTCTGCTTTGAAGGCATCCGAGAGAATGGAAGAAATAGGTTGTGAGGTTGTTGCCTGTATTACAATCCTCGACCGACAGGAAGGTGGAGCCGAGGCATTTGAAAACGCGGGCGTGTTATTGCTTCCATTGTTGGTACGTTCGGACATTACAGGTGAGTAAATGGGTCAACACGAGATAGATGCTGAAAATTTACCATATCATCCTGAAAAACTTCCCAAGAAAGATTACGTAAGTGTCAATGACTATTTTTCTCTTGACATTAGGGCTGGTAGGATTATCGATGTAGAGAATTATCCTGAGATGAGAAAACCCTCTTACAAAATCATAGTTGATTTTGGGCCACTTATTGGTGAACTTTCTTCCTCTGCCCAGATAACAAATTATTCTAGAAGTGAATTAATTAATCGCTTAGTTGTAGGTGCTATAAATTTAGGGGAAAAAACGTTACCAGGGGGTTTTATCTCACAATTCTTGGTTCTTGGAGCACTAGATCCCGATGGAACAGTAAATTTACTTGAATTGCCCAGTAATATTTTGTTGGGATCAATCGTTGCCTAAGACATATCATACAAATCTTTGTGTTGATAACAGTAATTACCTTTTCTAAAAGATATTCTTTTACATTTTTTATTACTAATTGTATCAACATGCTTGCAATATCCATTCTTTGTTTCAGGATTCCAAGTTGTTTGGAGAAGAGGTGGAGAAGGTATTCTTAACGCCTTAGAACTCTCAGAAATATCAGTTTTTTCCAGATTACTTGCCTTCTCCTTTTTCTTTCTGATTTTTTCCAGATTATCCTTTTCTCTTTCCATACATTCTCTGCAAAGGAGCATATGCGTCTTTTTCTTCTTTTTTGAACCTCCGGTAGAAACATTCCCTCCATCCAAGACATCTACAAAACCAGCACCTCCGCTCTCAAGAGCTGCAAAGACTGCAAGTACTCCTACTCCTACAACTACTGTTCCCACAGCAACTTGCCCCAGAGTCTTTGCATAAACCTCAACTGGATCATCGCCAATACTTTGACAGTCACTACAAATGTGTGCCCAGCATCCTCCACTTTGACAATTCCAAGCAAGTGATTTATCGGCTTCCAAACATTTGTCGCAAGTACCCGTTGCTAGAGCAATTTCAGGATTCTTAGTAAATATTGCGATCATCGCTCCAATGCCGATTATTGCTGCTACAAATTGCAGTAACAGCCCCCCTCCAGAGCCAATTGCAAAGGCTCCTATTAACCCTAATCCTCCAAGCACTCTCCTTACCGTTTCTTTTTTACTCAAATCTTCAGGAGAAAGTGTTTGATCTTCTAGAAGCCTAACTTTTTTTGGATCATTTTTTCTAAATTTAGGCTTTATTCCATTTAGAAGATCTAACTCTCCTGCATCAAACCAAAACGTGGGGCAATTTCTACAAGAGTCAATAACGACCTTTTCTGTAGTCATTGCTTGACTTTCAATCATACTAATCTTTTCAATAACGTTTTCTGGGATATCCAACTCAATTTCATCCATCAGTGTTTCGCACATAGGGCAATTACAGTCGCCTTCACCTCTATTATCGCCCCTATTTTCATCCAACATACTGCCCTTAGATATTACCAATTCAATTGATTTAGCAGCAACTCCCACTCCCCAACATTGTTTACAAATTAATAGATCTACTCCATCTACTTCTTCATTTGCTTCGATATATAGTCCAACATTGCACCGAGGGCAGGAGTGGCTACTCAATTCACTCATGATACTACAATGAACTCATCGTTGATTAGTATTTTCACGGCATCACACCATCAACCTCATGAATGGAGCCGATTACGGTTAATCATGACAATGGTACAAATGTCGACTACACTTGGTAACATACAAATAGAACTCTATACAAAAGACTGTCCTGAGACTACAGGAAATTTTCTTAAATTAGTAGATTCAGGATTTTACAACGGTTTACATTTTCATCGCATAATTAAAGATTTCATGATTCAAGGTGGTTGCCCTAACTCAAAGAACCCAGACAGTGGAAAGGCAGGAATGGGTGGCCCGGGATGGCAGATTCCTTGTGAAAAATCCGCTTTAGCAAAGGCTCACGATCGACCCGGACTCTTTTCGATGGCTAATGCTGGCCGGAATACAGGAGGTTCTCAATTCTTCTTGACCACAGTACCTACGCCTTGGCTCAACGGTAACCATGCAGTATTCGGAGAAGTAGTCAAAGGAATGGATGTTGTAAAGTCAATTGAGTCTCAAGAAACGGACCGTCGTGACAAACCTTCTACTCCAATGCAAATTATTTCTGTAGAGCGGATTTAGTGTAATTAGTGTTTTTTTTCGGAACATTGTAGACTTATACTCTAAGTTTATTAATAAGTTATTAACTCGGATAAACATGGCGAAGCATCGAACAGGAGATAGGAGAATACTAAGCATAAGTATTCCCGAAGATTTAGCAAAGAAATTAGATAAGAAAGTAGGAAAAGGTCAGAATGATGGCCGTTCTGCTACAATATCAAAGATGATAGAGAATTCTTTGAATTCTAGTAGTAACTCTAAGCCCTATTCTCCTGAAACTCAACGTAGATTCCCGCAGGCCGATCAGGAAATTAGAATTGAGAAGGATACAATGGGCGATGTTGAAGTACCTTCAGACAGATATTATGGAGCGCAGACAGCTAGGTCACTAATTAATTTCAATATCGGAGAGGATACAATGCCCCATTCCATGATCCGTGCGTTTGGTATTCTGAAAAAGGCTGCTGCAGAAACAAATGTAGAATTGGGAGAGTTAGATCCAAAAGTCGGTGCTTTGATATCTTCTGCATGTGAAGAAGTAATCTCAGGCTCATTAAACGAACACTTTCCTTTACGAGTATGGCAAACAGGATCGGGTACACAGACTAATATGAATGCTAATGAAGTCATAGCAAATCGCGCAATTGAACTTACTAACGGACGTTTAGGAAGTAAATCTCCAGTTCATCCAAATGATCATGTAAACAGGGCTCAATCAAGTAACGATACATTTCCAACTGCTATGCATATTGCTGCTGCAGAAGAAATACAACATAGATTATTACCTGCTATAATGACTCTGAGAAATTCACTTGATATCAAATCAAAACAATTTTCAGATATTGTTAAGATAGGTAGAACACATTTAATGGATGCAGTACCTTTGACTTTAGGACAAGAGTTTAGTGCATATGTTTCGATGTTGGATTCTGACATCTCTAGAATCGAAAATGCTCAATTAGATTTATTTGAATTAGCTTTAGGAGGTACAGCAGTAGGAACAGGACTTAATACTCATACAGATTTTGCAGAAATAGTAGCTAAAAAAATAGCAGATTATACTTCATTAGATTTTATTAGTGCAGAGAATAAGTTCTCTCAACTAGCATCCCATGATGCTATAGTGGCAGCATCAGGAATGTTGAATACATTATCTGCATCTTTGATGAAAATTGCAAATGATATTCGGTGGTTAGGTTCAGGGCCTAGATGCGGTTTTGGAGAATTATCTTTACCTGCAAACGAACCAGGGTCCAGTATAATGCCTGGGAAGGTTAATCCTACTCAAGCAGAAGCAATGACTATGGTTTGTTGTCAAGTGATGGGCAACAATACTGCAATTTCGATTGGAGGAAGTCAAGGAAATTTTGAATTGAATGTGTACAAGCCGATGATGATTCATAATTTATTACATAGCATTAGGATACTTTCAGATACATGCATTTCATTTTCAGAAAAATGCGTAGTAGGTTTAGAAGCTAATCATAATAAAATATCTCAACACTTAGAAAATTCATTAATGCTAGTTACAGCACTAAATCCACACATTGGATATGATAACGCAGCAAAAATCGCTAAGCACGCTCATAATAATAATCTTACACTCAGAGAAAGCGCATTGGATTTAGAATTACTTGATAATGAACAGTTTGATAAATGGGTAAAACCAGAACAAATGACAGGTCCAAAGAAGTAAAAAAATGAGCCGAATTACCGATAGGTGGGAGCTAGCAGTGGGTTCTGAACATTGGGGGATCATTACCCTCTGCTAACTCCGCAGGGTCCCAGGTTTGTAGGTCCCCTAAGGTTCCTACTCTCCTGGGGTAGATGACTTAGAGACTTCTAGCTCTCTCTTTGTCTTTTTCCGAATTTTGGAATCTCTTCTTTCAATCCGTATTCGCTTATTTCCCTAGCTCTCACTAGTTTTTTCCACGTCTCAGTACTGATCCTCCACGGTTTCCCGCTCTTGTTCTCAATGTGTTTCTATTTAGTTTATTTTCCCCTTCCTTGCGTCCGGTTTTCTTCTTCTTCATTTCCCCACATAATTGCCTCAATTTGTCCCCATCTCTGGTTTCTCCTCTTCGCTATTGTACCTCTTCGGGATAGTATTGTACTTCGGTTTATGTTTTCCCCGTTACCGGTTCGGTTGTGTTTTCCGTACTCCTCTGTGATTTCTTTCCCCTTCCTTGCGTCTGGTTTTTCCCATCTCAGTTCTCCCGTTGTCTTATCATCCACAGATGATTTGACTTTTCCCCGAAGCTCTTTCGATCTTCGGTTTTACTGCCTCTTTTTTGAGGCTCGGTTGTTGTGGCCCGCGGGTCGTAACAAGTACGCCCACACCCCTCCATCGGAGCAGCAAAGTTCTCAGGGACGGCTGCGGCTCTTAAACCTTTCCCTAATAGCCTTGCAGTCCACCGGAAATAGGGGTAATTAAGGGTATATTTCCAGTGTAAATATTTCACTCTCTTAAGGCCCTTAATCGTTTTTTTAACAAATTCCTTCTCTCTAAATCTTTACTAACTTCGACTACTGTTTTAATCCTTTTATCTAATGTTTTCATGTCAAAAAACATTATTTTCCCTTCTTCATCAGATATGGCTAGATTATCATCTACCAATTCCATTAATTGAATTTTATTATTATGGGAGAATTGATGTTTGATGTCTCCGTCTTTTTTGTCCAATAGGTACACGGTATTTTTTTCTGAGGTTACAGAAACCCAAATATGATGTTTAGCCTCAACTATTGAATTAATTCTGTTTCCGAGCTTTTTTCTCCATCCATCAGAGGAAAAAATATTCCCATTTTTATCTCCTACTTGCCATGAAAATCCTGCTGAGTTCATTGCTGTAATTGAATCGTTCCCACATTGAATAGATTTTCTACCACTATCAATAATTTCAGTTATAGATCCATTACTATGCCCTAATAAAAATCCATTATTTGTTTTAATTCCCATATTTACAGGGCTATCACCATCAGTTCTGCTATGCGATATATCATATTCGCCATCTACTGTCAATATCCCACACCTGGGTCTACCAATGCCCAAGATTATCTTATGATTTTGTTTCCCCATAAACCAAGGTTTTTCTTCAAAATTAATAGTTGTAATTAACGTTCCACTCTTATCAAATATCAAAAATGTTGTTTCTGTATAATCTTGAACTTCAATTTCGTATAATGAAGAAGTTACAAATATTTTTTCTTCATTTATTTCAATCATATCACTGGAACCCCCTATATCTACAGACCATTCTATTGTCCCATTTTCTTTATCTATTGCATGTAATTCTGCAGATGCAGTTAGATAAATTCTCTGATCAACACCCAAATCAGAAATAGGTCCTTCAACATCTGTAGTCCATTTCTCTTGTCCTGTATCAGTGTCCCAAAGCGTTATTCTCCCTATTTTTGATCCAGCAAGTAAAAAGTTATCACCCATATTTAGAGTCGTACATTCACTACCTAAATCTCTCACAAATGACGCCAAATCTTCTATTGGTCGTATTTGCATGTTCATTGTAATACCCATCTTTATTTTCTTACTTTCGTATTTAAGCCGCTAAATCATATAATCTCTCAACTTTTTGCTTTAGATATTCAATAAAATCGTTTGGTGATGGCGGACGACCAGTAGCTTCTTCAACTAATTCTGCAGGAGTTATTATACTCCCCCTTGAATGTACCTTTCTTCTCATCCATTCTAATAATGGTGTAAAATTACCTGTTCGTATATCTTCATCATGATTCGGTAGATCTTTTCTTGCCGCAGTAAGTAATTGAGCCGAGTATAAATTTCCAAGTGTGTAGGTAGGAAAGTATCCAAATGCACCAAATGACCAATGAATATCTTGTAGAACACCCAGTGTTCTATTAGGTGCTCTAATCCCTAAGTATTCTTCATACATATCATCCCATACATCTGGCAGGTCATCTACTTCAATCTCTCCAGCAATTAGTTTCTTCTCTATTTCATATCTTATCATAATATGCAGATTATAGGTCGCTTCATCTGCTTCAACTCTGATTAAACTAGGCTCTACAAAATTTACAGAGCGCCATAATTCGTCTGCAGATACATTTTTCATTTGCTCAGGAAAGTATTTTTTCCATGTGGGAAGTGCCCATTCACAAAATTCTTTCGATCTACCTACTTGATTTTCCCATAGGCGACTTTGACTTTCATGTACTCCCAGTCCATTAGCTGAACCAGCTGGTTGAAAATCTAAATTTCGAGGCCTTCCTTGTTCATACAGTCCATGGCCTGTTTCATGTAGAGACCCATATAATGAACCAAATGGATCAGATTCGTCATATCTGGTTGTCCACCTAACATCATCTGGATTTGGTCCTCCACAGAATGGATGGGTTGATGCGTCTCTTCTACCTGCTTCAAAGTCAAAACCTATCGATTCAGAAATTGATTGGGAAAGTTTCTCTTGACCTTCTTTACTCCAATTATTCTCATGAACCCAAGACATTTCTGGTTTCTTTCCATTTTCAATGACCTTTTTCACTAATGGTGCGACGTTTTCTCTAAGTCCAGCAAATAATGGGTCAACTTTTGATACTGTTAATCCCGATTCATATAAATCCAGTAATGCATCATACCTCACTTCTTGAAATCCTAAATAATCTGCTTTTTTCCTGGACATTTCTACCATTTTGGCTAGATCATTTCTGAAGATAGAAAAATCATTTTTTGCTCTTGCTTCAGTCCAAGAAATCTGAGATTTTGATTTATGCATAGCCATTTCTGCTACAAAATCAGTAGGTAACTTGGTGGCCTTATTGTAAGAATCTTTTGCTAATCTAACATTTCCTCTCTGAATCTCATCTAGATTGTTATCCTTCTCTAATATTTCAAGTAATTCACCAATCCTTGAATCAGTTAATTTTTCATGACCGGTTCTTGAAATCCAAGATAATTGTTCTGCTCTTAATTTTGCAGCCTTTGGTGGCATCAGAACTTCTTGATCCCACCCCAATAATCCTCCAATTTGATTAACTAAGTCAATATCCTTCAACCTTTCTAATAGTTCATCATAAGCATTCATAACTACCCGGAATAATTATGTTAAATCAACCCCTTCGATTGAGATTCTCAGAATGGCTACTGAATTAATATCCTCATAAACCAAAAGATTCTCTTAATATCAAACCTACCAAGAAAGAAATCATTGTAACTATTAATAGGATAATAACCATTTCAATAAATCTTCTATTGAAAGATTTATCTTGAGCAACCGATACATAAAAATTAAACATCGCAATAATCAATAGTCCAATTATAAAAGTGATGATTAGTGCTTGGATATGCGGTTCTAAGCCGAAAATAATTTCGCTGTTATCAGTTAATAGTAAGTAAGGTATTACTAATAGAAATACTGTAATTATATATGCAGAACCTGTAAATAATGCTGCTTTAATTGGTGAACGATTTGAATTCTCTTCCTTCGTTGCCAAAAATTCTGAAGCAGCCATACTGAAAGAAGCAGAAATACCTGTTACTAAGCCAGCCAATGCAACAATCCTCAATTCTTGAAATGCAAAAGTAAGCCCCGCCAATGCACCTGTAAGTTCAACTAATGCATCAGATAATCCTAGTATAATGCTACTTAGATAATTTAAAGCATCCTCTTCCAATAATGACAAAAGCTCTTTTTCATGTTCATCTTCTTCTTCTGCTATATCGTCATAACCCAGATCTCGATATTCTCGAGCAGCATTTTGCTCTGTTTTCTCCATTAACTTTAAAGAAAACGTCAGTCCCAAAAAAATTGAAGTTATTACATGAAAATATACTCTAAACTTTGAATAATCAACATCTTCTCCAGTTTTTTCCTTGAGTAAATTATAGTGATTATTTTCTTGCATATAGATTTTCTGTAAGATATTTTTATTTTCTGCCTTTTTCTCTCTATTGGCTAGCCTTCTGTAAACTTCCATTTCGGTTCTTTCCATTCTCTGAAGCCGAATTAATCGCCTTCGTTCCACCTTGTTCACGATAACACTAGTTAAGTAGGAGTTATATCAACTAATCTATCTCTTTTTTCATTTTATCATTTAACTAATTAATAAAAATTAAACGAACTACAATAGCAAAGACTCTTGAGCGGTTTAATTAGCGCCCGATATATGTCTAAGAGGATGCTGAGTTTATGCTTGGCACTTTTAGTAATCAGCCCATTATTATCTGGTTGCATGGATAAAGCAATTTCAAATCCTGAAATAGAAGATTCTCATTGGTTACCGCCTGTTGAAGAAAGATCAGATATGCAATATCAGATTGATGACGTATTTAGCCGAGTATCATCTAACGGCTCATACGATATAGGGACGGTAAGGTCAGTTTATGTTTCAGTGCCGTCTATTACTGTAAGCGATGGTGGTGCGGGATTAACTGGGGATGCTGTGGTCCACCTTGGATTATGGTTGCCAATAATTGAAGGATGTGACTACGATTCTGCAGAAATACTAGAAGATTGTCAAGTACCTGTCATCGCAGAAATAGGGCCATATTATGACGATGGAGATGTAGATGCCCTTACTCCAGCTGATAGATTAGGTCGATTTTTAATAGAAAATTTTGTACCTCATGGATATGGGGTTGCTCAAGTTAGTGTATTTGGTACTGGAGAAAGTAATCATTGTATGGATTTAATGGGTTTAGATGAACAAAGAGGTATCGATGCGGCTGTTGAATATTTAGGAACCGCTCCCTTTTCTAATGGGGCGGTCGGCATAATTGGAAAGTCATATGATGGTTCTACTCCTTGGGAAGCCGCAGCTATGGGCTCTGAATATCTAAAGACAATAATTCCAATGTCTGGCCTAATTGGGGCACATGATTTAATGTGGCGTAATGGAAGTATGGAGGCAAGAGGGGCAATTATGCACAATGGAGTCTATGGAAGCTTTGGTTTAGATGGCGATTTGGAAGATGCCGAAAATGCATGTGAAGGATATTTAGAAGGATATTATGCTGGACCTGCTGCATACTTATCAGGAGATAATCTTGCATGGCTTGGAAGTGATTATTGGTCAGAGCGAACTTTCCTTGAAAGAGCACTACAAAATTATAACGGTTCCATCTATATCATTCATGGTATGCAAGATTGGAACGTCGACCCTCATATGGCATTTCCAACACACAATATTTTTCGTGATGCAGGTTTTGATGTGAAGGGCCTTTACGGTCAATGGGGTCATGACTATCCTGATAGAGAAAGCGGCCATGCAGGATTATCTAGTGGCAGGGGCGCTGAAGCTTTCCCATTTACTCTTAGATGGGATTGGGCTGATGATTTACTAGAATGGTTCGATTATTATCTTAAAGAACAAGGTCCCGAGCCGAGACTTATAGCTGAAATTCAAGATAACATTGGAGGTTGGAGAGTTGAGCAAACCTATCCTCCTTTAGATCAGGAATTACTACAGTACGACATGGATGATTGTGATGTAATAGGAGGTGGAGAAACCATTACTTCAACTTCTCAATTATCTATCGAATGCCCATTTTTTGAATATGAAACTAGAATTATTGGTACTCCAACCTTCCACGTTGAAGCGACAATATCTTTACTTTCTACAAGTGGTCATCTATTCGTAGAGATGGTTCAAGCGAGTAATGGTATGCACCTAGGTCATGCTGTAATGGATTTAAGATTCCATAATGGAGGTAAAGAGGGAGAGTCTCTTTCACCTGGCGAGACAGTAATTGCTAAAATGGAATTTTTTGGTATGGATGTAGTGATTCCAGAAGGTGACGGTATTCACCTTTTAGTAACACAAACAGGTGAAGATTACATCCCAAGCCCCGTTTCAACAATGGCAGTTACTTTAGGATTAGGCACTAGTAGTATCTTGACATTACCTATCTCACAAACAGATTGTGATGAATTATTTCTCCCCCCAATGCAAGAACCTTATCCTCAATGTTTGATAACAATACAATAGTAATATTTTTTTGACACTATAATCCGAACTCTTGATGCCAAATATCGATTCCGAGGTATCATGGTGGCTACAGATTCACGGGTCAATGTGTCCGTTTCAGATCGTATATTAGCCCATCTTTGGGAACAAGATCACCAAGCTGATCATTATCTTGTAACATTTGAAATGACTAGGCCAGGGATTGCAGAAGTATGTGCTCTTCATTTGCCAAATGTCTCGCGTTCTATGAGAGAGTTGATTTCAGACGGTTTAGTATCAGAACACACTAGAGCGGTTAGAGGTGAAGAACGTCGTCAAAAAACATGGCAGTTAACCGAGGAAGGACGTAAAAATGCTAGAAATAGTATTGAAAAATTACGTTCAATGAAGATTTTAATCCGAGACAAAAAAGGTAAACTATTGGAGATTAGAGCTGATGAAGCCTCTAAGAAATTACAAACAGAACTCACACTATTGCAAGTTTTGATGCATGCCCAACACGAAGGTGTATTGAATTTTGGAGATATTAGATTCGGTGCAATTATACGCTCAGACGAAAAGGTTACACCCGGTTCTATATCATTACTTTCGGGAGCTCACTCAACTTACCATACTAGACCACCTGAAACTAGAGAAGTTCATGGTCGTTCATTGGAGAAGGAAATAATCAATAAGTGGTATCAATCAAAGACTCCCATGTTTGTTCTTTCCGGAATTGCTGGTTGTGGAAAAACTACTCTAGTTTCATTTTGGATGGGAAATCTGTTTTCCTCAAATAATAATATCCAAGCTATGTATTATCCTTGTCAGCCTTGGGATACTTCGTTAGGTATAGCAACTAGTCTATTGCACCGTATTGGGGTGGGTTCAGATGATACATCTTCAGACCCTTATGGTATATTGGAATCTCTCCCCCTTAAACCAGGAGCGATCTTTAATATTGACTTATTTCGAAGAAGATTAACTGCTCATTTGTTAGATGAAAATAATTTGTTAGAAAATAATTTTTCAGAGATACTTGTTATTCTTGATGATGTACACAATATAGGTACAGATGGAGCTAACTTTTTCGGCTCATTACTACAAGTATCGGAATCAACAAAAATGCGTCTATTACTTATTTCCAGATCTAATCTTGCATTTTATGATCGGCGCGATGTACATACCAGAGGAAAAGTCGAAGAATTAATTTTATCTGGCTTAAATTTAGAGGAAATTAAAGAATGGTTAAATGATTTAGAAATATCAAATAATGCACCAGTTGAAGAGATTTTTACAGTAACGGGGGGACATCCTCTAGCCCTTGAATTATTAGAAATATATGGTAATACTTTGCATGAAGATTGGCTTAGATTTCTTGACGAAGAAATTCTTGATGTTCTGCCAGAAGATCATAGGGAATTATTAGCGTTTTTAGCAGTTTCAGATACACCGGTTCCCTGGAAAATTTTAGCCAAAGCCTCCAATTATAATGGAAAACCTCCTAAGAATTTAATTGAAAGGGGTTTAATGTTGGAATTAGAAGGAGGTATGTGGTTACATGAAGCTCTTCGTTCTCGGTTACTAAGAGAAGTAGGCACCCCTCTTGACGATAGGGCCAAAAAATTAGGCTTGAACTAATTCATATATTTTCCAAGCCACTGGTCAAACATGGGTTTTGGTCTTGCCCCTGTCATCTGGTCAACAGCCTGTCCATTGTGGAATAAGACCAAAGCAGGAATACCTCTAAAACCGAATTTACCCATTGAGAGAGGATTCATATCTGTATTTACTTTAGCAATTGTGATATCTCTTTCTTCTGCAATTTGATTTAAAATAGGTGCAATCATCTTACAAGGTCCACACCAAGGCGCCCAGAAGTCCACCAGCACCCATTCACTACTTTTCGTCACCATATCAAACTCTGCATCACTCGCATCTACTACCCGGCCCATACTCACAACCAACAAACTTCGAGTTCTAATTACCCCTAATAATAATTTGTTATTTTAAATCATAACTTTAGTAGTAACTATTGAGTACCTTGGGCTTATCGTATTGACCAGAGGATAGGTTATGCAGATAGCTCCTAGTATACTTACCGCCGACTTTTGTGAGTTAGGTAAACTGATGGAAGAACTAGTATCTCAAGGGATTGATTGGATTCATCTTGATGTTATGGATGGTAATTGGGTGATCAATAAAACAATCACTTTTGGTCCTTCTTTAGTCCGTAGTATTCGTCAAAAATTAGGTTCTGAGATTTTTATCGATTGTCATTTAATGATTACTAATGCTGAAGAAACATGGGAGCAATACGTGGAAGCCGGAGTCAATTTAGTCATCTTTCATATTGAGGCTGTAAATGATGCCAACGTCCTTATCGACAATCTCCATTCCAGTGGCTGTCAAGCAGGTATTGTACTCAATCCAGATACACCTACAT
Source organism: Thermoplasmatota archaeon (assembly GCA_030828405.1). GTDB lineage: Archaea > Thermoplasmatota > Poseidoniia > Poseidoniales > Thalassarchaeaceae > MGIIb-O2. The sequence continues at coordinate 55,413 of JAURCP010000003.1, forward strand.
CTGAAGTACTTCCATATTTGTCAAAACTTGATCTTGTACTTGTAATGAGTGTAGTACCTGGCAAAGGAGGCCAATCATTTATGCCAGAAATGGAATCAAAGATTCGTGAGTTTCGATTAGCAATAAATAATCAGATAGATTCCGGAGGACTTCCTACAAAATTAATGATAGATGGTGGAATAAAACACTACAATGCAGCTTTAGTCAAGAGTTGGGGTATAGATGTCGCAGTAATTGGTAGTGGAATCATAAATGACAACGGGACTATCGAAGAAAATCTAAAAGAAATCACCTCAGCATTGTAAAATTGAAGTATTTCATCAGCGAGGTTCAAAGAGGGCGGTCGCTAGAGAGTATACATGGTGACCGAAGCGTGGATGGTTTCAGAGATACAAAAAATAGTTCCCGACGCAAATATTGAAGCCACTGATTTACATGGTAGCGGAGATCATTTTCATGTACGTGTAGTTTCAGATTCTTATTTAGGAATCAGACCATTACAAAGACAGAGACCAATCTTAAATCACTTTAAGCCATATATTGCACAAAATATTGTTCATGCTTTAGACTTGAAATGTATGACTATTGAACAAGCAGAATCAACACTTGATACTGCCTTTGACCCTCACTCTGAGAAAAAAACAGAATTTTTTGGAGTGCATATCCGTAGAGAGAAAAAGGAGTGAATAAAATGAGTTTTAATTGGACCCCAGATGAATTACAAGAGATAGTAGCCAATAACCCAATTGTGTTGTTTATGAAAGGTACCCCTGAACAACCAAGATGTGGTTTTAGTAACAGGGCTGCCACTGTTTTAGGACAATTGGAAGAAAAATGGGCAAGTATAGATGTTCTTTCTGACCCTAGAGCAATTCCATCTATTTGTGCTTGGTCTGATTTCCCAACAATGCCTCAGATTTTTATTAATGGAGAACTAATTGGCGGTTCTGATATAGCATTGGAAATGTACGAAAGTGGGGAACTCCAAAAGATGATTTCCGAAAGTTCTTCCGAGTGAGATGGAATCAATGCCGGTCAATGGCGACCGAAAAAATATGTTGATTGCTCTATTTGGTTCGACACTAATTTCTTTCGCACCATTATTCTATCAGTATTCCGAAACCAATCCCGTAACAGGGGCGTTTTTTCGTATGGCGTATGCCCTTCCTGTATTGATATTGTTAATTTTCCTTCTTAATTCGAAAGATACTCGTAGTCGAGAATCTCGTTCTCTTACATTATTTGCAGGATTATTGATATCATTAGATTTTGTAGGATATCATACTGCTATTGATTATATAGGGACTGGAATAGCAACTATGATTGGCAATTCACAAGTCATTATTGTCACGCTAGTCAGTTGGAAATTTCTTGGAGAGAAACCAAACAAATCGATTCTTTTTGCTTTACCAGTTGTAGTTTTAGGTTTGGCTTTAATATCTGGAATATGGGATGATGAACCGTATGGTGAAGATCCATTTAAAGGAGTGATTGCCGGAGTCTTCGCGGCGATTTTTTATTCTTCATTTTTGATTGTATATAGATACTCAAATAGAGAAATGGCTCCTGCGCAAAATCTCCAGTTTGATGCTACAGCTGGTGCTGCGTTTGGGCTTCTTTTAATTGGGATAATGCCTTTAAATTCACTCGGTGTTGAACCAATAATTCTACAACCTGCCTGGCCGAGCCATGCTTGGCTAATTCTATTAGCAATTTGTTGTCAAGTGGCAGGATGGATCGCAATAACTTATGCATTACCAAGACTGCCTGGCGCCAAAACTTCTTTCGCAGTGCTTTTACAACCGGTTTTAACTATAATCTGGGGATTATTGATTTTAGATGAAGAACCATCTTTGCAACAATCTATGGGGATATTGTTAATTCTTGGCTCAGTAATTTCTGTGACTATATTTGGTAATACTAGAGTTAACACTGAGAGATAATTAGGTGTACAGGGCGAGAGATATTAGCGAGGGGATGGGATGCACTCAGCAGAACCTTACGACCTGTACGATGATTGATATGGGTAGGTAATTCATAATCCTTCTTAGGTTAAAGTGTAAAAGTTGTGTAAATCTTGATTTTCTTCGTTAAAGTACGGTTAATACTTCAGGACCGCCATCTGTGACAATAACTGTATGCTCGAATTGACCTACATTTCCTCCATCTACATCTCTCAAAGCTTCGTAAACTTCTAAGAATCTAATAGAAGTTAATTTTTTAGTCATTGCTTTCCATTTCTTTTGTAGAGATTCTTGATCTTCGTTTGGAAATGGTTTTTCCAGTAATGGATATGCCCATCTAGCAGCGAATGGAAGAGTATTATAACGCTCTTCTATGTATCTCGCCATTGTTGCACCTAGTGGCTTTAGTTTCCCTTTTGAAAGTGCTTTACGTATTGAAACGTCTCCGGTAACTCTCAAGATATTCGAAGATCCAGATGGAGGAACATTCTCTACCATACCTGATTCTCCCGTTGTATTAAATGGTTCAATAGCATAAACACCTCCAACTTCTGCATTTCCTTTGAAACCCGAGTTTGGCCCACAAGCAAATGAAGGTATTGAGGTTCCAGAATGTAAATTCCATCTTTCTAGTTGATGACCACATAAATTTCTGATAGGTTGAAATCCAGCATCTTTCGTTACTTGTTCAGCCGCTTTACCTATTTCATGCCAAGAAGTTCCTGGATGCATTTTTTCTATAGACGCATCTCTTGCCTCTTTAGCGGCTTTAATTTGATCTGTATGATTTTTTCCATTACCAACTTCTAATGTTAACGCATTATCTGCTAAAGCACCTTTGATATGGACTCCAACATCTAACTTGACAAGATCTCCTTTTTCAAAAATCATTGGCCTGTCCCATCCTTCTGGAGGTAAATCATGATGGCTAGAAGTAAAATGAGCGGCAATATCGTTTACAGAAATTGTAACTGGAAATGCTGCCTGACCTCCATGTCTCCTGATAAATCTCTCTGCAGAATCTATTACTTCAATCCAAGATTTCCCCTCTTGAATTTCATCTTTTATTCCTTCTAAAGCCCTTCTAGCAACGTGACCAGCGTCTCTCCATTGTTTTAAATCCGCTTCTTCCACCATTCTAGAATCTCCCTTTTCCCGACCAAACCTTCTCTCAAAACCTCAATCTCGTCACTGTTGGGTGATTTACAGACCGTATACCATGCTATCAAGGTACTGGGTGCTCCTCCCGAACAAGTACCTGATAGATATGAAACCATATTCTCCGAAGAAGAAAGTGTTTTTGCAGCCATTTCACAGTCTCTCAAAGGTTCCGAACCACTAATATTTGCAGAAGTTGCAGTTAGTGGGCCTGTTTTTTCAATTAATTTTTTAGCGACGGGATCGACTAAAATACGGATTGCTATTTTATCTCCTCCTAATCTATTATCTAGTGGTTCTTTTGCGGGGAGAATTACTGTTAGAGAACCTTCTGGAAATGCTGAAATGAAGTCTTCTAAATCATCTGTCAAATAAACTAATTCTGATGCCTGCTGTAGGTTACTAACTCCTACACTAACTATCATTTCATTTGGTCTTTTTTTAATTCTATATAATTCATCCAGAGATTTAGATGTTAAAGTACACCCTAAAGCCGGAAGAGTAGATGTGGGGTAAACTATACAATTTCCTTCCAATACTTCTTGTACTTCTTTATCCAAAATCTCACCCTATTTGATGTGCTTTCTGTTCGCTGGAGGTAATGAATTAGCATGAGCAACTATTGATCCGACACGTAAATCTACATTTGACTGATGAGTATGGCGTTGTGAAATACGAGCTAAATCGTATGCTCCAAAGTAGAAACTGAAAGGGAATATTAGGTATATCAGTTTCTTCATAGCCCGTATTTCCCACATTTTATTTGTCATTTCTGAACCATCTTCTGCTAGAACAGCCAGACCCATTAATTTTTGACCAAAAGAACGAGAGTAATACAAACCGGTGTATTTCCAATAAAGCCAATGAGAAATTAGAATAATTACGCCCATAGCTAATGCATGATGAAAGTTTGAAGAAGACCAAAGTGTGAGGTTCCAGGCATTAATCATTTTTCCTTTGGAAAGTATTAGTAATATTGTATTAACAATTATAGTATCTAAAACAAATGAAGTAATTCTTCTCACTCCTGATGCCAATATAGTTCCTTCTGGAACTGGCCAATGTCCACCGTCCTCAGAGACTAAAGTCTTAGCAAGTGTAGTGCCGCCTTTATTGATCGAAATTGGTGAGTCATGGTCGTTCATAGCATCCTCTCAATTCATTCCCAAGAGGTGCCACGCCTCAAACTTACTATCTCGAACATACTCTAACCATGCTCGCCAATTCTTATCACTACGCAAAGTTGCAGGGTCTCCAATAACAATCAATCCTCTTTTTGCCCTAGTTAAAGCCACATTCAATCGCCTCATTTCAGATAAAAATCCTATATTTTCCTCAGTATTTGATCTCACACATGAGAAAATGATTACCTCCTTTTCTCTACCTTGATAGCCGTCAACAGTTTTTACTTCAACATCATCTAATTTTTCATTCATTGAATTACGAATAGCTCTTACTTGTCCAGCGTAAGGAGTAATAATTCCGATATCTTTCTTCGTAATTTCTCCGGCTTCTAATATGTCATTTAGAATTTTTATGACCCATGATACTTCGGCGGGATTTTCTCTAGATGTGCCATCAGGAGAAACAACTTCTCCTCCATCAACTGGCACGAAAGCAACAGGATTATCCCAATCTGGCCAAAGTAAACCGGCAGGGGCTAATCGATTCTCGGACTTTATACCATCATCTAACCTATTCGAATAAAAATGTTGATTGGGAAACTTTGAGATAGCAGGATGCATTCTATATTGTGTAGACAAAAGTAAGGGTTCAATTCCTAGGTCTACTAACCTTTCAAACAATGACCTTTTCAAGCCTTTTTCTTCTGCCCTAAATGATATAACAGTTGGAGGTAATTGTTTATGATCTCCGACTAATACGACTTGCCTTGCCCCTCTCGTTAGTGCCACCAATGATGCAGGTTCTGTAGCCTGTGTAGCTTCATCAATTAGTACTTGAGGAAATCTTCTTCCATCTAGAATCTCATTTCCAGATCCAATACATGTACAACAAACAACTTGTGTCTTATCTAAGATATCATCTCTAATTTGATTTTCAATTCTTCGAATTTCTTTCCATCCTTTTTTAATATCTCGATAAGCTAAACCTTTTTCTTTTCCTTTCATCGAACTAATCCTTCTATTCAATTTTTCATTTAGTTCAAATTGAGTATCTAGGTCTCTTCTCAACGGATGATTTTCCATTTTTGCATCCATTGTAGCCATCCTTAATTTTTCTCTAACCTTTACCGGTTGCCCTAATCTCACAACTCTCACTCCTCTAGCTAGTAATCCTTCAAGCAAATTATCGACTGCAACATTTGAATCCGCTACAGCGAGTATAGTTCCGATATCCATTTTTGACCAAGATTCTAATATTCTGACTGCAGTATGAGTTTTTCCAGTACCGGGTGGCCCTTGAATTAATGTCAATCTTCTTTCCGCGGCAGCCTTTGATGCAATTAATTGAGGTTTATTTAAGTCATGAGCATAGGTCGTAGTCCTCCCCCTGACTCCCCCTAGTTCTGGTATCAGACTAGCAGTTCCTGGAGGGTCATGTACCATACCAAGCAATAGCTCTCTCAAAGGAACTCCTCCATCTTCATCGAATATACTATTTAGAGCATCTCTCATCCTATCAAAAGCAATTCTGTTAGCGCCTTTATCAAGTCTCCAAGTATGTTTTCTAATATCCTTAGGCGGATCTGAGAATACAATTTTTATTGAAGTTCTAGATGTTGAATAAATAGTGCCTTCTAAAGGGGTTTCTTTCAAAGGATCTTTTTTGGAAATAAGAACAATATCTCCCTGTCTGAAACGATGAAAACCCATATCATTCTTTTTTTTATTGGTAAATTTAATAATTCGTTGTCCAAATAGCCAACCATCATTTTTCCCAATCAAATCAAAAAGTGAGATACCGTTTTCAATCAATCTTTTTTTACTCCAGTTTTGTAATTTTTCTCGAACATTTTCCATTTCATCATCTAATTCCCATCTTATGAGATTCAAGTATAATTCATGATGGTCTTGACTTCTATTAAATTTCACAGGAGGGCTGTCTGACCCTCCTCTCATGATTATGTGCAGAGAGAATACACACATCACGCTTTCGAGTGTTTATTCAGAAAAATCTCATTTTTTGAATTACACTTTCTCACGTGAGGATTATACGGTATGTTTTGTCGAGTTCGAATGTCTGAGGGGATGCAGAGTGTTCGATAAGTTCCGAAATTGGAGAAATACCGAGGAACCTGGAAAGGTATGTCCTGCGTGCCAACACAAGAATGAAGAAGATGCAATAAATTGTAAACTATGTTTCTATCAATTGCAAAAACCTTCATTTCAACAGGATTCTGGCCCTAACCAAGAAATCACAAATGATCTTTTTGATGAACTATTGGGCGATTTTGATGAGGAAGAGTCCGAAGAAATAATCGATTGGTCTAAGACAACTTTCCAAATTGACGATGTAACTATCGATGTTCAGCAATACGATGATGATGATGATGGAATAATAGTTTCTCAAAATCCATCTTTTGCCTTGACAGTAGATCATCCAGAACCTACTGATGAAGGAGAAGAAGATTATGTTTTGAAACCAGAAGATGCTCCAGAATTTGTTACCAAGTTTGAGATGCCAGATGAGGAGGTTAAAGAATTTAAAGAGATTACTTACAAACCTGTTGAGTTAGTTCAGCCGGTTGGTGAAGATATTGTTTCAGAAACATTGTTACAACCAAAACCAGAACCTGAACCAGAACCAGAACCAGAACCTGAACCAGAACCAGAACCAGAACCAGAACCTGAACCAGAACCAGAACCAGAACCTGAACCAGAACCTGAACCTGAACCTGAACCTGAACCAGAACCTGAACCAGAACCAGAACCTGAACCAGAACCAGAACCTGAACCAGAACCAGACCTGCCTCTTATAGAAAATCGCATAGTCCCTCCTCCTCCAATAATTCCTCCTCCTTCCGATGAAGTTCTAGCTCCTATGCCCCCTCCACCACTTCCTCCTACCCCTGTAATCTCAGCGGATCAAATATTATCTTCAATTCCAATAGCAGAACCAAATTATTGGCCTTGGCCTCAGCAAGAAAAATGGACTGACCGGAAAGTCGCTCTACAGGTAAAATCAGCTATGGAAGCAGCCAGAGCTAAGGACACAGCACAGGCAACAGTATTGCTTGACGAAGTAGGTCCTCATCTAGGAAATCGTTCTAAGTTAATATATCCGATAGGTGCATTATTACAGAGGATTGGGCGTTCACAATCTGTCGATAAGATGTTCGAAAATGCTTCAAAATTAATTCCCGACGATAAAAATCTAATCACTGCAAAAAAGAAATTAAGACCTTAATTTTTGAAAATACGGTTCCGTAGAAGTGATGCATTAGTACCTCTTCCGGTGTATTGTGTCAAGACGTGCCACGTCATCAATTATGGTCGATGAAGGACTTGTTCTTCGACCAGCATCTTCTACTTACAGTTTAAAATTATTAGAAGCATTCGAAGAAACATGGCCTGAAGTAAGCCGAGCCATGCCATGGATAAATCCAGACAGACCATTTTTAGAACAAATAAAATCGTTTTTACAAGAAACTGAGAGAATGGGTCGCAGCGGATTAATGCATCATTGGGTTATGATTAGGCCATGGGATGAAACTCTGTTGGGCCTTATTGGTTTTGATAATATCACTAGAACATCTGAGGCTAAATGGAATCTAGGATACTGGGTAAGAAGTTCTGAACAAAGGCACGGATTTGCTAAAAAATCAATAAATGCAACACTAGGGTGGTTAGGTGCGGTGGAAGAGGTAATAGTTGAACTAAAAGTGGATCCAATGAATCTAGCCGGTGTAAACACAGTTTCTCAAACAGTTAGTAACTGGAACGGTGAGAGAAATATTTCTGGAGATTCCGCTGTAACAGTTGCAGGAGTCAGGACCTTACACCATTGTCATTTAGTAGTTACAAGCCCAAAATCAACTGAAATTATGTGAAAACATTTCTTGAAGATTCAAAACCCTTTGCATACTCGCCAGTCTGCCCCCTTAGGGGCAGAGTGGTCAAATGTCGGGTAACAATCATCATCAGAGGTTACCTGATATAGATCCGGAAGAAACTGATGAATGGTTAGAATCATTACGTTCAGTTGTAGATTCATCAGGTCTTGAGAGGGCTAGATTATTATTACATGAGATCTTAACCGAAGCACAAGATTTGGGTGTAGAAATAAGTCCAGCTTCTCAAACACCTTATGTAAACACAATTCCTTGGGATAATCAGACACCTTATCCTGGAAATTTAGAAATCGAAAAAGAGATTCAAAATGCAATTTTATGGAATTCTGCTTTAATTGTTTCAGATGCAAATAGAAGAACGGATGGTATAGGGGGGCATATCTCCACATACGCTTCTTCATCTACCATTTATGAAGTAGGATTTAATCATGTATTCAAAGGAAAAGAATCTAATGGAATTGGAGATGCTCTATACATTCAAGGGCACGGTAGTCCGGGAATTTATGCTCGCGCTTTCTTAGAAGGTCGTATTACCCGCGAACAATTACTTAATTTCCGTCAGGAAGCCTTTCTAGATGGTCTTTCATCTTATCCGCATCCTCGTTTAATGAAAGAGTTCTGGGAGTATCCAACTGTGTCAATGGGACTGGGGCCATTAGCTGCAGTAATGCAGGCAAGATTTTGGAAATACCTAACAAATAGAAAATTAGTTGATACATCACAAAGCACAGTGTATTCTTTCTTAGGCGATGGTGAAATGGATGAACCCGAGGCTATAGCAGCAATAGCAGTTGCAGGTAGAGAAAAACTGGATAATTTAATTACTGTAGTAAATTGTAATCTTCAAAGGCTGGATGGCCCCGTGCGTGGTAATTCTAAGATAATCCAAGAGTTAGAAGGACTCTACAGGGGCGCGGGTTGGGATGTTTTCAAAGTACTATGGGATAGCAACTGGGATCGTTTATTTTCCCAAGATTCTAATGGATTTTTACTTTCTAGACTTGAGGAAATAAATGACGGTGATTTCCAAAGAATGAGTACACTATCACCTTCTGATTTCCGTAAAGAACTCTTCAGTGGTTCTGAGGAATTAGTTTCCCTCGGTTCAAAACTTTCCGACCAAGATATTATCGATTTAAGACGAGGAGGACATGATCCACTGAAGATATATGCTGCTTATCACGCTGCATTAGAGTCAGATAAACCCGCAGTGATATTGGCGCATACTGTCAAGGGTTGGGGAATAGACTCCTTTGCTGGAAGAAATACAACTCATCAAAAAAAGAAGATGAATATTGAAGATTTAATTGCATATAGAGATCGTCTCAACATTCCTTTGGATGATGAACAATTACAAAGTAGTCCATTTTATTCATTAGATAAAGAATCAGAAGCACTAGAATATATACATTCTACAAGAGGTAAACTAGGCGGATATTTACCATCTAGGAAGTCTCCAGAGATTGATTTCCATCTTCCCTCCGAAGAAACTTATTCACAATTCGATAATGGTACCCCCGAAGGTCAGAAAGTATCTACTACTATGGCTTTCGTTCGATTATTAAGAAATCTTATGAAGTCTGAAATAGGGGACAAAGTGGTGCCAATTATCCCTGATGAAGGTCGTACATTTGGTATGGATCCTTTATTCAGTGAGTTTGGTATTTATTCGCATTCCGGTCAAAAATATAAGCCTGTAGATCATAAAATGATTATGAGATATAAAGAGTCTATCACTGGTCAGATATTAGAAGAAGGTATATCTGAAGCAAACTCAATAGCTTCATGGATTGCATCCGCAACCTCATATTCTCATGCAATGACACCAACTCTGCCATTCTACATTTTTTATTCGATGTTCGGTTTCCAACGTGTAAATGATCAGATTTGGCAAGCAGCAGACGCTCGGGCTAGAGGGTTCTTAATGGGAGCTACAGCTGGAAGAACTACACTCAATGGTGAAGGATTACAGCACCAAGATGGACATTCTTTACTTCATGCCAGTACGGTCCCATTCTGCCGTTCTTGGGACCCTGCATATGCATATGAATTAGCCACGATTATCCGTCATGGAATAAATGAGATGTGGGGTGAAAATAAGGATGTTTTCCATTACATAATGCTATACAATCAGAATGAAAGACAACCTACAAAACCCGCAGGTATCGATGATAAAATAATCAAAGGCGCATATAGATTAACAGAATCGAAAAGTGACAATCGCCCCAATGTTAGAATATTAGGTTCTGGACCCATTCTTTCTCATGTAATTGAGGCATCTGAAAAATTAGTAGAACTTGGTATTGACTCCGAGATTTGGTCTGTCACATCATACGGCGAATTAAGAAGAGAAGGCCTAGAATCTCAAAGGATAAACCGTTTATATCCCGAAGAAGAAAAAATACCTTATGTTTCTGAGTGTTTTGGAGATGAAATCACGACTGTAGCAGTATCAGATTATATCACAGCAGTTCCTGAGATGATTCAACGTTGGGTAGGTGGAAAGTTTATCGTTCTTGGTACAGATGGTTTTGGAAGATCCGATGATAGACTAGAATTGAGAAGGTTTTTTGAAATCGATACTAATAGTATAGTGTTAGCTACGATTTCTGCACTAGAAAGAGAAGGATCTGTGAAGAAAGGGTTAACTGAAGAAATTGTTGAAAAATTGGGAATTTCTAGAGAAAGGTTTGACAAAACTATCTAATCATCAAAGTTGATATTTACTTCCATTGTTTGATTAACTGAGTGACATACTGGGCATTCACAACCTTCTTCAATTAACCATTTTCTATCTTCTAATCCGATATTTTCGGGCAACTTTATTGTTATATCTAGCGCCCCCACTCTCCTTGGGTTTTGATGCATTGTTTTCTCAACACTTCCATACATATCCGAAATATCTATTCTTCTTTTTTCGGCTCTAATGCCAATGATAGTCATAATACATGTTAACATAGAAGTAGCTAGTAAGTCAGTAGGCGAAAACGATTCTCCTTTGCCATGATTATCTACTGGGGCATCTGTTATCAGTTCTCGTCCCGATGGTATATGGGTAGCAATACATCGAAACCCTCCCTCATATTTTGCTTCTATTTTAACCATTAATTTCCCTCCATTTGTTGCAAAACAGGAGAATTAAGTGAAAAGTTATGTTCCAATACCTCTTCAATACTAACCCAATCTGGGGTCGTACCATCTATCCAATCATATCTATGCCCAGGAATTAATCTCCATTCTTTAGGTAAATTTTGTAGTAACTTTCGAGCAAAAAATATACTTTTCCATTGTGCTAATGGGTCACTACCTGGTAAATCTACTCTTCCACTATGCGCTGTAAATAGTAAATCTCCTGCATGATAAACACCATGTCCATGTATAGTGACATGCCCGGGGGCATGTCCTGGAGAATGCGTGATTCCAAGGTTAATTCCGCCACAACTCCATTGGATAGTTGTATTTGGTTCATTACTCCATTTATTGGTAAAATTTACTTTCTTAAACACAGCAAAAGATAGTAGCCCTGAAACTGAAGCATTCTCATGACCCCAAACCTCAATTTCTGGTACGAGACTAATCATTTTTGCATATCCTTCTACATGATCTCTATGAGTATGTGTATAAAGTAAATGAGTAGGCCGTAAACCTTCTTGTTTTAGCACATTAACCCATCTCTCAGAATCAAATGGATCAACAATTGCTACAATCCCCGTGGAACGATTTATCCATGCTGTATTCATGTTCATGTAATTGCCCATTTGAGTAACCCAAACTTCGATTCCATCTTTACTTTCTCGAATATCAAACTCTCCATCACCGAGCATTATAGTACATGCAAGTGAACCTACTGCATAGCAATATCGGCTCATATTCTAAGGAGAGGTTTCATATCAAACTCTAATAGTCGACAGGTGTGAATCAGGTGTTGAACTCATTAATTGGTGAAAATAGACATCTAGTAATCATTACACATTGCATGAAAAGAATATGAAATTGAGGAAATTTACAGGAAGTGTTTCAATGGAATATGACATGCATCAGATAGAAGAATATTGGCAACAAAAATGGAAAGATGAAAAGATATTTTCAGTAAGTATGGATCCGACAAAACCCAAGTTTTACTGCCTTGAAATGTTCCCTTACCCTTCAGGTAATATGCATATGGGACATGTAAGAAATTACTCTATTGGTGATGCGATGGCTAGATTTCAAAGATTGATGGGAAAGAATGTCTTGTATCCTATGGGATACGACTCCTTTGGAATGCCTGCAGAAAATGCAGCTAAGAAGGAAGGAGGACATCCTCATAATGTGACGGAGAGAAATATCAATATGATACGTAAAGACCAAGAGAGAATGGGCTATTCTTATGATTGGGATCGTACATTTGCAACCTCAACTCCCGAATATTATCGCTGGAATCAAGAAATTTTCATCAAATTTTACGAAGCGGGGTTAGTAGAGAGGCGCTTTGCCCCTGTAAATTGGTGTGTTGATTGTGACACTGTACTTGCAAATGAACAAGTGAAGAATAATCGTTGTTGGAGATGTGGGTTAGAGGTTGTTCAGAAGGATATGGCTCAGTGGTTTCTTCGAATGACTGAATATGCAGATGAATTATTAGACGATTTAGAAAATATAGATTTCCCTGAAAATGTGAAAGCTATGCAACGAAATTGGATAGGCCGTTCGCAAGGTGCGCATATTGATTTCTCAGTGGAAGGCGAAGATTCCGTTATCGGTGTATTTACTACTAGGCCTGATACTGTGTTCGGAGTTACTTTTGTAACACTTTCACCAGAACACCCCCTTTGTGAATCTCTTGTTTTAGGTACAGAATATGAACAAGATTGGCGCAATCTTCGTGATGAATGCGCCAAAATGTCTGAGTTTGAAAGAATAAATATGCTTAAGGAAAAGAAAGGCGTCCCTCTCGGAAGATTTGCTGTAAATCCTTTAAATGGAGATAAAGTTCCGATATATGCTGGCAATTTTGTAGTTGCTAGCTATGGAACTGGTGCAGTCATGGCTGTTCCTGGGCATGACCAGAGAGATTATGACTTTGCTAGAAAATATAATCTTCCTATCAAACCAGTACTTTCAAGAAACCCTGATGATGAAGCCATTGAACAAAACCCCGTATTCGACTCAATTGGTTATATGAAAAATTCTTCACGTGATGGTTTCGATGGATTATTTGGAAATGAAGCAAAAGCTCGTGTGATTGAAACACTTGAATCTGAAGGTTCAGGATATGGTACCGTACAATATAGACTCAAAGACTGGCTATTGAGTCGTCAAAGATTTTGGGGAACCCCGATACCTATGTTACATTGTGATAGTTGTGGAGTTATTCCTGTATCTAGTTCGGATTTACCAGTTAGACTTCCTTTGGATATTAAATTTAGTTGGGACGAGAGTGGTAATCCATTAGCATCAAATGAAGAGTTTCTTAATGTTAATTGCCCCAAATGCGGAGAATCAGCAAAGCGTGAAACAGACACAATGGATACATTTTATGACTCCTCATGGTACTTTTTCAGATATGCAAATTCAAGGAATTTGAGTAGTCCATTTGATAAAGAAATAGTTGATTATTGGATGCAAGGCGGTATTGATTTGTATATTGGGGGGATTGAACATGCGGTCATGCATCTCCTTTATGCTAGATTTTTCACAAAAGCAATGAGAGATCTTGAAATGAGTAGTATCGGGGAACCTTTCGGGCAATTAGTTTGTCAAGGAATGTTAAATGCCCCTGCTCCATTCTGTAGTGAATGTAATATTGAATACCATGTAGATAAAAATGGTGGGAAATGCCCCACTTGTGAGGGTGCTCTTGGAAACAGACAAGCAAAGATGAGTAAATCTCTGGGCAATACTGTCAGTCCAGGAACGATGGTAGAAGAATATGGTGCAGATACTGTACGATTATTCATACTATATGGGGCAAATCCTGAAGCAGGAATGGACTGGTCAGATAATGCCATTATATCCAATCATAAGCAAATGCAATCAATCATTGATGCATTCGAATCCTCAAGATCTTTCATAGATAAACCTAGTGAAATTGACTCTTGGTTACTATCTAAGATGAGATTTAATCACTTAAGATGGGAATCAGCGATGGAAAATGTTAGTCTTCGAGAAGGTGTGATGATTAGCCATTTTGAGATGCTATCTGATTGGCAATGGTACAGGAGGAGAGGAGGTTCTGATAGAAAATCTGCTGAACTTTTCTTCAGACATTGGATTCCAATGTTGGCTCCTGCGACTCCTCACATTGCAGAAGAGTTCTGGTCAAAGGTTGGTAATCAAGAAATGGTAAGTGAATATATCATTAACAGTGTTAGTGAACTTGAAGATGATATAATCCACATTGCCAAAGAGGAATATCTCAGAGATTTGATTAATAGTTCCAGAAATGTAAAAGGTTTGGCAATGAGGCATTCAAAAGTAGAAATTTCTAAATGTATAATTCAAACATCTCCTTCATGGAAAAATGATATTGCCATTGAAGCCTTATCTCTCTTAAGTGAAAATTTCAGTTTTAAGAAAGATGGAATGAATCACTTAAAATCATTAGAAGTATTCGAAGTTGAAAAATTACGGGGAGAAGTGATTCAAACTTGGCAATCATTCACTACTGGAAATAAGAAAACAAGGGGTAAGATATACACTTGGTCGGAAGCTGAAAAATCTTTGATTAATTTGAGATTTAACGAATCAGAATTTATTAACAATAATGCAGATTTTATTGCAAACATTCTGTCAGTAGATAATGTATTTTCCTATGATGTCGGTGATGGAGATGATGTTGCAGGCAAAGCTCGAGTTTCTTCACCACTGAATCCAGGTATTGCATTCGTTTAGGATTAATTTTTCTAACTCCCTTCACGGTGGGTTCATGGTCCTCTCTCACTTGGACTAATTATTGAGTGACCAAGAAGAAGGTAAGAAGAGGCCAAAGCGCCGAAATCGTCGTCATCGTTCCAATGGGAAAAAAACTCCATCCGGAGTAAAGCCCAAGGGCGATAAAGAAGCAGTAGAGCGTGCTCTATCTCGTTTTACTATAGATCCTCCTCCAATGGGTTTTACTCAAGATATTGATCCTCCTGCAACAACGGTCAATATTAACTGGAAGTTGAATGCGGTTCCGAAGTCTGTTCAAAATAAAGCCAGCTCACTAGTTTGCTCACCCGGCGAATTTGGTTTTCTTCCTGAAGAAAGGGTGGAACAAATTGCAAAGAAGATTGAGAAATTAGACATTACTCTCGAACAATCACTTTCTCTAAGAAGTGCCCTCAATCAAGAAAAAAGTGTTTATTCTCATGGGAGGCTAATGAGTCGTGCCAATGAATTGAAGAGAAGATATGATTCAGGAGAAAGTGTCTTATCTCTATCGACTAGATTTGATGCACCTCCAGTCAATGTATTCAGGGCAATTTTAACTGGAAGAGGGTGGTCAAAAAATAAGATTAAAGAAACTCTAAAAGCACCCAGTAAACTCAATCAACGAGATAGAGAACAATTCCAACTTGCCGAATCTGCGGACCGTGTAAGTTCAGTAAATCAATCTGAAACACAAAGTGCTGCCGAAGTTTTTGAAGATATTTTATGCGATTATTTCAATTCACTTAATATTAGATTTAGACGTCAAGAAGAATTACTTGATGAACAAAAAAAATCCGAAGGACGTGCAATAATAACTCCCGACTTATTATTATTAGATGATGTTAGAATTAATGGGATCCCCTGTGCTTGGATTGATGCCAAACACTTTTTTGGTGCAGATTTGAGATTTCCAAGGAAAAAAACTCAGAAACAAGTTGACAGGTATGTGAATGAATACGGCCAAGGAGCAATTGTTTACCGTCATGGTTTTTGTGAGACACTCAAATTAAGAGGAGCAATATTATTGGATTCCAGTCCACTAAACCTACAACCATTAGCAACATTCCATGAAAAACTATCTGATTCAGAATAGTTTTCCTACCTTTGTTCTTATACTATTGAATCCTGCTTTTTCTAGTTGATTAATTAAAGAATCGGAATGAATATCATTGCTTGAATCTATATTTTTGGGTACGATAACTAAACTTTTACCAAGTAGACATAATAGAGGCTTCAGATTAAGATTTAATTTATTTATCATCTCTTCCACTTCATTCAGCAGTTCTAGCCTTAGAGAGTCATTTAGTAATCCACTTTCGGACACAAAAATTTGTGATCTTTCCAATAATTCTTCCCAACGGGAAGCCTCCCATTTCCCATTTACAAGTGGATCCATCTGTTTAATACCTGCAGAACTGATCGATTTTTTCCATTTTTGATTATCTATATATGACGATGTATGTTTACCAGAATCTTCTTTCCAAGTTAGAATTACATCTATTTTATTAGTCCAACCTTCTGATATTCCGGGCCCTCTATTGAGTAATTTTCCACTAAATGGTGCTCCTGCAAATGTTCTTCGTTCTACTCCTCCAGCTGCTAAAGCAGTAACATCACCCAGTCCATTAGATAGTTCTCTTTCTACTCTATGTGCAATAGCGAAAGATCTCCTCAAACTTTCCTCATGTGGCTCGCCCAATGCTCTTTGAAATGCCATTGCTGCTGAAATTGCTCCAGAGGCAGACATCCCAAACCCTTGTGATAATGGTAATTTTAGTTTTACAGCTAAATCCCATGAGTATTCTTTAAAATTTATAATTTCTTCGGATAGTAATTCTAATGTGCGCTCATACAGGTCACTTCTTCCAATTCCTTCAACGAATTTAATATCAATTGCAAAGTCGCCTTCTATCCCTCTAGCAATAGTTTCAACCCCTTGTTCTAGACAAAGTCCAGCCCCCAAACTACCTTGATTCATGATATCTTTTTTTTCATCATCAACTGTGAAAATCAGAGTCACATGTGAGCCGCATTCACCACGTCCCATTACCACAGACATGCTATTGCATCCTGTATCTAACTGAATAAATACTTGTTAATTTAATTAGAGTACTGCTTTAGTATCTTGTTCAATAATATTGAATTTTCCAGCTAATTCCTTGACTGCCATGTTGAATGCAGTTCTAGGAGTCATTGACCCATCTGTTTCGAAACTTAGTACGAATTCTCCAGGAATGTTCTCTAAAGTTATAGCATCTTTGAAAGCTCTCGATTCTTCTGTTCCTTGACCAACATGATGTAGTTGTGACTTCAATTCTTCAACTTTAAAATAATCCTCTAATTTACCATCTGAAAAATCTTTTGCTGTAATCCCTAATTTCAGATCCCATAGTATCTTTGCTTTAGTTTTATTATTAATTATTCCAATTTTTCTAGGTTCGAAGGTAACTCCGCATGCGGGGGACCATTTTGCATGATCTCTACCTCTGCCCATTATTGCAGTAGCGTAAAATTCTACCATTTGTCCATTAAATAATTTTGTAATTGCAATTGATTTATACAATTCTGGAATTTCCAAACTTGAATCTCCGAGGTAGTTTAGATCTTTTGCTGTTACCATAATTCCTTCTTTACTCCCAAATGCTTTGCAAGTGTAAATCATAGTACACATTGGGCAACCTCTATCTTCTTCAACAAGTTCTGCGCAGTTAGGGCACTCATGTTGGAAATGAAATTCTTCATGGCGAGTAGGGATAGGAATCATTGCAAGCCTTTGTGCAATCACTTCGTCAGGTAGAGGTCCAGTTGTTTCCCAAACTTGATCTTCTTGTTCTATAGTTCCCATTTCAAAACGCACAGTTTCTATAGCCATTTTTGGGGTATCAGAAATTAAACTTCTTCTAATTGAGTTTACCAAAGCTCTATCAGTATCGGCCAATAAAATTTTAATCTTATCTTCTGACTCTTCAATAATTGTAACTTTAACCATTTTTTCCACCTCACACTCTTCGGCCACGTCGGCCACCTTTTGCTTTCGTTCCATCTGTAGGGATTGGAGTCACGTCTTCAATACGTGTTATTTGAACACCTGCTCTAGTAAGAGCACGAATTGCAGATGTAGCACCAGGTGCATTGTGGTTTCGATTCCCACCTGCTCCTCTATATTTTACGATTACTTGATCAAATTCTTTCTCTGCAAGCATTTCTGCAATCCTCTCTGCGGCACGTGTTGAAGCAAATTGTCCTCCAGAGTCACTACCACCCTTAGTCACCATACCGCCCGAAACTTTGCAAATTGTTTCTGCTCCGGTTAAATCGGTAGCAGTAATAAGAACATTGTTACTAGTACTGAAAATGTGTAAAATCGCTTTATGGCCCATTATTTCTCCTCCTTAGGAATAGTTTCTCCAATATCCGGTGCATCTTCAGCATCCTTCTTGATTTGCTCAACGAAATCTTCAGTAGCAGCTCTAGGTCCTGCAACTTCTTCATTTTCTTCATCACTAACCATAGTCAATCTTAGTTTTTCCATTTCCACTCTGAAAGGATGATTAGGATCTTTGTAAACAGAGTTTGAAGAATAATTTAACATATCTTCTTCTTCCTTCTTAATATGGTATCCAGGAACAGTCATACGTTGTTCGCCAATTGAAATGTGTCCATGAACAATCATATTTCTAGCAGCTCTCATGGATGGAGCTAATCCTCTATAGTATACTACAGATTGTAATCTTCGAGATAGCATATGTTCAACATTAATTTGTAGGACATCGTCCAGACTAGCGCCTTCAACTAATAGCCCTTTCCGGCATAATGAATTGATCATATCCGTTTTTTCTCTAGCAAAGTGTCCTTCAGTAGTATCCACTCTTCCAATAAGTTTCATTGCTTGGTTTCTGTGACGTCTTAAAGCAGATTTTTCTCTCCAGATCTCTTTCATACCACCAATTTTCTTCAGGCCATATTTTTCTTTCAAAGCATGCTCTTCATCTATACGTGCTTGTTTCCAAGGATGAGTTGGAGTTTGTGTTTTTGATCTTGCGAATTTTGGATCTCCCATTAACTCACCTCACTTCTTCCTCTGCACACCGAGTGCAGTACCACTTCTACCATTACTTCTTAGTCTCTGTCCACGAACTTTGTGGCCACTTCGGTGCCTTAATCCGCGGTATGTCTTCATTCCTGCTAGACGTGATATGTCATCATCCCTCGTCATCCTAACGTCTAATGCAACCAAATGAGCATCTTCATTAGATTCTAAGTCTCTTTGCCTATTTACTAACCACCAAGGAACGTTTGTTGCGTACCCATCAATAGTTGCTCTAAGCCTATCTTGTTCGGTATCCTCAAGATGGCCTCCAAGTTTCGTACCATCGATTTCTGCTAGTCTACAAAGTTGCTGTGAAGTTCTTACTCCAATACCTTTTACAGATGTTAATCCAATAGCAATTGGTTTCAATCCATCTATGTCGCTGTCAGCCATTCTGATAATATAGGAGAAGTCATCTCCAATCTCTTGTTTTTTATTACTCATTGTACGGTCCTCCCGTGTTCACTGTTTCCAGTGGCCTTTACGGCATCCTCGCGACTTACCAACCCTATTTCAACCCACCCGATAGATTAAAAATGAATTATCTTTGATAAATCTAGGATTCTTTACAAATAACATATAATTTATGGCTTCCAGATCCCCGTTCTAAATCTACGTCAATCATATATGATTTCGCCCCCTCAACATCGCGCAATGCTTTGTCTAGACGTCTCTGTAATGTAGGTTGGGTTTCAGGATCTAAAGAACATCTCAATGTAATTTTTCCAATGTTATTTCTAGACGCCGCACTAGCTATTTGATTAATATTATCTAACTCCGGAGGTGTTAATCTGTGCTGAACAATCTTGCCAGTGCTAACTACAAAGCCATTTATCTCATCATCATCATTTAGAGAATCTGTATGTATTAACAAGGGTCTTCTTCCTTCTATTCTTAACCATGAATGGCCGGTACCTTCCTTTACCGCCTTTGTTATCCATTTTTCCTGTAATCCACTTTGAATAAGTGCCGGATCAATTATAGAAATATATGCTCCAAATGGTGGAGGTTTGGACAGAGTTTCAACCTTCGAGTTCTTTTTCTTTCCCTCTATTTTAGCTATAATATTCTTTGTTCCCATTCGAATACAACGTCTCTCATCTTTTGATGAAATCGCACCTATCCAAAGCGATAACCTGTCAACTCTTCCTCCGCCTTGACTCAACCATTCCCAAGTTTTAGGTGTCCCAGGAAAAACTGTTTCAACAATTGCTTCTATCATTCCTTGCTGTTCTTCACCTAACCTAGGTGATAAGTCAAGGAGTACAGCAGGACCTCTGGGACCTGTTTGTAGATATTCATTCCATGATTTGAGAACACTCATCAAAGAAGGTTTCATTTCATCAACATGATGATTTTGAGCATCCCTAGGACGAGCCGGGTCTAAATGAAGCATAGCAATAGGAGGATGTGCTCTTATTCCTGATTTCATCAAGCTATTCCAGTACGTTGTAATCGCTCCTTCAGCATCACTACTATCTCCGATAATGACTCTATCCAGTGTTCTTTGCATTTCTTCAGCATCTGAAGCTGAGTGTATGTTCGCAGCACACAATACTGCTATGTTGCCATCTAATTCAACTCCTAAAGCAGGCCTTTTTAATTCGTTGGCCAGAGCAATTAATTGCGCTCCTGAGCCTACAGCAGCATCGAGTATCACACCAGCAGGTAAGTCAAAAGATTCTATTTGTTGAGCTCGAATCATAGATATTGCCCATGGCGTTGACAACCTTCTCATATCATCAGTCATATACAAAAGAGGCTCACCTTTTCTTGCAGACTTTGGACTAACTCTATTTCCTGCTTCCTTTGTAATATCTTCTGAGGGTATTAATGCGGTATGATTATTGTTTCCAGTCATTTTTTTCGCCTCTTCTTATTCAATATCTCAAATTATCATACGATCAATTTTTACCTCAAATCGGAGCCAAGTATTTTCTAGTTCATGCCCTTCATTGTTCCCATAAGCAATAGGTGGAGGTAAAAGAACAGTATGTGTGGTACCTGTATCTTGAACGAAACCCCTATCTTCTTCAATATCTAGTCCAATTACAGCCCAACCAAAGCCTTTGATATATCTCGAATCATCTCCTCCGGTAACTGGTAAATCTCCTTCATCTAACTGTTCTCCTGTATCGGCATCCCATAAAATATAGTGAATTTGAATATTATTCCCGTCAGTGACATGAACTTGTCTTTCATTAGAACCTTTGAAAACATGCACATCTAGATTAATTGTCGAAGTTTGAAATTCTACATGTGTAGCTGTAATAGTAACATCCTTCTCTGTGATATCTTCAGTCAATGAGATTTCAATTATTTGAGAGTCTCCTCCTTCTAATCCATTCACTAGAAGATTAGAACTTCCTTCACCTTTAAATTCCACACTTCCACCGATGATTTCTAAGATTAAATCAATGGTAGTATTTCCTCTATTGTAGATTACAACACTAGCTCCATCTCCAATTCCTTGGTGTTCCCAATCACATCTTAATTCTCCAGGGTATAGGAATACATCATCTTGTTCAGATAGTGAATCTGGCCAATCCCAATCGTCAAGTCTTGAGTCACAAGTATCGAATAAAAGATCAATTTCCCAACTCCATCTTCCATCTTTCTGAACATCTAATTCAGAAACTGTACCTTTTGGAAATAAATCTTCTAATTCTTCTTGAAAATCTAAAGCCGCGAGAACAAGTAATAAAGAGGAAGTAATTAGCATAATTACCATGACAAATGAGAGAATCATCATTGTTCTTGGAACAGTCATTTCATTCAACCCAATGGGTATTGGAGGATGTTCAATTTCCTCCGATGTATCGGCTATCCACGACCTCGTCACAGTACTTTGTCAAGCCAGCCCATCATCAAGGTTAGCATATCACGTTAGTAACAAAATGGAAATAATTAGACAATAAAAGAGGCGCAGTAAGCCGTTTTTTTAGTATTTTTCTAATCTTTAATTAATTCTTCTTCGTTAGAGAGACTCAACCAAGTAACAAAACCTAATTCTGCGGCTAAAACAATTAATGAAATCAGTAAGATTGAAGGATTTAGTATTGTACTTCCTAGTACTAATAAAGATGCAATTATTGCTATCAAAAGATCGAATAAACCCCATACTCGCAAGACTCTTCTTAACTGTAAAATTCCTACTACCCAAACGACAGTAGACATACTGATCATGATTATTGGAAGATAAATAGTTGTGAACAGCCCTGTCCATAATATTCCCGTGTATAGCATCAAATGTGCATCTATTGCCAATACCATTGTCCATATTTCTTTTTTCATTGGTACTGATAAAGCACATAATAATAATGATAATAGCCCAATAATTAGTGTTATTTTATCTCCGAATCCATCAATACTAGGTATCATATTTGATATTGAAATTATTGGGAAAATGATTGCAGGGACTATGAATCCTAACTCTGAAACTTGCTCATTCTTAATTGTATGAAATAGTGTTAATGTAATTGCTAACAATCCTGCTGGCCCCGTTGATATGAATACTATTGCTATCGCTCTAATCGAATTATTCTTGGTTGCCTCTTTATGATTTTTTTGTCTTTTTATTTCCAGCCAAGATAGTAAGATAACTGAAAGAATTAGAAGGGTTTCAAGTATTGACCATGGCAATATCCATTCAACAAAGTCACCCTTAGTAGGATTTACGCTCAGAGGCGCGGGTAGTGATTCGTAAAGTATAGCTCCAATTAGTCTCCCTATGAATATTGGAATGATAAACCAGTCAACTGCAATAGCTACCCTTTCCATTAAGTTCTTTTGATTCATTAGAGAAATGATACATAGTAAAAATACTAATAATGCCATTATTGCCATATCAAATAATTCCAAATTACTCATTCCAGGCGATAAATGGCCTGAAACTTGAATTAATACCACTCCACATATTGCTATTGCAATGGGCATCTCAATTCCTAGAAAATGGGGTAGATCTAATTCTAAATTTTTAGTCCGTTGTCGGGCAATTAGTATCAAGATAGAAATAAAGATTCCACTCACAAGGAGTAATAATTGATTCACTCCTCCAATAAAGGTAATAATCGATGAACTGACAATCACTAGTCCTAGAATTAATAAAATAATTACAGGTTTGTGTGTGGCATCTGTGAGGTATAATTCTTCCAAATCATCGGTATCTCTCATTTCTCTACTTTTTTTCCTTTTATTTTTAATGTCCAAAAGCCGCGCATCGATGTTTTGAATTTTTCCCGTAGACAAATTTGCAACTTTTGACTTCTTTTGAGCTAGTACTTTCAAATTATCCCTTTTTGCGATACTCTTTATTTCTCTTCTTACTTCTCCGTTACTTACCATCCAGATTGCACTAACTGCAAATAACGCCAATGCTATCATTAATTCTGAAAAGCCCCCTTTTGTGTAAACTAGAGAAATATTGATTGTTAATAACCATAGAGAGGCTAATGAAGGATTAAGCAATTTTTCAATTTTATTTATTTTGATAAGATAACTAAAAATTATGATTATTGTACATATTAATGATACCTTTTCAATACCTAATTGAGGAATAATGTCTGTATCGATTAGTTCATTCTGACCCCTAGAAATCAGACTTACTAACATTGGCAGCCCCATTAGGGTCATTCCTACTGAATAAATACCGTCTTTATTCTCTTCATTATTGTAGAATAAGAATCCTGCCGCTAAGCAATATATTATCATCAAAATCTCTTCTAGTCCAAATTGCCATTGAACTATCAGGTAACCTATTGCAAGAGTTGTTAACATCACAGTAGAATTTCCAATTCTTTGTTTTTTCAATTCAGAAATCAAGTGCAATAACGTAATTATTCCTAGAGTTATTAATATGGTGACTGCAGTAAAACCTCCAAAATTTGCCATGAAAGTTATAGTAATTATTGGTAGCCATAACCCGATACTCCATAATTGTAATAATCCTGAGTCTCTAATTGCTGCAGATATTTCGGTTACACCCAGAAATTTTGAGGCTATATTTACTCCATTATCGCCTAATCTATAATTTACGATTACCATCAACAAAGACGAAATCGAAAAATAACCTAAAAGCGGAAAAGGCTCTAGATGAATAATTGAACCAGGATCAGTATTGCCATTTGCTACAATCAACGTTCTAATAGCTTCTTCGAGAATTTCTTCTATCATTATCCAAGTCCATGGGAGAATTACTGTCACTCCGCCTAAAGAGGGAGAGCTTCTCTTAATTGCCAGATATCCTGTTCCAATATGGACTAAAGATAACGCACTTAATAGTAAAGTCCCTCCATCTCCATCAATACAATTGGAGAGACATAAACTACTTCCAGAAGATTGGTCTGCAGGAATCATTACTACCAGTAATAATAATACTCCAATAGAACCAGTCCATAATACTCTATCTGTTACAGAATTTTGGTCTCTGATCATTACAAATCCGGTTAAGAACATTCCTGTTATTGCAAAAATTTCATAAGAATCAAATGTTAGTAAATTTTCTGTTTCATTGATTATCAAGAATATTGTCATTAATATTCCTGAAATTAACAATGGAGTCGAAACTCTCCGCGGATTTATTCCCCTCACTACTAGATAAGACCCTCCAAAGGAAGACGCTAGAATCGCAATTAATCCTAATGCATATCCTACATCTTGTCGATTAGCACCGACCGCCATCAATGCCCCGATCATTCCCAGTGATACCGAAACACCCCATAACCCAGGTTCACCCAATCCTAAAGCCTTGAATGCCTTTGAGAACCAGTTATCATCTTTAGCAAATCTTGCAGCCATGCTAGCATTAATACCTGATATAACAATAATTAGTACAAATAATAGTAGTGGTTCATCAAATGGTAAGATTCTCAGAGAACCAATACTGAATCCTTCAGTAAGAGCATGCATACCAATCCATAGATTAGTGGATGCTATACCAAGAGCCGCTAAATTCCCTGATTTCCTGTGTAAAGCTAAACTATGAACTAGAATTGTTGCGATTAGTATCATTAACGCAATTCCAATTTCTCCAAAACTATATCCTGTTGCAGATCCTATCGCTAACAAAATCAGTGTAGATTGTGCAGCAATTGCATCATGATTGTGTCTGTAAGAAAGATATACATTAAATCCTACAAGAGCTAATAGAAGTCCACCAAGAACTTCCACAGATATTATGTCCCATCTCTGTAACTCGATTGCTAATCCATACAATACTTTCATTGATATTATAACCCAAGTTATTCCTAACAAATGAAGGTTCTTTTTCGGTATCCAAGTTTCTCCAAAAATAAATCCCATTGTTGCTAAGAATAACAATAATATCGTAGCAAATAATGGTTCTAGAGCAATTCCTGCTGCTACACTCACACCAGAAAATAATAGAATCATAGATGCCATTAGTGCCCAATTGACTTTCCTTTCTCCATCTTGTGCTAAGTTAGTTGTTAAATCCGCTTCAGGCTTATTGACTACCGTCCCATCTCTTCTAATACTTCCTGGGGATTTTTCATCTAACGGTGTGAATGGATCAAAAATATCTCCCAATGCTTCATCAATTTCCTGTGTGCCTTTTTCAGGGTCTATTTCCGGTATTTCATCAGGAATTATTATGTCTGCCAATTCTACAGAGTCACTAATCTTGAACGCACGTTCTCGAATAAGTTTATCATTCGAATCTTCGGTACTCACAGTATGTCTGAAAGGTATTGGTGACATAATCTCATCCCCTTTTTCATTAACTCTCAGATATATATTCATTATATCTCTACATAATGATTGAAAAGTGATTCATATTGTCAGTGCCCATGGAGACGTCGTCGAAAGGCACAGGCCCATCTAAATTTGCCACTTCTTTAGCAAGTCATGGACTAGACCCCAAGGGTGCAGTACATTGGAATCTTGGTTGGGAAGAACTTCATAATATTGCAGTTGATAGAGGTGAGGCAACTAAGACCTCTCATGGAGTTCTTTTGGCAACCACTGGCGAGAGGACAGGACGCTCACCTAATGATAGGTTCATTGTCAAAGAATCAGGATTAGCAGATGATGTCTGGTGGGGTGAGGTTAACAAATCAACATCTCCAGAAGTATTCGATAATTTACTTTCAAAGGTACAAAATCATTTAGATAACAGAGATGTTTTATTTGTAAAAGATGCTCATTGTGGTGCTGACCCAAAGTATTCTATGCCTGTACGATTAATTACCGAAAAAGCTTGGCATGCATCTTTCTTTCACAATATGTTTGTACGAAGTGATGCAAGTGAATTAGTTGATCATAAACCAGAATATACTATCCTTCATGCTCCCGAATTATTAGCAAAACCTAATGAAGACGGTACAAATTCAGGAGTTTTCGTCATTTTAGCATTAGATAGAGGACTTGTAATTATTGGGGGGACACATTATGCAGGTGAAATTAAGAAGGCGATTTTTACTATTATGAATCATATCTTGCCTGCTAAAGGTTTACTTCCAATGCATTGTTCAGCAAATACTGACTATAAAAATTCAGCATTATTTTTTGGCCTATCTGGCACTGGAAAAACGACACTCTCTGCAGACCCAGGAAGGGCACTAATTGGAGATGATGAGCACGGGTGGTCCGATGATGGAGTTTTCAATTTCGAAGGAGGTTGTTATGCCAAATTAATAGGTCTCTCTAAGGAAGATGAACCTGCGATTTTTGCAACAACTAGGATGCCTGGTTCTGTATTAGAAAATGTGATTTTAGACGCAAATGGTGTCCCTGACTTTGAAGACGGCACCCTTACTCAGAATACTAGAGGTTCTTATCCAATTGAATCAATAGATAATCGTACTCCTGATTCAATGGCAGGCCATCCTAAAGATGTGGTATTCCTAACTTGTGATGCTTTTGGAGTCTTACCTCCGCTTTCTAGGCTAACGCCTGAACAAGCAGCTTATCACTTCATATCGGGATATACTGCTAAAGTTGCTGGAACAGAAATAGGTATAACTGAACCCCAGGCTACGTTTTCAACATGTTTTGGCGCACCATTTATGCCAAGACACCCTAGTGTTTACGCAGACCTACTTTCAACTAAAATCCGAGAACATAATGCTAATTGTTGGTTAATTAATACAGGGTGGGTTGCAGGAGGTTATGGTGAATCTAGTAGGATTCGAATTAAATGGACCAGAGCACTACTTAATGCGGCTTTAGATGGTTCACTTGATGATGTTATTTTTATGGAAGATGAAAGATTTGGCTTTCACATACCTACATCTTGTGAAGGCGTACCCGATGAAATTCTCCAACCTAGACAAACTTGGTCTGATACAAAGAGATTTGACAATGTTGCAAATCTACTAGCACAAATGTTCATTGAAAACTTTGAGCAATATTCAGAAGGATGTAGCGAGGAAGTACTCTCTGCATCACCTAAGGTTTTAGATTAAACAAATTATAATTTTTGTGTTGCATGTCTTTGTGCATCGACTGCACAAATAGCAGCCATATGAACAACCTCTCTTACACTGTCATCTCTTTGAAGAACATGTGCAGGTTTAGCCAGACCTTCAAGAATAGGTCCTGTCATTTCTGCACCTGCGACTCTTTGAAGTAACTTATATGCAATATTAGCAGAAGCTAGATTTGGACATATTAGGACATTTGCCGGACCATCAAATTCCATGAATGGATAATTTTCTTGTATCTCGTCAATCAATGCAGTATCTGCTTGCATTGGACCGTCAATAACAATACTAGGTTCTATTTCTCTAGCCATCTCTATTGCTTCTTCAATCCTATCAGTTCTCATTTCACCGCTGGTTCCAAAGTTTGAAAAAGATAACATTGCAACTTTTGGTTTTACTCCGAATCTTCTTGCTACTTTAGCAGTTTGAACAGCAATTTCTGCCAAGGTTCTAGAATCGGGATAGATATTAATGGTGGCATCACCTATGAACATTAGCTGCCCATTGACAGTCATCATGTACATTCCTACTATACGGTGAGTATCGATTGCAGGGCCAATTGTTTGTAAGCATGGTTTCACAATATCAGGGTAGTTATGTGAAATTCCTCCAAGATACCCGTCTGCCTCACCCATGTGAACCATCATTGGTCCGAAATATGTAGTAGTTTTGAGTAGCCTGATTGCATCTTCCATAGTAAGTCCTTTTCTTCCTCTTAGTTTATGGAATTCTTTTGCATAAGCCCCTCTTCTTCTTGGGTCATATCTAACGTCGATAGTTTCACACTCAAATTCAAGACCTAATTCTTCTTTTACAGCATTAATTCTTTTTGTATGGCCCAATAGTATAGGTTCACAAATATTTTCAGAGATACACTGAGCGGCTGCTTTGATAATAGTAGGATGTTCTCCCTCGGCAAAAACAATCTTCTTTTTGTCCCTTCGTGCTCTATTTATTACACGCCTCATAATCGAACGTGTAAGGCCTAATCTGGCTTCCAATTCTTCACGATATTTTTCAATATTAAATTGCTTTTTTGTTATTTTTGCCACTCCTTCGTCAACGGCGGCTTGAGCGACAGCACTCGCTTCCCAAATCAGAACTCTTGCATCAAATGGTTTTGGAATAATATAATCAGGGCCGAATTGTATTTGTTCACCTTCATAGGCAGCAGCCACATCATCAGGAACGGCCTCTTTTGCCAAATTAGCAATAGCATGAGTTGCTGCCATTTTCATATTCTCAGTAATCTCAGTAGCTCTAACATCAAGAGCACCTCTGAAAATATATGGGAATCCCAATACATTGTTGATTTGGTTAGGATAATCTGATCTCCCAGTAGCAACTATTGCATCTCTTCTGACATCTAAAACATCATCAGGTAATATTTCAGGATCCGGATTTGCTAATGCGAAAATTAGAGGCCTGTTAGCCATAGATTTAACCATCTTTTTATTCACAATCCCTCCCTTTGAAAGTCCTAGAAAAACATCACTATCTTTCATGGCTTTTTCTAAATTTCCGTCCTCGATATCTCGGGCAAATTCGTCTTTATATACATTTAATTCCCCATTATTAGAACGCTTAATAGTTAAGATTCCTTTCGAATCAACCATGAGTAAGTTTTCCTTTTTAACACCCAAACGGATATAGTGGCGGGCACAGGAAATAGCCGATGCCCCAGCTCCTGAAACTACTACTTTTATTTCCGTAATTTCTTTCCCTACAACTTCTAAACCATTCAATAGAGCAGCACCTGATATTATTGCAGTACCGTGTTGATCATCATGCATTACAGGAATATTCAACTCTTTGATTAATCTCTTTTCAATTTCAAAACATTCTGGAGCCTTAATATCTTCTAGATTTATTCCTCCAAAAGTAGGTGATATAGCCTTTACGGCTTCAACAAATTCATCTACATCTGTACGATCAATTTCAATATCAAAAACATCAATATCGGCAAACGCTTTGAATAACAGACCCTTTCCTTCCATTACAGGTTTTCCGGCTAGTGCGCCGATATTACCAAGACCTAATACTGCGGTTCCATTACTAATGACAGCCACAAGATTTCCTTTTGATGTATAACTAAATGCTGCATCGGGGTTTTTTTGTATTTCTTTACACGGATAAGCTACGCCTGGTGAGTATGCTAGTGAAAGATCTCTTTGAGTACCATGAGGCTTTGTAGGTACTACTGTTATTTTTCCAGCAGGTCCGGATGAATGGTATTCCAAAGCATCTTTTCGAAGTTGTTTATCTGTCAGGATTACATCCCCTGTATACTATCCGGCATATCTCTTACCTATGATGCTATCCGATATTAATGATATATATTATCGGCCTTTTGTACACTCTTTTTGAGTATTTTTATTATTGAAGTATCACCTACGGTGTACGAGCATGTATGGCACATTCGCCACATCCTTTGATAATGTATAAAACGACGCGATTGGACTATGGGCATAGCGTATGATTCAGTTTCTGGCTCTCAGAAACGGATGGCGATGGTGTTAGTTGCTCTGATGTTACTTCTTCCGTGGTCGTCATTTGAATCTACAAATCTAGAAGAAAATTCAGATTTTATGAGTACAATCCCCGGTGCTTGGGGCGCTGGGGGAAGTAATGATACAGGATGGATTGAATTATCTGCAGAAGGTGCGAATCCATCCAATGGAACCTATGCATATGGGGATTTATTTCTCGATTTTGCCCCCGGTGCTTTAATTGATAATATGACTTTTGAAGTAAAAGTTAATGGTTCAGATGGTTTGTGGGCATATGAGCCACAGATTACACTACTGGATACTCAGACACCAATACTTGATTGGACTGAATTAGGAGGATTCGGTATGCAAAATTCATTTTCTGAGAATCAACCAGAGGTTAATTCGGCAGGGATTCTTGACACTCGCTTACGACCTAATTCCATAAGTGATACAAGTTGGCAGTTACCTACTGGGATTTCTATAACAGATCTAGTCATGGAAGCTTTACGCCCAGCAGATCCAAAGGTTTCCTTTTCATCTTTAGACATTGAAATATACGATAGTGCTGTAAATCCAGTTGATGGTAGATTATACATCCTACTGGGGGATGACCTACTACATTTAGATGACCAAACATCTACTTTAATTGTAGATATTGAATCTGATGTATATGGCAGAAGTCTTGCAGTAGATGAAACGAGAAATCGTCTTTTGATAGGAACTTCCAATGGAACAATATTACAACGCAGTCTTTCCGATTCTTCCATCATGGAAACATCATTAATCTCTGATGCTCAAACCTTCGACGCTATCACGGTTGATGATTACGGTACAGTTTGGGCAACCTCTGGATGCAATGTTTACTACACCAGCGATAGTATTTGGGAATCTTACTATTATTGCCCTGGAGGTGCCGTTAAGACAGCCACTGATATAGTATCCACAGGCGATGAAGTCTACATTTCTACATATCAGGGTCTCCATTTCCTAGGTTTTTCAACATCTCCTGGAGTTAATGGAACCTTAGTTTCAGTAGATAGCAATGTGCTGTGGAATACAGGCAATTTCTTAAGTTCTGATAAAATAAACGATTTACAACTATTAGGTTCTCAATTATTGATTGCAACAGACAATGCAGGGATAGACAGGCGTAATTTAGCTTCTAATTCTTGGATGGCTACATGGTCAACCAGTAATTGGTTAGCCTCTAATCAAGTCATTGGTTTCGGCCTTACTGAAGGTTGGCTGTACATCCTCGCTGCTAATACTGTACACACATATGATACCAATGCACTTTTCTTTTCATCACAGAGACAACTAACAGATTTTGATTTGAAAGAAAACGGTAATGAGATAATTTCTTGGCCTGATTTGGGCAAAGCAAGAAATCCATATCCTGGACTGGTTTTGGTAGGTGATGGTTCTGGTGTATTGGGCCGTTTAGTTGGAGAAATTAATGACGGAACAGAAACTCTTGTTAGTAGCCCTTCAACAAATCAAATGAATCAGGTAATATTTGTTGATGATTATGAAGAAGGAGAAATCTGGGTTTCAGGAGGGACCATAATAGATAGATTTGATGAGGCAACTCAAACATGGCTTTCTCCAATTGATATTTCAGATTATGTAAGTAACCCCTTCCAAATAACATCGTTTGTCCAGGATTCAGATGGATGGGTTTGGGTTGGTACAATAAACTCAGGAATTCTGAGACTGGACAATACAGATGCATCGTATATGGGCACAGTTCAGGGCATTGCTTCTAATGCAGTTAGATCTCTATCACATGACTCGTATACTGAAATCTTAGTAGTCGGGCATTATGAAGACGGGCTATCATTTGTCAATACATCTTCAATGACACTTTCAGATGTTATTACTGAGCAAGATGGTTTAGATTCTGATTTTATCAATGATGTCGTAACTAGGTATGGTGTTGCATATATCGCTACTCCTGACGCGGGTGTTATGAGAATTAATTTACAAGAATTATCTATTTTGTCATCTTGGCAATCTCTTGGTGCAGATAACTTAGAAGCCGCCCCAATAGCAGTCGACCAAGATATAATTTATTTTGGATTAACAGGATTTGGAATTTTATTGATTGATAGACATACTAGTGAAATTATTGATATTTGGGATGCAGATGGAACTAGTGGTTTACCAGATAATGATGTACTTTCTCTCCATCTTGACTATTATGGCGGTTTAATTATTGGTATGGAAGTACCTAATTCTGGCGGGACGTCAAATCAAGCAATGGCTAGATGGGATGGGTCTAATTGGGAATATTTTGAAACAGATGTTCCAGGTGGAAATAATGATCCATTCAAAATCAATGATATCAAGAGTGACGCAGACGGAGTAGTTGCGGCTACTAACCGAGGAGTTTGTACTTGGACGGGTTGGACAATAATTCAAGGAAACATATACGAGTGGGATGAATGTGTTTCTCCAATGAATAATTCTGCGCGATTCAGTGAGACTTTTTCTGTAGAATTAGTTCCTCTTAGTAGTTCTCTCTCCGAAAATTGCTGTACTCGAATATTAGCAGGTCATGACGAAGGTGCATCTTTGATAAATCGAAATACAGGATTATCTGTTGTAGAAAGATGGACTGCAGGAGATGATACACAAAGAGCTAGGGTGGTAAAAGTACAAGATATATTGTATATTGGTTTCGAGAATACTGGTATAGGGAGATATAATCTTACTAGTCAGGAATGGCTTCAAACATGGGATGGTGATCAAGGATATATCAATGATGATGACGTCACAGTTCTAATTCCTGGACATATTGAAAATACAATATGGGCGGGCGGTGATTTTGGTTTAACTCTCATCGATGTAGTAAATGATACAGTGCTAATAGCTTGGAATCGTGGTTCAAATTCTGGTGGTCCTACACTTTCTAACTCCGCACCACAAGATGTAATAATAGTTGATGATATTCTGCATTATTCAACTCAGAGATCAACTGCATGGTGGCAGTCAAATGATCAAATCTGGAGAATCAATTTAACTTCTAATTCTAGTGAATCTACTATTGATGTAGGTCAAGAATTGGGTTGGGAGGGTAAAATTCACAGTTTAGGGCATGTTTCTGAAGAACTTTGGGTCGGAATTAGGCCTACTCAATACTGGAATCAAGGTGATGGAACGATTGCTCGATGGAATATTACTAACGAAACTTGGGAAACTCCTCTAGATACCATAGGTAGTGTTGAGAGAGTGAATGCTCAATTCCTTGGTGAATGTTTCCCAATTAATGTTTCATCTTGCGAGTTATGGATTGCATATGGCGATAACATATTGCGTCGTTTCTCAGCACAAACAATGACATTGCTTAATGAATGGACAGATATACCCGGACCAATCAGAGGAATAGTTGAATATCAGGATGATTATTTATTTGCAAGTATGGATGGTATTCTACGTTGGGAACCTGATAATGAAACATGGTTAGACCCATGGGTTGTTAACGATGGATTGCCATCAGATGCAAATGACGAATTGTATACAATGATAACTGTTGGAGAAGATCTGTGGGCAGGAAGTTATAGCGGAGGAGGAGGCTTCAATACCAATTCAGAAATTATCCGTAAGAACGGTACTACAGGTAACTGGACAACATGGAATTTGGGTAGTGCAGGAATTCCTAATGGTTATACTGCAGATATTGAAGTTTGTGATGATATTGTACACATAGCCGTTGGAGCAGTCAATTGGTGGGGGAATCAAGGCGGTATTGCTCGTTACGACTTAGCAGATCATGATTCCGATGGAATTACTGATGAATGGATTACTTCCATCCTGACCTCTAATGGTCTGGCGGATAATGACGCTCGCGCCCTTGCTTGCGACGAAGCCAATAGAATAATGTACGTTGGTTTTGATGAAGAAGGAGTAGGAATTGACAGATATAATTACAATACCGATCAATTTTTATCTACTCTAACAAATTCTGCAGATGGTATTTCAGAAGATAGAATATTCCCTGGAGGTATGCTGCACGATGGAAATGTATTGTTAACAGCGCATCAATTTGATACGACAGGTGGTATTTCTAGGATCATTACCTCTGGGACATCTACTTTGAATGGTCAGATCCTCAGTCCTGGGATGGATGGTTGCTCAATCGTTAAAGCACCTTCATCAACAACTCCTATCTATGCTATAGGGCGCTCCGGACAAACCTCAGGAGTCAATAGAGTTGATAGATTAGATTCTACAGGTTTGATAGAAAGTGGTTTCGATGAATTAACAGGGCTAACAAGTGGTAAGATACTAAATATTATTTCCAATGAAACAAATATTTGGGCAACATCAAGTTTAGGTTGGAATTCATTTTATGCATCTTCTGTATTACAAGGAGAGCTTGTTAATGGTGGCGTTAGGTGGCAATATGGATATTCATTTGATGGCGATATTATCAATGATATCAAATTAGATGGAGATAAAATATGGGTGACTACTGCAGGCAGTGGTTTGTATAAAATTGACACAATACAGCGAACCTTGACACCTACATCCTCAGCTCTCCACTCACAAATGGATGGAATGCATATTGACGATGATGGGATAATGTATGTAGGACTAATGGGTGAATCTGGGACCTCTGCAGGATACCAATCGTTCAACACTAATACTGAAAATTGGGGTCAAGGCAGCCTAATAGCAGGTTTACCAAGTAATATTGTTAGAGACTTCCTAGAAGTAGGCAATCATGTATTGATTGCAACTAATGGAGGTATAGGTATGTACAATATGACAAGGAGTGGATGGGATTCTCCAATCACCTCTTATGATGGTCTCCCATCACCAGTAGTTGAGCATTTAATGCTCTTAGAGGGGCCGATACAAGGAAACGGTACAATATTGGCAGGAGGATTAGCAGGTATAACAGTCCTTGAAGAAGGAACTTATTCAATACAGAATACCATAGATTATTCTGACGGTTTAATTGGGAATCGAATTTCAGGAATGTTGTTTGCAGACTCTGTAACTCGAGAGGTAATAGTGGGTAACTCTACAATTATCCAACATCATAATGCGTCAATATTCATTTCTCATAATGGTCAAGGTGCAACAAGACCGGGTGTTGCTGCTTGGGATATTGATACAGATACTCAAAATGGAACATATCTAATAGATATGATACCAAGTAATAATGTTCTGAGTTTAGCTGCTGATTCTTGGGGCGTTCATGTTGCTACAGACATTGCTCCAGTAGTACATTGGAACGGTACAATGGGGCAAATGGAAGCAGGCACAAACCCATCTAATCTTTTATCATGGCCACCTGTAAAGATGGTTTCGAACGGTAACTATCTAGTCCTAATAGGCTCTGGCGGAATTAATCTTTTAGATGTAGGAAATTCTCACTCTGTAATTGCATCAACTTCAGCATCGGGATTCAATAATGCATTTATTGAATCTAATTCTCTATATGTTGTTGCAGAAGATGGGCTTCATGTTTGGGAAGGAAGTTTAATTGAACAGCCACGAGAATATCAAAGAAGAGCGGAACCAATTTATTCTATATTTGGCGGTAGGCAATGGGATATTACATCAACAACTCATCCAGGTATGTCTACGGTTTTAGTTAATTCTTCGGATCCTCTGTCAATTCCAAATGATTCTAATTCTCTTCCAGGAATTTTACCTATGTACAATGGAGCTTTGACAATCACAAGTCCAGTTACCTCATCTAATGTCTGGGCTCGTTCTGTTTCTTTGAATTATTCTGGCTCATGGGATTTAGCAGGAAGAAACCCTGCAATCGAGGCAGGATTCCAAAATGCTATTTCCAATGTAGGACCGGGCTCTAATTCAGTAGAATTACATGTACAAATGCAATCTCCAATGAATGGCACAATTAGTGTTAGAATGACTTATGATTGGGAAAGAGTGGAAGTTCCAACAATCCTGACATCTTTCAATAATCGTGGAAATGATGGTGGCGGAGTTCTTGAGGCTACATGGTTACCATCCGAAGATGCAGCATGGTACGGATATAGAGTCTATATCTGGGATTCTACATCTAACCCTGTATGGGAGCCCAATAAACAAGAATTAGAAGATTTCGCAGGATATATGCATGTTCCATTTTGGTCTCAAACTTCAGCCACAATCACTGAAGCAGATCATAATGGAATTATGTCAACACTGGTAGATGGCAATAAGTATCGGGCGGCAATCGTTACAGAATATGCCGATGGTTCAATTGGAGAGCCTATGTCATGGCCTTTCAATGCAACTCCAATTGACGAAGTCCCATCTCCTCCTGAATGGTTGACTGCAAATCCGATTTCTGGTGGTACAGCTGGAACCATTTACGCTGAATGGTCTGCATGTACTGAAATGGATCCTTCCAAGACTAGGCTCTGGGCAGTTGAACAAGAAATTACAAATGCATTAGCATTAACAAACAATTTTGATATCTCAGCAATTTCTGGAAATAATACTGTTCTACAACTAAATCCTGGTTCTACATATTGGTTCGCTGCTGTTTGTGTAGACGAAAGTGGTCAATCGGATCTACTTAATGCCACTATAGTTGGTCCAATAGTTACCGCCGGAGGGCTTGATGACGGCATTCCACCGATGCCTATTGAAGGAACCACTGCTATCGACGTTCCAGATGATGAAGGAGGGCAAATACAAGTTTCCTGGATCCCAAATCAAGAAGATGATTGTACATTCTATACTATATTTGCACTACCTGCTACAAGTTGGCAACCACCGAACAATGTAGATGGTTGGCCTGTTTCATCATATGTTTCAGATTGTTCAACCAATTCAACAATTATTTCTTCATTTGGGGAAGCTCCTTTCTTAGATGATACGACTTATTGGATAGGTGTCGTTGCTTCAGATGATTGGGGTAACCAAGATTTTAGCAACGTATTGGTTGTTGAAGCAACTCCTCAATCTAATAATGGCGGAGTAGGCATACCTCCAGCCAGAGTTGATGGCTTAGCGGCGTTCGATCATCCTGAAGATGACGGAACCGCTATTGATATAATTTGGAATAGGTCTTTGGCTACCGATTTCTCATTCTACACAATCTGGGTTTCTGATTTCTATCAAGAAGACCTAACAGAATCTTGGAATGATTGTTCAAATTCTCCTGAATCCTGTGGACTTATAAAATTAAATCAGCAACAAATTGGGGGCGCTTTCCAACTTCGAATGACAGTGGAGAAAGCACATTATGGAGATACAATTTCTCAATCTTCTTCTTCGGCAATAATACCAGAAGTGCCACTATATGTTACAATCACTACTCATGATATTCACGGTAATGTATTCCTCTCAGATATGCAGAATTACATGGTATTGGTAATTCCGTCAGATAACAGCGGAGATATATTCCCACCTTCAAGACTTAATCCTCCTCAGTTAACAGATCGTCCATCAGATGATGGAGACGGTGTATTTGTTACATTCCAAGAAAGCGATGCTTCAGATATTTCTGAATATTGGATATTTGCAGAAACAATCCCATTTAGTTCCTTAGTAAACCGTCAACCAGCAATGATTCTTGATAGGGATGTAGAGATGCCGGTTCTTCTTCAACAATTTTCAGATGGTAGTCCATTAGCCCCTAATATCATGTTCTGGGTCAGTGTAATCCCAGTTGACTCATCAGGAAATTATTGGGATGAAGGAATAAAAACTTCTTCAATAGCTCTGATTAATGAAAATATTCTTGACCCTGGCCTTCATATTCCTGAAATTGGCGGAATAATTGCTTATTGGGATAGCACTGGAACTAAGATTCAAATTGAATGGGATGATAAAAACGATCCTTCAATTGAATCATATTATATTTTCTTATCTTCAATACCATTTGAAGATACTCGTGATGCTGACACCTCTCAGAATGTAGCTAAGCCATATTCAAGTTATACATGGCAAGCAACTCCATCTGAAACGGATAATCAATACTCGGTAAATAACGAGAACTCCTACTGGATTGCTATAGTTGGATTTGATGGGGAAGTTCACCGTCTTGCAGTTGATCCTCTAGAAATACAACCATGGTCTGAATCTGCTTTTGGTTCTGATAGTGATGGTTTGGGTGATTCAGGCAGTACTTGGATTAATCAATTAATTGATGGTGATATGAATATGATAATTGCTCTAATTTCTGCAATAATGATATTATTTGGTGGAGTATTAGTATTGAAACCTAAAGGTAGGTCTGCACCACAGCCATGGGAGATGGGAACCTTAGAAGTCGAACTCGAGGAACAAATGTATGACGAAGATTTCGGAATGGATGACGATTTTTCAGCAGATGATTCTATACCTGAAAATGTAGAAAATGTACCATTCGAAGAACCCGTAAATATCGATTCTTTAACTCCAACCCAATTAGATAATGAAGTTATGGATGAATTACTTGTAGATGAAGAAGAAATTGATTTAGATGACTTAAGTGACTTAGCAGATGACTTTGATTTGGACGATCTCGATGATATGGCTGAAGAATTAGCAGATATAGAAGATGATATCGATACCTCTTTTATTGATGATATTTTGTGATATCTCTTAGAAGAATTTGAAGAGATGTAAGTTTACGGCCATACATGACCGAAAACAGCAACCCCAGATTTGAGGTATGGTCTACAGTCGCTTGGGACGGCAAAGATTGTCTTTTAGCTGCGAATTTACATTTCGATAGAATGGAGAGACATGCCCGTCGTCTTAATTTTTCTTTACCCGATAATTTTAGAAAAAGTATTTTCACAAAATTGAAAAATCTAACTTTTTCTGAAACCTCTGTAGTCCAAGAAAATCAACCTCCTTATCTGGTAAAAATAGGTATAACCAATGAAGGAATTTTTTCTTTAATTCCTCGTTTGAACCAACCGTGGCCAAGTATATTGAAGGCAATAACGGTTTCTGCCCCAATCTGGGATGGAGAAATAAGAGGGACAAAACATGGTGACTGGAAACCATATTTTGACGCTAGAGAATTAGCTTTAGAGAACAATGCTGATATTTCCTTGTTAATTGAGAACGATAATTTAATCGATGGTGACAGATGTATGCCGATCATTCTTGATATAGATGGTACCGCTTATTACCCAAGAATCGAAGAAGGTGCTTTAGATTCGATTACTTTAGAACAAATTAAGAAATGTTTAGAAAATTCAGGAATCCCTATTAGTCCTGCGATTATAACTATGAATTTGATATTAAGAGCCAAGGAAATGATTGTTATTGGTAGTGGAATGGGTATCCAATCTTTGGGTGAAATCGATGGTAGGAAAATAGGGCTACCTCGCGGGCGATTATATGAATCTGCTATGTCTTGCTGGAAATATAGACTATCTAATGCATGGGAATCAATAGAACAAATGAGCTGATAATATGATACCAGAGTTTCGCACCTTTTCTAATTCTGTGGAAAACCCTATTGTTTCATTATTAGAAAAATACAGAGGTTCCGAACTTCCGAGTCATGACGAACTTATCTTAAATTCTGGTGGCCCTGTTACAGATTTATCCGGTTACTCTTTTCTTCCCTGCTTACAAAGCGTACGTATATTATTTTTTGAACCTCTAAGTGAAACTGACTTAGATAATTCATCTGCACTCCAAGGGGATATTAAATTAGGTAATAATAATCTACTAACCATATTAGTTCAGAAATATAATTTGTCTGGCTGGGATACTGTGAATGAGTACCAAGTTGAGACACTCGAAAAGGCAATAAAAATCGCTGAAAGTTTAGAGTTACCATACCAGAATATTGCTGATTACCCAATATTACCGGGAGGATTTACTGGCATTCTAGGTTATGACTTAAATAGATGGTCGGTTGGAATTAACTTAGATCATAATCCACAAGATGGAACCCTCTTAGGAGTTCTATGGAGATCTGATGCTTGGTGGATACATGATAGGAAGGCAGATCAATTAACTATAATTTCAGTCCCTAACCATCCTTGGTTAGAAGAAGCAAATAGTAATGGATTATCGATTATGGAGAATAATATCTTCTCACCATTAGAATCTTTTTCAGTACCGGAATCTGAAAGTGATGCATCCCATTCGAGAAAAGTTGATACAATTAAGGAAAGTATTCGACAAGGTCATTTTTATCAATTAAATTATGGAAGGAAATGGTCAGGCAATATGCCGAGCCATCCATGGCATGCATTTCAGAGAATGATGGAAAGTAATCCCTCTCCATTCGCATCATGGCTATATGTTCACGACCATGGGTGGAGCATTGCTTCAGCAAGTCCAGAGCGACTTCTAAAAACTAACAAAGGAATAATTTCTACTAGACCTATCAAAGGAACTTATCCTAGAGGAAAAACTCTTGAAGA
Source organism: Thermoplasmatota archaeon (assembly GCA_030828405.1). GTDB lineage: Archaea > Thermoplasmatota > Poseidoniia > Poseidoniales > Thalassarchaeaceae > MGIIb-O2. The sequence continues at coordinate 95,833 of JAURCP010000003.1, forward strand.
AGACAGGAATCTACAAATTGAGATGGTTTCATCAGAGAAAGAGATAGCTGAACATCTAATGTTAGTGGATCTCAAGAAACATGATTTATCTAAGATTTGTGAACCAGGTAGCGTACATTGGTCTGATTTCCGTATAGAGGCATTATCTACAGTCCAACATTTAGTCAGTGGTGTATCTGGTAAGTTAATTTCTAATATTGATTTTGGTAAAATAATTTCTGCTTTATTCCCTGGTGGTTCAATTACCGGCTGCCCAAAAATTGCTTCGATTGCCGCAATAAATGAGATAGAAGAATCACCAAGAGGCGCATGGACAGGGTCGATAGGGCACTTCCACTCAAACTCAGGAATATCCGAATTTAATATCTTAATCCGCACATTAGAATCACATTCGGGACCAAACCAGTGGCATGGTAGAGTTCAAGCAGGTGGAGGTATAGTGATTGGATCTAATTCTTCTTCTGAAGTAGAGGAAGCACGATGGAAAGCCGCAGCAATTACTGATTCAACTTGGGGTTTTAGGACCGGTTTTTCGATCGAAGAACTACCTAAAAGAGACGTAGAAATATTACCTATTCCTGAGATAAAAGGTCCTGTAAATGCGCTTAAACTAAAGGGTCCTCATACAGGATCAAATATTGGTAACATTATCAGAGGTGATTCCGATATATCATTTCCAACCGATGTATTACTAATTGATAATTTAGATTCTTTTACGGAAAATATTGCAAATTCAATTGTTAAGTTGGGTTTCTCAGTTAGAATAGTTGACGGCCGCCCTAAAAGTCATTCTGATTCCACTACTAAAATCAAATATTGGTTAGAAAATTTCACTCCTAAAAGTATCATTATTGGACCTGGACCTTCACGCCCCGAACAATCGCAAATAACTATGGAAATAGCCAAGTTAGCAGTCGAAGGTAAAATTGTGACAGATGGAAAACACATCCCAGTACTTGGCTTATGTTTGGGCCATCAAGCCTTAGGCTTAGCTGTTGGTTGGGATTTGATTGAATCTCCGAAGGGAGCTATCCATGGAGTACCTTCAATTATTAAACATGATAAATATGGATTGTACACTAAATTAGATTCTCCCTTGATTTTAATGAGATATAATAGTCTTATTCTAATTCCAAAAAATGAATTTATGATTTGTGATGCTTGGGATAATGAAGAGAATTTAGTTATGGGAATTAGGCATCCAATATTCCCCGTCTTTGGAATTCAATTCCACCCAGAGTCTGTGGGAAGTCCTCAGGGCTATGAACTAATTTTGTCTTTCCTTGAACAGGAACCAGTATTAATAGACCCAATTTCTAATAATCGTCAGGTTAGAAGACCGTAGCCTTGAATTAGCAATCCATAGTGGGCAAGTTGAAAGAACATGGCATATTGTAGGTTGTGTAAACAAAATTATCCTCAGAATCAATTTGTGAGCGGTAATGGTCCTCGTTATCTTGTATGTGCAAGATGTGCAATTGAGCATGATCTCGCAGATGAAGATGAAGTCCCTCAGTTATATTCTGATGATTTAGTTAAAGCTAGATTTGCACTTTTTAGTAGAAGATATAGACTTTGGCTCGCCCTTCTAACTGGATGGACTCTATACTTTACATTGGGTAACGATATCGAACTCTGGTCAGGTTTATTCTTTATCGCATTGGTAATCGGAACTATCTCCACCCCTGTCTTGTATTTCTTAGGTTCAGCACGTTTTAATGCAGAATTATCAAAACTATCTCCTTGATACCAATTCGGGAATCCTTGAAATAGTGTATACCCACCTCTCACCTTAGAGGGAACAGAGGGTTCCCTATGAAAGCCCGCGAGATTGGATACGAAATTAGGAGGAGTTGAATAAATTAAAATAGTTTTTTAAGAAATAAAAAAAAGACGCAGTATAGCGTTTTTATAGTAATTCTTAATCAATATTCAACTCTTTTTCTAATAATACCGGCTCTCCCGAATAATAGTTTATCATAACACATGCGTGAGCATTATCGGAAAGAGAGAACAGCGGGTACTCTATAACTAAATTTTAAGGAAGTAAAAAAAATGAAGAAAACGAAAAATATGAGTATGTTGATTGCACTACTCCTAGTGCTAATGGCAGGTTCAGTCGGTGTACAAGCTGACGGTTCCGACCCACTCGACCCATCAGATGGTGGCGCCGATTGGGACGGAGATGGACTAACCAATGCCGAGGAGCAGGCTGCAGGAACAGACATGAACAATGCAGATACTGACAACGATGGATTACCAGATGGTTGGGAAGTAGCTTACGGGCTAAATCCTAATTCAGCTAGTGATGCGAACGCAGATCCGGATGGCGACGGCCTATCCAACTCCCAAGAGTACGCTGCGGGTACAAACCCGAATTCAAGCGATACTGACGGAGATGGTGTAGCAGACGGCTCCGATCCGTTCCCAAATGATCCTAATGATGGTTCATCATCTGACTCTGATGGCGACGGAATACCTGATGCGTACGACCCTGATTTCCCTGGAAATGACCAGGGTGATGGTGAAGGCGGCACTGATGGTGGTGGCGAAGGAGAAGATGGTGAAGGCGAAGGTCAAGGACAAGGACAAGGACAAGGACAAGGACAAGGACAAGGTCAAGGTCAAGGTCAAGGTCAAGGTCAAGGCCAAGGCCAAGGCGAAGGTCAAGGCCAAGGTCAAGGCCAAGGTCAAGGCCAAGGTCAAGGCCAAGGTCAAGGTCAAGGACAAGGTCAAGGTCAAGGACAAGGTCAAGGTCAAGGCCAAGGCCAAGGTCAAGGCCAAGGTAACCAAGGTCAAGGTCAAGGTCAAGGCCAAGGTCAAGATGGCCAACAAGGCCAGGGCCAAGATCAAGGATCACAATCTGGACAAGATGGTCAACAAGGCCAAGACAGTCAAGATGGATCGCAAGGTCAGCAGCAAGATAATGGACAAGGCCAGCAATCAGGTGGAGAACAATCTGGGCAACAAGGTGACCAAACTGGCGATAGTCAGAATGGAAACAACCAGAATGGACAAAACCAACAGCAACAAGGTCAGACCCAAGACTCCAATCAAGGACAACAGGGTCAACAATCCGATCAGCAGCAAAACCAACAGCTCGAGAACCAAGACCAGAACGGTGAAAACGACAACGATGGAGATGGCATCCCTGATGACTTAGACTTCGATGACGACAACGATGGCATTCCTGACAATCAGGATGCCAACCCTGAGGATCACGATAACGATGGTATCGACGATGCAGATGATGATGACGATGATGGTGACGGAATAGACGACCAAGAGGAAGTCAATGACGGAAATCCAAATACAGACATCTATGATCATGACAACGACGGTGTTAGAGATAACGTAGACTTTGATATCGATAATGATGGCATTGACAACTGGAACGACATTGGACCGAACGGTGAGGATTACTCACGCGATCATGATAATGATGGACTAAATGATGGTGTTGACACTGACGATGATAATGATGATATCCTTGACGTTGACGAAAATGATGGCGTTGTAGGCGTTTGGAGATACGATCATGACAACGATGGATACCAAGATTATTTGGATCTAGACGATGATAATGATGGTCTTTCCGACTGGTTTGAGCAGAATGATGGCTGGAGTAATACTGGCCAATTCGATCACGACAATGATGGCGTGCCTGATCATCTAGATGATGACGATGATGGAGACGGTATCTTAGATGCCGACGAAAACAGCGGAATCCTTTGATTAGAAAATTGGATGACTAGATTGTTTTGCTAGCCTGCAACATCCTAGATGTCATGCAGCGACAGACTCCCCTAGGGCGATTAAGTCCTAGGGTGAGTCGCAACCTTTTCAAAAATCAAATAATGTAGGTTGACTATCAGACTTCAGTCTATTAGAATTAGCTAATCTGGTAATTGCTCTTGAAATTCTCTTATCACTAAATCCTCTAGATTTAGCGAATTGTGTGAGTTTCTCTTCATTTGATTTAGATGAATCCGGCAATGGGTGAGAATGTACTGGATGATTTCTAAATAATTCTCTAATTTCTGCTAGATTTTCAGGTAAATCAAACCCTTTTTCAATCGAAACATTTTCCATTGTTCCATACTTTTTAATTAACTTAAGTCCGGTTTTTGGACCAATACCTCTAATTCCTTCATGGAAATCAGTCCCAATCATTATTCCTAGGTCGACCAATTGCTCATAATTTATTTCATGCATTTCTAGCAAATCTTGTAATACTATTTTTTCAGCTTGTAATACTCTTCCAAATTTTCTTGTTCCGTGAGATGTCAGATTTCTAATCATCACAGGCGCTCCATAAAGCAGCGTATCCCAATCTTGACTTGCTACAGCAAAAACTTCCTTATTTCTACATCTTACAGCGGCAGCTCCTTCTGCTTCCATTGGTGCTTCTAACCAGGTAACTCCTAAACAATCAAACAACTCCTGTGTTTCAGCTACCATTTCTCTAGTATATTCTGCAGTTTGTGGACCTAATTTCTTAGCTGCTGCTAGATCTCCGGATTCAATTGCAGCCTCCCATTTAGAAACTGCATTTATTTTCCTCTCTTTCCTAGTACCCAATGTTTCCATCTTTAGTTGATGAGGCTTACCATCAAAAACAAATACAGGATCAATTCCTTCTTCAATCATTATTGTGGCTCTATCTAAGAACCCCATTAAATGTGCTACCGGCTTCCCATTATACGATAATGGCTTACCATCTTGACCGGTAAGACTCGTGATGAATTGGTAGGCATTAAGAAAAACATCTACAGCAACTTTCTCTCCTTTTAGTTCACTTAAATCGATAGGTTGAGAAGGTGCTAGGTCTCTTAGATTACAGCCCATGGTTGTCCCGCTCCTCAGTTGATATGCTATGGCCGACGTCGAGGCATTTAGGGTTGAAGTCGTACACGCGTGAAACATAGGGTGCTGAAATGTCGCAAAGTCTCCTCCTTGGTAGTGGTTGGCATCCTCCTTTATTTCGTTCAGAAATTAATGCATTATTTGGAGATTTGAAAGTATTACATCCAAGAATAGTATTACTTGACGAATCAATAGATGACATTTTTCTTACTAGAGTTTCTAGAGCAGCTTTAGTAGATGATTTACTACATTTCGGCGGGCATTCCTATGATTCAGACTTCGACTCAATAGTTAACGAGATTTCTAATTGGTGCAAAGAAAATTTGCTTCCAGGAAGTTTTGCTGTTAGGAGTAAAAAACTTGGTTCGGGTATAGAAAATATTTCTCGTAGAGACTTAGAAAAAGAAGTAGGTGCAGTATTATTTTCAGAGAAAAACCCAGTCAATCTTCACGATCCGGATTTTGAAGTTGTCATTATAGTTGCAGGTGAAGTTGAAGGAGAAGTGCATAGGGATTCTCTTTTTACAGATCCTTGTATCGTTTGGGGAATTAGAGAGAATAATTGGGAAAAAACGAATTATATCGGCCGCCAACCAATGGAAAGACCATTCTTTAAGCCAATTTCTCTAGAACCAAGATTAGCTAAATTATTAATTTCACTCGCTCATAGGAAAGGAACAACTCCACAAAATTTTATTGACCCATTTTGTGGAACAGGAGGTATAGCAATAGAAGCTCTAATTCAAAGAATGGATATATTTGTCAGTGATTTAGATCCTACTATGGTTCATGGTGTCAAGAAGAATTTATCTTGGGCTAATGATAATGAGGAAAATATAATACAAGTTGAGAAATGTAGTGTAAAGGATATTGTAGATTTATGGGGTTCCAAAGAAAATAGCATATTTGTCTTTGACCCACCCTATGGGAGGAATGCTTGGAAATCAGATGATGGCTTGGAATTATTCCTTTCTGCACTTGAACAGGCACTAATAATAGATCCTAATTCAGTAATATCAACTATGTTACCTGCTGGCTCAGAGTCACTCGAGAATAATCCTGATACTGATTATATCGTAATGGGCCGTCCTTGGAGTGAGATTCAAAAAGAGGTTAACAAAAGAGGTTGGAAAGTTTATCTACGTTCTCCGGTAAAAGTTCACAAGAGTTTAGCCCGTATGGTTGTTGTTTGCCATCCGTTGCATTGAAATCAGATTACCCTCGCACAGACAATTACTGGGCTGTTAGTTTAGTGGATAAAATGGGGCGCTTCGGACGCCTTGCCCCGGGTTCGAATCCTGGACGGCCCACCATTAAATAGAAATTATTTATTCTGGGAGTTGTTATCTAATTTCTTTCTTTTTTGATTTGTTTGAATAATACTCTTGAGAAAATCATTGAGAATCCTAGGAATAACCACCATGGTATACTTGTTCCTCTATCAATGAAATATGTTACAATGAGTATTCCAAAGCCATAAAATGCTCTGAATATTGAAAAAGCGATAAATGATTTAACAAGCTTATTCTCGAGAAAACTCTGGGTTTTTGTTCCACTCATTAGTTTCTCTCCCATTTAGTGATAATATCATTACCTAATGTTATTTCTTCTTTCAAAACTAATCCTGCTTCTTCAAGATGACTTTTGTAGAAATAATCTTCATTTTGTGCATCTAACTCTATGTTAGAAATACAAAGATGGGCTGAATCGACTAATTTCTGTTCTAAGAAACGTTTCCAAGTTTCTAGCCCTCCTTCAACTAACAAAGTTTGAACTTCTAAATCGCCCAAGCAGTGTAGAATTTTTTTAACATCTATATCTCCATATTCTGTAGGTAAAACTATTCTATTAACATGAGCCTTATCTTTGGTTGTATCATATTTTTTGGCATTAATTAGGTATGTTTCAGCATCCGGAGTTGTCATTAATTGACAATCAATCGGAATCCGATTATTTGGATCGATAACTACTCTTTTTGGTACTATATCAGCAGAACCTTTTTTTCCTCTAACTGTTAATTTAGGATCATCTCTGATCACAGTATTTACTCCTACAATTATTGCCATAGAATCTCTTCTAATTTCATGAACCATTTCTAATGCTTTCTTCGTTGAAAATCTAACAGCAGGTTTTCCAGGATCTCCATCTATTCTACCATTATTATCTGTTGCCGCCTTAAGTAACACGTGCGGTGTTCTATGTTCGCACCAATGCATGAATGCTGACATTTGGGCGTAGCATTCTTCTTCAAGTAAGCCAATCTCAACTTCAATACCTTCTTTTGATAGCGCATCTACACCGCCTCCCCTGACTGTAGGATTTGGATCTGCAACACCGATAATTACTTTTTTTACACCTGCCCACATCAAAGCCTCGCTACAAGGAGGAGTTCTCCCAAAGTGGTTACAAGGTTCTAGTGTGACATACGCAATAGAACCTTGAGTCTCAACACCCCTTGCTTCAGCATCGGCAATAGCCATTTGTTCTGCATGAAGCCCTCCAAGATGATCGTGCCAGCCCTCAGCGATTATTCCTCCATCTCTAACTAATACGCAACCAACTAGCGGATTTGGGCGAACTGCAAAACGTCCCTTTTCCGCTAATTCAATTGCTCTGCGCATGAAAAACTCGTCTTGCATACGTCTCCCTCACGGCGTTCGAAGTATTCTTTATACAAGATTCCTCGCTTTGCGAGCATTCAAGTCTTAAATCCTCACTCAGATAGACGTGACACGTATTGCATGCATCCTAAATCCAAAGGCCCGAGATGGTTTATCATTGAAACAGTGGGACACATTTTTACCTGCACTAGAAGAAGTTGGATTTGAGATTTCGTTGTATAAAACCGAATATCCTGGGCATGCTACTGAGATTTCCAATAATCTTGTTAACGAGGAATATGAACTTGTAGTGGCAGTAGGAGGCGATGGAACTGTTCATGAGGTAGCCTCTGGATTGAGAGGCTCTAAGACACCTCTTGGTATTCTTCCTATTGGTAGTGGTAATGACTATGCTAGGGCGCATGGTATTCCAATTCCAAGAGGTAAAAAATACCCTGGAATGAAAGAAGCGATTAATATTCTAAGTAACGGAGTTGACCGAACAGTTGGTGCAGTTAGAGTTGAAGGGAGGCCCGCTATTGGGCATCATTCGATTCCAGATCCACAGCATCATTCAGTTGATGGAACTCCTGAAAAAGAAGGATATATGGTTCGCTGGAGCTTCCTAGAAGTTGATAGTGGAGTAACGTCGGTAGTTAATAGAATGAAAAATGAAGGTAAATTCAAGTGGATTAGAGGACAATTAAAATATACATTTCTAGGAATTAGTGCAGTTTTGGGGTGGAAAAAACAGAGCGGATGGATAAAAATCGATGATAATCCTGGAGAAGTAATTGAATTTTCAGGACTTTTCTGTCTATCCCAATGTCAAACATTTGGAGGAGGATACAAAGTAACTCCAGGAGCTTCTCCAGTCCATTCTAGCCCCTCTTTATTGCTAGCATTCGGCCTTTCAAAAATTCAAATGCTTATGGTAATGGGACCTTTACAGAAAGGGACACATGTTGGTAAATGGGGTAAAATAAGTATGCAATCTTCGTCTTCTCTCGAAGTTAAATCTGTAAACTCTCAAGGACAACCAACAGAAGAAAGCCACAATCCAACAATGTATGTCAACGTTGACGGTGAAGCGGTATTAACTACACCAGTGTCAATGAAGTATCATGATAATCAGATTACAGTACGCGGTGCTAAATCAATTCCTAATGAGTGATAGTGGCGCCGAGAGAGGGATTTGAACCCCCGCGTCCAATGGACAGTGGATTTCAAATCCACCGCAATACCGGGCTATGCGATCTCGGCCGCGCTCTATCGAATCACTCATTAGAAATGAACTTTACAATCATCAATTGTAAAATCCAGGTCTACACCATTCAGGCAATCCAGTGGTTGCTTCTGGGTGGGTTAATCCGATGAAAAGTATCATTACAATAATGAAAAATGCAGGAAATAATGCAGTTAATGTGAGTATTTTTGAATCTTCATCTCCCCATAAATGCATAAATATTGCAGCGATCATAATAAATTTTGGAAGCCCTATCCCTACTAAAATGAATAAGGTTAATTCTTTCTCAGTGTAACTAAGACCGGTAGTTTCAGGCGATAAATCTAAGCCTACAGCCGCTACTTCAATCAAAGTTAGAATCATCAATCCAAAAAAGTTCATCCAGTACAAATCTTTACCCATTATTGTTTTGTGTTCGCCCATTTTTTTCACCTCAATATAGATAGAAGAATGGGAATACTATTACCCAAACTAAGTCAACAAAGTGCCAGTAAAGACCGAAGTATTCGATAGATACTGCATTCTTTGGAGTGTAACCGCCTCTAGAAGCTTTGAGAGTCATGTAGGTCAATCCAACAATTCCTCCAAAGACGTGAACACCGTGTGTTCCAGTTGTCACATAGAAAGTGGACGCACCTACACTGATGTCTGCAAGCATTGTAGCACCAGTAACTGGATCAACCCAATCATGGTGATGATAATGGTCCGCATTAATCATATATCCTTCTGCTACAAGTGATTTAATATCATGTTCATGAATGCCTAAGAAACTAATTTCAGGTACATAGAACCCAATGAACCATTCAACCATCTTCAGAGTCAAGAAAATCACTGCTAAGAGCCATGTGCTTCCTAAATATCTAGTAACAAGTTTCTTTCTTCTATTTTCATCAATTTCTCCTACTGGTTTACTAGCATATCTTAGTGCTTGAACAATTGTGAATGAAGATACAATGAGAGCAAAGGTGTTTATCGCTCCAGGTGCAATATGCCACCATGAAGATGCGATTAGGTGGCTTGCTGGCTCAAAGCAAATCAAAGCCTCACCAGTCTCTAGAGTATACCCTTGTTCCACCCAATCTCCTCTTTCGAATACAGTCTGACAGTTTTCAATACCCGTTCTATATCGGATATATGTACTAAATAATGATGTAAAGACCATCATTTCTGACATTAAGAATACCCACATTCCAACTTTACGGATTTGAATATTCTTGAATGGTGTCCCTGTTGACATTGGTTCATATGTTCCATCGAAAGACATATCCTGTCTCCACCAGATAATCAAACCAAATAGAACTACTAGTAGACCTACCATCACCAAAGGTATGTAACTTGCATCAACCACATCTTTGTTGAAAGCATTAGCGAGCATGAAAAGGAATATTCCAAATCCAATACTCATCACTAACGGTGCCCATGAATTGTGTGGTGCTCCGTGATCCCAGTGATGTGGTCCCCACGCACTTGGATGATGGTGTTCGTCATGTTCTCCGCTCAATTTTCCACCTCCTCTTTGTCTGCAACCATGAGCCTATTGAACCATTCTCCAAGTTTACTAGGTTCATTTGCAATATGCTCATTTGCGTCCTTCAGAGTTGGTAAGTCATGCCATACTCCATGTTCAAATCTACCAAAAGAAGGAGTAGGTGGAGGTGATTCTGTCATCCACTCAAACGACCATCCGCCCCATGGATCAGCAGGCGCGTCTTTGCCTCTAATCAGCGATACTATTACATTGATTATCAGTAAAAAGTTGCTAAAGAAGAATAATATTGCTGAGACAGTAATGAACATATTCCAACCAGCAGCTTCTGGCGGTAGCGCTCCTATGACGGCTTCAGTAATGACTTCACCATCAACTCCTCTCACTTCATCAACTGAAATGAAGTATGTATGATGTCTTCGTGCCATACCCCAAACACCTAGTCTGTGCATTGGCCAAAACACTCCATTGTAAGTTATGAAAGCAGTTAGGAAATGTAAAACTCCCAGTCTTTCATCTAGCATTTTACCACTCATTTTCGGGAACCAATAATATACTCCACAGAATAGTCCAAAGACAGTTCCTCCAACTAGTACATAGTGGAAGTGAGCAACTACGAAGTATGACTCATGGAAATGTAAATCCATTGCCATACTTGGGAAGAACATACCTGAAATACCACCTAATGTAAATGTAACTAAGAATCCTAATGCCCACAAAGTGTGTGTTCTGTAGACTAATGATCCACCGTTCATCGTCATTAACCAATTGAAAATCTTGATTCCTGTTGGGACAGCAACGAGCATAGTGGTTAGCATTGTTACGAATCTAAGTGTTGGGTCCATTCCAGAAGTAAACATGTGGTGACCATATACAATGAATGAAACCACACCTATTCCTGCCATTGCGTAGACCATTGAACGATATCCAAACACTGAACGTCTGGCACTAGTTGCAATTACTTCTGATATAATACCGAAAGCAGGTACAATCACAACATATACTTCGGGATGCCCGAAATACCAGAATAAGTGACTCCATAGCAAAGGATCACCTCCAGATGCGGCATCATAGAAAGCAGTCCCAATTACTCTGTCTAAGTAAACCTGTATTAGTCCAACTCCGAATGCAGGAATCGATAAGAATAACATTAGGTTTGCAATTAAGATAGACCAGGTAAACAAAGGCATTTGCATCCACCCCATTCCTTCTGCTCGCATCACTGCTATGGTGGTTAGGAAGTTGATACCAGTAAGTGTTGATGATGCAACAAGTAATATTTGTCCTGCTACCCACATGGTAGTCCCTGAATGAGCAGTTTCACTAACGATGTAAGGCGCATATCCCGTCCATCCTGTATCTGCTCCTGTGCCTGAGAATACTCCCGTAAATATCAGAATCGCTCCAACAGGTTGTAGCCAGAAAGACATCGCATTTAGTCTCGGGAAAGCAAGATCAGGTGCTCCAATTTGTAAAGGGACCATCCAGTTAGCTGCACCATTGATTAGAGGCATTGCAGCAAGGAAAATCATTGTAGTACCATGTAATGTAAAAAATTGATTATATTGATCTTGTGTTAAGAAATCATTTCCTGGTTCCATTAATTGTATTCTTATTAGAATAGCCATAATCCCTCCAATTCCTAGGAAAAAGAATCCTGCCAAGAAATATAACGTACCAACTCTCTTATGGTCTGTTGTGGTTAACCAACCCGCAACCCAAGGCGCAAAGTTCTCCCAATCAAATGATTCAGGGTTATTTTGGTAGAATATGAATATTAGTACCGTCAACAATAGTACAAAACTAACTACGATTAATGTTGTCAATACGGTGTATGGATTTGCTTGTTCCAATATTACAGTAGGTGAAGCGACTTGGATGCTTAACCGATTCCATTCATCTCCACTCGTACCACCTTCTGGACTTCCGGCATTACCGTTTACTGAATTAACATGGAGGATAAATTCTACATTCCTATCGTTCGACGGCGCAATCCAATCAACTAACCACGTTGTTTGGTCATTACCAGCATCAGTATGTGATACTTCATTCGGATTCCATGATTGAACAGCTGCATCACTTGGAGTAATCTCTCCATCGCTCACCCATAGATTAAATCCACCTTGATTGATATTAGATGGATCTGCAGGGCCTCCGGTGAAACCAATTGTTAGAGTATAGACTTCCGAGTAGTTGTATGTCTCCGGTAATCCTTCTAATATCGGTACTACCGAATCACTGACAACAGCTCCATGACAATTACATCCCGAGTCTTTCACGCCAGCGACTCCGGTTGGTAAAGAAGTAGCAGAAGGTACAGCTACCATACCCATCAAAAGTACAACAAAGATTACTAAAGTCCTAGAAGCTATTTTTTCCTTATTCATTACTATCCCCCCCAATTAACTATGTACTGAAACAACCGCAGCCATTAGTGAATGTGAATCGCCACAGTATTCTGTGCAGAGTATTAATGAATCCCCTGTTTCAGTCATAGGAAGCCACATGGTTGTTTTCTGTCCTTGTAAAACATCTTCTTTTGTACTTAATTCTAAGAACCAAGGAGCATGTGTTACGTCTTCAGATTCCATGACAAGTAGATATGTTTCTCCTGCCTTTAAATTGATTACTGGTTGCATTCCATAGCCTTCAACCATTTGACTAGATACTGCACACAAATCGGCACTTAAATTGTAGTCTCTCTGACTAAATTCACTATTTACTGAAGGATTACATTCGAATGACCAAAACCATTGCTGGCCAGTCAATTCAATCACATGATAACATTCTGAATTCACGAATCCTGTATCTTCAAAGAATATATTGTTCGAAGATTGACCTTCTAAACATTCATCCCCTCTAGCTTCACTTCCTGGTGCTGCCCAAACATGATCTAAAGGCGCCCATGAGATATAAGTCAGATAAATAATTAGTAGAAATGGCAGAACTGTCCAAGCTACTTCTAGTTTCAGATTATCATTATGTTTTGGAAATACACCAACAGTCAAATCATCAACGTTACCTGCTTTTTCTCCATCTGTAGACCTATATGCGAATGAATGATGATACAGCCAACCGAAGGTAAAAACTCCAACGAGTAATGACCAAAGAATATACTCGTCCCAAAGTACGTTAAACAGAGGTGATGTCACAGCCATGGGTATCTCGTTTCAATGGGAATGAAACCCACTCATAAGTGTCGCGGATAACACCCCTTACTAACCTACTAGAAACAATCCTAAGAATAACTTCTAAACCAACTATAATCAGGAACTAATGAAATGCTTTATTGCTCTCGTCAAAATCCTAAATTTCCACACTTTTCCTCTGAGAATCATAATTGAAAGAGATGTTAATATGAATCGCAAAAAAAATCTCAGCATTAGGGAAGAAAGATTTTTTCTTGCAGCCAGAGCAATTAAAGAATCTATAATACGTAATTTGCCAATAGATGAGGGGGGCTCCAATTGTCCTATTCTTGTGGAAGGAATAAACGATGTAAAATGCCTTAGAGTACTTGGATTTTCAGGTATTATTGAAACTGTGAATAAGGGATGGGATAGGCCAAGAATGATTGCATATTTGTATGAAACATATGGTTCCGAATTAGCTATTGATGGATTACCAAGAATTATTCTATTGATGGATTGGGACAGGACTGGAGAAATTCTTCAAAAATCATTTACAAATGAATTGAATTCTATGGATGTAAAAATTGACCAAAATTTAAGGAATATTCTAGCAAATCAACTTAAATTTGAATGTAAAACGGTGGAGTCAATTATCGGTTTTTCAGATTCACTATTGGAAGTTCTTTCTCAGATTTAGAATTTCATTCAGGAAGCGATGCAGTTTTCTCTTTTACAGTGTTCAATACTAGATGAGTGATTGATCTTTCTACTCCGTCAATAGATAGGACATTTTTTGATAAATCATCAAGATCTTTTCGATTTTTAGCCCTAGCAATAACCATTGAGTCAAAGTCTCCAGTTACGTCATATACTCCGTGAACTCTTGAATCCGTAGCGATTTTTTCTTGGATTTCTATTAATCTACCTTTCTGTATCCTTAGTCCGATTACTACATTTAACTCCCAACCAATTTGATCAGGATCAAGAATCACGGAATAACCCTTGATTACGCCGTTCTTCTCCATTTTTTTTACTCTATTAGATACAGTTCCAAGAGACACTTTAACGAGTTCAGAAATCTTCCTCAATGATGTTCTAGCATCATCTTCTAAAACTTTAATTATTTTTTTATCAATTTCATCAAGCAAGTAATCACTTCATGTTGCCTATTGAGGATAGGCTATTGAACATATGCTAAATAATAATAAATTTTTCTAATCAAATGTTTAGTACATACTATTCTTCTTCATTTTTTATCAGAATCGGTAGGTTCCTTTTTGCCCTTAGTATTCTCCTTTCCTGCTCAGAAATCATTAGAGAAACTCTCCCTCCTATCCAGACGGGGAGGCAAGTATTTTCATTTTCTTCAATCAGAATATGCCCTCCTCTTATCTTATTCAATTCAAGGCTTATTTCGTATGCAGGGGGCTCTATTCCATTCAGTAAATTATCGATAACTTCACTACTTACTATCGACTTTCCATGTTTGATATTATCAATCATTTTCGGTGCTGCTTTACCAACAATTCTTTCTAATTTTCCATTTTGTAATTTTATGCTAATAAGTCCTAAGTGTATTACTCTAAGTGGTCTCCATCTTTTTCCCGGAATAAAAGTCCGACCACTTCTTTTACTCCTATCCGAATTCCAAATTCCTTTCGCTTCGGGTGTTGACCAGAGTATACTTTTACCTCTCCTCCAAAGATTTTTTTCATCCCATCCAAGAGTTTCATCTATTAATTCTTCAATTTCAGGTTTTATTGGTTGAGGGAAATTTTCTTCATCAGGTTTTATTTTTTCTGGCTCAAGAAATTTATCATAATCTACCTTTCCAACATCATAATCTTCATCTTTTTCCAAAACAGCAACGAAGAATCCTCCTGCATCTACATCATCATTCCAGATTCTCAAACATTTCCTCAATTCTTCTTTGATACTATTATTGATTGGAGGTGTTATTGAATTATTACCCTCAGTACCTTTTGAGATATTCCCCTCCTCATCTAATTGTGGCCAATCAGTCATCCCATTTCTACCTGGTAATTTTGTTAATAATTTAGATGCTGGTGACAATGAAATTCCTATATCTAATTTCAAAATTTCAGAAATTACTGCTTCATTTTCTATAGGGTCGAGAGAACACGTTGAATATACAATTCTTCCACCTGGTTTGGTTAGATTAACAGCTTTAACCAATAATTCTAATTGTAATTTATGTAATGTTTTTCCACCAGAGGGTAGCCATTTTTTCCAAACATCTGGATTTTTCCTAGTTGTCGCCGAACCAGTACAAGGTGCATCTACAAGTATTCTATCAAATCCTGATTTTGGAACTTTGGGTATAAATCTACCATCATGATGCACAATCATTGGAGTAATTGAACCATGTCTCTTAGTATTAGCAACAAGAGTATTTATTCTACTATTGGCAATTTCATTCGCCATTACGATTCCTCTACCTTCTAAATGTTCAGCAATTTGAGTAGTTTTTGATCCCGGACTTGCACACATATCCAGTACTAAATCTCCTGGTTTAGCATCTAAAGCAATAGCCGGAATCATAGATACTGCCTCTTGTCTAGTCAATCTCCCTGTTTCATGAAGCGCAGCTAAAATTATTTTCACATCTCCTTCTGCTTTACCTCTCGGAAATGGTAGCGTCCATGCACTACCCACTCCTGCGAACCATTCAATCTTAATCGCTCCAATTTCTTGAAGCCAATTTTCAACCCACTCAATATCATCTCTAAGTGGATTTACTCTTACAGTCTCATTCAATCTTTCAACAGACTTTTCAAGCCACTTTTCAGGATCCTTTCTCCAATTGCTAACTGCATTCATTAGAACACTATCCGCCGCAATGGTTTCCCATGAACGCTCGTCTATGTCCATACTCCGACGGTTAACTAATCACCCATGAATCAAACGGATTAGAGTTGTTGCTAATTTACGGTTTCCGTTAACTTATTTTCATACTGAAAACAGTCTACAAGACTTTTCTTTACCAATAATAGTTATACCTTCAAACAAACCCTCAAGGGTTGCGGTAGTTTCCGCATTTGGGATGCACATGACTAGACTAAGAAGACGTATAGCAAAAGAAACGGGAGAACCGATAAGAACCGATAAAGGGGGGGCTTCAAGAAAATTAGAAGAATTATTGCAAAGAGCCAGAATGAACGGAGCCAAACAGGGCCCATTAGTACCAGTTGAAGCATTAATCAATGTTGAAAGAGATGAATGGGTTTGGCAAGTAGTTGACAAAAGAGTTCTTGATGCATTAAGTCATAGATTAATATTTCAATCAGATAATGGTTCGAGAAGAGAGATACTCATGACTATGGGGTTAGAAACTGCAATGGATGCTGCTTCCTGTATTGTTGAACTAGATGGTGGGTGTGTTCTTATTGAGACTTTAGACCCTTGAAAAGGCAATTTTTTAGATTTTAATCTTTATTTTTTAGAATTCAATGATTCGCGGCGTTGAAATACTAAATGTAGGTCCGATTGACAATGGCAAAGGACAAGAAGGGAAGTGGAATCCAGCAAGCGGCTGGTCTGATTCGTTACTTCGATGAAGAATCTGAGGATGCAATTCAGATTTCAAGAGGTATGATTTACTTTGCTTGTATATCTTTTTCAGTAACAATTTATCTTGCGAATCATGGTGTTCTACACTGGTTAGCAGATACTTTTGGATTTTAACTACTCAGATTCAGTTAAATCTACGAAATCAATGTCATTATTCAGTAAATCACTTGCATTTATTTCTTCAGTATTTTGATTTTGTTTTGCAGTAGATTTTGAAACTATAGATTCTATTTCAGATGATCTCACTTCGGTATCGGGATTTGCTTCAACCAATGCAGTAATCGCTCTTCCAAGTGCTCTTTCAACCGCTGGTGCATTTCTATCTAAAAGAGCTGCTCTAGCATCTTCTAAAGCAATCTTTGCATTATCAAGTATAATTTCTATTTCGGGGTCAGTACCTATTAATCCTTTAATTTCATTTTCAACAATTATTATTTCTTCTTCCATTTCATTCCGAGCATATTTGGACAGCTCTCTCCAACATTCTCCATGCTCAGTTAGAGATGCATTAGTGATTTTTTCAAACTTCTTAACCCTAGATGCTTCCCAAGGATTTCTTCCTAGCGCTGCCATTATATCATGTACGCATCTTGCTCTGAGAGACAGTGGGCCAATCAACTCAATTTCGTTATAGAAGCATTTTGCCCAAAGTCCGAATCCCCAATATGATGCACTTTTAATACTAATTTTTAATTCTCCTGAAGAAGAATTGAGAACCCATTGCTGCTCATCATAATCAGGTTTTTTTGAGAATTTAGGAGGGTCATGAGGTCCTAATGAACGCAGCGACACATTTGCGATATCACCAAGAAAAACAGTAGTAGTTTTACCTTGCCAACCAATATTCCTGAGATAATTTCCTTCATCAATTCTCATTTCTGGTTCTCCAGAAATAACTTGAGCAAATAATAAGCTACGATTTGGGTCACAACCAAGAGGTTTTTTTGGAGTAGCTCCTTCTTTCACAATTGTCCGTAGTGTCTTTCAAACATCAACCTACTGATTTCCCTGATGTCATGACAACAACTGCTAAGTTCCTCCAGTTTAACTTGATATCATGCCAAGGAGGAAGTATGGTCGTCTGGTGAAAACGGTAGAGCGACCACCGAATGACAATTGTTCTCGTTGTCGTTCTGGAAAATACTGCCCTATCCCTGGCCATATTGGTAACGATGCCTTAGCAAATAGGGATTGGCAGGGCCCAGAAAATGTCAATAAAAGAGAAAATAAAAAGAATCCTGCTAGAAAATAATTATTTTATTGTTGGTGCACTTTCAGTAATTTCCTCTGTCGTTTCGGAATTCTCTGATTCTAGTTCGGCGATACTGATTGAAGACTGCGCTCTATGGTAAATTTCTCTTAAGGTCTGATCACCAATTTCTAGATACACTCTTGTCGTTGAAATATTTGCATGTCCTAGAAGTCTTTGTATTGTTACTAAATCTGCTCCTCTCTCTAGAAGTCCGGTTGCAAATGAATGTCTTAAAACATGTGGACTTAATCTCGTCCTTGGGATATCTGAAGCATCAGCGATCCGATCCAATAACTTCTGAACAGAGCGGGGGTTTAATCTCCGACTTCGACTTGAGAAGAATAATGACCTTTGGTCTTTTTCTCTAGTACAATTTTTCAATCTAGCGTTTCTAATCGGTCTCCAAGCATCTAAAGCATCCAATGTAGCATTAGTGAAAAGCACAGTCCTATCTTTCTCTCCTTTTCCACCAATAACTAAGGCCGACAAGTCTTCTAAATCAACATCATCTAAGTCTAAATTACAGATTTCTGAACATCTCAGCCCAGTATCAAGCATCATTGTAATTACAGGGAAAGCAATAGGATCTTCAGATCGAATCGCAGCTAATCTGACCTTTTGCAAATCATTTTTACCCAATGTTCTGGGTAGTGATCTAGATCTTGCAGGTCTCTGAATCCATTCAGGGATAGTATATCCCATCCACTTCAATAAATGTGTAATTGCTGCAATTCTTGCATTGATTGTTGCAGGTCTTAAATCTCCAATTGTGTTTAACCATGAATCAATTCTACCATTATTAGGATTGCTTCTGTTAAATAATTCTGAAACTTGAATCTCTTTAATTTCATTCCAAGACATTATTTCCTCGTTGGGTAGAGGTGTTGTTGTGAATGTTTTTGCTGCTATCACATACGATCTTATTGTATGCTCACTCTTTTTTTCTGTTTTCAATTGTTGAGACCAGCATTCAAACCATGGCAATAAAGCCAATCGCTGAAGTCTTTGTGGTAGATTCTTTGTATGTATTAACAATTCTGCACCATTCAGATTTAACTCTTCATTTGAGTTTGCAACAACCTTTGAGATTGTTTTTTCTTCATTCTGTTCAGTCAATTCCCTCGCCTCATCGTCGCGAACGACGCGCATCCCATGTCCCTAAGGACAAAGCCATGAATCCCTGATTGGACTTGAATGCTTCTCTCATTTTCATAATTAGATTACATTTTGTAATGCTTATGAAAAGATGCCAATTCATGAATCTGCTTGATTTTTTTCATCAATATTACTAGATTGATGTTTCTGATTCATCAAAGAATGATTTTCTTCATTTTTTTGTAACAAATAATTCAATCTCTTCGACACCGCTCCTGCAACATTAATCTGTGATGCTTTTTCTATACCCTCTAATCCAGGGCTAGAATTAACTTCTAGGACAAGAGCCCCTCTTTCTGATTCAAGTAGATCTACACCAGCTATTTCTAGTCCTAAAATTCTAGCCGCTTTAATAGCTATTTTTTCGAAATCTTGATCTATTTCGATCTTCTCTACACTGCCTCCAAGATGAAAGTTTGAACGGAATTCATCTCCATTTGCCCTTCTCCTCATACATGCAACAACTTCCCCCCCTACAACCAATGCTCTGATATCTTTTCCATGAGATTCTTCAATATATTCTTGCACCAAAGGTCTCATTTCTCTTTCCAACATTTGGTAAACTAATTGACGAGCGTGTTGTTCAGTTTTTGCTAAAAACACTCCTGCACCGTGAGTCCCTTCTGTCGACTTTACCACGCAAGGAGTTCCACCAACTCTACTAATTGCTCTATTTGTGTCTTCCCATGAAACCACTTGTGCGGTGATGGGGACTGGAATATTTCCTGAAGACATCATTTGGCAAGCAATCAATTTGTCCCTACTCCTAGTTATCCCATCACTAGAGTTCATGACAATTACGCCCATTCTTTCAAACTGTCTGACTATAGTGACTCCTCTTCTGGTTATTGAATAGCCAATTCTCGGAATTACTGCTTCACATTCCACAGGCCACCCTCTGTAGAATATTTTTCCTCCTTTGTCATCAACTATCATTGTTAGAGATAGAGGATCCAATATTTTGACATCCCAACCAGCATTTTCTGCTTCTTCTGAAAGGCGCTTTGTAGAGTATAATTTTGGCCCACGAGATAGTATAACTAATCGAGGCCTCATAATTTGCCGCGAACGCCCGACCTTCTTGACTTCTTTGGCTGCGGAAATGGTATTTTCGTGCTCTAGTAGTGATTCCTTAACACAGATGAAGGAAGGTATTGAAAGACTTGGGTCATCAACAAGTCCTGTTATTATGGCCGACGGGGAGTCTTACACGTTCGACTCATTATCAAAAATGATGGTTTTTGACTTGAGAGAAATATGTAAAAAAGAGGAAATATCATCCTCTGGTAACAAAGCAGAATTAATTGTGAGAATTCTTGGCCATTTCTCATCTGATAATGATAATAACGATTTATTTCTCGAAGAAGCACCAATAGAAACTCAACCCAAAGATTCTCTAATTGAAGAAAAAAATGAAACTACCCGCTCTTCCAAGGAGATAGATGATGCGATAAATAGATTGATTTCTCGTGTTGAATCTAAAGATAGTTTAGTTATTGAAGATAATTCTGAAGAAAAAGAAGTAACAGAGGAATTGAAAATAGTTGAAGAAATAATGGAAGCAGAGATTTTTGAGGCAGAAATTATTGAAGAACCAGTAATCATAGAAAATGAAGAACCTTCTTTAATTTTGGACGAAGACGACCCTTGGTCATTAGAAAATAAAGAAGTAAAAACAATTGTTGACCCCCCATCTGAGGTAAAAGAAGACCAACCATCAATGACAATTGTGTTACCTTCAATGGATGTTTTTAAGAAATATTGGCAGCAAATTTCTGCAGTTATTGTAGTAGTTTTACTGGTAGGTGCTGGAGTTGTTTACTTCCTCTCAGCGGACTCTTCGTTCCAAGCTAGGCCATTAAATTATGGAGATTCAATGACATTCACTTTGAGTGACGGAGAAATTATTCTAGATGGTGATGATATGGTTGCATTACTGAGAGATAATTTACCAGATACCGCGATCACAGATGCCTGTAATAGGTTAACAGTAGGACTTACAGGAACTGGATCAATTTCAATTGTTGAAGGAGATTTGAATGAAATTTCCCATCCAATTGATAGGCAGTCTTCTGAATTATTAGGAGTAATTAATGCCAAAGACGCCTATGGGCGTTCTCATTTAACAGTACAACAAGAAATAATACATGATCTCGAAGTAGATCTTGAAGGTAAAACTTGGAGAGATACTAATGTATGTGGAAATTTAGGTTGGTCTTTACCGGGTAATGATTTACTGATGACAACCAATCTTTACGAAGAATTAACTGAAACAAGTCTATTAAGATCTGAATCAATTATTTCATTTACCGATGTTGACGATACTACAACAAATGCAAATATCGTAACTTTTGGCGCCGATGGTTTTGGAAATTTAGACGATATAGCCCCTATTCTGACATTCCCATTGGCTCCTATTGAATTGCATAATTTCTTTGGCGATATTAAGTTAAATTCGGGAATGAATTCTGACTCAATTTCCGATTGGAATAAAGATTGGGAATGGGTAGTTGGTTCAGAACAAAATAATGCAGAACACGGTCTAGTTTACCCAGTACAAATTTCTCATTCGGAAATTGAAAGGTGTCTTGGAAGAATGAATATCGACATTCTTGTAAAGAATGGAGTCCCTTGGGCAGTTGAACAAGAAGTTGATATCTTGATTAACAAAGATCAGAGTACTTCTGACTGTAGTTTTATCGAAAGTGCGGCCTTTGAAGCAGCACTGCCTGAGGGAGAATTAACTGTAAGAATGAAGATGAGTATGATAACTTCCGAATCTGGTTCAAAGTCAATTTCTTGGAGTTCAACATATGCAGGTAGACCGGGGCCTGGAGAAGACAAACTCAGTACTAATGCAAAGAAAGAATGGTCAACAGCGATGTGGGATGAGTCAGAAATCAGGTCATTTACATTAGAGGATGCAATTAGTTGCTTACGCGCCAACCATTCTAATCGGGATATTACAGTAGCAATTGATAGTGATGGATATATTTGGCAGTCTATTTATTCTCTAAATGAGGTGCAAGAATGGAATCTTTCATGGGTTCGTTCGGATGAAACATCAGGGTGGGCGATAGTTAGCCAATCAAATAATGCTTGTTCATTTGATGACGAAGGTCGTGATGATGGAGAAGTAATTTGGAACCAAGATGCCATTCCTTCAACTCACACATTAAAGAATCTTGAAGCCCGTATTCTAGATTCCAATAGATATCAAGACTTATCCTTGTCTTTGGGCGATAATCAGTGGTCTGAAGGAAGTAGTTTTGGATACAGACTTTCAGTATCTGAAGATAGCGATCTTCTTTCATTTTTACCTGGCGATCTTACAGAAGGGCAAGTAACAGTAGCAGGAAGTAGGGAATGGATAGACTCTAATCGTAAGCATAACATAAATTTTGCAATGGATGCTCAAACAGGAAGGATGCTCGCATGGGCCGAGATAATTGGCCAAACTTAAAACATCTAAATTTAGCAATCTGATAATTATTATAAGCGGCACATTCAACTTCCTTCTAAGCGCCGAAGGCGCTTGTATGTCTGCTAATGATGACAGTAATCTTCCGGAGGTTGAGAAGATTCCTCTGGTAATCGATGCTGAATTTACTGAGGAAGAAGAAATTCAAAGTCAAACAAGTAGTTTGCATGAAATGTCTTCTCAAAAAACAAGTAGACCACTGGATTTACCCTATCCAACCCCCACTCTCGAAGGTCGTGCAAGGGTAATTACTGTAATTAATCAGAAAGGGGGGGTTGGAAAAACAACTACTGTCATTAATATTGCATCTCAATTGGCATTGAGGGGGCATCGAATTTTAGTTGTTGATGCAGATTCTCAAGGAAACTGTGCAACTGGCCTCGGAGTTGATAAGAGTAAAGTTCAGAATACAACAAGAGATCTTATTCTTTCTCCAGAGACCGCTATTTCTGCTCGACATGCAACTGCAGTTGATGGATTACACATGATAGTTGGAGACAGAAGTTTAGTAGGATTAGAGCAGGAAATGTTGAGACAATTAGGTAGAGAAAGAAGGCTTTCAGAAGCTCTAGAGCCATTACTTCCACATTATGATATAGTAATTATCGACACCCCTCCTTCACTAGGTTTGGTAACTATTAATGCACTTGTCGCGAGTAATGGAGTTTTAATTCCAGTACAAACTGAATATTTCGCTCTTGAAGGTCTTGCAATGTTGGCAGGAACTATAAGAGAAGTTAGAAATCTTCTAAATCCACATTTAGGTGTTGATGGAGTTTTGTTGACAATGCATGCCAGTACTCTTCTCAATCAACAAGTAGCTTCTGAGATTTTTGAACATCTTCCTGAGTTTGTAATTCGCCCAGCTATACGCCGTAATATCAAATTAGCAGAGGCGCCGAGTCATGGTGTACCAATACACTTACATGACCCAAACAGTAATGGTGGCAAAGATTACCAAGATGTTTCTGATGAATTAGAAAAAAGATGGGGATTAAAGTAATGTCCTCTAAAGGCCTTGGAAGAGGGCTAGAATCAGTAGCAGAATTAGCCAAAGACGGGCCTGATCTTACTTCATATGTATCAGTACCAAAGTTACCTGTTGATTCTCCAAGAGTAGCAGTTTTATGGATGATTTTTGGTAGTATCTCATTTGGAACTATGAATGCATTAGTGAAATGGACATCAGTAAATGCCGATGTCTGGATGATAATTTTTGTTCGCTCACTAGTTATCGCCTTAGCAGTAGCTATTTTTGCTAGATTTCAAGGTATTAGCCTCAAAGTCAAAGATAGAAGAAAGATGTTTTTGCGATGTCTTACTGGATTAATTGCAATGTTGCTATATTTCACAGCATTATCATTAATTCCTATCGGTCAGGCAGTGACATTACAGTATACTGCGCCGTTATTTGTGGCATTACTTTCTGGTCGATTAATTAGTGAAAAAGTGTCATCTTCAGTACTCGTTCTGCTAATGACTGCCTTTATCGGAATAGTTCTGATAGTTTCTCCTGATTTTGATAGTATTGATTCCAATGCATTACTTGCTTTGGGTTCGGGATTATTCGCTGGCTTAGCATACATTTTTGTTCGTGATTTAAGAAAAACGGAGTCACCTTCTTCTGTAGTATTTTGGTTTGCCGCTTTTTCTGTTCTTGGCTCGATGGTTCAAGCAGTTCCAAACTTATCCGCTTTATCTCTAGAAATGGTTGCTGCCTTAATAGGAATAGGGGTGGGTGCAGGAGGCGGTCAAGTAGGAATTACCATGGCTTATCATAAGGCAAATGCCGCTTGGGTTAGTGCATTTTCTTATCTTACAGTGATAATAGCAACAATTTACGGAATTATTTTGTTTGATGAGATATTAACTCTGAAAATCGTTCTCGGAGGTTTAATGATAATAGGTTCAGGAATAGCATTGGCATTTTTTACTCCATCCAGTTCTGAAAGTGAAAAATCTTAGTCGAACCATTCAGAAATTTCATCAAGACTTTTTCTTTTAAGATTGGGTACTTTGGCATTTTCTGCTGGATATCCGACAGGCATCAGTAACATTGCGTGTTCATACTCGGGTCTCTCCAGCAATTCTCTCAAGAATTTCATAGGCGATGGGGTATGGGTCAATGTAGTCAGTCCCATATTTTGTATAGCTGCAATGAATAAACCAATGGCAATCCCACATGACTCTTGGGAATAATAAGTAGGTGCAATTTCTCCATTCATACGTTCTCTTTTAGATTGTCTAAATACAACAACAACCCATGGTGCATCTGTGATATGTTCTTTGATATGGTCTGTGCCTAAAGGTCGTAATAGTTCAGCCCATGCTTCTGGCATTCTTTCAGAATATGTTTTTTCCTCTTCTTCCTCAGCTGCATCACGAATTTTATTCTTTAAATCTTCATTTGATATCGCAACGAAAGTCCAAGGTTGTAAATGAGCTCCAGATGGTGCTGTACCTGCGGTTTTAATCGCCATTTCTATTAGATTACGGGGCACATGTTTCGTTGAGAAATGTCTAGTAGTACGTCTTTTATTCATCAACTGAAAAAAATCAAATGCATTTTCTGCCATTTTTTCTTTAGAAATCGGGGAGAACTCTAAATCAATGAAATCAGAGTCTTCATCATTCATATTTTCCCTCAGATCTTTGTATCATCAGTCCTGCAATAATTATAGCTGAAAGAGTTAGAGAAAAAATAAACCCAGGAACACTATCGTTTTCTTCTTCTGTCATGCAAGAAGTATCATTACCTCCCCATTCTTCTCCATCATACCAGCAATCAGACCAAATTTTCCAACCAAATCCTGTATCAGGGACTCTTACCACAGTATCATTATCGTCTATTTGATCAATTCTCCAATTCAAATAGCTTGCATCTTCATCTACAACTACTGATGCAGTCCATGTTTTATTGTCTGAAGTATTCATTTCAATTGTTTTAGGAGGATAACATACTCCTGAATTAATACATACTTGAGTAATCCAGTTTATTTGACTGATGTTAGTAGATTCATTTTTCAGTGTTAGAGAAATAGTAAATTCTTGTTCTTCATACACAACATTACTGTATTCCATAGATTCGAAATCAGTTTCATTCAGATTTGTGGCTTCATTAATTCCACCATCTGCAGCAATGACAGAGGATGCTAAAATAGCAACTGTAACCAATGCCAACAGTTTATTCACAACTGTTCGTAGAGATTCTTACAAATGAATCCTATTGATTCATGTTTCTAGTTCCCACAGCTCATCGCCGACCCAATGAATAGTCTTAATCGCCTTCCCCTTGGTCATTTTCATCATTTCATTACCGCTTACAATAGCCATTCCTATTGCGAGTGGTTTGCCATGTTGTTGATCTCTAATCCACATTAAATCACCCGGTTCTATATCTGGATCTGCTAGATGGACCCCTGCGCCCATACAATCCGCTCCATTCATCAAAAAAGGAATTGCACCATGATCTACTGCTGCCCAACTTTTTTCTATATTCCATGCCAACACTCCTCTGATTGTTGGATACCATGATTTTCCTGAATCAGTCTGAATCTGAAATGCCAATGGTACTTTATCGACTAATATCAAATCTCTTTCTTGAAAGTGTCCTCTTTCCAAGAATAAGTTAGGGAAATTTAGCTCAATACCAATTAAATCAGAAAGTTCTCGCATTTCTTTGCGAATTTGCTTCCACCTTACAGGTGTCCTACGCCGAATCCTCTTTTCACTCACAATTGCTTCTGAGGGCATAATGTCTATCAATATACTTTATTTAAGTCACATAAATCATATTTTTGACGTGAATTTTGACAGAATTTCATAACATACTTGATGTTGTTTAATCCAATCTATTGAAATAAGGGCGGCAAGTCGGCGGCTTGCATGGCAAAGTGGCATGGTATATCTCGACGCAAGGCAACCGGCGGACGCTTGAAGCGACCAAACCGCTATCGTGGTAAGCGTAGAACAGAGATTTCCAGTGAAGCACAGTATGCTTTCGTAGGGGATGTTGATGCATCTAAGAAGTACAGAAAAAATGCAGGTTCGCAGACTGTTAGAGTTACCTCTGCTCACACTGTAAATGTTCATTCAAAAGATGGCAAAACTACTCGTTCAACAATTTCAAATGTATTAGAAAACAGCGCAAATCTTAACTTTGTTAGACGTAATATAGTTACAAAGGGAGCAATAATTCAAACTGAACTCGGTAAAGTCAGAGTAACTAGTAGACCAGGTATGGACGGAGTAGTTTCTGGCGTTCTTATTGAAGAATGATTCAGTCGAAGCCCTCAAGTTTGCTGAATAACGCGGAGAGAGCGGTAGCATGACAGCGGACAAGTCGAAGATGACTCTCTGGACCAGATATTTTGACTCTAAATTATCTCGTTCTGAAGGTCGTCGAGTTCCTAAAGAAGCTTCAATCCCCAATCCTAGCCTAGACTCAGTTGTTTGGGCTGCAAGAGATTTGGGGCTTTCGAAGATGAAGCGAGATTTAGAGGCAAGCCATCCCTCCCGTCCACATCTAAATGAAGGTCGACTTATTCTATCGACTAAAGAAGCGATTTCTGTAACTAATGCGGATTCTAAAGAAGGAGTTATGCAGAGTATTGGACTTCGATTACGTAGACAGTATGTTGAAGCAAAAAATGATGAAACCCCCAATAAGAAACCACAAAAGAAGGGAGATAAACAGGTTCGTTCTCAAAGAAAATCATTCAAGGGCAAGAATAGTGGCCAAAGGAAAAAGCGTTTTGGCCGTAAATAATCAAAGTTCAGGGGTCCATCCGAATTTATCTTCAACTCTTCCATTCATTATATCTGTAAGTGCTGTGTATAACTCTTGAGTAATCTCACCAATTCCTCCATCACTGTAATGGGCAACTTCTCCACTATGCTCTATTGATCCAATTGGAGAAATCACTGCAGCGGTTCCTGCACAAA
The DNA here is from genome assembly GCA_030828405.1 of Thermoplasmatota archaeon. Classification (GTDB taxonomy): domain Archaea; phylum Thermoplasmatota; class Poseidoniia; order Poseidoniales; family Thalassarchaeaceae; genus MGIIb-O2. The sequence goes on from JAURCP010000003.1 coordinate 123,585, forward strand.
AAGCCTCATCTGCAGTCATAGCAAATTTAACATCCACTTTTGTTTCTTGAACTTCATAACCAAGTGACCTTGCTAATTCAATCGTAGACATTCTAGTAATTCCAGGTAAAATAGTCCCTGTAAGTTCAGGAGTATAGATTATTTTGTCTTTTACACAAAAGAAATTAGCAGCCCCTACTTCCTCAATATATCTGTGATTTACTGCATCAAGATAGATGATTTCTGCATATCCTTCTGATTTTGCATTTTTTGATGGCATCATTCCAGGCGCATAGTTTCCTATTGCTTTCACACCGCCAGAACCGCCAGGCGCCGCTCTATGGTATTCGTCTGAAACTTTCAAAGAAATGGGATTCATACCTCCCTTGAAGTACGGGCCTACAGGAACTGCGTAAATCAAAAATGTATATTCTGGAGCCGGAGCTACACCTAATATCGCACCACTTCCAAAAATCAGAGGACGGATGTATAACTCTCCTCTTCCACATGGCGGTAGCCAACGAATATTTTCTTTCACTACTTTCCTTACAGCATCTAGAAACATTTCTTCTGATACAGGTGGCATTCCTAATCTTCTACATCCGTCAGCAGATCTTCTTGCATTAAATTCTGGGCGGAACAGTAGAACTCGGCCATCTTCAGATCTTCTTGCTTTCATTCCTTCAAACAAACCTTGCCCATAATTGATAACACCAGAAGCAGGCGAGATTCTCAAATCTTGATAATCTTGCATGATGCCATCCTCCCATTCACCACCTTGTTCACATTTTGAAATAAACATCCTATCAGTTTCTGTAAAACTGAAAGTCAAACTATCCCAATCAATACTTGGTTTAGAATCATCTAACATACCAACGCCCTCAGTTAAATGTCTAGGGAGAGGGGACGGCTTTCAACGGTTGTGTTCAATCAAACTCAAAAATAGTATACATGAACTTCACAAAGGTTGGTATGCAAGCACTTAATCTCAGGCTTGGGTGTAACATTGGAATGGAGTGAAGAAGCCTGTATTATCTCGGGAGATAATCGTGCTCTACCTGGAAATGTTGGTAAAACTGCAATTGAATTATGGTGCCGATCAAAGTCAGGTCATTCAGTATTATTACTGGTTAATGGGCTTAATCCATATCTTGAAATTTCAGACCCAAGTACAAATTCTAACTCTAAGTATCCTAGTTTATCTTTAGAATCGGTTTCGGATGATTGGAGAGTTGTTGGTTCACCTCTACCCCTTGGGAATAAATTGTATGAAGGAAATGAAAGGCCGCACTGGAGAGTTTTTGTTAAGGATACTACAATCGTTAGAAAGTTGCGAAGTGAATTGTCGACACAGGGTTGGGACGTTACAAGTTCGGATATTTTATTAGTTCATAGATTACTAATGGATTGTGATTTAGGTCCTCATATATCGTTTTCCGGGGAAGTTCTTTGGGTGGGGGAACGCGGACCAGAAGAAATCTCTAGGATTCAAGATGCAGATTCAGCATCTGAGAGAATCAAGGAACTCGGAGGAGCTGGATTATATCCTGTTGATCTAATAGTATCTTGCAATGTGTCGGATCTGAAACGTGTCGAACCATTCCCTACACCTTTTGTAACCTTTTCTTATGATTTAGAAACCAGTGTTAAGCATAATACAATTCTTTGTGCTGCTGCTGTAATTGATAGAAGTGGTGAGAGAACAACTCATGAATTTATAGGTTCAGAAAAAGAAATCATGGAGGGCCTTACAAGATTAGTTAGGGACGAAGATCCAGATTTTATTACTGGATATAATATTGATAATTTTGATCTTCCCAGAACATTGGAGAGGTCTGAAGAAAATAGCAATTCATTTTCAGAACAATCATCTATGTTTGGATGGGGAAGAGTCCCTTTGACAAATAAAGAAATAGGTGCCAAAACAATAGGCCGTGTATTCCCAAAACGTCAACAGAATCGAGTTTGGAGAATTTCTGGACGAATTCCTCTGGATGCTTGGTGGCAGGCAAGACAGACTCTTAGTCCGCAAAGAGAATCTCTCAGATATGTTTCTAATCTTCTATGGCCAGAACAGGATGACAAGCAGAAATTAGATGTTGATGCAAGCCAAATGGATATGGAATGGGCCAACCGTCCGGAAGAAGTTATGGAGTATTGTGTAAGAGATACAATTTTACCCTTGGATATTCTCGAAAAATTGAAATCAATCCCACGAAAAGAAGCATTAGCATCGGTGTCTTCTACTACTGTAGAAACAGCATCTGCAGGTACAACCAGTCAATGGATAGATTCTCTTGTTGTAAGATTAGCAGATAGAAATGGTGTTGCCATCCCGATGACAAATAGAACTACTGGTAGGAGAGAGCAGATAGCAGGAGGTTATGTTCACGAGGTAGAACCAGGGGTGAAAAATTGGGTGGCTGTACTTGATTTCAAATCCATGTATCCTTCGATAATGATATCAAACAATATCTGCTCAACAACATTAATTCGAGATTCAACTACAGACCCATCACATTTTATTTCTCCAATAACTAATACTAGATACTTATCGAAAGATGAACGAATAGGACTTGTTCCATTATTATTACAAAATTTAATGGATAGTCGAGATAAATACAAGAAAGCATATTCACAAGCTCTTGAGAATGGAGATGAAGACGAAGCATTCCTAAACGATCAATTGCAATATGCTGTTAAAATCCTGATGAATTCTTTCTATGGAGTATTTGCTTCTAGTTTTTATCGTTTCACCCATGAGAAGTTAGGAGCTAGTATAACCGAATGGGCTAGATATAATATTACAGAAATCATTTCTAATCTGGAGAAGGATGGTTACGATGTGGTATACTCTGATACTGATTCAATATTTGTCTGTACTATGAGTGAAGATAATACTCCTGCTAAGAAACCAGATTCAGGCAGTGAACTATTGGCTTGGGAATCTGCAAAAGAAGAGACTATCAAACTTGGAGAGCAATTAGCAAGTCAATTTACCAAAGAAGGAGCAGAGTTGGAATTTGAAACAGCACTCTCCGCCTTTTTCTCTCACGGTGCTAAGAAAAGATATGTTGGTAGAGTAATTTGGCCTCGTGAAGAATTATTAATACGAGGTTATGAAGTCAGGCGAACAGATTCTTTTGGTATACTTAGTACAACAATGACTGAAATGTTTGAATTAATCCTTGAGGGAGATGAAGAAGGCGCGATTGATCTTGCTAAATCGGTAATTACTGAAGTTCAACAAGGAAAAATACCTCCATCAGATCTAATTGTTAGTCGTTCATGTAAGGGGACTTGGGACAAAAGATATGGTAAATGGGTTTTCGATAAAATCTATGCGAACCCAGATAGTTTACCATATGTCAGAGCAGCAAAAGAAAGGATAAGTAGAGGTTTACAATTTACTCCTGGTATGAAAGTTGGATATATTATCACTAATTCTAAGTCAAGTCCGATGGAAGTAAAGGCTTGGTTAGTCGATGAAATAGGTGGAGAACCCCCTAGCCCTGATCCTCAATACTACGTTAATAGATTGGCAAAATCCCTAGGAAGAATTACTTCTGCTTTGAATTTTGATGAGTCTAAACTGAAAGATTATGCCAAGAATCCCTCCACACAGAAGTCATTATTTGACTTCTAGTCGTTATTACGGGAAGCCGTAGGATTGATGAGATATCGATACTACGGACCTTATGATGGCACGCCTCCGTGGACTTGCATTTTTGTTGGTTTTATTGATGATTAGTACCCCTCTAGCTGGTTGTTTAGACTCTTTTAGCGGCAATAATGCCCCTACTTCGACCTTTTCAATGACTCCAGATTCTAATGTTAGATCAGGTGATGAGATAACATTCAATGCCGCGGGTTCGTCAGATCCAGATGGTGACTCACTAACATTTACTTGGAATTTTGGTGATGGAAATACTGGTTCTGGATTGACTACAACTCATTCTTATGTTCAAGATGGAGAATATACGGTAAGATTGACTGTCAGTGATGGTTCATTAGAAACTACAACAAAAAAGACATTGAATATCATTGATCCCTCTGCTAGAGAACCACAAGCTAAGATTACAGATGATAAGGATGACGATTGTGAAGGAGAATCAGCTCCAGCAGGAAGTTTTGTTTTAGTTTGGGTTTGTGAAGAGGATAAAGAAATAAGTGATAGAGAAGTTGAATTTACAACAAAAATTAACTTGGACGCCTCTGATTCATGGGCGGGTTGTGACCCTGATGATTCTGATTGTTACGCAGAAGAATACATCGTTGAATGGAATTGGGATTTAGATACGAGTTATGATTCTGATAATGATGGTAACTCAGAGAATGATATTGATGCTACTGGTGAATCTATCGAATGGGAGACTCTTCCATCTACAGGTGATGCAATTACAGCAGGTGCTTGGGAAATTAGTTTGACAGTTGTAGATAACAATGGATTGTCGTCATCTGATGAAACCAAGGTCTATGTGAGTTATCGTGGTGTTTGGTCTGATTTTGAGATAGATCGTCGTTTGGGTAATGACCCAATCATTATTTCATGGGAATACCCTCTAACATACGATTCAGATACGACCGACAAGATTCGTTATCTGAGAGTTAAGTTGATCTATCCTAAAGAGGATGATGGCGCTGGTGGAATAACTGTAGATTCGGAAAATATACTTGACATCTATGTTTACAACTCAACTGATGATGAAGTAGCCAACACAACCGCAATCGGCCCCGATAACAGAGATGCAGGTGATTGTGATTCAGATGACCATTGTGTGTGGATGGTAATTAGTGGCTCTACAGTTAGGGGAAAATTACCCGGTCAATGGACTGCAGATATACAAAATGAGAAAACTCATAACACAGAGATAAAACATTTCATTATTGAACTCGAATATCGATGAACTGCGACGCTGTTTATACTGTTAATAGGACAGAACAATATATTCTTTCTGATGAATGGATTCAAATATGCCTCTACGGTCGGCGGGCTACTTAGAGGTGTATCATATGGGTTCACAATGGGAAGATAAAAGCAAACCGCACTTGAATATTGTATTTGTTGGTCACGTTGACCACGGAAAATCGACAACAGTTGGAAGACTACTATTAGATAGTGGTCATATCGAACAACACGTTATCGATAAGAATGAAAAACTTGCATCAGAGCAAGGTAAGGCTGGTTTCGGTCTTGCTTACGTTATGGATGGTTTGAAGGAAGAGCGTGAGCGTGGAATTACTATCGACGTCGCTCACAAAGAGTTCTACACTCCAAATTATTACTTCACTGTAATTGACGCGCCTGGTCACCGTGATTTCGTAAAGAACATGATCACTGGAACAAGTCAAGCAGATGCAGCAGTTCTTTGTGTTGCAGCTAATGACGGTGTTAACGCACAAACTAAGGAACACGCTTTCTTAGCACGTGTTTTGGGTGTCAAACAATTAATTGTTAACATCAACAAGATGGATATTAGTGGTGTTGATTACTCAGAAGATAAGTACAACTCAGTTAAAACTGAAGTTTCAAATCTATTGAAGATGGCTGGATTTAACCCAGCTGACGTTCCAATGATTGCAGGTTCATCTTTCTACGGAGAGAACATCTACAACAAGAGCGAGAACATGGGATGGTACAAGGGACCTACTCTATTCGAAGCAATTGATAAGATTCAGATGCCTCCAAAACCAACAGACCGTCCACTAAGACTTCCAATTCAGGATGTTTACAAAATCAGTGGTATTGGAACTGTTCCAGTAGGAAAGATCGAGACTGGTGTTCTAAACTCAGGTAAGACTGTTGTTTTCAACCCAAGTCAGAAATCTGCTGAAGTTAAGTCAATCGAGATGCACCACACAGTTCACGCTAAGGCTGAGCCTGGTGACAACGTTGGATTCAACGTACGTGGACTAGCTGCTACAGATATCCGTCGTGGTGACGTTGCTGGTTACCCAGAGAGCGCACCTAACTTCGTACGTCATGACGAAACATTCGTTGGACAGATTCAATTAATGGATATTCCAAAGGCTATCGGCGCAGGATACACACCAGTATTCCACTGCCACACCAGCCAAGTAGCTGTTCGATTCGTTGAGCTTCTTGAGAACTCCAAGACAAAGGAAGCAAACCCTCCGTTCCTAAAGACAGGAGATGCAGCATTAATTCGTTTCGGACCTACCAAGCCAATGGCAATCGAGCAGATGGATGCATTCCCTGAACTTGCAAGATTCGCTATTCGTGACATGGGTAAGACCGTGGCTGCTGGCGTTTGCATGAAGATCGAGAAGAAAGCTTAGATTTGTAGAAAGATTGGTGAGTGAATTAAATGCCAGTCGTTACTACTATCAAGTTAACCGGTGATAATCACAAAGATGTAGACATGGTATGTGCTACAATTAAGGCAATTTCAGATAAATCTGGTGTTGCACTACGTGGACCTATACCTCTACCTACTAAGAAATTAGTAGTTCCTTGCAGAAAAGCTCCTGATGGAGAAGGTGCAGAGACTTGGGATCACTGGGAAATGCGTTTCCACAAGCGTCTTCTTGAACTTGTAACTAACAGTTCAAAGGATGAGAAGGCATTGAAAGCAATAATGATGATTGAATATCCTGATTCAGTCACTATCGAGCTTTCACTAAGAAATCTTGGATAAGGTTTCATAATCTCTTTAAAGAGTTTTAATCAGCAAATTGCGATATGCATTTTCTCACCTTGATGCCCCCAAAACATCTCTCCAGGTTTTTCAAAATCGAAATATTTAGTGATAAAAAAATAATCCCATTTTGGATGTTTTTCATCAAATTGGATAATAATTTTGTTAGTACCCCATCTTTCAAGAATAAAGCACTGAGCTTTGTATCCATCTACAGAGATATTTAGCTTACCATAATCTTCACCATTAAAGGGTGCAATCGGTATTTTTTCTTCAGTCAACAGTTTTTGTGTAATTTTGGTCATATCTTTCCTCCATTAACATGAGAAAAGATGTTTGGTATAAAGACTCTCAGAAATTATCATAAATGATAGAATTTCTATTTTCACAAAAACTCACTAAATTTAAAGTGCCGCTTCATCTCTAGCTAGACTACCCATTGGGTCCCATGCAGGTAATACTACTGGAGTAGTGCTGAGTCCTTTTTTCATTTTCTCTGTAAGGTAATTTGTAGGTGCTGCAATTTCGAACATGTGTTCATCATACCATGAATCATTCATTGTATAGAATCCTTCTTCACCACTCTTTTTAGCGCCCCATGAATTCTCCACTCTCCATCTTCTTGGTGCTCCGTCAACTACATCAACTCCTGTGAATAACATTGCATGTGTCATCATTGTCTGGCTATATCTCAGACGATTTGCCTTATCCATACCGAATTCTGTACCATATAATTCTGCAAAGTCAAATAATTTAGCATCCCATAGTCCTCTTTCTCTATGCATCTGTTTACCTACGTCACATCCCATCCAAACTGGTAAGCCATCCTCCAATAGTTTCTGAGTTATATTCTTCATTTCTTGACTTGGTACATTTAGGTAGACTACTGGAGGGCCTCCAGCAACATTCTGTAGATAGTCTACAGTGTAAGTTTGGTAGTATTCATTCCTTGGGTCGTTAACAATACAAACATAATCTTCCCAGTCCATTTCCACATACTCTTTAGCAAATTCTTGAGGAGTCATACTTCCCTTTCTATGGAATTCTCCATCTTTATCTTCCCATTGCCAATCAAACTCTTTCGGAGGAGTCCCTAAATGGATACATAGAATTTTCCAGATATCTTCCACTCTCTTATCTTTGTGAGCCCTGGCATCCTCTACTGATCCACCATTATCTAATATTTCTCGTAGTTCACTCGCTCCACTTCTTAGAATATCTTTCAATATAGCATTCATCCATCGGGTACTAGACGAAGAAATACTCTCAGGATAAGCGGTTTTTGGAACTAATCCATGTTTTCTGATTAAGTTCATTGCCATATTCCATTGTCCTCCATCTCCAATTGGATCACCTAGTAAGAAACCAATCGTTCTATCGTCTAATGGTCTGTCTGCAGTATCAATAACCGCCTCAAAGAAATGATTACTTCTCTCAAATTTATCCCAAAAGTGAATATGTGACTGGCTGAATTCGAAGTTTTTTACATTGAGTTTCTTCATTGTTCCAGGTCTGAAAAGATTTAATGTTGCGAATAACCAACATCTTCCACTACTTTTCTGATTTGTTACTTTCCAATCATCTAGTTTTATTGAAAAAGATGAATCAATTGCTTGTACTAGATCTCTGTTTAATGCTACATCAATTAGATTTCCATTAGTAACTGCATTTTGTGCAATCTTCGCTGCGGGGTCATTAGCAAAGTTATTTCTGAATTTTTCTAGTTGTTGATGTGTGACTGTTTCTCCCATTGGCTCACCTTCGGTAGACTGTATCGGATAATGACACCTCTAAGTCATTACTTTTCATATCTCAGCAGATTCGGCGAAACCAGCAGCAATTAATGTGTCCGCCATTAGGGAAGAAAAGTTTGCAACTTCGCCCGCAGTTAGTTGAATTTCTGTTCCATCTTCATCTATGATTGGGTCTACAAGGTCTTGTAACATCCTAATTCTTTTCATATCGGAAAGATTACCAATAGGGTTGGGTGATTCTATAGAAGTTGCTGACATTGCCCCAGTGGCTCTTTCAGGGAATTCATCCATCTGTCTTATTCTATCTTCCTCGTCTAATTCAGGCTCATTCCACATTTCTTGTGGTGGAGAAGGCGCAGAAATTTTTTGTTCTGACTCATCTTCTTCTGACTCATTGAATTCGGTTAAGGCCGCATTCCCTCCAAGACTGGATTTATTGATAGTTTCAGGTTTCCCTCCATGAAGCATACCGTCCCAAGACACATCCTTCTTGTATCTCTCTACTAATCTTTCAACACCGGTATAATAAATTCTTTCTGAAGGATCGTGTCTTTGCCAATTTAATGGTGGTAATGCACTCTCGTTTTGCCTTCCGTTAGGTGTTTTTATCAGATTACTCAATATAGCATGTTGAGCAAATGCATTCATTCTCAATCTTGTCAGATCCGACACAGAGGTTCTAGCAACACCTAGTCTACGAGATTGAAGTTGAGTTTTGGCATTCATTCCTTCGTCCCTTATTGTCTCAGCCAACTCATTTTCTAAATTGGTTAATAGTTGACGAATTGAAGGCCAAAAATTTGGAATTGTAATTTCTTTGGGTACATTTGGACTAGATTTTTGCTGTCTTGTTAATTCAAAAAGTGCCTTTTCGACAACAATTAGTTGTTGCTTTGTCAATCTTGATGAAGCGACTTCGTCAATCATGTGAGCAACCTGAGTTACGGCAGACAGAGGAAGGCCATGAATGATTCCTTTGTATATCTTCTTTCTAGCCTCTTCATCCGTTGAACTCAATAAGAAAAAACCTCTCCGAGGCTCGCAGGTGTACCCGAGTGGTCAAAGGGGTCGGGCTCAAGTTCCGATGCGTAGAGCTTCGCAGGTTCGAATCCTGCCTCCTGCACCATCTAACTTCTAGACATAATGAATTGTTCTAAGAATTCTATTGTACCTAGAGTGCCTTTTGATTTAGTCAAATAATCTGCAGCATCGGCTACTCCTTTGAATTCATCATTTACCGCAACTGCAAATCCACATAACTCAAACATTGGAATATCATTGGACGCATCACCGACTGCGATTACTTTCTTTGGATCAATTCCTCTCTGTTCAAAAGCAACTTTGAGCCCACTAGATTTGTTAAGTCCCTTTTCTGTAATATGTACTGCAAATCCGGTAGGAACAACTTGTAAATCGGGCCATCTAGAAGTTTTCAATGCATCTCTCATTCTCTGATAGTTTTCTGTATCAAGAAGGCACCATTCAGTTTCTCTCCAGCGATTAGTTTCAATGCCCTTAGGATCTAATCCATCTATCTGGGTAGATAGCCATTCTGCCGCATCTCTTGCTCTTTTGCCATCCGCTAAGCATCTTATTGGAAAACCTTCTTTGGTGTCCCAAACCATGCCTCCATTTTCACCTATGACAAAGCCACTGATAGCTAGTACTTGTTGTATCGGAGTAACATTAGGCAGAGTTCTTCCCGATGCCAGTGAAACTGTGATACCCATATTTTCTATTTTTCTTATCAGTGGGATTAATTCAGGTTGGAATCCATCATAATCAAGCAGTGTCCCATCGATGTCGAAGACAATCATTTCCCAATTATCTCCCTCCGGTAACTTACTCACATGCTCGCGTAGTGGTTCTCTCTCATCATCTAATCGTTCATACTATATCCAGTCATCTTCAAGGATGACATACTAGTCCCAATACTATGGAGGATGAGGAGTTTCTGATTCTCGATGATGATCAAGAACCTGAAACCCCTATACCAGAAATTAAATCAGATCAGAAAAAATTAATAAAATCGGGCTCTAAAAATATTATTTCTAGTATTTCAAAAAATGTCGAAAATAAGTTTTATCAAATTAAGGAATCCAATGAGTTGAAGAAACTTCTTGATGATGGAAAAGAGAATCTGATATCCTTTTCAAGAAGTGGTGACAGTATTTTAGATGCTGACTTAGTGATTGATGGCGAATTTGAAATTGAATGGGAAATTGATGGAATGGATTGCGCAGATTGTGCAATGAAGGCAAACCGTGCAGTCAGTAGATTACCAGGAGTCAATAAGGTCAATGTATCAGTCACAGAAGGAACCGTAAGATTCAATTTAGATCTAGCTAAAGGTCGAATTTCTCGTGTAAATTCGGTTCTAGAAAGTTTAGGAAACAATCCTAAAATATCTTGGAAAGCAGTATCTGGGCTTACTCCCGGGCGAGTCTCAGGTAATCTTGGAATAGATAGAAATACACTAAAACATGCATTACTTGATATTCCTGGGATTATTAATGTTAGATTTGAAGAAGGAAAAATCGAACTTCAAATGATAGACTTTAATTCTAAGAAATTAAAAGAAATATCAGATGAGAGGATAGGTCAGTTACTTGGTCAAGATTTTAATTTAGAAAAATCAACCAGTTCAAAACTCAGACCAGATCAGATTCAACTTTTATCAGCAGTTTTTACAATTCCATTATTATTTGGAGTGTTCGCAATAGATAAATTACCTTACATTCCTAATAATGCTGCACTTCTACTTACAGTAATTGGTATTTCATTTGCTGGTTTACCAATGTTCAAAGCAGCAGCATCCAGTATCAGAAATAGGGTTCTTGGTTTCCAGGTTCTGACATCATTAGCAGTTATTGGCGCTATGATTTTACAAGAATATCCCGAAGCTCTAATTGTAACCGGACTGGTAGCCTTTGCATCCCATCTTGAAGAAAGTGCATTAGTCAAAGCTAGAACTGCTATGCAGGGAGGATTGGATAGATTACCTAGGCTTGCTAGGCTTTCATCAGCCAATGAAGAAAATTGTTGTGATGATGGTTCATGTGCTTCTGATAATTTGAAAGGTTCATCTGAAGATGAATGGATTCCAATACAAGCATTAAGTGTAGGTGACATAGTAGAAATTAGGTCTGGCGAGGTAGTACCAGTAGATGGAGTAATTATTGAAGGGAGTGGAGCAATAGATCGAGCTCCATTAACTGGTGAACCAATACCTGTAGGAGTATCTAAAGGAGACCGTGTCGAAGCCGGACTAGTCTTAGTTCGAGGTCCTATTATTGTCAACTGCGAGGCTACCGGGGACTCAACCAGATTAGCAAGCCTAATCGATTTAGTTAGAAGTTACAAAGAAATTCCTACTAGAACTCAAACTACAATTGAACGTTTTACAGCAATCTGGGTTCCATTAGTTTTGGTTGGTTCTCTTGCTTACGGTATATTGACAAAAGATTTCGTTACAACCCTAGTTCTTTGGGTAGTATCTTGTCCTTGTTCATTACTATTAGCGGCTCCAGTTCCTCATGCAACAGCACTTTCATCCGCTTCAGCTTCAGGTTTAGTTGCAAGAGGAGGAGATGTTCTTGAATCGGCAGCATCAATAGAACTAGCATTGTTAGATAAAACTGGTACATTGACTACCGGTCGTCCCAAAATAGGAGAGTTTGTTTGCAGTAATGACCAAGATAAGGACAATATTCTCGCTCTTGTCTCGGCATTAGAAAAGCGTTCCAACCATCCGTATGCTAGAGCTATAATCTCCTTAGCTGAAGAATCACAAATTAAACCAAAGAGAGTTACTGGAATTACAGATGGAGATGCAGGAGTGTCCGGAAAGTTGAGTGGTAAAGAATTAATCTTTGGAAGAGTAGATTGGTTACTTTCTCAGGATGTGATGATTACAGAGGAAATTCAAAAAGTATTAGATTCGGCTAGAGATAAAGGCCATGGAGTTAGCGTACTATCTGTTGAAGGTAAATCAGTTGCTGCATTCACATTTATCCATGATGATGCCAGGGTTGGCGTTACTGAAATGGTTCAAACGTTGCAAAAAGAAGGAATTATCGTAGAAATTCTTAGTGGAGATGAGCAGTCTTCAGTTGAATCCTTTGCTAAGAAGTTAGGTATAGATCCAAGCATTTGCAGAGGTAATGTCAATCCTGAAGGTAAAGCACAGTGGGTTGAGGATAGAAGTAAGGCACGCAGTACTCTCATGGCGGGTGATGGATTCAATGATGCAGGTGCTTTAGCAGCAGCCAATATTGGTGTAGCAGTTGGTAGCGGTGATCAAGTAAATTTAGAGGCAGCAGATGTGCTAATACCAGGAGATGATCCTAGAGCCATAGTTCGATTGATTCAACTTGCCAAGAGAACAAAGATGATTGTCAATGTAAATATTGCAATATCAGTAATTGTAACTCTAATATTAGTTTTGACAACATTAGCTGGTTTCAACACGAGTATAGCAGCAGGAATAGCAATACATGAGGCAAGTGTATTCTTGATAATCATTAATGGAATGTTTGTTTCTAGCAATAATACTAGGAGAACGACAGTATTAATCGATCTCATGAAAGATTTGGCTATTGATCTCAAGGAAGCATTTATGGCACTTTACAAGACCAATAATACGACCGCTTGATAACTAATAAGGGGTAGCGAGGGATATGTCCGATTCAGCAGAGGTCGAGTCGAAACACGTAGCTCCTTTAGCAGAATGTGCACATTGTAACCACATGTTACCACCGGGTTTAGGCGAGATTCAGTGTGAAATTTGTGAAGCAATTTGTCGAGTTTCACATCAGCCTACAGTTGATGCTCTGACTGAAGAGTCAGTCCCTTGTCCTCATTGCAATATGATTCTAGTGGCTGGAACTGATGAAAGACCGATAGCCCTAACTTGTAGCGGTTGTACTGGTGTTTTTACTTTGACTGCAAAAGTTGTTAAAGTCGAAATAGAATGTCCAGGATGTGAAAGAAAATTACGTATCAGACCTCGTCCAGGAACTCGACAACTCGATTGTCCTGCTTGTGATTCCGCATTTAATGTAACATTTTGAATTAGTATATTCAACTCTGTATATTCCTCTAACCCTAACAAAACAGGGATTATCGTGAGAATTACGACCATCGCTATCATATAGTCAAGAAATACCGTAATGATGGGGATGGGTACCCATGAGTGAAAGCAAGTCGCCAAAAGGAAATGATACCGAAGGTATCGATGATCTTTCGAGCCTTCGCGCTCAGCATGTTCTCTCTGCATCTTCTACCATGGATTCAGTTGCAAGAGCTAGAGATAGATTAGATGAAGAATCAAAATTAAGATCCAGTATTCGTAGAGAACGGAGAATGCGTATTGCAGAGATGACTGAAAGAGTTTCAGGAATGCATGGTGCAATTAGAAAAGCCAATGAAATTTTATTCGAAGAACAACTTCAAAATATCGAAGCAGACCTAAGAGCAAGTCTTGAAGAAGAAATGGAGAGACTTGAAACAGAAGCTCTGGAAAGAGAAGAAAGAATCCTTCGTGAAGAGATGCTCCATCGCCTACGTCGAGAAGAAAATAGGCTCAGAGAACAGTTAGACTTGGAAAGAGATAGACGTATCGAAGCACATACTTCGAAATTACGAAATCGATTAAAATCTGAAATGGAAGTAGAACTCACTCGTAGACAGGCATTCTTGAGTGAAAGATTAGAATTAGAAGCAAATCAAGATGTTGAAAGGATGGAAAGAAGAGTTGAGATGGATCTTCGTGAAGTTATGGAATCCCAAGTTCATCGTAAGGCTGAAGCATATCGCTTAGATCAAGAAATTCAGATGAGAGAAAGGCTTGCAGAAGCACGAAAGGCCAGAGAATCAGAGCTAGATAAGCAACTGAAAGTTGAACGTAAGTCATTGGAGAAAGAAATGCTTACTGATGTTGATGTTAGAATTAAGTCTTTAGAGGACGAAGCAGAACAGAATGCTTTGTCAGATTTGGATAGAAGATTTAGAGCTGAAAGAAAAACTATGGAAGCAGCATTATCATTACGTCGCCAAGAATTAGCATTAGAAAGCGAAGTTGAAATGGAGCAGAGAGTGGCGAACTTCGCCAAAGAGAGAGAGACAGAATTACTCAATACTCTTGAGGAACAATTCTCAAAGAGAACAGATATTTCTAAGAAAGAAGTCAATGAAATCATGAAATCTTTAGAATCTCAATTGAAAGTAAAATGGGAAAAAATAATCTTAGATGCTAAACAAACGACTCTTGAAAGAGTTAGTGAAGATTAGTTTCCTT
>JAURCP010000039.1 GCA_030828405.1 Thermoplasmatota archaeon
ATGAATTTGCATGTGGTTCCGATCCGCTAGATAGTTGGAATCAGCCTTCTGATTTCGATTCTGATGGGATCTGTGATTTACAAGATTCTGATGACGATAATGATGGCTATGATGATGAAAATGATGCCTTTCCAATGGATGATTCTGAATGGGCAGATACTGATAATAATGGTGTGGGTGATAATTCAGATACAGATGATGATGGAGATGGATATAGCGATAATCTCGAATCTTCTTGTGATTCTGACCCATTGAATTCATTCGACGTCCCCTCTGATTTGGATATGGATGGTACTTGTGACTTGATGGACAATGATATCGATGGCGACAATTATCCGAATGATAATGATGCATTCCCAACAGATAGCCAAGAATGGTTAGATACAGATAATGATGGTTTTGGCAATAATATGGATATTGATGACGATGGTGACTCTGTATCTGATAACTATGATGCTTTCCCACTCGACTTTAACGAGTGGGCAGATAATGATAATGATGGCCTTGGAGATAATGGTGATTTAGACGACGATAATGATGGTTGGTCAGATTCAGATGAAACCTCTTGCTCTACCAATTCCTTGTCATCCCAGTCCATTCCAAGCGACTTTGATGAAGATATGGTGTGTGATATAGTCGATACAGATGATGATGGTGACGGAGTTCTTGATGAGAATGATGCCTTCCCAATGGATAATGCAGAATGGGAAGATACTGACTCAGACGGAATAGGAAATAATTTCGATGATGATGATGATGGTGACGAATGGTTTGATATCTATGAACCAAATTGTGGTACTGATCCATTGGATGGTACCTCTGTACCTGTTGACTTTGATGCCGATTGGGTATGTGACCTTGTTG
>JAURCP010000040.1 GCA_030828405.1 Thermoplasmatota archaeon
TAATATTGTGTTTAAAAAATAGAATATGAGTTTTATAAATTTTATTAAATTATTCATAATAATTATATTCATTTTATAGGTTATATAAGTTATTAAAATATATCAAATGCCTCATTTAATTTTAGTTAGACATGGACAAAGTGAATGGAATGAACAAAATCTATTCACAGGATGGAAGGATCCAGGACTTACAGAGCTTGGTATACAAGAAGCAAAAAAAGCTGGTTCATTAATATTAGATCAGGGCATTGTTTTTGATGAAATGTTCACCTCAATGCTAGTCAGAGCACAAGACACCGGTGTGATAATCTTGAATTCTATTAACCAACAAGATATCCCAATTACTAAAAATCAAGCTTTAAATGAGAGAAACTATGGAAGCTTGGCTGGACTGAATAAAGATGATGCAAGAAAAAAATGGGGAGAAGAACAAGTTCATATCTGGAGAAGATCTTTTGATGTCCCTCCTCCTGATGGGGAAAGTCTTAAAGATACAGCTGAACGAGTTTTACCTTATTTTAAAGAACATATAATGCCTAAAGTCATTCAGGGCTCAAGTATTCTTGTTGCTGCTCATGGCAACTCATTAAGGGCTTTAATAATGGAACTAGATTCAATATCTTCCGAAGACATAGTAAAGCTTGAAATTCCCACTGGCGCGCCAATTCAATATGAATTTAATCAAAGCGGTGAGGTTGTTAATAAAGCCAAGCTTTATGAAGAATGATCTTAAGCAAGCAGATAGTTTATTTTCAAAAAAAATTATAAGTTGGTATGAGGTATATGGAAGAAGCGATCTTCCATGGAGAAAAAATATAACTGCCTACAGAGTTTGGATTTCTGAAATTATGCTCCAAC
>JAURCP010000041.1 GCA_030828405.1 Thermoplasmatota archaeon
CATTTGCATCATTGATTGCAGTCACCTCTTCTTCTGTTGCCTTATCTTTATTCTCTTCCAACATTTTTTCAGTTGAAGTAACCATACCTTCAGCCATATTTCTGGTTTCGACAAGTTCTTTCTTTTTTGCATCTTCATTAGCATGTTGTTCAGCATCTTTTATCATTCTTTCAATTTCATCATCTTTAAGTGCTGTTCCACCAGTAATTGTTATTGCCTGCTCTTTACCAGTCCCAAGATCCTTAGCATTGACATTTACAATTCCATTAGCATCGATATCAAAAGTTACCTCTATTTGAGGTGTACCAGCCATTGCTGCAGGTATATCAGTTAAAGTGAATCTTCCTAGAGACTTGTTTCCAGACGCCATTTCTCTCTCGCCTTGCAAGATATGTATCTCGACTTGGGTTTGATTGTTTTCAGCTGTACTAAATACTTCAGACCTTTTAGTTGGGATTGTTGTATTTCTTTCAATCATTTTGGTCATGATTCCACCTTTAGTTTCAACACCCAAAGTAAGAGGTGTAACATCTAATAAAAGAACATCTTTTACATCACCTTTTAATACTCCAGCTTGAATAGCAGCACCTGATGCAACAACTTCATCAGGGTTGACACCTTTGTGAGGGTCTTTACCAGTAAGTGATTTTACAAGTTGTTGGACTGATGGCATTCGAGTCGAACCACCAACTAATATAACATGGTCGATATCAGAAAATTTCATTCCAGCATCAGACAACGCATTTTCGACTGGTTCTTTAGTTCTTTCTACTAAATCCGCAGTAATTTTTTCAAACTCAGACCTACTTAATTTTTCAAGTAAATGTTGAGGTCCAGCATCATTAGCAGTAATAAA
>JAURCP010000042.1 GCA_030828405.1 Thermoplasmatota archaeon
CCAAGTTTAATATATCCCAAACCAACATCATTGACAGTTTGTAATTTTCTTTTAATAGATGGAACATTTTCAAAGAAATTCAATGCTTCATAAACTGTCATTTGTAGAACATCAGAAACATTCTTTCCTTTGTACAATACAGATAATGTTTCAGAGTTGTATCTTTTTCCTTTACATTCATCACATTTTACATAAACATCAGATAGGAATTGCATTTCAATTTGTTTTACACCGTCACCTTCACATGCAAAACATCTTCCATCAGCAACATTAAAAGAAAATTGTCCTGGTGCATATCCACGTTCTTTTGATAATGCAGTATTAGAGTACAATTCTCGAATAGGGGTAAAAGCACCTATGTATGTCGCAGGATTTGAACGAGGGGTTCTACCTATAGGAGATTGATCAATAGCAATCACTTTATCAATATTATCTATACCAGAAATTTCTTTATGAGCACCAGAACTGATATGTGTTTTAGAAAAATGATTTTCTAAACTTTTAAGTAAAATATCATTTATCAATGTAGATTTTCCAGAACCAGATACTCCAGTTACAGATACAAAGAGTCCCAAAGGAATTTCAACATCAAGATTTTTCAAATTATTTTCAGATGCATCTTTAATAATTAAGGACCCCTCAGGTTTACGAATTTTATTTTCTAAAAGAATTAAAGAATCATCTTTAAGATAAGTTCCAGTTACAGATGTGTTTGACTGTAAGATTTTTTTAATTGTCCCTTCAAAAACAATATTCCCCCCATGTACTCCAGCACCAGGACCT
>JAURCP010000043.1 GCA_030828405.1 Thermoplasmatota archaeon
ACTAACATCCTTACTCATCTTCTTCTACAACTTCACCTTCAACTACGTCTCCATCTTCCTGATTATCTGAAGAGTTGTTTTCTGCATCTTGTTGGGCTTCAGCATATAACTTTTCAGCAAATGACTGGCTAGCTTTAGTCAGCTCATCTATTGCATTCTTTATCTCTTCTAAAGACGCTTCTTCATTTTCTAAAACTTTAGAGAGTGAATCCTTTCCTTCAGTAATAGCAGTAGCTTCTTCATCGGTAGCTTTTTCTTTGTTCTCTTCTAGCATTTTTTCGGTTGAAGTAACCATCCCCTCTGCTAAGTTTCGAGTCTCAATAAGTTCTTTTTTCTGAGCATCCTCATTAGCATGAGTTTCTGCATCTTTAATCATTCTTTCTATCTCATCATCCTCAAGAGCACTTCCTCCTGTGATGGTGATATTCTGCTCTTTCCCTGTGCCTAGATCTTTTGCATTAACATTAACAATACCATTAGCATCTATATCGAAGGTAACTTCTATTTGAGGAGTACCTTGTTTTGCAGAAGGAATTTCTGTAAGTTTAAATTTACCCAGAGATTTATTCCCAGATGCCATTTCCCTTTCACCTTGCAAGACATGGATTTCTACTTCTGTTTGTCCATCTTCTGCAGTTGTGAAAGTTTCAGACCTTTTTGTTGGTATAGTTGTATTTCTTTCGATCATCTTTGCAACTATTCCACCTTTGGTTTCAACACCTAAAGTTAAAGGAGTTACATCAAGTAGCAATACATCTTTTACATCTCCCTTT
>JAURCP010000004.1:0-87910 GCA_030828405.1 Thermoplasmatota archaeon
CTAATTTTATTTTCCATCCAAGTTTTGCAACTAGATTACTGTATACTTTTTCATAAATTCTAGGAACTCCAATGAATAGATGAGGTTGTACTTCTTTGGCAACATCAATTACATTCAACGGTGCATCTACAACAGTCATATGAAGACCCCATCTGATGTGTGCATGACAATCTACCAGTTGGCCGAAAACGTGAGCACATGGCAACCAAGAAACATAGCCCCATCCTCTTTCGAATTCCTGTAATTTCCAAACTTCTGCAAGTTCGAAATCAATATTATCATGACTCAATTCTACTCCTTTTGGATTACCAGTTGTACCTGATGTATAAATCAATGAAAATGTGTCATCTGGCGTAATGCTTGATACTCTTTTTTCGATCTCAGAGTAATCTACATCTGCTCCTTTCTGGATAAAATCCGACCACGACATACACTTAGGGTGTTCAGGCATTTCTACTCCATCCATTACCACTACAGTTTCTACCTTGTCTAATTTATCCATTATTTCATGTAATCTGTAAGCACACATTTTCTCTTTGTTGCCGCCATCCATGGGATTATCTCCGACAAATACAACTTTTGAATCTGAATTTCCTACAACCCATTCTACTTCTTCAGGAGAGCAGGTATGGTAAACTCCAACTGCGGCACCATTGCACATATTTGCAGCATGATAAGATGTATACCACTCCACTCGATTATATGAGTAGATACTCAATTTATCGCCTTCATTGAATCCCATGGCAATAAGAGACTTTGCTACAGAAGCAGTTTGATCATGAAATTCTGACCAACTAATATCGTTCCAATTGCCATTAGAATCTTTAGCAGTAATCGCTGTTTCGTTTCCATGATTCTTTGCATTTGCCATCAGGTATTCGGGGGTTGTCATAGCAGACATGAGACTTGACAGTGGATATCTTGACTTAATTGTTTACTAGTGTAGTAATTGGAACTTAGTATGTTTTATTACACTAAGAATCCTTATTTTTAGGTAGAACATTTTTGATATTTTCTTTCCAATCATTTCCTTTGTTTCTGTTAGCCAGAGGTGATGCAGGGGAGGGATGCCAACAACTTGTTATTTCAATATCAAGATGTTTTAATGCTTTCAGAGCCCTTTTTTCAGCATATTTTCCAACTCCAACGACTCTTTTTATGTCCATTATCTCAACAACTCGGAGCAAATGTTCATCGCATATTTCAAGTAATTTATTCACGACTTCTCCAGATATTTTATCTGGAGTAATATTCGTACCTCTGTCCCCATTAAAAAGCATTAATGGACAATGATTTACAATGAAAACATTTGAAAATATTTCGTCGATATTACCATAATATTCTTGCAATACATTCCATATCCTAGTCCCTGAAACTTCTTCTTTATGCCAATCTAACCCCGAGATAGGTCTTTTTGGATGGATTTTTTTTGGTTGATTGACTTCCAGTCCCTTAATTCCTAATAGGTCCCTTACAACACTAGTTGCTGAGAACGGAATTCCCATCTGTCCCATGCCATGAGGGCCAGGATTCATACCTAATAGGAGTGTATTTGCTCCTTTTCCTCCACCTAATTTAATAAATGCTTTATGCGGTTCCCAAGCATAAACTAAAGGATTGTAAGAATAATCTACTAAACCCTGTTTTACAAGCATATCTCCCAATGGATCAACTCCATCTCGAAGATTCACAGCTGCTGTAATTAGTTTATCTGTAATCATTTTATCACTACTGCTTTACATCCCTTATTTCAGCATTACAAATTTCTTTAAGATATTCTGGGGTAATTGGGAAAACGGTATCGGCAGTACCTCCAGCTCCCCAAATTAAATCATACTTGAATAAGTCTTCATCAATGATCTTTATTGTTTCTTTAAGGTGTCCAAAAGGCGGAACTCCTCCTACAGCATAACCTGTACTTTCTAGAACATATTCAGGTGAAGCCTGACCTGGCTTATAACCTAAAATTTTCTTTAGTTTTTTCTTTCTATCTACTCTATTAGAGCCCGATGTAATCACAATTATCGCTACATCTTGACCTTCAAAAACAATTGATTTTGCGATATTAGATACATCACATTGAAGTTGTCTTGCAGCGTCTTCGGATGTTCTTGTTCCTTCTTTATAGCGCCTCGGTTTAGCCTCAAAATTGATTTTAGCACATTCCTCCATCCATATCTCATGCCCATCCATATTTATTCATGAAAGGATTAGGATAAAAGTTGTTTGCACTTCCGCATTATTGATGAATCATTGTCGTTCGCAGTATGTCTAATGAATTGGCCTATTGGACCTTATGGCACTTCCATGGGAGCATTATTGCTATTTACGCTGCCGATACATTTTTTCTTGACAAGAGATGAGAAAGATAGACGTGTTTCATTAGCGGATTTACCAAAAGAAATCAAAGAAAAAGGCTATTGGTGGCATATTCTTCTATATTTGATAATGTTTTTCTATAAGGCAATGATTGATTATCATAACGAACCAATGAAAGCTAGAGTCGGAGGATTTACTCACTGGATATATGCAATTGAGGGAGATTGGACAAACCATATTCAGGAGTTTTTTCTCAATGACACTTTAACAGATCTCTTATCTGGTCATTACCTATTCATGTACCTATTCATGATTTGGTTTTCTCCAATGTACTATATCTTATGTCGTGATGAAATAATGGCTGATAAAGCGGCATTGAACTATTTTGTGATATATCTTTTAAGTGTGCCATTATACCTATTTTTCAATGTTGAAGTGACGTCTAGTTATATCTCTAATATGGACGCACTTCTTTATCATGATTCATTTACTTTGGCGTTTTTCACCGACAATGACCCTATGGATAATGCAATACCAAGTTTACATGTAGGGTTACCAATAAGCTTGCTAATAATAAATAGGCTACATTGCCGAAAGCTAGGTATAGATTTCAAAGATTGGCGCCACAAAGAGTTTGATTATTTTGTTCAATTCAATGTGATAATTTATCTATTTTCTATACAATATCTTGGTATCCATTGGTTTGTAGATATAATTCCTGGAATATTCTTGGCTATAATTACATCTTCATTTGTTCATGCCGTACAACCTGTAGTGCGTGCCAGAACTGAAAATGGATGGACTTCTTTACTTCCAGACCGAAGTCAAGCATTATCTTCGATCTTAGTTTTATTAATTTGTTCTACATGGTTAGCAGTTGGTGTAATTGACGGCTCTGGAACAAATGAAGATGAGGCTAATATGAGGTTTGGAATCGACGATGTCAACCTAGATACTATCGAAGTTCACAGTCTTTGGGACCCCGTAATTATTGATGTTTTTAATGTTGGAGATAATGATGTCGAAGTCTTGCTGATACAGAGAGACTTTGTCGAAGAACATACTGAAAAAGGAATTTTCTATTGGGATCAATTTGTATCAAAAGGAAATCTCTCGATAGTTGAAGTAAATAGTTCGTTAACATTTACAATTACTCCTGAAAGTTTGTTTGATGTCAATATTGTTTTAGTTCGATTATATAATTCAGGGAATATCGAGGATGATTCATTAGGGGAAGTACGAATTGTTTCGAATTATGTGGATGATGAATTAATCTTTACCGGGTTTTTAGTCAGTTTCCCTGCTTTTATCATAACAGGGATAGTAATTGAAGGCTATTTTAATAGAAGATTTTAGAATATGTTGAATGCCATTATTCCACCGATGTACAAACCAGACATTGAACCCAATGCTAGCCAAATCCCAATTCTAAATGGGGGGAAATTGTGCTGCCACAAATACATTGACTGACCTAACCAGGTTAGAATAACTACCGCGATTCCATAAAACCCAAAGAAGAATCTAAATGAATAGAAAACCAATAATCCAAGTAAATATCCAATATATAATTCCACTTTATTACCATATTTTTCTGTCAAAAGAAAACAAGAAAATCCTAAAATAGCCAAGATGAATACAGGAAATAGAAGATTTTTTTTAGTGAAAAAATCTATCTCGAATAGATATGGGATGAATGCTAGAATAAATCCAGTTAATGATGGAAAAGCTACTGGCCACAGCGGAGCAGACTCCCACTTCATGATATGTCGGGGTCGTATCTAGCATATAATAGTCTGAATGGCCCCATACGTCTCATTCATCAATAAGAATAGTCTCCGACCTAATATGTCGAAAGGCGAAATTGTACTTGGATGCCTTGCACCTCATCCTCCTCATCTAGTTTATGCAGAGAATCCTCCTCAAAATGAGGCCTTCAGTGAGGGTGGTTGGGAAACTCTTCGCTGGGGGTATGCAAAACTTGCAAGAAAATTAAAAACAATTGACTATGATGCTATTGTAATTTTCACTCCACATTGGCAAACATACATCGGAACACATTTCTTGGGTCTTCCAGAATTTAAATCGAAATCAGTAGATCCTGTTTTTCCTAATTTGTTTAGGTATAATTATGATCTGAAAGTTGACGTTGAATTAGCAGAAGCAATGCACGAAGAAACTGCCAAAGCAGGAATCATTACTAAAATGATGAGAAATCCTGATTTTAGAGTAGATTATGGGACAATAACTTCCTGTCACTTGTTGAACCCAAGTTGGGATAAACCTATAGTCACAATTTCAAGTAATCGTAATTCTCACTATTACTCTAATGAAGTAATGATTGAACAAGCGAAGGCATTGGGTGAAGCTTGTATGAAGGCTATTGAGAAGAGCGGGAAAAAAGTGGTCTTAGTAAGTAGCCATAGTCTTAGCCATCGTCACTTCGTAACAGAGGCTCCTCTTCCTGAAGATATGAGTAGAGAACACATTTACAATCATAGTCAATATGTATGGGATATGAAAATTATTGATATGTTTAGAAATGGTCAGATGAAAGAGGTAGTTGACATAATGCCTGAGTATACTGAACAAACCATTGCTGAAACTGAAGCAGGCGGATTAATTTGGATGATGGCCGCTATGGGGGTGCCGAGTTATCCAGCTGAAATTTATGGTTATCAATCAGTAATAGGGACTGGTAACTGTATAGCATGTTGGGATCCAAATAATGAAACTAGGGAGTTAGTACTCTGAGGTGATTTGATGAGCGAAGATTCACAAATTCTTTTCGGACTTTACGTTCCTCCTCACCCTCAACCATTACTTTCTCCAGACGCTAATGCAGGATATGCAAATTTGCGTGCTGCATTCGAAACATGTAGGAAGCGAATCGAAGAATCAGATGCTGATCTGATTATAGTTTATTCAACAACATGGCCAAGTGTTGTAGGGCATCAAATTCAAGCCCTCAAAGAATCTATATGGACTCATGTCGATGACGATTTTCACTATCTTGGAAGTATGCCATATAATTTTCAAATAGACTCTGAATTTTCTCATGAATATTGTTCAGCAGCAGAAAAAAGAGGTTTACATGCTAGAACTGTAGAGTATGAAGGATTCCCAATAGATACTGGCTCAGTAGTCGCTCTTAGCTTACTAAATCCCGATAACAGAATCCCTGCATGTATTGTTTCCAGTAATATGTATGCCAATCGTTCTGAGACTATTGTTTTAGGTAAAGCAGCAAATGATGCTTTAGTTAGTCAGGGTAAGAAAGCTGTTGTAGTTGTAGTTTCTAGCTTATCAAATAGAATGTTCACAGAACATATTGATCCTTCAGAAGATCGTATTCATAGCTCTAAAGATAACGAATGGAATGAAAAAATTCTCGAATTTTTCGCAGATGGTAGATTAGAAGATTTAAGTCAATTAAGTCGAGAAATTCATGGCCAAATTAGAGTTCAGAAAGTTGTTGCTTACAAGCCCGCTTGGTGGCTAGCCGCTTCGATGGGACAACACAACAACTACGATGGTGAAGTATTAGCCTATGAGGCGTTGCATGGTTCGGGTGGGGCCGTAATTCAACTAACACCTTCCTCCGGTTCATTTGGTGACAAAGAGTTTGATGAAGATGA
Organism: Thermoplasmatota archaeon; assembly: GCA_030828405.1. Lineage (GTDB taxonomy): Archaea > Thermoplasmatota > Poseidoniia > Poseidoniales > Thalassarchaeaceae > MGIIb-O2. The sequence goes on from JAURCP010000004.1 coordinate 5,955, forward strand.
TGTAGAATATTACCAGGGCGATAGAAATGTCCTAAATAAGGGGAATCATTGATGTCCGAAGATCAATATGATGAGAGTAAATTTAGTCAACTTCTCGAATGGATCTATGAAGTCGATCAAGTAACTGATCCTGAAGCACGTAGTAGACTTGTAGGACAAATAAAATCCATGCCTCAAGATATTGTTGATAAAATGTATAATGATTACGGTAAATCATTTCTCAGCTCAGCAGGTGGTGCAGTGGGAGCAGCCGCAGGAGTGGCTGTTGGTGGTCCAGTTGGCGGAATAGTTGGTGGCGTAGTTGGTAAGAAAACTGCTGGAAAACTTGTTACTAACAATGGCCCGTTTAAGTCAGAACTTGGTCCTTCTGCTGTTGGTGCATATCCTCACCTTCATCGTGTAGGTGATCTAATTTTTGTAAGTGGAATTGGTCCAAGGAAACCAGTTACCAATGAAATTCCTGGTGGCCCTATTAAAGATGAACATGGTAATCCTTTAGATTACGATATCAAAGCCCAAACTCGTTCGGTAATAGAAAATATCAGGATTATTCTTGAAGAGTACGGTTCAAGTTTAGAAAATGTAGTTGATGTCTATTCCATGCTTGTTGATATGGATCGTGATTTTGCTGGCTACAATGAAGTTTATGCAGAGTATTTTTCGGAGATTTTACCTTCGAGAACAACTTGCTCAGTTTTAGCTCTACCTACTCCTATTGCTGTAGAACTAAAGGTTATTGCAAAGGCTTGAATCAATTAGATAAAGATTCCACTCTTTCAGATGTGCAGTCAATTGGTGCAGAGATAGGATTGCATGCTACGGGGTTACCTTCAGGAATCTCTACCCAATATTCTATTCCATCAACTTCCTCTGGATAATCTGTAGAAATAGAATGGGCTCCAACTGAAATAGCTGCCTCAAGCCTAGTTGTATCATTGTTATCTGCTTCTCCATCTTCAGCATTATCTGCTCTAGACCTAACAATAAATCCGTCTCTAACTAAAGCTTCAATTTCATCTCCATTTCCAATCGGATCAGTATCAGAAAAAATAGCAGCTTCTGAACTACCAGGTTCTGACATTGTAAACATTCTTGAGCCATTTAATCCAGGATATTTTTCATAATAACTTTGTCTTAGATCGCCGCTAGAAAGTAGAATAAACATTGCTTTTCCTCTTGAATCCTCTAGCAAAGGCCAACCGTTTTCAGTAATTGCTTTTGACAGAGTTTCTGAACCGTCTCTTACGTCGTCGGGAGTGATGGTTTTGTTACGTGGCCAGTATTGAATAATCTCTTGTTCAATATTTTCTAACATATTTTGTAAATCAATTACTACTGTATTATCTGTACTTTGCTCAACCCATTCCTTAGGTTCTATCCAAATCATCAATGGTACGTGCTCTTGATTTTGATCTGACCAATCTAAAAGTGTTGTTAGACATTCTTCCAAAGTAATACAGTTTGATCTCACATCATACTGATTGTGATAAACGTATAATTGCCCCCTCACATCCCACCAAACATCAATTTCAAACTGTCTTACTCCCTGTTCTTCTGCTTGGATATCTAAAGGATCATGTGAGTAATCATATGCTCTAATAGTAGGACCTATTGGTGCTAAATGATAAGAATTATGTGTTCCTTTCATCTGTATATGATTTATCCTTAGTGGAATTAAATCTTCTTCTTCATCAGATATTTTTTTTTCCGATTGAGATAGACAGCCACTGATTGAACCCGCTGTGATAATCAACACCATAATGACTGAAACCGCCTTCATCTGTTTAGGCTACAATGCTGTTTGGCGTTAACAATTTCGGAGTACAAACCTTCAACTATTATCGATGTTTCGCGTGAATATGAATAGACTTTCTCCATCAGAAGTTCTTGGAGTAGTTCTTCAACCTATTGAAAGGGTAACTGATACTTTAGAGCGTAAATTAGGACTCTTTTCAGTGGTAATTCTTTCATTATCTGCAATGTTGGGAAGTGGACTTTTTGTCCTTCCTTCTTTAGCTATGATGGAACTTGGAGGAGGTGAAATCCCAGTTGGTGGTATTTGGTTAGCGTATTTATTTGCAGGTTTAGTAATTCTACCGGGTGCAATCTCGCAGTCTGAACTTGCATCTGCAATGCCTTCTTCTGGCGGAGCCTATGTCTATATCGAAAAAACATTTGGTCCAATTATTGGTACAATATCTGGATTAGGGTTGTGGGCTAATTTTATGCTTAAATCGGCCTTTGCGTTAATTGGTTTCAGAGCATATTTATGGGTTTTACAAGGAATTTTAGGTATTTCAATCAATCTCGATGTAGCAGTAATGGTAATGTTGGCCTTGATTGTGGGGATTAATATTTTAGGTGCCAAAAGCATTAAGAAAGTACAAACCCCAGTCGTTTTAATTTCTGTCTCATATCTATTGTGTGTTTGTTTTTGGGCTTTAGCAACAACCGAACTAAATTGGGATTATGCGTTATCCAGAGAATCATTCGGACCAGATTGGCATAGCTTTTCATCAACTGCAGCACTAGTCTTTGTTTCATATATCGGAGTCACAAAAATTGCAGCAGTTGGTGGTGAGATCAAATCACCCAGTAGAAATTTACCATTTGGAATACTAATTTCATTGCTTTTCAGTATCATACTATATGTTTTTGTTACTCTAACAATGGCAATTACAGTTGACCCGGCGAATTACGTTGAAAGTGGACACGCGAGAGAAGATCCAATCTATATTTTCGCGCTAGATGTAGGAGGTCAGACAGTCGCAACAATAGCTGCTACATTTGCAGCAATCACAGTTCTCTCAGGTTCACTTGCAGGTATAATGGCCGCATCTAGATTCCTTTTCGCTATGGCTCGAGATAATCTCTTACCAGTATTTTTTGAAAATGTTCATAGTAAATATGAGACTCCTCATTGGGCAATAGTGGGTACTGGTTTGGCGATGGCTGCAGCTATAATGTTCCTACCAGTTCATGATGTAGCAGAATTTGCTTCTGGATTTAATATTATGATTTTTATTGTTTTAAATGCTGCAGTGTTAGTACTTCGCGCATCCGCAAAATCTCATTGGTATGAACCAGAATGGAAATCGCCATTATTTCCTTTAACCCAGATTTTAGGTATTTTAGGTGGGTCAGTTCTAATCTATGCAATGGGGTCTAAGGCAGTAATTGGTGGTACTGCTGCTATTGTGATTGGATTAATTATTTACCAATCATATGGTAAAAAACATTCTCAGAATCAGATTATTACTCCTTGGGAAACTTTCCGCTTGACATTTACTAATCCCGATGAAGTAGAGCATCGCCGCCGGTGGGCCGCATTCCATGCTGCAGATATAGAACGAAATAATCATCTGAATTTAAATGAATTTATTTCAGCAATGCAATCTCTAGGTTTTCCCGGCGAAGGCGTAGACGCACTGAGAGAATATTTCCATGCGGCTGATGAAAATCAAGATGGTATATTAGAAATTGATGAGTTCTTATTAGGTGTTGAAGAATTAGAGTTTGATTAGTGATTGATTAGGCGTTTAATTGAAGGCATGTATCTTGCTCGAACATACCGAAGGTGAGTGTATGGCAATATCTAGTCGAGCAAAAAAAGTTACAACACATACACTACAAGAAATGAAAGCAAGTGGCGAGAAAATCACTATGCTAACCTCGTATGACTATTCATTAGCGAGACTAGTTGATGCCGCAGGAATTGATGTGATTCTTGTGGGTGATTCAGCATCCAATGTAATGGCGGGGAATGAAACAACCGTTCCAATCACTTTAGATCATATGATTTATCATGCTCAATGTGTGATTAATGGAGTAGACAGAGCATTAGTGGTTGTAGATATGCCATTTGGAACATATCAGGGAGATTCCAAAACTGCTCTCGATTCAGCAATTCGTATTATGAAAGAATCCGGAGGCCATGCCGTAAAATTAGAAGGAGGTTCAGAAATTGTAGAATCTGTGGTAAGGATTCAACAAGCTGGAATCCCAGTAATGGGCCACCTTGGATTAACTCCTCAGTCAATTTACAAATTTGGAACTTACAGCGTTAGAGCCAAAGAACAAGATGAGGCAACAAAATTATTTGAAGATGCCAAGGCATTAGAAGACGCTGGATGTTTTTCTATTGTTTTCGAAAAGATACCTGCTGAACTAGCCAAAAAAGTTAGTGAGCAACTTACAATTCCAACTATCGGAATAGGCGCAGGAGTAGATTGCGATGGCCAAGTTTTGGTTTTACATGATATGCTAGGGATAACAAAAGATTTCAGCCCTAGGTTCCTGAGAAGATACTCAGATTTAGGTGAAATAATTGATGGTGCAGTCAAGCAGTACATCGATGATGTACGTAGTAAACAATTTCCTAACGCTGATGAAGGTTACTAATTCTTACAGTTCATCTCTACAAAACTTCAAGGACAACCGCCTTCGATGGTATGTTTGCTATGAGTGAACTCTGGGTAGAGCGTCATCGCCCGCGAACAGTGGGAGATATCAAAGGCCAACGTGCTGTTGTTGAAAGACTCAAAGCATATGCAGAGAAAAGAACATTCCCGCATTTACTGTTTGCAGGCCCTCCTGGTACTGGAAAGACCACTGCTGCAATAGCTTTGGCTAGAGATGTATTTGGTGAAGGTTATAGGACAAATATGTTAGAAATGAATGCTAGTGATGAGAGAAAATTAGAATCTATCCGTACTAAAGTAAAATCATTTGCTCGAACAGCACCTGTACCTGGCACCACTTTCAAAGTAATTTTTCTTGATGAGGCTGATGCATTAACTCCCGATGCTCAAGGGGCACTTAGGAGAATTATGGAACAATATGCTGAAACCTGTAGATTTATTTTATCATGTAACTACTCATCCAAAATTATTGAACCTATCCAATCGAGATGTGCAGTATTCAGATTCCGTCCATTGCCTGAAGATCAAGTTAGAGATATGATAGTGAATGTAGCTAAAGAGGAAGAAATAGAACTACATTCTGAGGCAGCAGATGCAATTGTTCACGTATCATTGGGTGACTTAAGGAAAGCTATTACTTCACTACAAGTTGCAGCTTCTTTAGACAGTAATGTTACTCGTGAATTGATTTATGAAACAACTGCAACAGCTCCCCCTGAAGAATTACATGGATATTTTCTAGCCTGTCAACAAGATGGATTCCAACCGGCTAGAAGAAGACTCAGAGAACTATTAGATAGATTTGGATTAGCTGGAACTGATTTAGTTAATCAACTACATCGAGAATTGGGCAGTGTTACGTTTTTTGATGAGAGTCAAAAACTTAAGGTTACTGAAGTAATGGCTGAAACCGATTTTAGAATGGTTGAAGGTGGAGGCGAATCACTACAGTTAGATGCCATGACTGCAATGATTTGCTCGCAAATCAAGCAAGGACAGTAGTTTGAGCGATTGAAATTGTATAGATTAATTCAGTAGTATTGACCCAGGGTGATCCTTGTTCGGTCATTGTTATTTCAATTGTATATTCTCCGGGATCTAAAGTTCCTAAATCCCATGCTAGACCTATATCACTTCCATGGGGTCCTACTCTTTCGCCTCTAGTCCAGTTATTGATGGAATCAAACATCTCCATCTCTTCAGTATGTGAAATGGCAGTCCCATTGGCTAATTCTTCTATCATTTCTCCTCTGTAATATATTGCAGCTATAATATTAACAGATTCAGCATCTACATTGTCTCTCACAGCCATTCCCATTACTACATCAACAGTATCTTGATTCAAATTAATTGTATATACTCCATTCTTCCATGAAGTTTCTTCAATACCTTCAGTTTGTTCAATATCAATTCCGCCTGCAAGAGTTGGAGGTGCAATATCTGCTAGAGGTGGATTTGAAACAATGAAAGAAAATGCTAACCAAGTAAAAACAAATAAGAAAATAGCTCTAAACCAATTCCCATTAGTATATAATTCGCTATATTTACTTGGAATAATTATTTTATGAATAGGTATTATTGTTGCACACAATAATAGAGGTAGAAGATATAATATGGCGCTTGGTTCATCCATTCCTGGCATCAACAGGTATCGTATTCCTAATGCTACTGAAGCACCATAAATAATTACAAGCCACATTGAATAGGCATCTGCAATTTCTTTTACTGCATGTGCAGCGGGATCAAAATCTTCAATCTTTTTTGGTGTAGTCTTGTCATCTTTTTTACCCCCACTAGACCTACGCTTACGGTCATTGTAGGCGTTAGCACGAAGGGCTGTATCAACGTCGACCACGTCTTGCCGACAACGAACTACTCATCAAGGGTACTGATGTAACAAGTTCCCAAAAATACTCATTTGTTGGACGGTTATACTCAAATGGTGATTAGCACTCGACCGACTTACTGCCGGGGTGGCGTAGTTGGTAGCGCGTCGGACTCATAGGGTAATTTTTGGTGGAAATATGATTTTTGTCGAAACTAGTCATGAGCGCAACAGCCTGCTTTGAGTGTCTGAGACATCCGAAGGTCGCGGGTTCAAGTCCCGCTCCCGGCACCATCATTAAACACGAAAAGGCTCAGCATAAGTCTCTAAATTTACTATCAATTAGTGCAGTTTCCGTTACAAGCATCATAGATATCTCCATTTAAAATAAATTGGAATGCTATTTCAGCAGGTTCTGATGGATACCAAAGATATCCATGTGCTCCATTCCCTGGACCAAAGATATTTTCTTCAGGAGCAGTGAAATTACCATCAAAGTAAACAGCCACAGATGATGAAGTATCATTTTTATTCCATGTTGATGTTTCTACTGGATGATAAACAGAACTATCCATTATTGATGCTCCAGAACTTCTAATCATTCTATCAGCAGATAAGATAGGAACTACCTGATCCCCTATTGAATTCAATGATACAAATTGGTGTTCGTGCAGTCCGGAGTATCCTCCATTTAGATATGCAGAATATGCATCGGGATCTACAACATCCCAAAGCTGTTGAATTACTGCTGACATAATCATGGCCCTATCCATCTGATTTCCATAGGAAATATCCAATGAAAAAGCATAGTATAATCCTTGAACTGCCCCAGATCTTTCTGCAATCAAAGTGTAAGGTCCTCCTCCGGCAAATAATGCTCCACGATCAATGTCTGGAGAAAGTGACATCACCGGTATTCCTACAATTCCTCCTAATGAATATCCTCCCCAGTGTATTTCCTCTGTATTTATTATTTTCAAATCATCTTCATAAAACTCAGTTAAATTAGAACAAGTATCAGAAAAAGTCCTAGCTAGAACAACATGATTAATCATCCCTTGCTCTAAACTTGCAGAGTGATGGCTGAAGTAATTAGGATCTAACAATGCAAATGAAATAGGGTCGTAATCAACGCTACTAAATCCAGTAATATCTGTTGTCAGCATTGCTGTTTGATATGTATGAGCCCATCCTCTAGGCCCTCCATCTCCTAATCCTAAGAATCCATGTCCCCAGATAGTGATGGGCATATCAGTAGTGTCATTTTGTAAGTGAGGAATTGTCATTATGAAAGGAACTTCTCTATTTTCAACAAACACTGGCATTCGATTCTCATCTCTATTAATCAAAGTGGGCGTGTATTCTGATAAAGTGTATTGAGGAGTTGTAAATGTTCCAGTAATTTTTCTTAGTGTGAGATTATCTTCTCCATAATTTTCCTCTACTGATTCGATAGTACAACCAATTCCACCTCCGATTCTCTCTAAAGCGTCATCTCTCATTTGGATTATAGGTCCCAAAGCAGACTCTGCAGAGTTAGTACTAAAACTCCAGATTGCCTGAATATCAGATTTCTTGACATCTTTTTCTTGTATGAAGTAGTCAATTAAATTATTAATTCCTATTCTACGATTTTCAATATCGGTTGAATCAGTACTGTCTCCATTAATAATTGCATTAAGTGCTTCCGATGGCTGAATCATTTCTCCAGAATTATCAGATAGGCCATGTACTAATACTCCGTATTCAGTATTGTATTCTAGATGTTTAATAGTTCTAATATGGAGAATTACTTCTTCGCCATCTTCCGCTCTTGCATCTAATTCAACCCAGTGTTCGATTAGATCCCCATTTTCTAGATTTACTAACAATGTTTGATGTTGTATACTCATACTTGGTATAATATTATTCTGATTAGCTGCCATATCTAAGTTTGGAGATGTCGAAAAGGCAGTCATTATTTGTGTTGAAGTACTAAAACCATCCATTTGATTGATTAGTGGTATTTCTATCATTGACTTTGAACCAGAACCAGGCAAACTTGTAGGAGAATAATCAATTCTTTTTCCAGTGACTTTAGTTTCATCATCCACTAAGAATGCATCAGAGGGGAAAGGCAACATACAATGAATTGGATTAATATTATCGCAACCATCAGAATTAGGAATCATAACTAATTGTTCTTCTGGTTCAAAGCAAGTATCATTAAGCTCACAGTCAGGTAATGGCATATCATTAATTTCATCGCTATTTTCGTCATTTTCAGCAGAATCAATTGATGCTTCTGTACAACCAGATAGTACCATTGAGAACACAGTCAATATCGCTAAAATTATTTTTATTGAAGACCTCATCGTATTGTCGAAATGATTCATATGTAAAACTATTCTCTCATGAGTCAGTCAATATTTTATGAAAATGATGTACTCCTTTTTCTTTGGTTGGCGAGTACCTACCTCTATCATAAGCTCTAGATGAAACACCTCTTTGAGTTGCTTCTACGATATCTTGATCTTCCAGTTCTACTTTGTCTAAATCTCCTCCAGCACCCTTACCTAGCAAACACTTATCTCCTACGAATCCATGATAGATAATTTTCGTTTTATTAACAGAGATTGGATTAACAATATTCACAGATAATCCCCAGGGGTAGAAATTTAACATAAGTCCTGGGAATATCCAATAATAGTAAGCCGCAATATTCTCTCCATAGTCTGGTGAAGATTCAGGTAAATCAAAGCACTCTTCCCCCTCATTGGCTATTCCGATTTGTAGCACTCCACCCTCAAATAATTCTGTCTTATAGGAATCATAATCTAGAACATCATGTAAATCGCTGTGTACGAACGGAATATGGAAACCTTCCAAATAATTATCAACATATAGTGCCCAATTTGCCTTGATTTCATAGTCTCTATGCCTAGATTCATCATGTCTAAATTGTTCTAAATTTATCCAGCCTATTCTTCTTTCTAATTCTTTTGAAACAGAATCAAAGAATTTATTCCCCCCTACAAAATATAATCCTCTCCATTCCATAATCTGAAATTCTTTTAGGTCATCTTTTTGACTAGGGAAATCTTCAACATCATCAAATTCCGGCATATTTTTCATACAACCATCTAGTCCAAATGTACGCCCATGGTATCCACATTTGAGAGTTTTAGAACTACATGGACTTGTAGCAATAAGCATTCCTCTATGAGTACAAACATTGGATAAACATCTAATTCCATCATTTTTGACTAAAATCAATGATTCATTGAGAATGTTTTCTAATTGAGGCAATGGGATAATATTATTTTTTTCAAATTGACTTACATGCCCAGCGAAATGAAATGATTTAGATAATTTAGAAATTATTCTCTCAAAAACCAAACTCTCAGTATAATATTTCGAAGGTAAAGTATGAGCCTTTTTGATATCTGGATGAATCAACGGGGAGTCTTCCATCAGAATAACTCAAATCAATAACTATTCAGTAGTTTTCATTCGTCATTGTCACTTTTGCTCTCCAGTTAACAAATACAAAAGAAGGTATAGACCATATTACAATTGAACCAATCCATGCAATTAATGAACCAATAAATAATCCATATTCAATTAACGACCACATTGCTATAATCGAATACATTGCAACAGACGCACCACCCATCATCATTGGACCTGCAGCACCGAGTGGGACTGAAGGCCCTTGGGCTAACCATAGAGCGATCATACTCGTCAAGAATATTGCCGGGAATACTGATGCTAATCCTGCCAATAGTGGCATTCCTAAACTCGAAATTAATACTGCAATACCAATAGCCATGGCGGCTACAATGCCTCTGGCTGCAAGAATCTTTTTACTTACCGAGTTTTTACCCTTAGGTGCAGGTTTTAGATTCCAACACATTGCTATTCCAAGTGATCCAACTAATATAAGTCCAACAATAGATATTTCTTCTGGTGAGTAATTAATATCTATCGCTCTATCGATAATTTCAATCGTAAATAATCCTACCAATGCCCAAATAATTAGTGAGATAATACCGGTGAAAATTAAGCTACTATTTTGACTCCATGTTTTTGGTAATTTATCTGGAAGAAGAGCCCAAATACTAAGGAAAATTGCATTGATTAGCATTCCCGCGGGGACTATAGCTAGACTAACAATTAATGCGTCATTGCCACCTTCCGAAGCCATTCCGATTGATGCAGGAATAATGGTAGTTGGAATGGTGCCTAAGATTCCCCCTACAACTCCTCCATATTTTTCAATCAGTACGGTGACCGTTGTTGCAACAATTCCTGCCATCAAGGCTGCTATTAATACGGTCTGCTCTTCCATGTTGCTTCCTACAGACAACCACCAATGATGTCTTCATTTGAGTCCTTCGAGGCGTGTGTTTGATGTGGTGCCAGCATTTCAGCGGTCTCATGGTGGAATGGCCAGAGGCAGGGACTCCGGTTCGTTTAGTGGTTAAGACCTGGGCAGGTGAGACCTCCCATGAAGGACTTTCATTACCTCCCGCAGGTCCTAAATTAGTTACAATGAAGTTAGTTAATGGTTACAATATTTCGTACCCTGAAGTAGTAATTCAGCAAATAGAAATTCTTGAATCAGTACCTATGGAGGAAGAGGAAATTGTTCAGCCAATACCTCAAGATGAATCTTTACCTCTTGTTCATCTAATACATACTGGAGGGACTATTGCATCGAAAGTGGATTACAAAACTGGAGCAGTTTCTGCTCGTTTTGAACCAGATGAATTATTAGAAGCTGTACCTGAATTACGTTCTATTGCACGTATTCATGCTGTCAAATTAGGTAATATGTGGTCAGACGATATCCGTCCAAGACATTGGAATCGTATGTTGGAAGCAACTCAAGAGGCATTTTCTGAGGGAGCAGTGGGTGTTGTAATAACTCATGGCACTGATACCCTACACTTCACCGCTGCAGCAATTTCTTATGGATGGGCTGGGCAAGGCGGAAGACCACCTGGGAGAATTGCAATTACCGGTTCTCAGAGATCACCTGACCGCGGTTCTTCTGATGCTGCAGAGAACCTAATTGCAGCTGTACATTGGGCTGCTCATGGGCCATCTCCTACTGGAGATGGTGATTCAGCAGTTATCGTTCTTCATGCAGATTCATCTGATGGACATTGTGCAGTACTCCCCGGATGCGCATCTAGAAAATATCACTCTTCTAGAAGAGGTGCATTCAAGTCGATTAATCAAAATCCTATTGCTAATATTTTTGTTGATAAAAAGGGTGCAAGAATAGAGTTTAATGAAACTCAAATTCATGAAGCTAGAATTGAATCTGAATCGCCTATACTTTTCGACGAAAATATTCGAATTGCAGAATTTTCATCAGGACCGCATTTACATTCAGATTTAGTTCAAGCCGCCATTGACTCAAATTATGACGCTCTATATTTTCATGGTACAGGACTTGGGCACTTACCGATTCATGACCCCGAAAATGATAGTCCAGAAAATATCAAGTTGAAATTAACAATTGAAGATTACTGCAAATCTGGAGGTATTGCCGTCATTACAACACAGACAATCCATGGGCCTGTACATCTCAATGTTTACTCCAAAGGTAGAGATCAACAGAGTATTGGAATGATTGGTCATGGCTCTTTATGTCCTCCAAGTTCAGGTTTAGTGAAACTCCATCATCTTCTTTCTGTAGAAAAAAGTAGAGAATTTGTCGAATCATCATGGGCTGACGATTTATGCGGAGAAAATCCATTTGATTCTCATTCGTGATAGTATTCATCCGACTCTGTCAATAACCCCCTGTTAGTTCGGTACGTTATGGCCAAGGCCTCGCCGAGTGATAATCTCGACACTTTGCGTCAAATCGCAAATAATCCAGGAGATAGAATTTCGGTTCAAAATCTAAGAAAATCGGGTCGTATGACAGCTAGAGAGAGAGTGAATGCATTACTTGATTCAGATTCATTTGTTGAAATTGATGCATTTATACAGCATCGTTCAGGTGACCATAATTTACATTTACACAAACCATTAGGTGATGGAGTAGTTGCAGGCCATGGAATGCTTGATGGGAGAAGAATAGTTTGTTTCGCTCAGGATTATTCAATTTTTGAGGGTACAATGGGTGAGATGCATGCTAAGAAAATTTCCAAAATAGTTGAGTTTGCTGAAAAATCAATGTTACCAGTAATTGGTATTTGGGATGGAGACGGTCAGCGTGCACATGAAGGAGTATCTTCTCTAGGCGCTACCGGTGAACTATTGGATATCTTTGCAGCCTGCTCTGGCCGGATTCCAATTATTTCTCTTATTCTAGGTACAGTATCTGGTGTGAGTGCATTAGCAGCCGGCCTTTCTGATTTTGTTATTTTAGGTTCTGAACATGGTCAAATGTTTATGCGAAGCCCATATTTCATCCCAGAAGTAGTTAGCGGGGAAATAGATGAAGAGACATTAGGAGGTGCCGAATCTCATTCTAGTCGTAGCGGTATTGCTTGTTTAGTAGCAGATGATGAACAAGATGCGATTAATATCGCAGCAGAGATACTTGGGTATTTGCCTGATCATACACTTGCAGAACCACTTAATGTTAAATCAGGTGATGAATGGAATCGATCTTGTAAAAAACTTGAAGATATTGTTCCATCTGATTCAAACAAGCCATACGATATGTCTGAAGTGATTAGTGAAGTAGTAGATGAGGGAAGGTTCATGGAATTATTTCCTTCATATGCAGAAAATATTCTAATTGGATTTGCCCGCTTAGATGGCCAATCTATTGGCATAGTTGCTAATCAACCGAAAGTGTTGGCTGGATGTTTAGATATTGATTCGTCTGTAAAGGCTGCTCGATTTATCCGAACTTGTGATATTTTTAATATCCCAGTCGTCACCTTTGTTGACGTCCCTGGATTTCTCCCAGGTACAGTGCAAGAATGGGGAGGGATAATTAGGCATGGGGCTAAGATGCTATACGCGTATGCCGAAGCAACAATCCCAAAATTAACTGTGGTAACTCGTAAAGCATATGGTGGTGCTTATCTTGCTATGTCTTGCAAACATTTAGGTTCTGATTATAATATTTCATGGCCCTCTGGAGAGTTGGCAGTTATGGGTGCAGATGGTGCTGTGAATATAATTCACCGACGTGAACTTGAACTATCTTCTGATAAAAGTCAGACTCATTCAGAGTTAGTTTCTGAATACCAAGATAAGTTTGGAGACCCATATGTTGCTGCTAAAAATGGTTGGCTAGATGACGTAATCGAGCCTTCAGAGACTAGGAAGAAATTAATTCAAGCATTGAGGCCTCTAAAATCTAAGAGAGAATGGATGCCTCCAAAGAAGCATGGTAATATCCCATTATGAAATATTTCATTTAGCCAGTTCTTGCAAAACTTTTTCCAAACTAGGAAGGTCATTTTTTCTATTGGGTAGGTAGAAATTTCTCCATGCTTCTAAATGCTGCGCTGCAAGCATTATTATAGCAAAGTCATCAACTTCATATTCTTCATTATACGAAATATGAACTTTATTTTTTGATTCCATATCAATTGAAAAATCTCTATCTTTTTCATAATCTAAATCGACAGAAATTATAGCTTCTCCTGAGTCAACAATTGCATTTTCCCATGGTCCTTTGGTAAGTTTTCTTTTACCTGAAACTGGAATTATCTTACCTCCTTCTGCAGCCCAAGAAGCTGCAATTGCCCTTGCAGCCGAACCTCCTCCACGTAATTTTAATATTGATTTATTAGGTGAAATTCCAACACTCTCACAAGCCGAAATAAATCCAATACCATCTGTATTTGCAGTATTCCATTCCCCATTTAAACGTGTTAATTGATTTACAGAACCAACTTCATTTTCGTTATCTAGAGTGAAATTATTGTGTATTGAATGTTTCAAAGGGGTTGTACAACTTAACCATATATCTCCCTCAATTTGTTCTATTTTTGTTGTGAACTCTTCTATGTTTTCAGCTTCTATGAAAACGCTAGTTACATCTGTAATTCCTAAATATCTACCCACGATTTCAAATAGCCTTGGAGTTAATGAATGGGTAATGGGAAATCCAGCAATCCCCCAATAGTCGGGTGTCTTCACATGGCCTCCTACGAATTGTTAGCAATGAAGGTTTCAAGTGAGTAGTTCGCTCGGAAAGGTTGATGGACAGTGATTTGGATATCGCCCGTAGGGCAGAACCTAGACCTATTGAAGAGATTGCTTCGAAGCTTGGGCTTTCTACTAGTGACTTGATTATGCAGGGGCCAACAGTGGCAAAAATCCAGTGGAATACGATGAAATCAAAGTCTTCTAGTAAGCAAGGTTTCTTGATTCTTGTTACTTCGGTAAATCCTACTCCTTTTGGAGAAGGTAAGACAGTTACAACAATTGGTCTTAATCAGGGGCTTAATCGAAAGGGGCATAACGCATGTTGTGTAATTAGGGAACCATCCATGGGTCCTGTTTTTGGAATAAAAGGAGGGGCTGCAGGAGGTGGTTTCTCTCAGGTTATTCCTATGGAGCAAATAAATTTACATTTCACAGGAGATTTACATGCAGTGACATCTGCTCATAATTTATGTTCTGCTATACTTGATAATCATCTACATAGAGATAATGAATTAGATATTGATACAAATCGTATATTCTGGCCTCGAGTAATTGACATGAATGACCGTTCTTTGAGAGAAGTTACTATCGGTCTTGGCGGTAAATCTAATGGTTTAGTTAGAAGTGATAGATTTGATATTACTGCCGCTAGTGAAGTTATGGCCATTTTATCACTTTCTAGAGACTACAAAGATTTGCGTGCTAGATTAGGTAGGATAATTATTGCAGAATCTAACAGTGGAAAACCAGTAACTGCTGAAGATATAGGTGCTGCAGGTTCTATGGCTCTACTTCTAAGAGATGCATTACTTCCAAATCTCGTTCAAACACTGGAAGGAGATCCGGCATTTGTTCATTGTGGACCTTTTGCAAATATTGCACACGGTAATTCTTCAATAATCGCTGATTCTCTTGCACTTTCATGTACTGATTATGTGGTGACTGAAGCAGGTTTTGGAGCAGATATGGGTGCTGAAAAAGCCCTACATATCAAGTCTTTAGCCTCGGGTAAAACTCCTGATTGTGTTGTGATAAATGTTACAGTTAGAAGTATGAAATTACATGGTGGAGGTTTTTCAACTGGTGGAGGTAAAAGACCTCCAAAAGAAGAATTAGAGTCTGAAAATGTTGATGCAACAAGAAAAGGAGCAGCTAGTAACTTAAGGAGACATGTCAGAAACATCTCAATGACCGGATTACCAGTAATTGTTTCAATAAATAAATTTTCTACAGACACAGATGCTGAGATACAAGCAATTAGTGATGAGGCTAAATTAGCTGGTGCGAAAGATGTTGTAATTTTTAGAGGACACGCAGAAGGAGGTTTAGGTGCGGGTGAATTAGCAGATGCAGTAGTTGACGCCTGTAAAAAACATGATGAATCAGGAAGACAATATTCTCCAATTGTTGAATCAGGAATGTCTGCTAAAGAAACTATTTTGAAAATTGCAACAAATGTATATGGGGCTCATAATGTTGATTTTAGTCCCGAGGCGCTACGCTCTTTTGAAACATTAAAGAAATGGGACTTAGAAAAACTCCCTGTTTGTATGGCAAAAACTCAGTATTCATTCAGTCATGAAGCATCTGAACTAGGTGCTCCAACCGGATTCACTTTACCTATCAGGGAGATAAGAATTAATGCTGGTGCAGGATTTTTGGTTGCAATATGTGGTTCCATGATGACTATGCCTGGATTGCCGAAAAGACCAGCAGCAATGGATATGGACATGGATGAAGATGGTAACCTAATAGGAGTATTTGGTTGAGGTTGAGGTTGTGCGACAGATTAAGAAACTCGACGAAGGATTCCGTTTAAGGATTGAATCTGAAGATGATCTTTGGGCGCTATCTCAACTATGTAGGCCTGATTCGATTCTTGGGATGTTATCTCATAGAAGGGATTCTAGTACGGGTACCCAGGAAGACGGAAGAGCGAAGAGTGCTGAAAGGAAACCTATGTGGATAGTTTTGGATGTAGAAAAAACAGAGTTCCAATCATTCACTGACAATCTCAGAGCGCATGGAATAATTAGGGATGCCAATTTTGACATAGGGAGTCATCATACTCACATTATTTCTCCTGGTGATGAAGTCGAATTGGAATTCCCAGGAGGTTTTGTCAAATCAGACTTATCTTTGCTTAAAGAAACCATTTCATCAGGTAAAAAGGCGAAATCAGCACTTATTGTGGTAGAGAATGATGAAGTGATATTGTTTGAAGTAACCTCTCATGGTATTAGAGACTTATCACAATTTACCATGCGTGGTGGCGGTAAAAGAATAAATGATTCATCAGGAGTAAGGAGAGCTTTTTTCGAAAGAGTAGCAAAAGAAACAATTTTGGTATTTTCCGATGAAATGCCTATGGTAATTTGTGGGCCTGGTCTAGCGAGAGAGCAATTTGAATCAATGCTTAGACTAAATGGTTCGAAGAATCAGATACTAAATGCTGCCACTTCTATAGGTGGTAGGTCTGCTGCTAATGAGGTACTAGCTGATGGTTTAGCAGATGCAGTACTGGGTGAACATGCTCTAGTATCTCAAATTAAAGCAATTGAAGAGGGATTGAAAAGAATCTCCACTAACGGAGCGGTCGCTTATGGGATTAAATTTATTTCTGAGGCAGCAGAATCTGGCGCCATCGATGTGTTAGCCATCGATGCAAATCTGATACGAAGTTCGGATTCTGAGATTAGAAATAATTGGGAGACGATCTTACATACTACAGAATTATCTAAAGGAAGAATTATTCAAGTTTCTGAAGAACATGATTCTGCTCAGCAATTGTTGGGTCTCGGGGGCGCAATAGCTTTGTTAAGATGGAAAATGGATTGAATAATATGTCTGTTTCAGAAATCAGGATGGTTGCTTTTGGTGACCCAAAAAGGAATGATAATGCTTTCACTATTTCTTCATATTCCAATTCTTATGGGGCACAAACAAGATTTATCACCTGTGGTGATAATGAATCATTTTCTAAATTCAATCACGGAAAGATTGATTGGAGAGACTCAACAAATGGTATACATTGGTTAATAAATTCTGCCGAAACAATACTATCGGGAGAATCTCCAAAGTCAGCAGTTGGTGCTGGAATGACTTTTGGAGAACTAGAAGGTGCTAAGATGGTAATGATTGTCGATGTCCCTAAAAATTCAGAAGAAATTTCTAAATCGTGGGGGTTTGTGATAAGTAGAATTAGACAGATTCATGTATTATTTTTCACACCTAGAGCACTAGATGCAATATCTGAATTAGAACAAATTCCGGTTGAAAATCTTCTCAAAGAGATTCGTAATAGAGGTCTTGTTCCTCATGTATGTACTTATCTTAGCGATGAGAAGAAAGCGATTGTTGAGCACTCCATGGGTTCGGTTTCTGTGATCACAAAAAATTCACTTCAACCTTTAGAATGGTTGGCTAGATATATTTGTAATCTTCCATTTTCAGGAACAGGTGATTTAGGAGTTGAAAATGCCTGTTTAGGTTAATTTTTATTATATTTCATTAACAAACTTTTCTTAAATTGTAATTTGAACTGGGACTTATAGCAACAATGCCTTTTGAAGGGTCACCCGTTCGGCCAACCCTCGGGGGATACAAATATGCCACTAAGATTAGGTCCAGCAGGTGTCCCTTTGTCATGCAAAGGCCGCACTATAGTGGAAGGTATGGATGATATTACTGTACTTGGTTTAGATGCTATGGAGATACAAACTGTCCGCACAGTTCAGCCAAAACATTTCGATCAATATTGGCAAGCAGGAATACTCTCTTGGGATTCTGATATTGAAATGAATATGCATGGCCCTTATTATGCAGAATTATTAGGGAATCGTAGAGAGCGTAATCGTAGTTTGCTGAAAATGGAGTCTAGCATGCAAGCCGGAAAAATTCTCAATGCGCGCCATTTGACATATCATGTTGGCCCTTATGGAGAATATGAGCCCGGAAGTGCTGCTAATGAACAAGTGGCAAATGTATTTTCGGGCGTTGTTGATAGGGTTCGTTCAATTTGGGGAGATGCTCAAGAAGAACTAGATTACGCTGCTTTCCCTTGGATTCACGAATCTGAACCTTCATTAGTAGGAATTGAAACCTCAGGACGTCAAGAATTATGGGGTACAATTGAGGAAGTACTAGAAGTTTGTAACCATGTTGAAGGAACTGTTCCCGTGATTAATATGGCTCATATTCATGCTAGAGGTCATGGTAAGATGAAAACTAGTGAGGACTATGCAGAATTATTTGATCTTGTTAGGGAAAGTTATGGTGGGAAGAAGTTTTACTGTCATTTTGCAGGTGTTGAACATAGGATGGGTAATGCTTTACATTATACTCAGATTAAGAAATCCGATTTGAAATTTGAGCCATTCGCAGAATACTTAGCAGAAGAGGGAGATTGGTTAGATATTACAATTATTTCTGATTCACCATTATTGGAACACGATGCAATGTATATGCTACAGCATTATGATAAAGCTCGACAAAGATTATTGGAGATCCGTGCTCGTGACGAACGTCGTTTGAAATTAGCTAGAGAACAAGGAATGTCATCTGATGAAATTGCCGAACTAGAGAGGCAAGCGGCAGAGGCTAGAGAAAAATTAGAGTCCGAAAAATCAGAAGAACTAGAAAAACCTACTAACAAAAAGGCCGCACCTAAGAAAAAAACTGATTCCAGTACAATGATGTCATTTGAAGACAGCGATGACGATGATGATTTGTTCTAAATCACTCAATATGACTTCTAACTAGTACTGATGCCGGCATTTTGGGTGGATCACTAAATCCAAAGTTTGCTTTCGGTGAAAATTTACTGTAGGGCCCTAAGTTTTTGCCAGCAATTTCCGCTTTAGCATTTTTCAATCTAGAAATTTTATCAACTACATACCATTCTTTTCTATCATTTTTTGTTTTACCATGGGTTTTAGTTCTAAATATTAGCCATCCAAAAAAATACTCAACTGTCGCTACAAACCAAAGAGGCCTTCTTTTAACTAAGAATGATATCTCTTTCCCCCAATTGAATTGGCAATTGATGTCTTTAGTAATGAAGGAAACTTCTTTTGATTCTCTATTAATTTTTATTTCTTCAATTCTTACTTCATCAAAGTCATATAGAGAATAAATATAATCTCCAATTTCACTATTTGGTGCAATAAGAATTTTTGTACCATCAGGTTTTGCCCACATAATATCTGCAAAACTTCCAAATGGAGATTTTTCCCACATTCCAATAACTATTCTATCTCCTGAATCAAAACCACATGAAGTAATGCGCCCTTCAAAAATATCCATGATGTTCGATTGAACAATAGTTAATGAATTACTGTATTCAAACTATACGTCATTTCAATTATTTGCTGGTGGGACTGGCCGGACTTGAACCGGCGGCCTCCGCATCTTCAGTGCGGCGCTCTCCCAGCTGAGCTACAGTCCCATTAGCATGCACGCCACTGCACTATCCTCTTCAATTGTTCTGAGAACTCAATTAGCATCTGATAGTACTTTGACTTGCATTTCATGTAGTAATGAATTACCTTTTTCAGCCATGTCTAGCAATGAATTAAGTTGCTCTCTACTGTATGTTGATTCTTCCCCAGTCCCTTGTACTTCTACAAATTCTCCATTACTTGTCATTACTACGTTCATATCAACATCAGCATTACTGTCCAAGATATAATCCAAGTCTAAGTAAATATCTTCGCCAATTAGTCCAACACTTACAGCGGCAACATCATTCATAATTACATTATTTTCATGATTGCTTTTTTCTTCTTCAGACAAATTTGGTTTTTCCCATCCGTTCTTCAAATCTTCTCTACTAGGTCTTAACCCAATTGGCAGACATTCGCCTTCATTTATCAATCTACGAACAGCTAATCTCAGGGCAATACAGGCTGCAGTAATTGAAGCACATCTGGTGCCCCCATCTGCATTTAGTACATCGCAATCAACAGTTAGAGCAATAGGGCCTAATTGCTCTAGATTAATAGCTCCTCTCAAAGAACGTGCAACTAATCTTTCAATTTCTTGTGTTCTTCCTTTAGCTCCATTTCTTTCTCTTCTAAAACGGCTATCTGTAGAACCTGGCAAAAGTGAGTATTCAGCATGGACCCACCCTCTTTGTGAATCTCTAGGGAACCATCTAGGTAATCCATCCGCTTTAGTGACACAAGCTAGAATTACAGTTTCTCCTTGGCGATATAATACAGATGCCAAAGCATTAGGGGTGAAGTCTAAAGTGACTTCAATTTCTCTCAATTTATCTTTATCTCTAATGATTTCAATGTCGCCACTCTTCATCTTACTCATGGGTGCCGGGCTGAACACCCTTTGATGAATCATTCTCTTCGGGCATGGGCGGGTCTGAATGAATCTACAACCTCTGAGTGAGTCGTTATGTAGGGTCCGCCAATCAGGTCTACGCAGTATGGTACTGCCGCAAACATTTCATCTAATATTTCCCTAATTGAACGTGGAGAACCTGGTAGATTTATGATTAGAGTCTTCCCTCTAATTCCTGCAGTTTGTCTAGAGAGAATTGCTGTAGGGACATACTTCAAAGATATTGAACGCATTTGTTCTCCGAATCCTGGTAATATTTTTTCACAAACAGATATGGTTGCTTCGGGAGTAACATCTCTAATTGCGGGACCAGTTCCTCCAGTTGTCAAAATAACTGAGCAATTTTTTATTTCAACTAAATTGATTAAAGCTTCTTCTATAATTGATTCTTCATCAGAAACTAATTTCCTAACTACTTCCCATGGAGATGACAGCGTATTCTTTAGAAATTCTTCTATTGCAGGGCCGCTGAGGTCTTCATATTCGCCTGAACTTGCTCTATCTGATGCGGTTAAAATCCCAAATCGGCATAGTTCTCCGGTCCCCATTGTACTTCCATAAAGGGCATTTAATCAAAACGCCATCGGTGCGAATCTTTGACAAATCAATGAACATGTTCAAAGACCTCCCTGCTAGCAAAGCCTTCCCGGAGGTTTGCAAGTGTTGAGTCTACCCAAAAATACACGCCGATGCGTAACTTCTTTTTTCCATCAAGAATTTTCATTGATGGGTTTTGTATCGGTACTTAAAATAGTCTCACCACTTTAATCTTGAGTGAGGTAGTAAAATGACTAATAAGGAAAGATATGCTGTACAGATAGCTTTAGTGAAAGAAGAATGTAAAGATGTAGATGAAGACGAAGTAGCTAAGGAATTTGAAAAATATGAAAATGATTTTCTAATTCCTCCTAATGATGCAGTAAGATCTGTAATACTTAAGTTTCAGAAGGTCAGTGGTAAGGATATGGAATCTTTTCCCGGAACGGCCGCTCGAGTTGAAAAGAAAGTGGACAGATTCAAAGAGTTAGGTTCGGATGATAAGAATGTTACATTAGAGGTCGCTGTAGTAACTTATGTTCCAAGGATACAGATGGTAAGGGGTGAAGAAAAGCAGATTGCATTTGGATGGATTGAAGACAATCCTTGGGAATCAACAGACAAAAGAGAAAGATGGGATTTCAAAGATTGGGGTGCACATTCGGAAAATCTAAGGCCAAATTCTATTGTTAGGCTCGAAGGTGTATCTGTAAACGAGTGGAATGAGAAACGTTCAATCAATATTAACAGAGGTAGTAGAGTAACAATACTTCGAGAGGGTGGTCCGGCAGTTCCAACACTTAGTGATGAACCAATTTTAATAGAAAAAGCATCTGAGAATGAAGGTTATGTCAATTTACTAGTGAGAATAATTTCAATTAAGCCAGATGTCATTACTAAAAGAGATGGTAGTGGAACAATAGATATCTTCCGAGGTACTTTGGCTGACTCTTCCGGAAAAATAAGTTTCTTATCCTGGGTTCCATTAGAACACGAAGTTGGAGATTTAGTAAAAATTGAGGGGGCAATGATAAGAAAATTTAGAGAAACTCCCGAAGTAAATGTGAATGATAGGACAAAAATCGAAAAGTTTCATGATAGCAACTTTGCCAGTATTGAAGATTTATCTAAAGCAACAACTTCACAAATTTCTGATCTAAGAAATGGAATGAAAGATGTAATTGTAACGGTTCAAGTTGAATCTTGGCAATCCAGAACATTTACAAATTCTGATGGTGAAGAAAAGATAGTCAGAAGTGGGGATGTAATGGATCCTTCAGGCCGTTGTAGATTGACTGCTTGGTGTGAAATAGAACCTAAATCTGGCGATTTTCTACATCTAAATGGTGCCCGAGTTCAATTTTGGCAGGGTTCTCCCGATTTAGTAGTAGATAATTCTGAACAAATTCAGAATCTTTCTGAAGCGCCTTGGGATGCAATCAATCCTGAAAATCATTGGGTTCAAATTACTTTATCTGACTTAGTAAATGGTGGCTCTCGAAGAGGTATTAAAACAACTGGGACAATTGTTGCAGTAAAAAATGATTCAGGAATTATAGAAAGATGCCCTGAGTGTAAGAGGATTCTTAGAGATGGTTCTTGCCAAGATCATGGGCCACAACACGGTGTGGAAGATTTAAGATTGAAATTTGTAATCGATGATGGCATCAATAATGCTTCTCTTATCTTGGGTAAAATACCGTCTGAGAAGTTTCTTAGTATGACGCAGGAAGAGATTAAAGAACAAATTTCTCAGAAAGGGAAGGAAGATTTTATCGCCCACATCAGAAATAAAATACTGGCGCGAAAAGTGGCTATAAACGGGCGCTCTTTAGTAGATAATCAGGGTGCTATGATTCTTGCAGAAAATATTGATTTAGATACATCTACAAATGAAGATGCAGCCAATTTAGTTATTGAGGAATGGGGGGTGCTGCTATGATGAATCAAGTTAGATTTGGTAGACAAAGTGCCATAAGAATTTTCGCACAAGAGTACTCTGATTCGAATCTGCCTTTGGAAGGAGTTGGTGAATATGCTCCCAGTTTTATAATCACAAAATTAGGTGCTAAAGTAAATAGAGCACTTTTCGGTGGAGTTATTGATAGATTCGAAAGAAGAGAAGGAGATAATGGTCCTACATATTCAGGACATTTGAGAGATGCCACAGGAGGTGTGCACAGATTCCAAATTGCCCCATTCCAGCCCGAACTTCATGCTGATGCTGAAGAACTACTAGCTAGATTTGAATCCGGTGATAGATTTTTGATGATGATGGTTGGTCGTGCAAGATGGTTCGAAAGTGATGATGGGGGGATATTCACTTCATTCCGTGCCGAAGAATTCACAACAGTGGAAAGAAATGTCTATGTTAATTGGTTGGTAGAAGCTTCGGCTGCAACTCTTAGGAGACTTGATGGATATAATTTATCTTTAGAGTCAGAAAATAATTTTGAATCATTAAAATCTGCAGGTGTTCCTGTAGATTTAATCGAAGGTATGATATTAGCCAAAAATCACTACAGTAGTTTTGATCCTGAAAACTACAAAGTAGGGGTTCTTCAAAGCCTTTCCATGGCCCTTAGTTCTAATTCAGAAATTGAACAGATGATTACTTCTCCAGAAGAATCTACAGTTTCAGAAGTTCTAGAAAATAGTCCTCAGATGAGAAATTATGTTGTAAAAAGTGATTCAAAACCCACAGGTGATGTAGATGATGTAATCCTCAATGTTATCAGAAGTTCTTCAAACCCTGATGGTATGCCATATGATTCTATAGTTCTCGCATGTGTAGAAGCAGGTTTTTCTAGAGAGTCATCTGAAGATGCAATAGAAGATTTGAGAGATATCAAATGTGAGATTATTGAACCAAGATTTGGATTTTTCCAAATATTAGACTAATATTTTCCCTCTTCAGATAGTATTTTCTCAACTAAGGAGAGTTTATGTTTAATCCTATTAATGTGTTCCATTTCATTGGTTTCTAGATCGGTAATTCTCCCTAAATCAGCACCTTTGATTTCTGCAATATTGGTGGCAACTTCTGAAAGTCTCTGCTTTACTCTATCATCTTTCAATGGCCATCCTCTTCTGATGGCCAATCTGATCAATAAATCAATTTCTTTTTCTCCCCATGCTCCATCACGATTTTTGATTATTGTGCCAATCATTCGATCTAAATCTTCTACCCTTGCCTGGATTGTGAGAATATCTCCTTGCACTCCAAAATCCGCATCTTCAAATCCTATCATCAATGAATCATGAGCATCTTCCAATGCAGCATTTGAAACTTCATCTTTTATCTCTAGAATGATTTTTTTGTTTTCATTTTCTGATTCAATCAAATCCCCTTCATTCCTATCAATTACAAGTTCTTCATTTTTTGAAGATACAATGATTCCATTTCTTCTAAGACTCCTTTTTATCCGTCCCCAACCTTTAGATTGACTAGTTAATACTCCTGCAACCCGTCCCATTAGCACTGTTCTATTCCCTGTTAACGGCAATTCCAAAAACTGACATAATTCATGTAACTTTTCTCTGTCGATTTCTGCAAGTCTTTCGATAGTCATTCTTCTAGAATCAAAATTAAGATGCAACCATAATCTCTGTCTCCTTTCTTTGTGAGAGCCAGATGATTTTATTCCAAAAATTTTCAGTACCTCTCCTATTTCTCTATGCGGCATTGACTGGATACCTTCCCAAGATAAATCGAAGTCACCTAGAACTTGGTGTTGAATTAATCTGGCTCTGAGCACTTCTACAGAACCTGATTTGGCTAATTCAGCAGTTTCTGCTCTTTCTCTGAGTGTCATTAAAGGAGACAGATAAAGTTCATTCAATAGTTCTGAATCGACTTGCAACTATCTTCCCTCGCACGTTCGAGAGTTCTGATGTATCATATTAATTGCGTATAGATTGGATTTTAATCGCTCATTTGATTACTAATTTCTTACAGCGGGTTAGTCATTAATGAATTTAATTTCATTCATTTCTGCTCTTTCAAGAACTTTTCTCCAATCTTTTTCTGTAGCAACCATTGCAATTTCATATTTTGAATAGGGCACTACTCTGTGTAGAGAAATAGTTCTCTTCCCATCAGTTGAGATTTTTTCAATTCTTAATTCTACTAATACTTCATTTGTTATAACTTCGCCTTCTAAATCATGAAATGATTGTTCCATAGTCAAATCTCTATGTTTTTCCGCCTGAATCATCAAAGTACTCAACTTCCTATGCCTTACTAGTACACCTATGGATTGTAAATCCTTTTTGTCCATACTGCTGAGGAAATAATCTTGCACCTTCCATATTGTATCTCCTTCTATCTCTGTAAATAATCCTGCAATACTTTTTGGGAAATTCTTTCTCCCAACAATTACTACTAAATCTGAGTATGGTTGAGGTAAGTAATGACTATCTCCAAAATTGTGAGGATCTGGTAATAACGAATGCCTTCTACCACTGATATTTACTTCAGAATAAATTACTCTTGGAATAATATATCCATCAATTTCCTTATTCAAACGTAATTCTTCCATCCATGAATATTTTTCTAATTCATCACCAAAAATCTCTTTTCTATTATTAATCTCAATAAACGCTTTTGTAGATAGAACTCTCAATCCTTTCCGAGCTCTTCTCAATTGCCTTCTTACTAATTTTGAATCCGATAATATAATCCCTGACTTAGGTTGGTATTGCAATTTATTTTCTGAAACTAGAATCATATTTGGTGTACGAGGAGTTCTTGCGCCCAGGACCTCACAATTTGCACCGTACATCTGTAAATGTTGTCCATGCAATAATTCTGCTGGCATAGCTAATAAGTCAAGTTCTCCATTCTCTAATTTTTGCAGTGTTTCAGTCAGAGAATGATTTTTTATTACATCTATTCCTTGGTCAGGAGCTTCTTCTGAATCGAGAAATTTTTCCATATATTTGTCTACAGGACATGATGGGATAGACAGAGTTCCGAATTGTATTCTTTCCATAATCGCGTCCACCTCTAGGGAGGGAGCACGCCATGTGCTCAAACTATCCGGCTAGACACTTATTGATATAGGCGACCCCTCTCATCCTGTATTGAAGCACATGGTCTCTCTCAAGTCCACTCATCGTCAGTTGACAAAAATGAGAGATATAGTCGATGAAGCTTTGGAAGATTTTGTACAGGAAAAAATGGCTAGTTCCCAAGCACCTGCTATGAATTTAGCGCGTGAAGTCCTACTAGCTGGAGGTAAAAGATACCGTCCAGTACTTGCCCTATTGGCTTTCGAAGCAGCAGGTGGTAAAGAAATTTCAGAAGTTATGGATCTGGCATTGTCTGCAGAGATTATTCATACTGCTACTCTGGTTCATGATGACATATATGACTCCTCAAAAACTCGTAGAGGAAAACCCACTTTACACGCTTCACACGGATTAGCTCATGGTATAATTGGAGGAGATTATCTATTTGTTCTAGGATTTGGATTAGGTGGGAAATATGATGCTAGAATTGTTGAAAGAATGGCAGAAACATGTGCAAATATTGCTTCAGGTGAATTACTTCAACATGAGCATATTGGGAATTTAGCAACAACTCCCGAAGATTATTATTCGATAATTGATGGAAAAACCGCGGGTCCATTTGCTACTGCCTGTTCCTGTGCTGCCATTATCGCGGGTGCCTCCGATGAAGTGATTAATTCTCTAGAAGAATTTGGATGGGAAGTCGGTAGAGCATTTCAACTAGTAGATGATTTACTTGATTTGACTGGTGATGAAAAAATGGGAAAACCTCGTGGTAGTGATGTTCATGAAGGTAAAATGACTCTTCCATTGATTCATGCTTTAACAATGTTACACGGTGTTGAAAGAGAGCAATTAGCAGATATTCTACAAAACTTTTCTGATGATAGATGGAATGAGTTAGTATCTTTACTTTCTTTAGCCGGTTCTTTTGAATACTCCGAGCAATTAATTGAGAATCATGTAAATAGGGCACTTAGATACTTAGAGTCATTGCCAGATAGTGATGCAAGTAAACTAATGGCAGAAGTAGCAAAAAGGTCTCGTTCTAGGAAAAAATAGTTATTATGAGACACTCAAAGGTGAATAAATGAGTGAGAAAACAAGTTGGGACGTAATCGTGATTGGGGGAGGTCCTGCCGGCTCAACCACTGCTAGGTACTTGGCTGAAGGTGGAGCCGATGTTCTTGTTGTAGACGGTCGTGACCCGATCGGCACTCCTCTACAATGTGGTGAATTAGTTCCGACTAATGAAGAAATGCGGCGTCTATGCCCCAAAGTACCCAATATTGACGATTTACTGAGGACGCCTGAACATGCAATTTCTCGAAAAACATCTGAAATGCACCTAGTTCCTCCTTCTGGAAAACCTCTCCGGTTTCAGTTTGAAGGATATATGTTAAATCGAGTAGCTCATGATGAAGCTTTAGTTGATTTAGCGAAATCAAGAGGTGCTGAATATCTTGTTAATTCTCGTGTAGATTCTATCGATGGGAATACTGTTAAACTAAGGAGTGGTAGGGAACTAAATGCTAAGGTAATTGTAGGTGCGGGGGGTCACAACGATCCATTAAGAAGGACTTTCTGGGATGAATCTAGTCTTAAAATCCCTGTTAAATTTGTTCTAATGGACGGAGACTTTGGAGATGCCGTTGAATTGCATTTTGGTTCAATGGCTCCTGGTGGCTATGCTTGGATGTTTCCGAAAAATAGAGGCGCTAATATCGGCGTAGGTATTCAGAATAAGTTTTCTAAGAATAAAAATCTAAATGATCTATCAAATGATTTCATCAGTCGCTATGAAGGAGATATTACATTTTCAGGAGCGGGTTCACTTCCAATGTCAGGTTCAATCAAAACCTTCGTCAAAGGTAATTATGTGTTAGTGGGGGATTCGGCTGGAATGGTCCTACCTTCCAATGGGGCAGGAATTACTATTGCCATGATTGGTGGACGGATTGCAGGACAAGTAATTTCTGAGAATTTGAAAAATGGGACTCCTCTGTCTGAATATGAAAAGCGTTGGAATAAACAGATGGGTAAGGTCATGAGAAATTCAAAAAGAGCCTTCTTTCTCGGTAGTTTTGTACTAAGATTGCCTGATTGGATAATAAATTCAATGTTCAATAGATTCACTAAGTTCATGGTTTGGAGATTTATCACCTGTAGGAATATGTTTGTAATATTCTAGTTTCAATCTAGAGGCTTTTCAGCCTGCCAGATAGTAGCCATGCCAGGGAAAATTAATTTTGCTCTTGAGTTTTCAAAACCAACTTCTTCAAGCATTTTTACATAATCTCTAGTCGTCCCAAAATGAACATAAGTCTTAGTTAACCACTTCCAAGGGTGCTCATCTTGTTTACAGATTATTTTTGCATAACTACCAACCCAAATTCTCATCCATAACCAACCTAAGTACCCGTGAACTCTGTTTATTTTGGCAGGATCCACAATCACTATTGAAGAACCGGGTTTTAATACTCTCAAAACCTCACTTAATCCCGCCTTTTTATCGTACCAGTCTCTGAATGAAAATAATGTGCAAACAGCATCAAATCTATTTTCTTCAAAAGGTAATGCTTCGGCTTTACCTTCGACAAACGTAGCTGCAGAGTAGCCCTTTCTTCCCCTCATTTCATTTACTCTTGGTTCAGCCACACGAAGCATTTCAGGTATGGGGTCTAGGCAAATTAATTCCCTACCTTCTAATTCTTCGGCAAAACTTCCTGGCCCACATCCTACCTCTAGAATAAGTCCTTCTTCAGGTAATCTTTCCCTGACTTTTCTTCTCCATTTAGAGACCTGTCCCAATGTTGCAAAGCGATTAATTTTATCATAAACAGGTATAGTAGCCTCTAGATTTTTTTGGAGTTCATTCCAATCATCTTCACCGATAGTCTCGGTATCCATGAACTATCGCGAAAGATACAACTATTTGGTAGGTGCTGATGGTGGTATCATGATTATTGCTTGATACATTTTAGGACTCACATCGGTTATTATCATATACTAATTTTCGGTCGAGAACAGCATACAGGTGCTGTCCATGGCTAGAGAAGATGTTCTACGTGCAATTAAAGATGCTGAAATAGCGGCAACTGAGACGTTGTCCAATGCTAAAAAAGAAGCAGCACAGATAGTTTCTCAGGCCAGACAAAACGCATCTGAGATTTTGACATCTGGAAAAACAACATCTGAGTCTGAAGCACAAAATCTAATTTCAGATGCTCGAGCATCTGCGGATACAGAAGCAGAAGTTGTTTCTAATGACGGTCAAGCCGCACAGAAAAATGTTCATGATTTTGGTAAAAAAAATCGGGATAAGGCAGCGAAATTAGTCATTGACTCGTTTAGGAAATAATTGTATCTAGGGGGTCAAAAAATGTCTCAAATTAAAACGCAGCGCATGGGTAGATTACTTGCTGCGGGGACTAAAGACAAAATTGACGAAGTAATTGATGCATTAGCAACTCTTAATGCATTACACTTCATTGAATACGATGGATCAGATGAAGGTTTCAATCTAGGTACACCTAAAGATGAATCTGAGATGGTAGGGAAACGCCTCACAAAATTACGCTCTGCAGCATCAATCGTAGATTACAATGGCCCAAAATCTCCTGTTGCAGCCGAAAAAGTACGTTCAGAATTAGATGGTGCCCTTTCTGATGCTGTAGATGCTCTTTTGGAAAAGAGCACTCGCTTAGATATTGTAGAAAATAGTCTTTCCTCGCTCCGAGAGGAAGAATCAATTATGGGGCTGCTTTCTTCTATTGAATTAGATGTAGAGTTGCTTTCCGGCTATTCTACTCTCAACACATTTGTAGGGACAATTTCTGGTGGCTCTTCAGACATTGAGTCTCAAATTACTGATGCAGGAATTGAAGGACTATTCTTTCAAGGTACAATTAACGGCAGCAAGGTAGTCGCTGTTTTCGTTAAATCTGAACAATCGAATGATATTCAATCTATCCTTAATCAATCAGGTTTTCAGGCGATTAATATCCCAGAGGGAATTACTGGTAACCCTAAAAAGTTGATTGAAGAGATAAAATCTGAAATCAATAAACTGTCTTCCGAGCAATCTTCAATCGCCAAGGACATTGAATCTTGGAGTGATGAATTTGGCTCATCTTTAGCATGTGGCTTAGAG
The DNA here is from genome assembly GCA_030828405.1 of Thermoplasmatota archaeon. GTDB lineage: Archaea > Thermoplasmatota > Poseidoniia > Poseidoniales > Thalassarchaeaceae > MGIIb-O2. Next base: position 36,370 of record JAURCP010000004.1, read on the forward strand.
CTTTTAGAAAGGGAACATGATATCCTTACTGCTCCTGTCAAAATCGCAGTTTCAGAACATGCTTTCTTTATCGATGGCTGGATTGAGCTTTCACGTTCCGAAGAAGTTCAACATGCATTAAATAATTACTGTCAGTATTCGGAAGTCACGCCGTTCAAGGTTGAGCCAGGAGGGGGTGGGCATGGCCATTCCGATCACCATCACCACCAAGAAATGCCTCCAATTGCATTTCAAAGTAGAACACTAAGTAAACCTATGGAATTACTAACTAATGCCGTTGGTAGGCCTGCTTATGGTAGAATTGATCCAACCCTGTTCATGTTCGTAACTTATCCAATATTCTTTGGAATGATGCTTGGAGACATGGCATACGGCATAGTTACCATTTCCCTTGGTGCCTTTGTATACAACAAGGCACGCTCTAATGAAATGATGCATCTTGGTGGTAAGTTCTTGATTTATATAGGATTAGGTACACTCATTTTTGGTTATATTTATGCAGAGTTTGCTGGATGGGAGATTTTTATGTATGAGAAAACTAAAGTTGATGGCATCTACATTTACGGTGAGAATATTTCTCCAGTGGCTTTCCTCGCTAACCTCTACCCCTTTGATCTCAATCACGGCTATGGACCTGAGGTAAATTTAGGCTATGGAATTATTCTTTCATTCCCATTCCATAGAGTAGGAACTCATTTAGAGGACCTCATCGTATTGACAATCTACGTAGGATTCTTCCACATCATCTTCGGCAAGTTAATCGGGTTCCGTGATGTATTGTTTTATGGGACAGATCATGGTCACGTGGGCTTAGCAGCAGCATTTTTTGAACATGGCGCTTGGATAGTGTTGCTAATCGGTGGTTTCATGTTTACCTATGGTTTCCTTGGTCCTGACGAGGCTGAATATTTGTTACAACCCGGTGCTGTGATTGCTATTTCTGCTGTTGTAATGTTAATTTGGACTCTTTACAATTATCATGGTATTCCAATTGCAGTCAGCTTAATTCTAGCGCCTATTGAGGCAATTGGCATGATGCCGTCAGTAATTTCGTATGTCCGTCTCTTTGCTGTAGGTATTGTAGGCGTAAAGATTGCAGAAACCGGAAATAAACTATGGGAACCAATGATGGAAGCTGAGCTATATTTGGTGCCTATTTTCTTTATTGGATGGTTATCTGTACAGATTTTTGCATGGGTTCTAGGTGTATTTAGCCCCAATATACATGCTGCAAGGCTTCATTTCGTAGAATGGATGAGGCAATATTATGATTCTAGCGGAGAGGCGTTCGAGCCTTTCGGTTTCCGCTCGCACTTCGTGGAGGTCGAGTGATATCACATTCCAAGCACATATGCTTAGAAATAAATGGAGGAAAAAAAATGAATAACAGAAATACAATAAGAGGAATGAGTATGTTGCTAACATTGTCATCTATAGTGATGATTGCTAGTAGCGTCCAGGCGGAAGACAATGCTTCAACAGAAGTTGCATACAAGAACCTAGGTGCAGGAATTGCCCTAGGTCTAGCTGGAATTGGAACTGGATTAAGCCAGGGGCCAATCGGTGCAGCGGCTGTTGGTATGATTGCTGAAGACAGCAGTAAGTTCGTAAACGGACTTATTTTTACTGCTCTACCTGAGACTATCGTTCTTTTCGGATTCCTTTCAATATTCCTGCTTTAAGCGGAATAATGGAAATCCCCTATAGCGAAATTAAAATTGAGGTATAATAAATGACATTGGATGCATTAGCCAACGAAATCGCAGCCAAGGCGAAAGCTGAAGCAGAAGCGATTATCGCAGCCGCTAAGCAACAAGCTAAACATATCGAAGATGAAGCTAAGGTAGAAGCTAGTTCATTTTCTTCAGATATGAAAGCACGTGCTGAGCGAGAAAGCGCACAATTGTCAGTAGAAGTAGTTGCATCAGCTAAACAGGCTAACCAAAAGCATCTCTTGATCGCTAGACGTGAAGAGTTAGATGAGACTTGGGAGTCAATACGTTCAGCAGTGGCGTCACCCGATCTAGATGGTCGGTCTGATATTCTTACTGGACTTTTAGCCGAAGCGAGTAAACCAGGCGATGGAATGATTCTCCGTCCCGTGTCTACTGACCGTAAGGTGTTAGAAAAAGGGAGTTTTACTCTCGGTGAAGATGTAGAAGGGCTCGGAGGATTTGTTCTCGAATCAAAAGACGGCTCAATAGTTCTTGATTACCGCTTTGACAGCCGCTTAGACGAGGCTTGGAAAGCAAATCTTGGCGCTGTAAATAAAACTTTATTTGGAAATTAAAAGGTGAATTAAATGTCGGGTATAGTAAGTGGTCGTTCAAATGTCTACAATGCTTCAGCCCGCGCTAAAGCACGTAAAGCATCATTAATTGATCCTACTAGGATGAGGCAATTACTGCAAACAGGTCCTGAATCAATTGGGGCCAGTATTGGAGAATTAGGATATCGTAATGAAATGGATATCTATTCTGCTAGGATGAGTGGTGCTGACGCTGTTGAAGCTGCTCTATTCCATAATCTCGATAATGACTTATTCGAAGTTATGAAATTTTGTCAAGGACCTCTTAAGTCAATAGTTTCAATTTATGTTGAACGTTTTGCTTACGAGAAAGCCAAGACCGTGTTAAGGGCAGTAAATGGTGGGTGCTCAGATGAGTTAATCGAATCTCAGATATTACCCTCGGAAAACCCGATGAACGCAATATGGCTAGATATTGTTCGAACAACTGAAACAGTTTCCGAAGCAGCAAACGCAATGGTTGGCACCCCTTGGGGTAAAGAATTAGCAAAGTTAGAAGGAACAGAACCTAGCCTTGAAGAGATGGAAGATGCACTAGATCGTCAGTATTACAGTCATGCTCTCAAAGTTTCAAAGGGTAAAGACTCTAATATCCACTTAATGAAATTTATTAGAACTGAAATCGATCATCGTAATATTATCAATCAATTCCGTGAACTTCGTCAGAATATTTCTCCAGACAAACGTTTACAGATGGTAATATCAGGGGGGAGGATTTCACAATCAGTAATGTCTCAAGTATCACAAGCCACATCTAGTGAAGCAATTGTTGATGCCTTGAGGCGAAGTAATGCATTTGACGATGTAGGTTTTGATGAGGCAATCGAGAAGTCAGAAGCAATAGGGTCTCTAGATCCTATCGCAACTCTACTAACACACAAGAGACACGCTATTTTACGTCGTTTCGCCTATCTAAATCCTGTTTCTGCGTTCCCTGTAATTTACTATATTGAGCGTAAAGTGCTTGAGATACAAAATCTTCGTCTTCTAGTGCGTGGTAAGACGATTGGCCTCACCGCTGAGGTATTGGAAGCGCACATGGATTTTTGAGGTGGAAATATGGAAATTGCAGTTGTAGGTTCATTAGATTTCACGCTTGGATTCCAACTTGCAGGTGTTTTGAGATTATATAATCCAAAAGATTTGGATGAAATGACATCAATTATGAAGTCATTACTTAATGAAAAAGAAATAGGAGTTATTGTAATTGATAATTCTGATCTATTACTTCTCCCAGAAAGGTTGCGTGTTCAATTATCTGAGAGTATCACGCCCACAGTATTGGGTATCGGGACTGAAGAGGATAATACCCTCCGTGAGTCTATCAAATCGGCACTAGGAGTCGACCTATGGAAATAATCCTAGAAAAAAATAAAAGGAAGTGAAATGAAATGAGTAAAGAAAATGGAGTGATTTATCGTATTTCCGGCCCAGTAGTAACTGCAGTAGGAATATCTCCAAGAATGTATGAAGTTGTGCGCGTAGGTAATGAAGGTTTGATGGGAGAAGTCATTGAGTTACACGGTGATCAATCAGTTATTCAGGTATATGAGGAGACCTCTGGTGTCCGACCTGGTGAACCGGTTGTTAGAACAGGACAAACATTGTCTGTCCAATTAGGGCCAGGTTTACTAACCAAAATTTATGATGGTATCCAAAGACCTCTACCAGAACTAGAGAAGACAATGGGTGTTTTCATCAAAAGAGGTGTTGATGCAGATGGTCTCGATTTAGAAAAGATATGGTCATTCAATGCTACTGCTAAAGCAGGAGACTCAGTTTCTTCTGGAGACATCTTAGGTACGGTTCAAGAAACAAAAACAATTGAACATAAAGTCATGGTTCCTCCAGGTGTATCCGGTAAAATCAAGAGTATAGATTCGGGAGATTTTAATGTAACTCAGACAGTTTGTACATTAGAAGAAGGTGCTGAAATTCAAATGATGCAAAAATGGCCAGTTAGAACTCCGCGACCATTCACTAAGAAACATGCTCCTGAGGTTCCTTTACAAACAGGACAGAGAATCTTAGATTTCCTTTTCCCATTAGCTAAGGGCGGTACAGCAGGTATCCCGGGGCCATTCGGTTCAGGAAAAACAGTGACTCAGCAACAACTTGCTAAATGGTCTGATGCAGATATTGTTGTCTACATTGGATGTGGAGAGCGAGGAAACGAGATGACAGAAGTTCTTGATGAGTTCCCTCATCTAATGGACCCTAAAACTGGCGAAGCATTGATGAACAGAACTACGATGATTGCTAATACGTCTAACATGCCTGTTGCTGCTAGAGAGGCTTCAGTATATACCGGAATAACGATCGCTGAATACTTTAGAGATATGGGTTACGATGTTGCTTTAATGGCTGATTCAACAAGTCGTTGGGCTGAGGCAATGAGAGAAATTTCGTCAAGGCTTGAAGAAATGCCTGGTGAAGAGGGATACCCTGCATATCTATCCAGTCGTCTAGCAGAGTTCTATGAAAGAGCAGGACGTGTGGAAACTTTAGCAGGCGGTGACGGCTCAGTATCGGTTATAGGTGCGGTTTCACCACCGGGTGGAGATATTTCAGAACCAGTCAGTCAAGGTACTTTGCGTATCGTTAAAGTATTCTGGGGCTTAGATGCAGGACTTGCTAGACAAAGACATTTCCCTGCAATTAATTGGTTGAACTCTTATTCTTTGTATCCTCCATCATTAGATCAGTGGTATAGAGACAATATTAAGAGTGACTTCCCAGAAATTAGAACTGAAATCAGTGCTCTTCTACAAGTCGAAGCAGAGTTACAAGAGATTGTTCAGTTAGTTGGTTCTGACGCATTACCTGTTGATCAACAACTTACTTTAGAAGTGGCTCGAATGATTAGAGAGTTCTTCTTACAGCAGAACGCTTTCCATGATGTAGATACATATAGTGATTTGAAATTACAGTATAATATGGCTAAAGCAATATTATCTTTCCAAGAAGAATCGAAGAAGGCCATTGCAGGGGGTGCTGCATTAGAAGATGTAGTGAATGTCCCAGCTCGTACAGACTTAATGAGAGGAAGGTTCGAATCAGGTTATGAAGATAAGATTGATGAGATGCTAGAGGCTATGAATAAACAAATTGCCGATACTATGGAGGCCAATTAGAGGTGATATAAATGACTGGAAAAGAATATAGAACAATCACAGATGTAAAGGGACCTCTTGTGTTCCTAAATAAAACGGAACCTGTAGCCTTTGGAGAAATTGTAGAATTAAGACTTACAGATGGAACATTAAAGAATGGACAAGTTCTTGATACATCCGATGATCAAGTTATTGTCCAAGTGTTCGAAGGAACAGCATCCATCGATAAGCAGACAGGAATTAAGTTTCTTGGCGATGTATTCAAGCTACCTGTGAGTACCGATATGATTGGTAGAATTCTCGATGGTGCTGGAAGACCTAGAGACGGAGGGCCTGCTATTGTTGCAGATGAAATGGCAGACATCATTGGTGCTGCAATTAATCCATATTCACGACAAAGCCCATCTTCTTTTATTCAGACAGGAATTTCTGCAATTGATGCATGTACTTCTTTAGTTAGAGGGCAAAAATTACCAATTTTCAGTGCATCAGGTTTACCTCATAATGACATTGCCCTACAAATAGCTAGACAGGCAAAGTTAGTTGGTAGCGATGACGATTTCGTAGTAGTTTTCTGTGCAATGGGAATCACCGCAGAAGAATATAATTTCTTCGTACATGACCTAGAAAGAACAGGCGCCCTTGAGAATGCTTGTCTTTTCGTAAATCTTGCAGATGATCCAGCGGTTGAAAGATTAATCACTCCTAGATTAGCTTTGACTGCTGCTGAATATTTGGCTTTTGAACACGATTATCACGTACTAGTTATTTACACAGACATGACTAACTATTGTGAATCACTACGTCAAATTGGAGCAGCACGTGAAGAAGTACCTGGTCGTCGAGGTTATCCTGGTTACATGTACACAGACTTGGCTATGTTGTATGAACGCGCAGGGTTAGTTAAGGGTAAGAAAGGTTCAATCACTCAGTTCCCAATTCTAACAATGCCTGGTGACGATATTACGCACCCAATCCCTGATCTCTCAGGATATATTACTGAAGGGCAAATTGTAATTTCTCGTGAACTTCATCAGAAAGGAATATATCCGCCTATTAATGTTCTACCTTCTCTATCTCGGCTAATGAATGCTGGAATAGGTGACGGTAAGACTCGTGAAGATCATAAGTCAGTTTCAGATCAACTATATGCTGCATATGCTCAAGGTAGAGAACTGAGAGGGTTAGTTGCAATTGTAGGTGAAGATGCTCTAAATGAGAGGGATTTACAGTTACTTAAGTTTGCAGATATTTTCGAAAATCAGTTCTTGAGGCAAAGTCGTGATGAAGATAGATCTATTGGCGAAGGAACTCTAGATTATGCTTGGGAACTTCTTTCCAATATCGATACTAAGTATTTAGTGCGCCTTGACCAGAAATGGATTGATAAATACCATCCTACAGATAAGAAAGAATGATTACCAGTATAAGGAGATGAGATAGATGGCATTAGACATCAAACCAACACGTTCTGAATTAATCAATCTAAAACGTAGAATAAAACAGACTTCTAGTGGATATAATCTTCTTAAAATGAAGAGAGATGGTTTATTCTTTGAGTTCCGAACATTACTGGCTGAAATGATAGCAGCTAGAGAGGAACTTGTAGGTACGTATAGAGATGCTTTGAAATCTATTGCATTGGCATCTTCAATTGAAGGTGGTCTAGCAGTTAAAAGTGCAGCGATAGCGGCGACATCTGGTCCAGAGGTGACAGTATCTAGAAGGAATATCATGGGCGTAGTTGTACCCAAAGTGGATGGGACTAACCTGACAACGACCGTAGAAACTAGACCTACTGGAATTATCGGAGGGTCTCCTTATATCGATGAATCTGCAGATTCTTACTCTATCTTAATTGCTAAAATAGTCAAGGCTGCTGAAATGGAAGCAACATTGAAGAAACTATTGGAAGAAATAGAAGCAACTAAGAGGAGAGTGAATGCTCTCGAATTCGTTGTAATTCCTGAGATGAAAGAGGCTCAATCATTTATTCAACTTAGACTTGAAGAAATGGAAAGAGAAGAAACTTTCCGACTTAAGAGATTCAAGAATAAATGATTTTATTGTTTTATTTCCTTCAGACTCTCACACACGGTTTGATAGGGGATGCTCTATGTTCAGTGTATATTGAGATGGAGGTGTGACTATGTCAAATGTTGAACCAATAGTTATTGATATTGAAACTTGGGGGCAAAGAGAACTTATTGAAGAAATTTGTAGCCGCTATTTCGTAATAGGTAATCAGTCTGGATTGAGTGATTTTTCTTGGGAAATAAATTCCCGTGATGGCGGAGATATTAGCACCAAACTCAATGAACTAAATATTCATTTGAAGCAACTAAGTTTGATAGGATTATTAGATGAAGGAAATCCTCCAATTCTATCAATAATTCGTTATCCTGTAGATCCGGTTAACGTTCCTTTTTGGCAACAATCATTGATTTGGTTTACAATGTTCATTTTTACAACACTAGCAGGTTGCTATTGGATTTCGCAATTTGAAAATAGTATATCAATATTTAATTCGGAACTATTTTTAGAATCATTGACATTTTTTAGTATGCCAATATTCTTGACTATGCTCTCTGCTCATTTTATTAGGAAGTATATCGCTTCTCTTTTCAGAGTTGATGTAGGGAATCTTGTCCCCATAGCATTCCCTTTGATTTCTCCTTTCTGGCCATTTGGAATCGTAGGCGTTTTTGGTCAGAAAAGAGTCGATACTATCACTTATCCAAATAGAAGGTCTTTGGGCATAATTGAATTATCTTCAATAGTTGTGCTAGTTCTTTTCGGCTCAATACTTTCCATAATTGGGCTAAGTATTACTTCGGCAAGTCCTCCTGAGTCAGTATCTGATCCTCTAATATTACAAGCCAACTTCATTGTTGAGATGTTATCTAATCTTTTCCTAGGTGACGATGTTTCGATTAGACTTCAATGGGTTCACCCTATCGCTTTGGCAGGTTTTGGTCTATCTATGATTGGCTGGATTTTGATTTTACCAATTCCTGGTTTCCCTGGAGATAGAATTTTACATTCAATTGTTGGTTCTAAGAATTTGGACAAAAGCACGAATGCAACTTCTATCTTCTTAATGACATTAACTTTAATGTGTTTAGTATTTCTTTCAACCACCTTTTGGCCTTGGCTTATTCTAGCCTCGTTAGCATCTTGGAGGAGGTTTAGTAGTGAACATATTCCGGTGGCATTAATAGTTGATGAATCTTTAGAATTAAATAGAAACTCTAAGAATTTATTGATGACTATTTCAGTTGTAATACTTTTATTGGGTTTTCCGGGGCTGAGTCCGGTAGAAGATATTGAGGATTGGGATAGTGGTTTAGATTTATCAGAATGGGATACAGAATTTTCAAGTAACTCTTGGGATAATGTAGAAAAATCTCTTGAATTAAAGACATCAGGGCTTTTGTCAGTTTCTGGCGAGCTTAAGGTTCTAATTGATGGTGAATCCGATAGATGGATTATAGATTCTGATTGTTTCGATGATGAAATGAAATGTAATTTTGAAAACATTAATCAAAATAATGTAGGCGAATTTAAATTCTCTGTCAAAGATAATTATCCTGAAAGAAAAACTCCTGTGCAGTTAAGATTCATCATAGAATCTGAGGGAGATTTATTTGAGCATATTCTTTCTATTTACTATAGTGATGTTACATCTCCAAGTCCTATTTGGGAAAGAGTCGAAGATTCAAGTAAGGATAAAATTTGTAATGTGGTAGAGGTAGTTAACAATCAAACTGGGATATTATCTGTGAAAACGAATCCATTCTGGTCTTTGGAAAATTCTGGAAATTTATCTGAAATAGGTTCCCATGAAATTTGTTTAATTGCAGAAAGAGGAGGATGGGAATCTTTAGCAATGGGTGAATCTGGAATTTATGGCTATAGGATGGCTCCTGAATTAGAGTTTCGACAGAGCAATGGTAATACTACCAATTGGTATTTTCCTGTGAATAATTCATTTACTAGTATTTTTTTAAATCCTAACTTTGGAATCAGTCTTGATATTATGTTTGATGGAATTATCTACTCTGAGAATAATATTTCACCAGTATGTCCTTTCAATAATGATTATCCCAAAATTGATATAAATTCTGAAGAGAACTTGACCTTGATTCATGGTTCTCCATTGTCTTATGAGGGAAACAATAGTGGCAAAAATCTGTTAGTGTCTGATGAAGGATGGTTAGTGAACTGTGCTGATGATATGGCTAAAGGTTTTATCTTAAAGCAGGGGCTAGGAATATATATTGATAATTCTCCATTAAATGACTCTAGTTTGCCGTTTTCTAATTTTACTATTCATTCAAAAGAATCTGAAAACCTATCTCTAACAGTAGATATTTCTACTAACTTACAAAGTGATAATTCATTGAATGTTTCATTCCCTAATCAGATTCCTAATAACGGTAGTGTAGTAGTTAATATTTCTCTTAATGATGAAATTAATGAAATTTGGAGAGTATTCTGGATTTCACAAGATCTTAATGGTTTAGTATTAAATTTTGTTTCTAAGTGTCCTATTGGAGGCTGCACAAATTGAGAATAGCCATTATCGGCGTTGGATCAATTGGTGGTATCATTCTTGGTGCAATGGCAGATACAGATGTTGATATCGTTTGTGTATCTAGAGGAGAAACTTCTGCCAACCTTTCTGAATTAGGATTAATATTACATACTCCCAAAGGTAGTATTGAGGTAGTTCCTAGTGAAAGATACTTGCTTGTGGATAGTAATTCGGGTCCAATTTCTGAACAAATTCGCAATACCTGTGATATTGCAATTGTCTGCGGAAAAACGGTAGATACTCACTCATTATCTCAACTTGCATCAGAATTAGTAAGTGAAAATGGTTGTGTTTTAACAATCCAGAATGGTCTTGGTAATGCAGAGATATTAGCTCATAAAGTAGGTAGAGATAGAGTAATTGTTGGTTCAATTACTCATGCAGCATGGAGAAATAATGGAGGCGAAGTGCATTGGGTTGGTAGAGGAGAAATTATTTTTGGACCACTAAATGAAAGAGGTGATAAGTATACAGATTATATTTTACAAGTGCTCAATGATGCTGAATTAAATGCTTCAAAATCAGATAATATTCAACAAATTTTGTGGAAAAAACTTCTAATTAATGTTGCAATAAATCCTGTTTGTTCTATTGCCGGTGTGCGGAATGGTGCACTTTTAGAGGTCAAATCTCTTTGGCAACAGGCCATGCAGGCAATGCGAGAAGCCGCTATTGTCGCCCGTGCAAGTGGGGTAGATTTAGGAGATATTGAATTGGAAAGTTATCTTAGAGAAGTTGTCTCTATTTCTCCAAAGAATAGGTGTTCTATGCTTCAAGATATTATGGCTGGTAGGGAAACAGAAATTGATTCTTTATGTGGGGCTGTGGTGATGCGTGGAGAAGCAGAAGGAATTCCTACTCCTTGTAACGCTATTTTACACGGTTTAGTCAAAGGAATCGAAAAATCTTCAAGTTTAGATTAATTTTCTAAATCTTGATTATAGTGAAGTCCAACATTGTTCTTTCTTTCAATCGATGCGTCGACAACGAGTTTTGCAACTTCAATTAGATTTCTCAATTCTACTAAGTCTTGTGTGGGTTTACATGACTCCCAGATTCTTTTTACCTCACCTTCTAGATGTATGACTCTTCTCTTCGCTCTTCTCAGCCTTTTACTATTTTTTAAAATCCCTACGTCCATCGTCATTGTTGTCCTTAAGGCATGTAAATCCGCGCGAAGAGGCGCATGTTCAACTAATACCTCAAGGTTGTCAGCACGCCAAAATGGTAAGTTAGGGGGTAATTCTTGTAATTCTTCATTTGATGATTTTTCAATTAAATCCCTAGCTGCTCTTTCAGAATAAACAACAGCCTCAAGTAGACTATTTGATGCAAGGCGATTTGCTCCATGTAATCCAGTTCTAGCGACTTCCCCAATAGCATATAATCCCGGCATTGTACTTTCACCTATTTTCACTTTACCTGAGTGATCAACATCAATTCCTCCAACCATGTAGTGTGCAGCAGGAATGATTGGTATTGGGTCGATTCCTAATTTTATACCATAGGATAATAATTCCCCATCTATATTCGGGAACTCTTGGACCAATTCGCTTCTTTTGAGATGTTCAGTTATCAGGAGAGCATTCTTATCACCAGTTTTTTTAAGTTCTGAATCGATTGCTCTAGCGACGATATCTCTTGTCCCCAGAGATCCTTTATCACAATATTTCCACATAAATGAAAATTCTTCTGGTGATTCATTTTTTGATAATTTCCATTTTTGATAATCATTCTCCATCATTAGAACTGCTCCTTTCCCTCTCATAGCTTCGGTAATCAAGAACGGCTTCGAATCATCATTTGCCAAGGACGTGGGGTGAAATTGTATGAATTCAATATCTTTGATATCTGCACCCGCGCGAAATGCCATTGCTACTCCGTCTCCAGTTGCAATTGATGGATTAGTTGTAGATGAATGAAGATAACCTACGCCTCCTGTGGCTAAAATTATTGCTTTTGCAGGTAATGTATGTACTGTTCCAGATGGCGATAAACACCATATTCCAACGACTCCTTTTTTTGGATTGCCATATTCTCTTTGAATCAAATCTATAGCCATCCAATTTTCATAAATCCTAAAATTTTCATCGATTTCCTTGGATGCAGATTTAGAAAGTGCCCTTTCAATTTCTGCCCCTGTTGCATCTTTTGAATGTAAAATTCTTCGATTTGAATGCCCGCCTTCCCTAACTTTATCGTATTCTCCATCTTGATTCTTATCGAAACGTACTCCATGATGTTCTAGATCTCTAATTCTTTCAGCAGCTTCTAAGACTACTGATCTTACCACTTTCTCGTCGCACATTCCTGCGCCAGATGATAAGGTATCTTGCACATGCGCTTCTATCGCCTTTTCATCATTTGAGTCTAGTACTCCTGCTATGCCTCCTTGCGCCCAATTTGTATTCGATGTGGAAATACTTTTTTTTGTTATCAAAGCCACATTCAAGCCTTTTTCAGCACAACGATTTGCTAAAAATAAACCTGCTATTCCAGAACCTATTACTGCGATGTCGACATTTTGCACCAATTCATCATCGCCACCGCCTTGCATGCTACTTCCATGGTATAGTAATCAATGAATCTTCGCTTATTGAAAATGATTTTCGGCTTTGAAAAAGAACCCATTTTTTCGTGTCATAGCGCCTGAGTCCTCCTCAATGTTCATAGAGTAAAATGCGGCAGCCAATGAATGATGTCGGCGGTAAATTGCTGATATTATATGGTGATGGGATGCATCTTGTAAGAATTGAACTGGAAAATTTCAAATCTTTCGGTGGTGAGATAGTAATTCCTTTCGAAGAGGGATTCACTGCAATCACTGGTCCAAATGGTTCAGGTAAGTCTAATTGTGGCGATGCCATACAATTTGTTCTTGGACCTAAATCAACTAAGTCTCTAAGGGCTTCCAATGTTTCTGAGTTAATTTACAATGGTGGTGGAAGAGGCAAAGCTGCCAGAAATATGTCTGCTACACTAGTTTTCAGGAATGAACCCGAGCTTGATGGTAGGCGTAGATTGAGAATTGAAACAGAAGAAGTTTCATTCACTCGTTCAGTACGTTTAAATCGTAAAAATGATACTATTTCTTCATATTATGTCAACGGCAACCCTTCCAACGCTACTGAAATGAGAAGAATATTAGCAGAAGCAGGATTACATGGTGACGGGTATAATATCGTATTACAAGGAGATGTCACTACTTTAGCGACAATGACTCCTCACAAAAGAAGAGGAGTTCTAGAAGAGGTAGCAGGAGTTACTGCATATGATGATGAAATTCGTCGTGCTAACAATCAAAGAAAAGTTGTGGAAAATAATATCGAGACCATTGATCTTTTCGAAGATGAACAGAAAAAACGCCTAAAAGGTCTTGAAAAAGAAAGGCAGCAAGCATTGAAGTTTAAAGATCTAAAAGAAGAATTAGATTCAAATAAAATCATTTTAAAACAATCACGGCATAGAAATCGATTAGATGATGTCCGACTTCTCGGCGACGAACGTTCGAATTATAGTAAACAAGTTGATGACTTGACAAACCAAATTAGAGATGGAAATACTGAGTTAGGAAAATATGACGAAGAACTTGTCCAAATAGGTGACAATTTAGATGAAATTATGAGTGGTGATGCTAAAGAATTATTTGAAACGATTCGTAAGCATGAAATCGATGTTGAAACCAACTCCGATAGGATAGGAGACCAATCTAAAATCATTGAATCTACTAATAATGAGATTGAAATAATCCGCGAAGATTATCATCGAGTCAAAGGTTCTTATGACAGTGCAAACCAAGAACTTGAGAATGCACAAATTAATTTATCTAATTCGCAAGAAGATTTAGCTAGGGCTGCACTCGATGAAAATCAAGCTAGGGAAGCCATCCAATCAGGAGATCGTCTCGGACGAGATTTGAACCGTGCTCTGGGTCAAGCTACTGAACTAGTTACTCAAACCCATCAAGATTATTCTGCTGCTAAATTAGAATCAGACAGGGCAGAACAAAATGCCCAAATTTCATCTGAAAAATTAGCAGATTTAGAAGAAGAATACGAACAAGCGACTCTAACTAGGGATGATTTAGAGTTATTGGGCGAAGATATCCAAAATGGTGGAGAGGTAGTTGATAGAACACATTTGGCTAATGAGTTACAAAGATTAACCAAACAAGAAATTGGCTTAAGAGAAGACAGAGATAGGGCTGAGATTAGAGCCAGAGATGCTGAAGTTGACTTGGCTAAAGCTAGAGCACGGCAAGAAGCAAAAGCTAACAGACCAGGATCAGCAATCACAATAGCAGCCCTTTCGAAATTAAGGCAGAGTGGAGAGATCAAAGGAATTCTAGGTACATTAGGTGAGTTATGCTCACCTAAAGATACGATTCATGAAGAGGCATTGGCTATAGCATTAGGAAATGGTCTTAGAAGTATAGTTGTAACCAATGATGAAGTAGCGGCAGATTGTATAAAATGGTTAAGAATGAATGGTGGTGGACGTGCCACTTTCCTCCCATTAAACAAATTAAGTGTTTCAAGGCCTCAAGGCCGTACACTGATAGTCTCTAGTAATCCCGGAGTCCTAGGTTTTGCCCATGACTTACTTGATTATGATTCAGAGATAGATATCGCTGTAAGATATGCTTCTAGAAATACCTTGATTGTTCAATCGATGGATATAGCTAGGAAAAATATGGGTGGCGCAAGAATGGTCACCTTGAAGGGAGATATTATAGAAGGTTCAGGAGCAATGACAGGAGGGTCCCCAGTTGGCTCTTCAAGACCCAGTTTCGGCGGAGGTAATCCCGGACAACTAGGTTCTGAAAAATTAGAAAGGTCTTTGGAAGAAGCAAATCTGATTTATTCGACAGTCGAAGCAGCATTAAGAGAACTGAGATCTAACCAACAAGTTCTAAGAGATCAAATTCATGGATTAGATGATAGTGATCAATCTGTAAAATTAAGAGAATGGAAGTCAGATCTTTCCAGAGCTCAGAAAGATGTGGACGAAATTGGAAACAAAGTATTGACCGCACGAAAAGAACTTTCAGATGCTGAGGTTTTATTCAATTCAGCTAAATCTCATGCTGATAAGGCTAATGAGACTCACCTACAAGCTCTAGAATCTCGAGTTAATGCAGCAGAAGCATTACAGAACCATACTCCAGACCACCTTTCCCAGATACTCCGTAATGCAGAAAAAACTAGGACCGAAGCAGAGAGAACTAAATTGCAATCAGAATCATCTATAATTAGTACTAATGAGAGATTGAAGATTCTTTCAGATAGAATTTCTGATTTAGAAAGGCAAATAAGTTCTAAACAGAAATCAATCAATGAAGCGGAAGAAGAAGTTATCAAACTAGAAGAATCTATTAAGAATTCTAGAGAATTACTAATTGACCTAAAGGGCCAAGCCTCACAATTCAATGAAGAACAACAAATTCTGACCCAAAGAAGAGAAACTATTCTGGAGGAAAGAGCCAGTTTGAGAGCCTCTCTTGAAACTCGTTCACAAAATCGCCAAACCTTTAATTCTCGGATTGAGGATTTAAATATTCAGATTAATCAGAAAAGGGCTGCGGTAAATGAAATTGTTGCTGAATTAGCTGCTGAGAATATTGAAATCCCATCAATAGATACCCAATTACCCACTGTAGCCGAGGCGGAAAAAGTAGTGCAGGGACTTGAAAGGCGCCTCGGTTATCTTGGGGATGTGAATATGTTAGCAATTGAACAATATGATATTGCAGTTGAACGTATAGCAGGTCTTGTAGAGGATGGTAAAATTCTTAGACAGCGTCGAAATGATCTTGTTGGAATCGCAGAAAGACTTGAATCCGAGAGGAAGAAGAGGTTGTTATTAGTATTCGACCATGTGAATAAAAATTTCAGCAGAGTGTATCAGAGTTTGCAACCTGGAGGAATTGGTAGTTTGAGGCTAGAAAATAGAAAAAATCCCTTTGAAGGTGGTTTAGAGATGGATTGCGTGCCTCCTGGTAAGAATAGTAAAACTAGAAGAAACCTTCTTTCGGGTGGAGAGAAATCTATGGCCGCTCTTGCTTTGATATTCGCCATCCAAGATTATGAACCAAGTCCATTCTATTATTTCGATGAAGTAGACCAAAACTTAGACCCGTTTAATTCAGAGTTAATTGCTTCACTTTGTTTAATGCGTTCTCAAAGAGCTCAGTTCATTATGGTGACACTAAGGAAAGTCAGTTTAAATCTGGCAAATCACCATATTGGCATTACTCATGCGGGAGATGGTTGTAGCCGTAGAATCACAGATTTCGATCGTGCAGCAGCATTACAAATGAGTGAAGATATAGAAAAAGAAGAAGCGGCTAGAAAACAATCTGATCAAGAGCGCTCAGAATTAGTCCTGCCAGATCCAAATCAAATGCCTAGAGTACCTGAGCCGCTTGGCACCCCCAAATCACTTGGAGGACTTGCCGGAAGAGCGGGTTTAGAGTTAGAAGATGAATCAGAAAACTCTGAATCTCCATCACCCGATATTGAAAATAAGAATCTAGAAGCATTAAGAGAAAGGACAGAAGACTGGAGCGAAGATATTGCTGAAGCTAATATCGTTCAAAAAGCCATCACTGATGAGAGTTTAAGTGAAGATACAGAAGAGGTTAAATCATCAGAAGTAGAAGTTGAGTGAGGTGTTTTGTTGTCTGTTTTCGATGGTTCTTCAATGAGAGATGATATAGTATCTCGATTGCTTGGAGGCGATACTGATCTTGATACAAACAGGTACCTAGACAGATTAGTCGAATTATCGAAAGTAGAAGAAGCTGAACATCAATTTTTGATAGACCCTTTCGATCGTTCAGTAGCATTAGTTTTCCAACTATTCCATAATAGTGATTTAGACCCATGGGATGTAGATTTATCTGTATTCTTAGAATTATTTTCTAATAGAATTAATGACTCAGAAAATATCGATTTACCTACTTGTGGACGTTTAGTTCGTATGGCGTGGTCAATACTCAGAGGCCAGGCAAGTACATTGATAGAGAGGCAGGAGAGATCTCTCCTTGAAGAAGAAATTGAAGATACTTGGGATTTCGAGGATACATGGGAAAGTGATTTTTCAGATGAGGATTATAATTTCTCAGTAGGAGTACTTACAGGTGCCGCAGATAAAGTGCTACCCAGTATGTTTGAAGGGAGAATTCATCGTGAAGAAGGAAGACCGGTTACTTTAGGAGAACTTCTAATGGGTCTCCAAGCAGCAGGAAGACTTTCCGAAGAGCAAAGAATGAGAGAACAAATTGCGAAAGAACGCCGTGAAGCTAATGAGAAAGCAAGGGCTAGGTTTGGAGGTAGCTTGCATGTTGAAAATCTTGAGGGTGATCTTGAAAGAACTTGGAATGCATTACGTAGCCGTACGATTTCTAATAACGAATCAACTGATCTTAGTGAGATAGTTAATATCCTCAAAGAAAATTCTTTGAAGTCAGGGATTGGTCTAGATGAAGCCGAGTCAGAAGCCCAAGTCACAGCTTTGATTTCATCTCTGTTTCTTACACATAGAGGTTACGCTGAGGTTTCACAAGATAGTGAGGGGAATATATCTCTGAAGAATCTTCATTTAGATGATGATGATTTTTCAACTTTAACAAATAGAATAAATCCTAAATCTAAACTTCCTGGGGGAATTATTTTCAATGAATGATGCAAGTCTTTCCGTAATCCTCGAAGCAATAATGTTCACTTCTGGGCGCTCAATGTCTACTGAAGAGCTTTCTAAAACAGTTGATAAATCTATTGACGAGGTTAAATCATCTCTAGACGAATTACAATCTAGGATAAAAAGAAGGCAAGATTCTGCATTGCAATTAACCGAAGTTTCTGGGAGATGGATTTTCGAAGTCCGTCCAAATCTTTCTCCCTTCTTGCCTGAATCATTCCGTCCTGATACTCCTCAAAGACTCCTTCCTGCGGCTGCATTAATAGCATATCATCAGCCCATGGCCCAGTCTCAATTAGTCGAAATGTTAGGTCAAAGAGCCTATGATCATGTTAGAGATTTAGCGAACTTAGGTCTTATTGATAGACGTAGAGATGGTTTGACTAGGCGCCTCACTACAACTAGGAGATTCGCAGAGTATTTCGGTTGTCCTGAAGTTGATTATCGTGCTGTTCGTACATGGTTCCGTTCAGAAGCAGCTAAGGCAGGCCTTACTAGTGCTCAATTAGCTGCATCCTTGGCTCCGGATGAACAGATGTCAATTACTGAATTCACTGGTGAAGACGAAATAAATAATTCCGATGAATAATTTATTCATTTCTAATTGTATTTAGAGCAGCCTCTACAGTTGCCATTGTTATTCTGTCTCCACTTTCTTTGACGATAGTAGCTACTTGTTCAATTTCTTCGTCTTTTGCTCCCGCAGAACTAATCATATTTTTCAAATGTAATTTCATATGTCCTGCTTGTATTCCAACAGTAGCCAATGCTCTTAATGCACCCAAATTTTGAGCCATACCTGCAGCAGCCATTACTTTAGCTAAATCATCAGCACTATTTATTCCTAGCAGTGCAACGTTGGTTTGAGCGCCGGGGTGTATCCTTACTGCCCCGCCAACCAAACCTACAGCCATAGGGCATTCTATACTTCCAACTAGGTTTCCATCTGCATCCTTTTCCCAATGTGTCATTGAAGTATACTGTTTTTCATGTGCACAGTAAGAGTGTGCGCCGGATTCAATAGCTCTCCAATCTTGCCCGCAAGCTATTGCTATAGGTGAAATTGCATTCATTATTCCTTTGTTATGTGTAGTAGCTCTGAAAGGATCTGCTGCTGCAAAATGGTATGCTTGTATTACTCCATCTATTACTTCTGAACCTTGTTTCGCATCCCCACTATCTGACATCTCTTCGGGAGTAAATGTAGCACTAACTCTAGCTAGTCTATGAATTGCGAGATTACTAATAATCCTTAGAATAACAGTACCTCCTGACAATGCTTCTATTCTGGGTGCGATAGTTTCTGCCATTGTGTTTACTGCATTGGCTCCCATTGCATCTCTACAATCTACTAATATGTGGGCAATGACCATAGGGCCAGACATAGTTTCGATAATTCGGACTTCCACATCTTTACACCCTCCTCCAAATTTAACTAAGATAGGATCTACATCATTGCACAACTGAATCAACTCATCTTTGGCGGAGAGAATAGATTTTTTGGAGGCTTCAGGATCTTCACAATTAACGATTTGAATTTGGCCTATCATGATAGGGTCTGTGTTGTTAGAGGTAAATCCTCCATATGATTGACACCTCTTTGCCATATTGGATGCAGCTGCTACAACACTTGCTTCTTCAACTACAAAAGGTATCAGATAATGTTCGCCATCAATAATGAAATTAGTAGCTACTCCAATTGGTAATGAATATCTACCAACAACATTCTCTATCATCCGATCCGCAGCGTCTTCTGATAGTTCTGAGTCTGCCCAAGCATTTACTTGTTCAGGAGTTAGCCCTGCAAGTTGTGCGAGTTTCTCTCTCCTCTCAGACACTGATAGTTTGTAAAATCCTTTCAATCGACTGTTATCTACTGGCATGTCTCCACCATTCTTTGCCAAGACATATCGCTTGTAATCTCTTTGCTTTAAAATGCTTGAATGTATTGATTATCTAAGTTAGATACTATTGTTGAATAATCTCAAATCTACTTGTTTATCTTGACATTTATCTTTAGAAAAGTAGATTTTATTCTTAGTTATTGACTTATTAAAGCGTTAATTTTCATGTTAACGCTTCGTTAACGCATTAAAAAAGCGTTAATAATACGTTAATAATATTTCTAAAAGATAGTTTTAATCAATTTTTTTAGAGTTTTTTTATTTAGTTTTTCAATTAAAGCGTTAATATGGTGAATTAAATACGTAATTAAGCGTGAATATTATGAACTAGTACGCTTACCGATGGATATGTACGATAGTGGAGTCAGTTTGATTGACCTCCCTGCAGTACGTGGGAATCCTTTTGATAACCGACCTATTGAATCATCAAGAGCTCAAGATTTGGTTGGACGTAAAGAAATGCTACGCAGATGGAGAGAACATATCCATTCCGGTTCACCTAGAATGATCTTATTAGTTGGAGAATCAGGATCAGGTAGAACTTCAATGATTAATGCTATATCATCCCAAACTCCAAAGAAATATATTGGACAGTTTCTATCGGAGGAGAAAGATCAAGAAAAGTCAGTTCTACATGAGATATTAACTCATTTCACATCATTTCAATCTATAACAACAATGAATCAATTATCTCAAAAGTTAATTTCATTATTTGATGAAGAGAAAGGACCTTTACCAATTATTGCTTTAGATTATCCTCCTCAAGTAATAGAAATAAATTCCTTCTTGTCCAGGATTTGTCCAATTCTTTCTAGACTTAGGGCCATGGTAATTGTAAGTCTGACTGAATCGCAATTATTAGAACTGGACGATGAATTAAGAAACCTTTTTGATGAACCGGATCGACTAGAGAATTTCACAAAGTCTGATATTCAAGATATGGTTAATAATAGAATGAGACTTAAGTCAAAAGAGAAATGGATAATTAATTCGGCGATTCTCAACTCAATATTTCAGCGAACTGGAGGTAATCCAAGAGATGTCATAAGAATTTTGAAGTGTTTAGTAGATGAAAAAAGAGATCTTGGATACCAAGGGACATTGGAAAGTCTGTTGTCTTCCCAGGAGAATAAGAAACCTATAGTGTCTGAAAGAAACTATGTTGAAGATAGGGAATATACAGATAATTATTTCTCTGAACTAGAAACCAATGTTTCAGAGAATAGAGTATCTCATGTTGAAAAAGATGATTTTATCGATGAAGAACCATCAGACTTATGGGATTATAATGATGAAGAAATTCTTCCCTTATCAGATAATAATGAATCAATCAATGAAGAATATTCATTGTGGGATGATAACTTTCCTGAAATAGATGAGAGTATAGTTGATGATGAAGCCTTTATTGAGGAAGATAACCAAGTGGTTAACTTACCACAACCATCAGAAGAAATTAATTTTCAAAATGAAGAATTAGAAAATGAGAAAGGATTGTTCATGTCTCCTGGTACAGAACCTCCAGAAAAATCGCCGCTACCTTCACCTAGGGAGAATAATAAATTTGGCTTCTTATATAATAGAGCAAAAAAAACAACTTCAGGTATAGCATCAAGTCCTATGTCCGATGTCCCAATTACTTATGCCGATACTAAACCATCACAATCAACTCTAGATAATTATGTCAATAATGAGAATTTCGATATTAATAATGATGGAGGTACAGATTTACCAATCGTTACTGAAGCAAAAGTTGACAGAAACATTCAGTCGACTGATTATGAACACATAGATAGTGATGAAGGGGCTGAATGGACGGTCGCCCCTTCTTACAAATCTACAGTCCCAAAAACAATCTCAAATCCACCTCAACCTCACGATGAATCTCCAGAAATAGAAGAATCTTTTCTCGAGGAACCTATTTTCGAAGATACTGAAATTGAAGTGCCGATTTTACAAGAATCTGAATTTGATAATTCTGTTGAGTTAATTGAATCAACTCCAATATATCGAGAAGAAAGTAAGGTAATAATTACGAATGTAACTCCTTCAAAAAAATCAAGATTTTCTCCAATCTGGGAACAAGATAAGAAATTAGATATTGATAGATTTTATTCCCTTTCTGATGCTGAAAGAATGATATTGGAAGTTGCAACATTAAGAGAAATATCTCCATCTGATGATGAATTACAGGCTAGATTAGAAGTCGGACGGCCTCGTCTATCTCAATTATATAATAGCCTTCACAAATCAGGAATGTTGTCGGTTAGAAAGCAAGGTAGGACCCGTTTATTCAAATTGAGCGAAGCTGCCGCAAATGAATTTTGAGGAGTAATTATGTCAGACAATGGAAATATCGTATCTAAAGAAAAAGTTCAGAAGTATCTCGATTTAACTACTGAAGCAAGATTAAAAGCCACTCCAATAAAAAATAATATTGAAGATGAAAAAAGGCTTGAAGAGATGCTTAAGATGTGCGATGATTACCAAAAAGATGCTCTTTACTTCATGAATAATGGAGATTTAGTCCGTGCTTTCGGTGCCATTAATTATGCTCATGCATGGATTGATGCTGCTGTTAGAATTGGCTTACTAGATGGACATGGTGATGACAGATTGTTTACTCTACCTTAATTCTGTATAAACCTCAACACATTTTTTGAAGTTACTTCAATATATGAACCACCTGTATTAATTAATCTCTCTTTCAATTTCCTATCTACTGTTAGAACTGGCCATCTATTTTCTCTAGATAATTCTAGTAACATTTGGTCAGTATGCCTTAATCCTTCAGGTGCCTTGACTAATTCTGACTTCTTGTCTAATAGATCCAACAAAAGCCCTCTTCTTTGTTTTGATAATGATAACAATTCTTGTTTGACTTTTTCCAATAATAGATATTTTGGTTTCCCTACAATTTTACTCATTGCAATATCTATGTTTAGTTCAGCATCAACTAATGCTGCCCAACCGCAAGCGTCTATTAGGACGCATTCCAAGTTGATTCACCCCACAATTGTCCCATGGCCTATCAGACGCCATCTGGAACCGACTCTTCTTGATAGCGTGATTCTACTACCAACTTTAGCACAAATTGGTAGTCTAAGAGAAATTTTCGAAACTTTACCTTTTTTTATAACCGTACCAACCGAAGTAGCGGTTGCAGAATTAATCATTAACATTTCATTCATAGACAAAGGTCTAACAGGATCTGAATCTCCTTCCCCTCCAGCGACCATTTTTTCTAGTAGTTCTAAATCCAGTTCTAGAGTCTCCCAAATCGGAGGTAATTCTCCTTGTTTTGCCATAACTTGTCCTGATAACTCATCTGCCTTAGTAGTAACAGGATCTAATGGAGTTGCAATCCCACATAATCCTCCAGCATGAGCAGTTTCTAGATTCATCCCTCCACCCTTAATGCTCTCGATATATGTTTCTAAGGGCTCCCAGCGAGTTTTATTTCCTATTTTGATTCTTCTTCCGGGTGCAATTGTAATTTTATCACCAACTGAAAAAGATCCTTCAACAATACTACCCCCAATTATTCCTCCTGAAAGGTCATTTGGGCGAGCTCCTGGTCGATTTGTATCAAATGATCTTGCTACATACATTAATCCTACATCTTCTTTTGTTCTATCAGGAGTAGGGATTGTATGTTCGATTGCTTGGATTAAAACATCAAGGTTGACATCATGGTGCGCAGAAATAGGTATTATCGGAGCATTTTCTGCTAATGTTCCTTTAACAAATTTCTTTATTTCGTTAAATGATTCGATTGCTCTTTCTTCAGAAACTAAATCAATTTTATTCTGTACAATGACTATATTTTTTATTCCAGCAATCTGTAAAGCAGCTAAATGTTCTCTTGTCTGTGGTTGAGGGCATTTTTCAGTTGCTGAAATTAACAATAATGCCCCATCCATTATCGATGCACCAGATATCATCACGGCCATCAGAGTTTCATGACCAGGTGCATCAACAAAAGAAACGACTCTCAATAATTCTTTTTTTGAGTCTTTTTTCCCTTCGGGATGTTTCCCTTTTGCATAATAATCTCCATCTTCAGTACAGTAAAATGTAGTGTCAGCATATCCAAGTTTAATGCTTATGCCTCTCTTTCTTTCTTCTGAATGAGTATCAGTCCAAGTTCCAGATAGAGCTTTTGTCAAAGTAGTCTTACCATGGTCGACATGTCCGACCATACCGATATTTACCTCTGGCTGCCTTTTACTTTCAGCCAGAAGCATCATCCCCTACGATTCACTCCTCTTCATCGCCAAGGATAGAACCTAGAGATTTCTTACCATATTCTAGAACCTTAAGGTTAAGTTGCCGAGTGTCTGTACTAATGGTGTTCCCTCTTAGATTCCTACGTCGACGTAATCCATCATATTTGTAACGATAAATTTTAGAATTTTTCTTAACATAGCGTTTGCCTTTGTAACCAGTTCCAGCAGTAATAAGAACAGATTTGACATTCCCGCCTTCTAGTTCAGAACGCATAGGGCGGCCTGTTTTATCTGATCCACCTGTGATTTCGAGTTTATATCCATTCAATGATTGTTCAGCATCTCCCACAAACATACCTTCAACAGAATCTCCAATTTTCTTCCCTAAGAAGTGATTGAAGTTAGACCCTGTAATTTCTACTGAGAATGAACGACCTTTGGCGCTCGGCTTAGTATCGTTGATTACAGCCTTGAAAGATTGCTCACCTGCCATTTTACTCACCTTGGACGACTTGCCGACATACGACCCCTATAAGAGCGGTTCGGAAGACGATTTCAAACTGAATAATCATCTTTGCAATTCTTTCTCGATTCTTTCTGCTAAATTTGCAGGTGCTACATTGTTCATTGTAATATATTGAGTCCTACCTCTTCCAACATTTGATTTGTCGTTTCTTGTTTCAATTAAACCCTGATTTTCTAGAAATTTTAGATGCTTCCAAAATGTAGTATAACTTCTAGATTTAGTTTCATATTCTTCACAAACAATTTTGTAAAGTTTTTCGGCATCTCCTGTGTTTATTTCAGGCTCCTTTTTCAATCTTCTACAAAGTCCAAGCATGATTAATTTTTGATCTTTCGAAAGCACATCTACTTGACTTGGCTCAATTGCAGCAACTCTTGCTGAGCTTTGTTCAATATCTTCAATTAGAACTTCACCTCTCCCTGATGATTCAGCCCTTCTTATGGATGAATCAAGTAGTTCAATAGCTAATCTAGCATCTCCTGATTCTGCAGCCATAACTCCTATTTTTTGTAGAACTTCTTCACTAATTGAACCATTTCTACAGGCTATATCTGCTCTCTGTCGCGCAATTTCAGTCAATCCCTTTTTATCATAAGGATTCATTTTTAGGATATTACTTGCACCTAACCTTGATATTATCGCAGGCTCAAATAACTTCAGCAGCATAGAATCTTGACTTACTAATATCAATGACAAAGAACCCTGCTTTTCTTGCCCTTCATCAATTCTGAGAAGTTTGTATATCAAATCAGAATTATCCCTTCTAATTAACAAATCAACTTCATCAAGAACCAATAGAAGGTGGCTATTATGTGAAATTAGGTTTCTTCTAATTGATTGTATAATTTCCCCCGAACTGAGGCCTCTTTCAGGATGTCCAGAATCCAATGTAGAAGCAATTCGTTGTAATACTTGAGAAGTTGAAGGATGGTTTCTACAATTTACATGTGCTAGAACAACTTTCCTTTTTCCTTCTAAATGACTTAATAAATCATGTCCAAAACGTCTTGTTAGAACGGTCTTACCTGAGCCAACAGGCCCTGTTATTACTGCTCTACAACTTGAATTATGATTCTCTACATGAGTAAACATACTGGCTAGTTCAGTTAGTTCTCTATCTCTTCCTACTAAGTTGTCAGGTGTCCAATCAAAAGAAAAAGGCTCTCTATTAACCAAAACTTTCCCCGCACCTATGCGGTCGAGGTATCCTGGCATCAGTAGGTTATTTATTCGGTCGTTCTTAGACCTATCCTAACCTATATCTATCTGGTTAATTTTAGATGAAGATTTCCTCATGGAATTTCATCAAATTGGTATCCATTTTCCCAATTCTTTTCACCTAATGAGACTTCTAATTCGAATGGTGTAATTAATGGCTTAGCATACTTCACCGCATCATCAATTGCAATTCTCGGGCAAGCAGTATTGACGAAAGCATCTACTGGATAGAAATCAATCAAATCTGGACCTACATGATCCATTGCTAACAGATATCCTTTTTTACCGTGTTTCTTGAGTAAATTTTTCATCCTTATCGCTAAATTTCTCCTCATCTGGCCGGGTTTTTCACCAATCAGGATACCAAAACTCTTCGCATTATCTACTGCAAAGATTAGCCCCATCCTCTGTCTTAATAGTCTTTCAATTCGACTGAAAGACATTTCACTTGCATCTCCAGTATAAGGGTCAAGCAACGCCAACGGTTTTCCTGTGTGCATTACTAGCCCTATTGGATGGAAATCTCCTGAGCCCAAGAATAAGTAGTGACCAATTGAGGGGTCATCTCCTGAGTAATTACAGCCTAGAACTTGACCGGGGAATGTCAATCTCGCACCACCTACTGGTATTTCAACTTCAAAACCAGCACTTTCAAACCTTTTTTTGTAATCAAATAATAAGTGTAGGTGCTGTATTGAACCCACTAATCCTAGTTTTGTTCCTGTAAGAGGGGCAACTCTACCTACAGCATCGACAAATCTCTCTACTGCTTCTTCATCAGTAAGATCAATTTCCTCTCCTGCACTTGTCAGTCTTTCTTCTGCGATTGCTTTATGTTCCATTAGAATTGGTATTACTGGATCTATTTTTGGGTCGCCTTCGTATGTCACTGGGATGAAATGTGTGGGCATTCCTGAATCTATATTCATCTGAGAATGGCCCATATGGGCGACTAATTCAACACCCATCATTTTCATTTTGTCATGTACTAAGTCACAGGCGCCATAACAAGGGTCCGCAGCTAAGATTACTTTCGCTGCAGACTCATCTTCTATTGCATCCATCATTTCTAATGCTTGCATTTTCAGCCCCTCAGGAACTTGCAATGCAACAAGTCGATGGTCATTTTCTTTAATTCTAGTGACTAAATCATCCAGCTCAAAATCATGTTTCTCTAAATCCAATTTCTCACCACATCAATCTACAATCTCTACTTTACCATTAATAATATCAATTCTCGCAAGAGACCTTATTGGCCATTCAGGTCTTTCTTTATTCAACCTTTCACGACCATTACCTTTCTCAATTGCAATCACTATATCTTGGAGAATTACTCCCATATTCTCCAGAGTTTCTAAGAGTGGTTCCAATGTCCCACCAGTAGAGATGACATCATCTACTATCAGAATTCGTTCACCTGATTTGATGTCATTGATAAAAACCGTAGACTGAGAATATCCTGTTGCCACATCCACTCTTGTCTCGCCTTCCATACCATAAGATCGTTTACGAATAACTACTGTTGGAATACCAGTTGCGTCACCTACAGCTGCTAAAAGTGGTAAACCCATAGCCTCAACAGTCACAATCAAATCTATTTTTTCCCAATCTACACTTTCAATAATTAAATCTCTAGTGGCACGTAAAACTTTAGCATCCATTCTAGGGATGCCATCAGAAATGGGGTGAATGAAATACGGATATTCTCCCTTCCAGATAATTGGTGAACCACGTAAGGAATCATGTAAAACTGAAAGTGGATCTTCGGGCATCATGCCCAACACACTCAGACTAGTCCTTTCAAATGGTCGGAACCTTCAGTTACCTTGATTGTACAAGGTGTTGGAAATTTACAGTTCGCCTTACGCAATGCATCTCTTGCAACAATGTAGTTTTCAGGAGTTGTTACTATAGATATCACAGTTTGCCCTCTTTGAACTCTTGCAGCCGTACCTACATTTTTACCAAATGCTTGTCTCATACCTTGTGATACACGATCGGCACCTGCGCCAGTTGCTTGCTTGTTTTCACGAAGAATTTGGTGTGGATAAGTATGCATTCTTAGAGCATAATTTTCCCCTGCAGCATCTCTTATTCTCGCATTTGCAACCTGACGAGCGGCTTCCAATGCTTTATCTTGTATTTGGCATGAATTATCTGCTATCAAAACAACTTTTACAGGAAAACCTCCTGCTTCAGCCTTCTTTCTATTGCCCATAAAATAACGTAGAATTCGATTGTTAGGTACACCACCAGTGTACTGGCGTCTTGTAAATGCTTGACCCTTAAGTCGGCGATACATGGATGCGGGCTTACGTGCCATTTGAACTACCTCGACTTCGGCCGACCGGCCTACCGTATTTAATGATAAGTGAGCAGGATAAATTATCTTTGAACTATAATAAAATCAAGAAGTGTTTAATCTCGCGCTCTCAATTTGAACAATTCTCACACCTATTAGTATCATCATAAAACCAATTATTATTGTGTATCCAAGATTTTCATCCAATAACCACCACCCCCCCAGAATCCCAAATAATGGCACTAAGAAGATATACGATGAGGCTGCAGTTGCCCCTAATTTCTCTATTCCAATGGTGAACCAGTAATAAGCCAATACAGTTGAAAGAGCAGCTAAGTACACTATTGCTAACCATCCTTCTTTTGTTGGAAGAATTAACCCTTCCATCCATATGTCGTAAATTACAAACGGTGTCATCATAATAGTTCCAATCAATGAGTACCAAACTACAATTTCTAACGCAGTATAATTGTTATCTCCGTCTCTTCCTTGCATTAATCTTTTTGTCATATTAGTGGTCGCTGCCCAAGAGAATGACGCACACAAAATTAACAAATCTCCTAATATTCTATCTTCAAAATCTATCTGTGTATTTGGACTCCAACCAGTAACAATCCCTACTCCTATAAATCCACAAAATAGACCTATAAACATCTTCTTTGATATTGGTTGTCCAAGTAATGGAGCAGCTAAAATTACAGTAAAAATAGGATTGAATGTAATAATTAGTGAAGCATCTCCTGCAGCAGTATAATACATTCCATGCATAAAGAAAAATTGATAGCATAAAACTCCTGTAAACCCTATAATAATCAGACTCTTATTTGTCTCTCTATTATTTGGTAACCATCTTATTTTTTCACCTTTAACTTTTAGAATCATAAACCATAGATAAAATATTATCATAGTTAAGATATATCTCAGCCAAGCTCCTGTCATAGGGGGTATTTCTAATGAAAGGATTCTACCTATTGCCCAGGATAAACCCCAAATTATGGCGACCAGGAGCATTAAAAAATGAGTCTTGATGTGACTTGTTTCTTTCATAAAAAACACTCTTCTGTGATACCGCAATGCTTCTACTAATTTATATCTAGTACTGGTGAGATTTGATAACTTTCTTGAGATTACAGGCGATTTGCTTATGCACCCTCCGCTTTGTGGTTAAGTCTATGCTCGGGTGTGAGCATTGGAGTTACTAGGTATGGCGAAGAGATCGATGCTGGATCAATTTGCAGAAATAAAGGCTCAGCACCCTGATACGGTTCTTTTTTTCCGAATGGGAGATTTTTATGAGATGTTCCATGACGATGCAGTTGTAGCATCCGAAGTTCTTGGAATTACTTTGACAAGTCGCGATAAAAATTCTGAAAATCCCATACCTATGGCAGGCGTTCCTTGGCATTCCGTTGAATCGTATTTACAGTCAATGTTACGTGCTGGTTACAAAGTTACAATGTGTGAGCAGGAAGAAGAGTTACGTCCCGGTTCTAAGATTCTTGAAAGAGTAGTTACTAGAGTATACACACCGGGATCACTTTACGAAGAGAATTTGATTGGAGAGGATGGTTCTAGTGTTTTAGCGTCAATATCAATTAAAGATGATGCAATTGGAATGGCAATTTTAGATACTTCCACAGGTCGTTCTTGGATTCAAGAACAATCAGGAGCAGGTCGTTGGGAGAGGATCAAAGACGAGATTCAAAGATGGTCCCCGAGTGAATTAGTGGTCTCAAAGAAAGATTCATCATCGCAATCAGTTTTGTCCCTAATATCTGATTTAGATAACGTGATTCTTAGTGTTTATGATGCCAGCCCTAAGCAAATGCTACAAGCACTTCGTGAACATCTGAAAGTTTCAGACCTTGGAAGCATAGATCTAGACTCTAAACCTTTAGCTTTACAGGCATGTGGACTCGCTGCCAGATATATAGCAAATTTACATCTTATTGATACTGTTCCTCTCCGCGAACTTCATTTTGATGCAGATGAGAGGCATTTAGTATTAGATCAAACTACTCTGAGAAATTTAGAATTAAGCCGTACTTTAGTAGGAGAGAAACAAGGTTCTCTATTACAATCAATTGATTCAACGAGAACTTGGATGGGTAGAAGATTACTAAGAGAATGGATAATGAGGCCACTAACAAATAAAGAAGAAATTGGACTAAGGCATTCCGCAGTAAGTAGTTTATTCAAAGCACCCAGAAGACTTGATTCACTCAGAGAGTCACTTAAATCCATGAGGGATTTAGAACGTCTTTCAACCCGTTTAGCCTATGGTAGAGCAAATGCCAGAGATTTGGTTGCAATTTCTGAATGTCTTGGACGTATGAAAAAAATTCAAACCCTGCTAAGCGAAGGCAATTCTGAACTTTTACACCAATCCTCTGTAGGGTTGGATAACTTATCTGAGATTAATAGTTTGATTTCTGGAAAAATAGTGGATGAGCCACCTGCAACAATTAGAGACGGTGGGATATTTAGATTTGGTGTCGATAAGAAGTTAGATGATCTTAGAAATAAAGCAGGTGAGGGAACTGATTGGTTGAAGAATTTTGAATTCCAAGAGAGAGAAAAATTAGATATTCCAAATTTAAAAATCAAACATAATAGACAATTTGGTTTCTTTATTGAGGTTACGAAATCTCATATCAATAAGATACCCGAACATTATCGTCGTCGACAAACTATGACAAATGCAGAGAGGTATACTACCGAAGACTTAGTATCTTGGGAAGAAATAATTTTAACTGCTGATGATAGAGCAAAGGCTCTCGAAAGGGAATTATTTATCGAATTACGTAACTTTGTATCTAACTTTTCTTCAGAACTTGCAACCATTGCTAGAAAGATTGCAATTGCTGATGTAATATGTTCCTTTGCTACTCATGCAAGAAGAAATTCTTGGTGTAAACCAGAAATTATCGAAGGGAATAAGATTGAGATTATATCTGGAAGACATCCCGTTTTAGAGTCAGATGGTAGGTTCGTACCAAATGATGTTAAAATAGATAAAAAAAGAAGTTTTTTGCTATTAACGGGTCCAAATATGGGCGGTAAGTCAACTTATCTTCGTCAAACTGCATTAATTTCAATATTAGCTCAGTCTGGTTCTTTCGTACCCGCTGAAAAAGCAAAAATTGGCATTATCGATAGAGTATTCACAAGAGTTGGCGCACATGACGATTTACGTCGTGGGAGGTCAACTTTCATGATGGAAATGATAGAAGTCGCTCATATATTGAGGCGAGCGACTGAAAAAAGTCTCATTCTTCTTGATGAAATAGGCAGAGGAACCTCAACTTTTGATGGCCTAGCAATTGCTTGGTCTGTAACAGAAGATATTTGTCAAAGACTGGGTGCAAGAACTCTATTTGCCACTCATTATCACCAATTGATTGGCTTAGAAAATGAGTTTCAAAATCTTAAGAATATTCATGTCCAGGTAGCAGATATCAATGGTGAAATTCGCTTTTTACACACAATTTCTGAAGGCTCTTGTGACCAATCATATGGTGTGCAAGTTGCTGCATTAGCAGGTCTACCAATGTCAGTAGTTGAGAGAGCTAGAGATCTACTTATTTTCCTAGAAAGCCAAGCACAGGGGGCCAAAGCAGGTTCCAATAAATCTCCTGATTACAGACCGGGGGGTCAATCAAGTATTTATGGATGGATGCTTAACTCTACTCCCTCCGAAATAGTCAATGAAGAAATTATAGAATCTAATTCACCTTCTATAAAAGAAGAGATAATTATCGACCCCATGTTGAAAGAAATTGCCGAAAGATTAAGGTCAATTGACCCTGATAATCTGAGTCCTAGAGAATCCCAAGAAGTATTGTACGCGATGATTGAATCTCTTCAGAAATCTCAATATTATGATTTAATGGAGTGAAAAAATGTCTGATTCAAATCGTAAATCAATTCAACAACTTGATGAATTAACTATCGATCAAATAGCTGCAGGAGAGGTTGTCGAAAGACCCGCTCAAGTGGTTAAAGAGTTAGTAGAAAATTCTATTGATTCTGGTTGTGGGAAGATAAGAATTGAAATTGTGAATGGTGGGTTCTCCAGAATTTCAGTAATCGACGATGGCCATGGTATCCCTAAAAATGAACTAAAATTAGCTATAAAAAGACATGCAACTAGTAAAATTTCTTCGCCAGAAGATTTGAGAACAATTGTGACTAAAGGATTTCGTGGTGAAGCATTAGCATCAATTGCTGCGGTTAGTAAAATGACCCTTTCTAGTAAGGTCAGGGGATTAGAAGGTTTTTCAATAATAGTTGATAATGGAACCATAGAGAATATCGAATTAATGGGAATTCCTCCCGGTACGAAGGTAGATGTTGTTAATTTATTTGAAAAAATACCGGCTCGTTTATCCTTTCAAAGAAGACCCTCTACTGAAAATGCTGCAATAGTTGATATTGCAATTTCGTTAGCTCTGAGTGAACCAAAAGTTGGAATTATAGTTGAAATTGATGGTCGTGTAGTATTAGAATGTCCTCCATGTGATAGTATGGAAGACAGATTATACGACTTATTTGGTTCTACTTCATCTAAATTAATACCTCTTGAATCTTCAGAAAACGATAAAGATGCCCCTGGTAAAGAAAATTGGAATGGATGGATTTCCCCTCCGGGGATTTCCCGTTCTCGCTCTGATGATATTCATGTAATGGTAAATGGCCGGCCTGTAAGTCCGGGTCCTTTTTTGCAGTCTATTAGGCGTGGATATCATACTAGGTTGATGATAGGTAGGCATCCAGTGGGTGTCTTTTCTCTTAATCTTCCAACCGAAGAGGTAGATGTCAATGTCCATCCAACCAAGAGAGAAGTTCGATTACAACATTCATGGAGGGTTTTAGAGAGATTGGAGAGAAGTATAAAATACACATTAAGCAAAATCTCAACTCAACCAGAGTTCAAAGATTTAACAATTTTAGAAGGAATAAGTATTGATGAAAATAGTAATAGAGACGAAGATGATTCTGAAGATTTTATACCGTCTTGGGCTCAAGTGAGCAATAAAGAAAAAATACAAACGCATTTTAGTAGTATTAGAACTTCAGTAGATAGAGTCTCCTCTGCTAGAAATGATCCTGATTTGAATAATTCCGAGCAGCAAACTTTACCTGGGTTAGATTCTAATCCCATTTCTCAGTCGTTATCGTCAGAAGAACGTAAATTACATCGTTTTTCCTTAACAGGTAAATCAGTCTCTCCCGTTGACGAACCTCTTAGTGAAGCAGCAATAATACCTGATTTACCTAAGATGAACGTTTTATCACAATTTTCAGATTCATATATTTTAGCAGAAGGAGATGGTGAATTATTTATAGTTGATCAACATGCTTTACATGAAAGAATTAGATATGAAAGATTGCGTTCATCGATGGTTAACTGGTCTCCTCAAGAATTAATCAATCCAGTAGATATTTCTTTGGGAGCAAGAGAACTATCTGCTGCACGTTCTAATTCTGAAAGATTACTTGATTTAGGCATTCGATTTACTGAATCTAAAGGGAAAATATTCGTAGAATCGGTTCCGGATGTTTTGATTGGCGATTCAGGACTAGTTGATTTCATTCATGATTTATTAATTGATATTTCTTCTCAACCAGATTCTAGAGGAATTGATACCGTAGAGAAATTACGCGATAAAGTTGCTTTCATGAAATCTTGCCGTGGATCAGTTAAGGCAAATCAAGAACTTAATTTAGCTGAAATGAGGCGTTTATTACTTGATATGAGGACAGTCGCAAATCCATGGGCATGTGTACATGGGCGCCCAACAATACTCAAACTATCTCAAAATCATCTTGACAAGCACTTTGGAAGACACGGTTAAACTACTTCAGTGAACTTATAAAATCCATAAATTCAGGATGTGTGACTTTTATTATTTCAGTATTATCAATTTCTGCTCCGCAGTAGGTTGCTAATATTACGGCGGTCATAGCCAATCTATGATCCATATGTGTTTTAATCTCCACTTCAGGCATCTTAGGGAGTTCTTTTCCATATAATCTAATACCATCTTTTTTTGGTTCACAGTTTATAGAAAAAGCATTTAATAATTCGCATGTCTTAATTATTCTATCCGATTCTTTACCCTTAGTATGCTCGGCCCCAATTATTTCGCCTCCGTTTGAAATAGCCATCAAGGCCGCAGCAGGAGTAATAATATCACTAGCATTTACAAGATTTAATATTTGCAAGTCTGTTTTTTCTAAGTCTTCAAGAGTCGATGACAATAGATTATCTGGATCATTTTTCTTAACTTTAATTTGTAAATCTTGATGTAATTTTTCTAGCAATATAGCCATAGGGTATAAACTAATTTCACTCGGTATTATAACAGTACCTGGTGACTTCACATCCCAATTAGATAATCGAATATTGTTATTTTGTAATTTCCCCTCAAAGCCCCATTTTCTGGCCAAATTTATTGTCAATTCTAGATATCCTCTACTAACCTTTTCGCCCAATAAACTAATTTCCATTTCCTCTTTAAAATCTGAAGAAGATAGTATCAGAGAAGTAATTGGCTGACTCGATTTTGAAACATCAATATCTAATTTTTTCTGGATTTTTATTGGCCCTTTTATTCTACAGGGAAAACCATTCCCTGAAACTTTACACCCCATTACTCTGAGAAAATTAGCCAATTCAATATTACTTCTATTGCGTAGAGAAGCATCTCCATCCACAATAATTTCAGAATCAAAAGTAGCAGCTATCACACTCATTATTTTAGCAACTGTCCCTGAGTTACCACAATCTAATTCTTCTTTAGGCGCAATTAAGCCATTTTTTGGAGGTTTAACTATCCATTTCCTCTCTTCTTTGATAATTTCGACACCCATTAATTCTAAACAATTACTCATTGAAATTATATCCTCACCTGGAGTACCATTGAAAATTATTTCAGTATTTTTCATAGATTTGGATGCAAGCATCAATTCTCTAATCATATGACTCTTGGAAGGTGGTAATTTATACTCAAAAACTCCTTTTGGAGTAATAGGTTCAATCCTTTCCACACTCTTCGCAGTTGGGTAGTTGTTGAATACTTTTGTCAAGGCTCCACATTTCTAATAGTGTCTCCAAAGTCACTTATTTCATCCCAAGACCTTGCTTTCTCCTCTATTTGATTAATTTTCATTTCTTCCTTAATACTACCACCCCTTAATTTCACTAAATTCTTTCTACTGAGTAATTTAGGGCTTAAGCCGGGTAGTATCACACCAATTGCACGAGGGACTCTACCAGGGTATACATCGTTTACGTGCGATGCAATATTAGTAGTGCAATTGTTGAATATACTATTATAAAACTCAGGTTTATTATGTAAATTATTGGTTCTTTTTAGATATGATTCTAACATTTTACACTGGTTCCCTTCTCCTAAAATCACAGCTTCAAAAAGATGCGTTTCAGATTTTCTACATCTACTCCTTACACCAATTATATCTTCTTCAGTACCCCAGACATACATTATTTCAAACTCTCTTAATAGCCCTTTTAATGGACTAAATCTTTCACCAGGCTCTCTTCTAATTTCTATTGAACACGAGATTCTTTCTCCATTTTTAAATTCGAAACTTAGTAAAGTATGTGCAACTGGTCTTCTAGTTGGATAAAAATATTCTAGAACTAACCATATCTTAGTACATTCAGATATCTTAAAACTCTTTTCTATCCATCGCTCATCGTAATCTTTTGTTGTTCTCCAGTTAAAGTCTCTGACATTTTTTAGTATTACATCGTCTCCATTTATTTCTGCAAAAGAAGTGAATTTGTTTTCATTTACCCAGGACAAATCGTTAGAAGGGGTTAGATGCCTTATTCTTGACCATACCCATAATAATAGGGTAGTAACTGATAATATCAGAACTAAAGTCATTACAGTCAGGTAATCCATGACTGTGCTGAGAACGACATAAACAAGAAACCTCCTATCAATTAATGGCGCGGCAGGGGAGATTCGAACTCCCGAGGTGAAACACCACTGGATTAGCAATCCAGCGCAATGGCCAGGCTATGCGACTGCCGCAACGTCCATCCGACTTTTGATTATGGCTTAAGCGGAACGGTCTATCTCATTCTTCTTCATTCAATGATTCCTCATCACTATTTTCTTCGATAAGTTCACTTGGCAAACGAGCTACGAATATGATTTCATCATTATATCCAGTTTTTTCTTTATTTCTTAATTCCATAATTCTGGTTCCTTTAGCAACTTTTCCAACAGTTTCTTTAGTTTGATTAGCGGCTAATCTAATCATCATACCTGACTTTGTAAGCATGAATAATTGATCAGATAAATTAGGAATTTGTCTAACACTAATTATTTCATCATCTTGATTTAAAGACATAGTTCGGACCCCTTTCGTCCCCCTATTTGTCTTCCTGTAACCATCTCTTTCATACACTTCATCCCCATTTTCGTCTACGACCTTTTGTTCGTTTTGGTCATATTGATTAATCATTTGGCCAGATCCTAGCCTTGTTCTTTTTGCCATACCGAACTTAGAAATTGTCAATACATTATTTTCAAAGTTGTCTGATACAATCATACCTATTACTCTATCATCTCGACTTAATTTCATTCCGCTTACCCCTTGACTAACTCTGCCTTGTACTCTAACAGTATGGGTAGTAATTTCTTCCCCAGTATTTGGGTCTAATCTAGTTTTTATCTCAGAAGGGATAAATCTACAAGCATATCCTTGAGCAGATACTAGGACTACATGATCAGTATCTTTTGATGAGCGTACCGAAATCAGGCTATCATTATCTCCTTGAGCAAACTTAATTGCGTATTTCCCATTCTTATTTATTTTCACATAATCTGAAAGATTGCTACGTTTTATTCTCCCATTTTTAGTGGCGAATATAAGGTAATTCCCATCCGGTTCTTCTAATAGGTCCTTAGATATGGGAAGTAATGAAATAATATTTTCATCATCTCTTAAACTACCTAGTAGATTTCTGATATGTCCACCTCTAGAAAGTCTACTTCCTTGAGGAGTCTCCCAGGCTTTTAATCCATAAACTCTGCCTTGATCAGTAAAAATTAGCAGCCTATCTTTACTAAAACACGTTACTATCAGCTGAGGTGTATCCTCGTCTTTTGTTGTTACTCCCCTGAGTCCTTTACCTCCTCTATTTTGTACTCTAAAACTTTCTACTGGTAAATGTCTAATGTAATTATCTTCTGATAATGTTATTGCAATTGCCCTTTCTTCAATTAGATCTTCTCTATCCATAGACAGAGGCATTGGGTCAATGAATGAGCGTCTTTCATCTCCATGTTTTTCTACCATTTCTTCCATTTCTTCCAATAAAATGTTTAACCTTCTCAACCTTGAATCAATTATTTCTCTCAAGTCAGTGATTTTTAATTGCAACTCATCGAATTCATTCTTTACTTTGTTAACATCAAGTTTACTAAGTTGATATAATCTTCTTTCAGCAATTGCCTTCGCCTGTGCAGACGTGAAATTAAACGTTTTAATACCTTTAATTATGCTCTCCTCTCCCTTCAAAATAAGTTCAAACTGCTCGCGACTTTCACTTGCTTTTCCAACTGTAATTATATCATCAATCCTATCTTGTGCTTTTACTAACCCCTCTAATATATGAGCCCTAGATTCTGCCTTTTCTAAATCAAACTTCGCTCTTCTTTCAATCACAGATTCTCTATGTTCAACATGTGTATGAAGCATAACAGGGAGTGTTAATAAAACGGGCCTTCCATCCAAAATCCCCATCATATTTGCGGAATAGGATTCTTGTAAACGGCTAGACTTGAATAATTGATTTAGTACTGCATGTGGGTCTGCATTATTTTTAACCTCAATTAATACCCTAATACCCTCTTTAGAAGATTCATCTCTGATATCTCTTATACCTATCACAGTACCTTTAGTTACTAGTTCTGCAATATGTACAAGCATATCTGCTTTCTTTACCTGATAGGGTATCTCATGGATAATTATTCTCTTACCTTTAGAATCATCTAAAACTTCACATCTTGATCTTACATGGAATCTTCCTTTCCCCGTCGAATACATATCGTAAATCCCATCAATCCCATGAATCCCTGCACCTGTAGGGAAATCAGGTCCCTTTACGTGTTGCATGTACTCATCAATCGAAATATTTGGAGTTTCTATTTTTTCGATTCCTTGTTCAATAATCTGATTGACATGGAGTTTTATTGCACCTGAAACTTCAGTTAAATTATGAGGAGGAATTCTTGTTGCCATTCCTACAGCTATCCCGTCACTTCCATTAAGTAATAAATTTGGTAATCTGGACGGGAGAACAGTTGGTTCATATTCAGAATCATCAAAGTTTGGTTCAAAATCAACTGTTTTCTTTTCAATATCTTCTAACATATGCTTTGAAATTTTGTCAAGTCTACTCTCTGTATAACGCATTGCTGCTGGAGGGTCTCCATCTATAGAGCCAAAATTCCCCTGTCCATCAACTAATGGGTATCTAAGTGAAAAATCTTGAGCCATCCTAACCATTGTGTCATAAATAGATTGATCGCCATGAGGGTGATATTTACCCATGACTTCTCCGACAGATCTAGCCGACTTACTAAATTTTTTCTCTGAAGTATGACCACCTTCATACATTCCATACAAAACTCTCCTATGTACAGGTTTAAGTCCGTCTCTGGCATCTGGTAGTGCTCTTCCGATTATTACGGACATTGCATAATTGATGTACGATGTTTTCATCTCTTTATTCAATGGATGATTAAGGATATTCTCATTGTTTGTGATGTTTGTTTCAGCATTTTCTTCTTCAGATGTCAAGATTTGTCACCTCCTTTGCATGTTTTTCAATAAACGCTCTTCTATCAGGGACATCTTCTCCCATTAGTATCTCAAACATTCTGTCTGATTCTTCGGCATCTTGCACGGTCACTTTTAGCATAGTTCTAGTTTCAGGATTCATAGTAGTTTCCCAAAGTTGTTCGGGATTCATTTCTCCCAGACCTTTGTACCTTTGAACTCCAATTTTTGTATTTGGATTATCTCCTCTTAATTGTTCAATAATATCGTCTCTCTCTTCATCAGAATAGGCATATTTACTTACTCTTCCTTTACTAAGTTGATATAACGGTGGCTGAGCTATATACACATGTCCTTCAGAAATTGCAGGGCGCATAAATCGCCATAAAAATGTCAACATTAGAGTACGGATATGAGCGCCATCAATATCAGCATCGGTCATTATTATTATTTTTGAGTATCTCAATTTACTAGTATCAAATTCTCCTTCCTCAGGAGATTCCTCTTCAGAGGGGTTACCTACCCCTGCTCCAAGTGCTCTGATCATTGTTTGAATTTCATTATTTTGGAATACTTTAACCAAATTCCTACGTTGTCTTTCGACATTGAGAATTTTTCCCCTTAAGGGTAAAATAGCTTGTATTCTTCTATCTCTCCCAGTTTTTGCAGAACCTCCTGCAGAATCTCCTTCAACGAGATAAACTTCACATTCTGAAGGGTCTCTTGATTGACAATCAGCCAATTTACCAGGTAATCCCCCCCCTTCTAAGACTCCCTTTCTACGAGTTAGATCTCTTGCCTTTCTGGCTGCTTCTCTGGCCTTTGAAGCCAAAAGGGCCTTGTCTACAATTAATTTACCAACGCTGGGATTTTCTTCGAAGAATTCACCCAGTTTTTCATAAACTACAGTTTCAACAATACTTGTTACTTCGCTACTAACTAATTTATCTTTAGTTTGTGAAGAGAACGAGGGGTCAGGATGTTTTACACTAACAATTGCAGAAAGTCCTTCTCTTACGTCATCTCCTGATAGAGAGTTTCCCTTAAGCAATTTTCTTTTCTTTGCATGGTTATTTACTGACTTTGTCAAAGCTCCCCTCAAACCAGTCATATGAGTGCCTCCGTCCTTATTCCGGATAATATTCGTGTAGCAAAAGATAGTTTCACTAAAGGCATCTGACCACTGTAACGCCAACTCAATAGTGACAGGCCCCTTTTCAGTATCCTTTTCTCCATTAATTTGAATCACTTCTTGGTGCATTACTTCACGGTTTGAATTAATTTGTGTTACAAACTCGGCTAATCCTCCCTCATAGTGGTGTGTACTAACATTCTTTTCATCATCTCTTTCATCGGTGATGATTATTTCCAATCCTGCATTCAAAAATGAGGTTTCCTTTAACCTGGTATCAATTTGATCAAATTCAAAATCAGTAATGTGTGTGAAAATAGTCAAATCAGGTTTAAATGTTATTTTGGTGCCTGTATCTGTGCATTTGCCTATTTTTTCTACGGGTTTAACAGGGACTCCTGCTTCATACCTCTGATGATAAATAACGCCATCTCTATGTATAGTCATCTCCATCCATTCTGAAACTGCGTTTACTGCAGAAACACCTACTCCATGAAGTCCTCCTGAAACTTTGTAAGAACTATTATCAAATTTTCCTCCTGCATGAAGTTTAGTCATAATCACTTCTGCAGCTGATATCCCATACTCTTCGTGTATCCCAACTGGAATTCCTCTCCCAAAGTCGCGCACAGAGAGAGATCCATCTTTATGTAAATTAACTTCAATTGATGCTGTGTGACCCGCCAAATGTTCGTCAACAGAATTATCTACAACTTCCCAAATACAGTGATGTAAAGCACTACCATCATGTGGGTCACCTAAGTACATCCCGGGTCTTTTTCTGACGGCTTCTAGGCCCTCTAATACTTGAATACTTTCGGCGCCGTAGTCTTCTGTCATCTTATTCATCATCCAGTTTCTGAGGGTTCCCTAAAGGAACCCTCAATTTAACTGTATAATTGGGGTGTCAGGGGGTTATTGAATGCTTTCGATATCTTTCACGAAATATGTCCAAACAAGGCTAAAACAACACATTCTAGATTATTTTCTCTGAGAAAACCCTCGGCACGATTAAACGGACCTCATTTCTCGGACCTTCAATGAGTTTGCCCTTGATATGTGTTTCTCTCACTGGTTGTACAGTTGATGAGATGGTAAAAGATGCAGCAAGAGCCACTGCAGTCGGTGCAGATATTGTTGAAGTTCGTTTAGATAAATTATGGGTTGTAGAACAAGAAATTGATGTCTCAAAAATAGTAAAATCAGAATCTGATGATAATCGTAAATCTGTTTACACTCCACCTGAGTTTATCTCTCAGTCAATGGATTCAGTAGATTTAGAATCATCATTGATTTCCTTCAGAACTGGTATTGAATTACCTGTTATCTTAACCTGTAGGCCTGAAAGACAAGGAGGCTATTTCCCAGGTTCTGAGGAAGAGAGAATTGAAGTATTAACTAAGGCCATAAAGAGTGGAGTAAGTTGGATTGATCTAGAAACTGATATAGAACCTAAAGAAAGGGAAAAATTAGTAAAAATGGCCGGAGATAGTACGAAGATAATATCTTCTAACCACTATAATCAATCCCCGGGTTCTACTAATGAAATCATTGAAGAAATTAATGAAATTTCTGGTTCTGGAAATATCATTAAAATTGTTTTCAATACTGCTGGTAAGAAAGATGCTTTGAAGTTATTTGATATTGCATGGAGAACCAGAGATTCTAAGGATAAACTATCAATAATGGGTATTGGTGCTGGAGGTGATTGGACAAGAATTCATGCACCTTTGTTGAATCAAAGCATGGTCTACACTACAATGGAAAATGGATGGTATCTTGCTCAACAAGGTAAAATTAATACCAGTGACTTAAAAACTGCTTGGAAACTACTTGAGTACAATTAATTCTCTAATATTGGGATTTCTATTTCTTCGACTTGTTCTTTGTCAAGTCCATATGAATGATACTTACTATTAATTATTAATGGGACAATTAGGCAAGATAATGGAAGTACTGCTAGCAACATATATGCTGTGAATTTTGGTAGCATAAGCCTATCTTCAACATCAACTAATAGTTCAACATTCAAC
Source organism: Thermoplasmatota archaeon (assembly GCA_030828405.1). Taxonomy (GTDB): domain Archaea; phylum Thermoplasmatota; class Poseidoniia; order Poseidoniales; family Thalassarchaeaceae; genus MGIIb-O2. Next base: position 78,254 of record JAURCP010000004.1, read on the forward strand.
TTGCCTCCTGCCGATTCCTGATCTGTATTTCTGTTGTTATCCCAATTATCGAAAACCAAGTAGTACTCTATTAATTGGGCACTTCCAAACCAAGAAGATGATGTTTGAGTATCCACTAATACTGAAAAATAACCTGATTCAGATTTTTCATATGAATGCACATCTCTAAAAGGCATCCAAGTAATCATATCTCTATATTCAACAGGTAGTGAGTCAAATTCATCTAACCAGTTTCCAGCTCTGTCTTCATAATTCCAATAATAAAAGTCTCTGTAATTTCCCTCACTCATTAAGTAAACATCTGCCTTCACTCCATTACTTGGAGGAGAATCTGCGTCTCCTGAAAAAGTATAACAGAAAGTGTATGATTTACCTGGAGATAAAGCCATACTAATAGCAGTAGCCGAATCATTATTTACACTTAATTCCATACTAAAATCCTGAGAAATTGGGGCGGATATAGTAGTTGGTTGGTTCTCGCTATCCAATCCGTCAAACCAATCAGATGTAGGGCTAAGATAATGATAGTTTATCCTCTCATCTATATCCCAACTATTACTTGCAGGAACCTCACAAACACTGTCTGCTTGAACTATAGGAGTAATGCTAATTACTACCGTAATCAATACCATTGGCATAAGAAAACATGAGTTTAGGGAAACTGCAATTATTTTCCTTTTGAAAGACAAACCAATCATTTCCTTCTAGTCCTAATAGGCCGTATGTATCCTGATTCTTTGTTTCTTCGTTCTTCGACTGTCAAATATTTCGGTTGTGGTGGGGGGTTATGCTGGTCCATTCCTGGCAAGCCTCCTTCTGCTTTAACTTCCTGAACATCATAAGTCTCAGTACTATTCTTTGCATCCATTTCTTCTTCATCTTTCTGTCTCATTATCAACCAGCCTAACAAAAGTACTGTGGCTACTAATGCTAGAAGACCTGCGCTCCCAGCATCAGGGACAAAATCTTTCCAAGTCAAATCTGATATAGATAACGGCCCATCGTCTTCTTCAATGCTTAGGACTGTAATTTCAAATTGCTTGCTGGAACAAACATTTACTCCATCACATGTTTCAAGAATAATTACTAACGGTTGATATTCCGGTAATGTCCATACCTGTTCCCCCCAAACAAAGTCATTCATAGTATTTCCATCGTTATCTATTCCATCAATAGCGATATTCAAATCCCATTTTATTTCCGGTTCACTAGATAAATATCTATCTTTATCGTTCTCAAAATCACCATCGCCATTTGAATCTTCATTAATGTCGGTATCTAACCATGCTTCTATTCCATCTTCAAGGTCTCTATCAACCACTTCTGCATAAAGATTAACAATCTCTCCCACTATGACATATTCTAATCCTGTAGGGTCATTTGTAACTATTTCTGGAGTTCTAGAAACGTAAATCATCATTGATGTAGTGTTAGTTTCTCCAGCCTCAAAACCATCGACAACTGTTAATTTCACTACATAAGCACCTGGAATTTGATATTGATGCCATACTTCAAACCCTTCTTTAACCGGAGACGAATCTCCGAAATCCCAAATCCATCTAGTAATTCCATTCCATTCAGGGTCTTCTTGATTTGTTGAGCTCATTCCTTCGAAGATAGGATCTGAGTCATAACTCTCCGACCCATCAAACAGTAGTGGCATATTTGGAGCGATGAATCCTCCTCCGTTTTCAGTGAAAGGTATCTGCCATGAGATTTGAGAATAATCAGAGGGTATGTAGTCTAAGTTGCTACCGTTAATACTTGGTTGTCTGAATTTTATTTCAGGAACCGGTAAAGGATTATCTATTCTAATTGTGTAGGATTTCGTTGCAGATTCCATTCCTCTTTCATCAATTACTGTTAAACTAATACTGTATAATCCGGGCGAAGTAAATGTATGATACACGGTTGAAACATTGTATAGATCTTCATCAAATGTAGAAATATTCCATATTATCTGTAGAGTAGAGCTATTTCCGTCAGGATCAAAAGATAGGCTTTCAAATATATATTCTGTATCGACAAATCCATCAACAGGTCTAGCAAATACTGCTACAGGTCGTTGATTGACAACAAGTACTTGAATGGTAGTAGTTGAAGTATTACCATCATCATCAGTAACCTCTAAACTGATATTTTTCATTCCTGGTTCTTTCCATCCAATAATTGGATTTCTTTCTAATGACTCAGTCACTGAGAAATCTGAGGTTAATGTCATCCCCGATCCTTCAATATTTACTGCTTCTTCAAATGTCCAACGATATTCAACTATAAATCCATCTTGATCTTCGAAAATCATTGGCATTTCTATAGGTGTTAAGGTAAACGTTTGTAGCGTATCATCAAAGATTTGTTCAGGGACTCTGTTTAGCACTCTGATATAGATTGAATAATCTACAAATTGATTTCCGTCATCTATTGTTAGAGTTAAAGTATACATAATTCCATCTGAACTCCCATCAACCCATGCATGTCCTAATTCAGCTAATCCTTTACCTTGTTCAATTTGTCCATCTCCCCAATTCCAAGTAAAAATCATCTCATCAATTGGTACATTATCTTGACTTGATTGTGCAGAAAATTGAACTCTTTGATTAGTCATTAAAGTTAATTCTGAATCTTGAACTATGCCGTCCACAGTAATGACGGGGATAGGTACCGATGTGTCACTAACAGAGATTGTCCAAGTCTGAGGTTCAGAAAAATACCCACCTTTATCTTTGACAGTCAATACAATTGTGTATATTCCTGATTCAAGATATGAATGAACAGGATTTTTCAGTCCTGAAGATGTATTGTCTCCTAAGTCCCAATAATATGCTATAGGTGTCTCATTATGGCTAAAACTTCCATTAACTTGACTGAATCCCCACTCGTCATAGCCAGAACCAAACATGGCTACAGGAAGCCAAGTTTGAGTAATATTTGTAGACAGAGAACCTGATGCTTCTGGTTCCATGTTGGCAACGTTAACCGGCAATGCAAACGCTTGATCTACAGTGACTCCTGTGAAATCAGTAATTTTAACTCCATAAGTCCAATCTCCTGTTTCTGGTGGAGTAAACCAAATACTTTTTTCAGTTGCTACACTATTTCCAGCAGTCAAATCGAAAATTAATGTATCTTGAATGGTATTGTTTAGATAAGCGTTGACTTCAACTTCAAGAATCTCAAAGAATGCATTAGAAGTGACTTCTAAGTCTATTCTGCTACTGTCATCTAGATTATCTCCATCTCTATCAAAGTTTTCTATACTAGCGATTTCTACTTCTGCAGGATCAGTAATTAAACCAGCCTGAACCGTAATCGCTGCTTCTGGATAAGAACCCGTAGTAATGCCACAACTAACATAGTTATAATCGCAATCATCAACAATTGATTCATACCAAGTAATCAGCCAAACTTCGTCGCTGATATTACCAAATCCATACACCAAACCTGTTCCAGCACCACTTGCTGGGTCGATTCTTAATCTATCCATTGACCAAGTTCCTGTAGATGCTTCTTTGGACATAATTATTCCCTCAAAACCGAATTGTGTTGGAGATACCATCAGATTTAGTGGCGCACCTGAGCCCTGTGAAAATTTATATGACCTCATCCCCCATCCTTCTACCGAATCGCTATTACTCGTCCAATCGTTTACCCATTGGTCATTGTATCCACTTTTCTGTACCTTACAGACGTAAGCTGCTGTACAGGCTTCGGATAAATCTAAGTTTGAAAAACCAAAAGCTCCTTGTGCGCTATCAAGTGTTACTGCTGCACTGAAATTAGCATAAATTTGACTCATTGTGGAGCCAATTGATATAGATCCTGGTTGGGGATTTGCAGCTAAATTTTCAATTCCTGCACCTCCTGTAGCAGTATCTGCTACTAAACTCTGAATTGCATTGCCTCCGCCTAATTTATCTGCTAAATACATCAAAAACATAAATCCTGCACCATAATCTGCTATTCTTTGATTCCACCACCTTACGCTCATGTTCGAATTTTGAGCCCATTCATTGGCATGTCCAGTCAGAGCAGAAGTTACTCCGAAGCAGAGGTAAGCGGCCATATCTGCAGCGCCTTCATCTATCCATAAGTTCTCAAATGGATCTCTTGCATTATGTAATAGATGTTGAAATTCATGTGCTATTATCGTATTTCTCCAACTCATATCATCAACATCGAGGAATATAGATTCTCTTTGCGAAGAAATTCCCGGTGAGAAATAACCCCCTATTCCTCCACCCCCATCAATGGCTAAGATCATAATTTCAACTTGGCAATTATTGTCCACATCAGGCATTGATCCAAAGTAAGTTGTAACGGTTGGAAAAATTGTCGATTCAAATGTTGAAGCAATATCATTTAGAGTAGTTGCAGATATTATCTGTCCGTCCTCGACAAATATTGCAGCATTAGATGAAATTTTTTGTACTGTTGCATCAACATTTCCATTGGCAGAAGGAACGATATCAGTATCTCCTTGATTCCATGCATTGGTACAATTACGTGTTGATGATTTAGAGTTGATATATGCTTGAGAAAATGGAAGTACTAGATTTGGATAACCATCTTCTATCCACTGCTTTTTCAGGTGACCAGTAGCCGAAAATGCAGGTTTAGATTCATTTACAAACATATATTTTTTCCCCTCAATTGAAGGTTCGAAATCATCTAAATTTCCATAAGAAATTTCTGATAAATTGCTATCAGAAGTAGGAGTTGCCATAGTAAGTGGAGATAAACTTGCAAGTAACATTACCATTACAATAAACAATGGAGTAATGAGATTGTTTTGTTTATTATTTACTCCCATTAGTGGCACATCCTGTTTATTACTGGTTAATGCCCGTTTGAGACCTATTTTAACATCGATGGAGCATCGTTCGTACATGGCAGAGCAGAGGGGAGGTTACAAATCTGTTTGGTTAATATTTTTTATACTACTATTTTCCTTATTTTCAGTCCCTGTATCATCTAATTCATCCTTAGAAAATATTTCAAATAATGTAGAAAAAGTCTTCCCCGAAGTAATCGAAATTCTTCCTCATGATCCTTCAGCATTTACGCAAGGACTAGTATTTTTAGATAGTAAATTGTATGAGAGTACTGGATTATACGGGGAATCAAGTATTAGAATTGTTAATATCACGACAGGAGCAATTGAGTCGATTACTAATTTATCAGAAATATACTTTGCAGAGGGTATTTCGATATCAAATGATAGTATAATCCAGTTAACATGGAGAGAGAATATTGGATTTATTTACAATATTTCAACATTAGAAAATATTGGAAATTTTTCTATTGATGGTGAAGGATGGGGGATTTGCAGTACTCCAAGTGGAGACATATGGCTTTCAGACGGTTCTTACCAATTATCAAGGATTAACCCAAATAACCTTTCATCAACTATAGGTTCTCTAACAGTATATTATAATAATTCTCCAATTAACAGATTAAATGAACTTGAATGCCCTTTTGATTCTGGCTTAATTTTCTCAAATGTCTGGCTTGAAGATAAAATATTAGCAATCAATCCTTCAACTGGAAATGTGTGTGTAGAATATGATTTTTCAGAGATTCGTATACAATATGAAAATAATAATTCACGAGAGTTGAATGGTATTGCCTATGATAATGAATCGTCACTTTTTTGGATTACTGGGAAAAATTGGTCGAACTATTATCTAGTTGATTTAGAAATAGAATCTGTATTTTGCCAATTATCCGAATCAGAAATTTGTTGTGATGAAGATAGTTTTTCTCCATTAAAAGCTCTATTTTTTATTATAGTTGGGATATTTTTAATTCCCTTTTCTTGGCCTATTTTTGGAATGATATTCTACAAAATATTTAGGCGACAAACTCAACATCCCCCCCCTCCTCGCACAATTAAAGATATATCAGAGGGGGTACAGGGATGAGTGATGAAGATAGTGATTCGGGATTTGAATTATGGTTACACGATCTTTCTATTGACCCTGCCACCAGAGTTGCCGGAGCAATTTTGATTATTCTTGGAAGTGCCTTAGGTGCGATGCTTGGTGTTTTACTTATGGCCGCTGATCCAGCTGATATCATGAGTCAGATTGGCGAAGACCAGTCTTCGGATGCAGTTAATGGAATAGTAATTTCATCTCTAGAAGATAATAATACTGGTGGAGACCCAATTGAAGGAGTTTTTATTGAATTATTGAATGAAGATAGAACCTCAATTGGGAGTGATGTAACTGATTCAGGAGGCCGTTTTTCAATTGTAGATGTCCCTAGACAGTCATCTATTCTATATGTTCAACATTCTGGGAATTATACTGTTGAAATTTTACTAGTACCTGGAGACCATTCACAAATTGTGGTTACTCTAGAACCAGGAGATGGATTCATTGGCCCTATTGACATGAGAGGAGATAGTAACCTTGCAGATTCTGTTTTCGTAGGATTCTTTATTGCAGCAATTACCTTACTTACTGGTTTAGCAGGGATTGTTGGTGGATTGGAAGTATATAATGGGAATAAATATAATAGGTCTTGGTGGCTAACTTTCTTCGGTTTATTTAGTAGAGGGATGATTTTCATAGGACCATTACTTATTCTAATTGGACTTGGACTAATGTACCTGACTAGAGATCAATTTACTGATTATATTTCTTCAGAGGGACAATGATTTAGATGTATCTAATTAGTGTCGAAGGAGGAGATGGTAGTGGAAAAGGTCTTGCGACTAAAGTGATAGCCGAAGTCCTTGAAAAAGAGTTTACATTTACTTCTGTTGAAGTCACAGGAGAACCTAGAAGAGATCATCCGTTAGGGCGTCTTGCAATTAATTCAGTACGTACAAAAACAATGACTCCTGAGGGTGAAGCAGGATTATTTGCTGCAGATAGGGTCGATCACTCTCATGGTTGGATTTTACCCAGATTGGAGGAAGGAAGAGTAGTAGTTAGTGAAAGAAATGTTCATTCTTCACTTGTTTATCAAGGTATTGTCGGTGGTTTAGGATTAGAAAAAGTATCTCATATGAATTCTGCGGCTTTAGTCCCTGATCTATGTGTTTGGGTAGATTGTGATCCTGATTTAGCTCTGAATAGAATTAGGACAGGGACTCTTCGTGCTCACTCAGAAAAAGAAGAATATTTTGAGACTAGTTCTTTGCAAAAGAAAATTAGGTCAGGATATCATAGTTTACTTTCCGGGGAATTAGAAATGCCTATCCCATTTGACATGGGAGCAATCATAGGACCTGTATTAAATGAAGAGAGCGAAGAAGAATTCAGAAATAATTTGAGAATGAGAGTTAGGAGATTCCTGAACTCTAACCCTGATCCAATAAATGTTAAAGTAGAAATTGTAGAGCAAAATCTAATACGAAAATTGCTAATTAAAAGTAAAGGTCAGACCACTCTCGTTGGACTTGGCGTTGAACCGAATAATACTCGTGATGATTGGCTTAATGGTAAGAAACCATGGCAAGTTCTGAAAAATGCTCAAAAACAACATGATGATATTTTATCTAATCCTGAGGGTGGTGTTTTCCCCTATGTGCCAAAGAGTGTCCTTTCTAATTCAATATCTTCTATAGTTGGGACATTATCAATAATGGCTAATGCTGATGTTGGAGAGCTACGTCATGCTCAGGGACCTATCAGAGCAGTTTCTGAAAGTCATTGCCATAAAATTATTAGATATCTAAATGATGATTTAGATTGGTTACACCAACATCGCTCGTTAATTGGAAGAGATACGGCTAGAAACCAGATTAAAGAACAAATCTTGCCATTTGGATATCTTTCGCTCGCAATTTGGCCTCTAAGGAAAGAAATTAAATCATGGTTAGAAAAAAATCCAAGTACCCATATTCGTTTTTGTATCGGTCAAATTATTAATTCAGGAAGATGTTCTGTAGCAGTTAATAGTTGTATTCAGAGAATCAAAATATTAGGTCCAGGTAATTCTTCTATCAAACCCCCTTTCGATGAAAAGGATTTAATTAAATGGTGGCAAGGGAAAAATTAGTCTTTGAATATCAACCTAGCATTTGCAGGAAGTTTAACTTGACTTGAGTCTGTAAAATCTTCTGTTTTTGAACTAATTGCAGCACAGAACCACCATGATAGTACAAATCCTGCTATGGTGCCTGTTATCAATCTGATAGGATTAGTTGACTCATAATTTGTTAATAGTTGATAAAAACCATCAAAACCTATTGGAACTGCTCCTATTGAAAGAAACAATATCATAGCAAGCATTCTTCTATCTTCAACATATAATAATTTTATATTTTCATCTCTAAACACAGATAGAAAAGAGTCTCTAACAGTCCATCTATTCAAACCTTTAGATCTCCAAAACAATGCTCCCATAAATAAACCTAGAAATAATCCTACATCTCTGACACAAACTGCTAATTGATTACCATTTATTTCCCAAGATCTCTCACTTTTTTGATGGCAATTTAGGTCTCCAAAAGAGTATACAAATGCTGCCACTGGATTTAGTTGAGTCCAACTAAAGTAACCGAATACTTCTTGGTTTTGTCCAATATCTTCATTCAGACCATTATTTTGGTTCCCCCAAGATCCCCATCCGTCTTCAGTTGCATAGTCTATTCGATTTGCTCTACCGGAAAGTTCAGGTACCGAGTTCGTAACTAAGAAAACCGGAATTATAAATAAAAGAATCAAGTATACTCCTGTAATTGATGCAATAAGTTTCCCGACTCTCTCTTCCCGAGTCCTTTCCTCCCTTCCATTAGGTAACATCTACAAAGTTACAGTTGAATAATGAATATAAACCATTTGAAATTATAATCCTTAATAAGTTGGAACTCCCTCACAGCATGCTTCAACAACTCTTCTACAATTAGGGCATTCCATATGCTGTCTAACTGGTATTGCCGCTCCTGAGAAACCACAAATACAAGTTATTTCTTTACAATGGTCATAGTCCACAAGAGGTCTACGGTAAATAGGTTCTAATTTGTTTCTATGTTGTTAGAGACTTTAATTCATCTTGTAAGTTCTCTGCTAACCACTGATGTAATGTTTCACTCCCCATTTCCGAGAGAGTAGTATTTAGAAAAGCCGCTATCAATGCATCTTTTGCATCATCCGGACTAAACCCTCTAGCTTCCAGATAGAATAGTTGCTCTTCGTCAACAGGTCCGTTAGCAGTTCCATGCCCACAACCAACAACATCATGCTCACTTACTTCTAGTTCTGGAATACTATCTGCTTCTGCTTTCTTTGAAAGTAATAGGTTATGGAATAACTGACCTGCATCAGCACCTTTAGAGCCATCTGATATTCTTAACATACCAGTTCCTATTGTCTTACTATCCCCACCGCAAGCAGAATGCCAATCTAGTCTACTGTAAGTCTCTGGTGCCTCATGGTAAATCTCAATATGATGGTCAATATGCATCTTTTCTGCAGATAAGATTGATCCAAGAACTCTAAGATTACTACCACTTTTATCCATCATATATCTTAAATCAGCCTTAGTTTTTTCTGAACCAGAACTGATACTTCCTGCTTTAACTTGAGAATCCTTACCAATATTAATTGCATCAACTCTTAGTAAAGTCCCACTTTTCATTTGACCAACAACGACATCATTAATTATCGTTCCTTCACCAATGTTACCTTGACGCAAAAGTCCTAA
>JAURCP010000004.1:88007-94649 GCA_030828405.1 Thermoplasmatota archaeon
TCTGGTTTCCCTTCTATTAACGTGATCAATTCTAATTCACAATGTCTTCCGATTTCAATTGACAAATTTATAGCAGAGTTTAATGATTCAGAATCTATTCTCAATAAAATTGGTTTTTCTAGAATTGTATTATTCGCCACTTTGAAAGTAAATTTTGAATCATGGGAAACCGACTCAATGAAACTCATTGAAACCGGATCGCTGAAACTATTTTTCTTACTTTTACTTTCTTCTTTGGTTATGCTACATCCACTTGGTAAATCACTTCCATCAAGAAAAGATAATTTTATGTTTGGTTGTTTATACTCTCTAGGGATTTCTTTAGTATTCCCAGTAGGGTGAATTCTCTTCCAAGGAGAATATCTCCATAGATGATCTGCATTGTCAGGCTCATCTAGAGAGAGGTATAATTCTTCAGATTTCATTGGATTGAACACCTCGATTAACCAATACTTCCTTCCATTTCCAATGCCATTAACTTATTCAGTTCAACAGCATATTCCATTGGAAGTTCTCTGGTAAAAGGTTCAAAGAATCCATTCACTATCAGTGCTAGTGCTTCTTCTTCTGAATGTCCTCTACTCATTAAATAAAATAATTGATTATCACTAACTTTTGAAACACTAGCTTCATGTTCGCAACGTGCTGTAGGATTTGCTACTTCCATTGTTGGGTACGTGTCGCTCCTACTATTTTCATCTAAAATTAGAGCATCACAGACCACGTTTAATTTACAATTATCTGCTTTAGGTGATACAGTAACTAGCCCTCTGTAAGAACCTCTTCCTCCATTTTTACTTATCGATTTAGATAATATTTTACTTGTTGTATTACTTGCTAAGTGATGTATCTTTGCACCAGCATCTTGATGCTGTCCTGAACCTGAATAAGCTACTGAAATAACCTCTGCATGGGATCCTTCTCCTTTGAGAATTACTGATGGATACTTCATAGTAAGTTTACTACCTATATTTCCATCTACCCATTCAATTTTTGCTTTCTCATGAGCAATGCCTCTTTTCGTAACTAGATTGTATACGTTAGCACTCCAATTCTGAACAGTACTGTACCTAATATGTGCTCCGGGTAATGCGATTAGTTCTACTACTGCAGAATGCAGTGAATCTGTTGAGTAAGTTGGTGCAGTACATCCTTCAACATAGTGGATACTACTGCCTTCGTCTGCAATAATCAGTGTTCTTTCAAATTGACCCATATTCTTTGCATTAATTCTAAAATATGCTTGAACGGGTAATTCTACATGGACTCCTTTTGGCACATAAATAAATGACCCTCCTGACCAAACTGCAGTATTTAGTGCACTAAATTTATTGTCAGAATAAGGAACTACGCTACCAAACCATTCTTTTACTAATTCTTCATGTTCTCTTAAGCCGCTATCCATATCCAAGAATATCACTCCTTGTTTTTCTAAATCTTCTCTGATTGAGTGATAAACTGCCTCAGATTCATATTGAGCGGTGACACCGCTAAGCCATTTTTGCTCTGCATCAGGTATACCTAATTTGTCGAATGTGTTCCTAATATCTTCCGGGACATCCTCCCAGTCATTTTCTGTAGCTTTTGATGACCTTAGGTAATAGCAAATGGAATCGAAGTCAATTTGCTTGAGCATAGACATATTCCCCCACGTTGGCATCGGTCTTTCATCAAAATGTTTGAAAGCCTTTACTCTCATTTCAGTCATCCATTCAGGCTCATTTTTTAGTTCTGAAATATCTCTGACGACCTTTTCCGATAGGCCTGCATCAAATCTAATTGTTGAGTTCTCTGGGTCATGCCATCCTGCTTTGTAGTCTCCAACTGCTTCCCTTGCATCATTATCTAACATCTTCATACCTCCATTTAGTCCTCAGAGCCTTCTTCCAACCAATCATAGCCTCTTTCTTCAAGTTCTAATGCCAATTCAGGTCCTCCAGTTTTTACAATTTTACCCGAAATTAGAACATGTATCTTATCAGGTTTTACATGTTCAAGAATTCTAGAGTAATGAGTAATAATCAGTGCCCCTGACTCTGTACCTCTAATAGCGGCATTAATTCCCTTAGCAACTGTTCTGATACCGTCAATATCTAATCCTGAATCAGTTTCGTCTAGGATTGCTAATTTCGGTTTCATTAGCATAAGCTGTAATATCTCGAATCTCTTTTTTTCCCCTCCACTAAATCCATCATTGACATATCTTCCAAGGAATGAAGAAGGAATATCTAATTCTTTCATAGACTCTTTTAATTTGTTTCTAAATTCTTTTCCTTTAGCGGCTTCTTCCCCTAGAATCGCTGCAACTGATTTTCTTAGGAAGTTTCCAACTTGTAGACCCGGAACTGATTGCGGGTATTGGAATGATAAAAATACCCCCTCCCTCGCTCTTTCCCATGTTTCCATTTCTAGTAGATTTTCACCATTCAGTTCGACTGTACCACTTTCGACTTCATAGTCTGGATGACCCATTATGATATTTGCAGTAGTAGTTTTACCACTTCCATTTCTTCCCATTATTGCATGTATTTCTCCAGGTTTTATTTCTAAATTAATACCCTTTAGAATGGATGTATCATCAATACATGCATACAAATCTTGGATTTTTAGTAGTTGTGAATCGTTAGACATGTTAAGCCTCTAACCTTTCGTGTATGCCACCCCTTTTGAACGAATGCTTATTTGCTTGATAAAATATTTATCTGATTATAGTTTTTATTGATTACTCTAAAGTGAAATAACATACTCGCGATAACTGATGAGTAACCACTCGGATAACAAATTACCCGTCACGGAAGACTTATCTGAATCGTATAGAAAACAGATTGAAGATGTCATTAAAGAAGAAGCAATGCGTCGTATCTCTGAGTCTCAAAATCCTGAAGAATTAGAAAGATTAAGTAGATTATCTTTAGTTAAGTTGTTTGAATCGAATGATTCCGATTTAATTCCTGCTTTAATGTCTAGGTTAGGAGTAGTTAGAGCCGCTTTGGATGGTCATGGAGGTGGCCTGTTAGTAAGTTCAGCTGAAATTGAGACGAATAATATTGGCGAGAGGGTATTATCTTTAATTCTAGATTTGGATGGAGCTTGTGTTTCGTGTGGTGCTGCTCCAGGTACACTGAAGGGAATTCAGGATGATCTATTGATAGATAAAGAAGTAGTTTCTGTTCGATTTACGGTTTCGATGCTAGAATGGTTCGATGAGATTCAAAAAGAGTTTGTACTGAAATTTGGAGGAGTAGTTTTCGTTTAGATTATCGATTCTAACTCGTCAATTGCTTGTGTTGAGAAACCTAGAACAGTTACTTCATCCCCTTCAATTATTTTTGTGTATTGACCAGCCTCACCGGCAAAATCGTATCCTCCTGCCTTTCCCACCCATGAATTATTTTCAATCAAAGAAATCAAGTGTCCTTCACTCAAATCGTCAAATTCTACTATTGAATAATCAGTCCAAATTTTATATTTCCATTTAGAATATAGTTTTTGATATTGATTATTATTACGAGTCAATATAGCTGTAGAAGACCAAACTCTATGTCTTTTCCCTGAAAGTCTCAGTAACATACTAGCTGCTTCCCTTTTATCTTTGGGTTTTCCCAATGCTATTTCCTCTCCGGGAGCTTCTACTAAAGTATCTGAGACAATTATTAGGTCAGGGGAATTAATTGCGTCTCTGAATCCCTTAAACTCCATTCTAATGCCGCTGATTCAGCTTTTGTAAAACAAATATCTAACGATTGTTGTTCGACATCCCCCTCATTTTCTATATTTTTTTCTTTACTTAAAAGAGGCTTACAAATTAGTTCAATACTTTCATAACGGCCATTTAACCAATCGAATCTCCTCTCCGAAGCGGATGCAAGCAAGACTCGCATTATATCGCCTACAATGAAATTCTATTATCGCAAATAGGACATTTAATCATTTTAAGTCCCATGGATACTTCAAATCTTGATGAACACTCAGGACATAAAATTAGTCTATTGATTTGTGGTATTTCTGCTTCTCCTAGAGGTGATAAAGACATTTTTTGTAGAGGTTCTACTAATTCTTGTTCACTCTCTTGTAATTGCATTTGCGTCTTCCAAGCATTAGTATTTTTTCGACTATCTCTTCTTTGTTTTCGAGTATTAGTTTCCTCAATTTCCTCATCTATCAATTCAATTTCTGAAGATTTAACTTCGATGTCTGTTGATTCTACTATATCGACTACATTTTCTTCTAAAATTATATTTCCAGTTGCAACTCTTGTTCTTTTTCTACCTAACCATTTTACTGCACTTAGTGACATTGTAGAGAGCAACAATAAACATATTAGTAAGACTGTTATTGAGATACCTGCCATTAATATTCCAAAATTTTGTTCATCAAGTCCTAGATATATTCTCATCTCATCAAGTAAATTCAAATCGCCTCTATCTGGGTCACTATCATCTATTAAAGATCTTATTTCCCATCCATATATCTCATTCCAACTTAGAATTATTGATTGGTCACTCTTAGGGCTTCTATCTACTGATGAAAGGTGATTTTTCCCAGTTGTAATCCTATTTGATAGTCCAATCCATTCTTCCTCATGAATTGGATTAATCAGACCATATTGTATCTGACTGCCAGTAGGCCCGACAAAGTCATAAAAAATCTGTATCCCTAGGTGAGTTTCAGTCATTTGAATATTCCCGATTCCTTTAGATGGTATAGCTACACTCAGATTTTCTAAAACTGTCATGGTTGAATCAGTAACTTTTGAAACTAATTTCGATTCTGCATCTGAGCCTTCTTTCCAAACTGAATAGATATAATCGCTTCCTTTATGTGTAATTACAGACATCTTTTGCATACCTGCTTCATCTCCAATAGCCTTCTTGTAGGTCCAAGAAGTTTGGTCACTAGAACCATGTGCATACCACAACCCGATTCTTTCATCACCAGTAATATCATCTCTATTTGATTGGTATAGTATGTGAGTGTATTCTTCTCCAAATTCTACAGCTACTGGGTCGGAATCATACATACTAAGTTCAATTTCATCAATTACATTTGGCGTGAGCTTCCAGTCATCGGATGAGGTTGGATAATCCGATTTTAGTAAGAATACACTCGTCAGGTCCTTGAAAGTTCCTCCTGTTGAAATATCTCTATGATATCCTCCAATAATTATCTCAGTACCTTTTACATCCATATCGATACCGAAATATTTCCCCTCTGATAACGATATAGATTGCATTAAGTCTTGAACAGGGCTCATTTCACAAGAAGCATCAATTCTTGAGTAACTAATAGTTTGTTTGAAATAACCTAGATTGTCAATATACCTCCTAGTCCAAGAAATATGAGCGTATCCATCCCTGGTACTCCAAGATGTCAAATCTCCAGACCACTTTGTTTCAAGAACATTAGAACAAGGAACTAGTGCAAGATTCTCATTTAATCGATATAGGGCTAATCCTCCATCTTTACTTGTTATAACTAAACCTTCTCCGTTCAGATCTATCACTCTAACTGGTTCTTCTCCATAATCAAATGCCAAATTACGCGGAGCTTTCAATGATGACTGGTCTACAAGAATTGTGGATATAATCTCATTATTACTCATATCTAAATCACTTTCTCCCTGAACTGTAATTTTGATCTCTAGAGGCCCTACTTCTTGAGCAATGTAGGCAAATGCAATTTGACTAGCGCCCTGCCCTACAACAAGCGAGATAGTGGTAGTGCCTACTTTCATCCAACCTAAATCACTTTTCAGCCATAGTATCGCATCCACAGAAATTGCATTAGTTGAACCTAAGTTATCAACTCTCCCAGTAATCAAAAATTGTTCCTGAGGTCTTGGAATAGAAGGCTCTGTCTTCACTGCTCCATCTCTAAATGCCAAATCAATACCTTGAGGTCTTTGCAAAACTGGGAACGTGATTGATATGTCGTTATCTGATTCATTATTTTCTTGTATGTCATCTAGAGGGTCTAAAGAAACAGTTAATTGTTTATTACCTACAGTAGATGGGTTCCATGAAAGTGAAATTTCAATTATATCTCCACTTTCTAAACTCTGTATTATTATCTCATCTTTCCTATAACCGTCTTCCAAAAGATAAATTGTTAACTCATCTGCTGAAATATCACCTATATTTCTTATCTGAACTTTTGCTTCTAAAAATGTATTAACATATGTCTCACTAACTGGTATGCCATATTCTTGAACTGAGATTCCAGTTCTAAACATCAAGTCGGGTGATGGGGGTTTATTGTCAATTTCTACGGTAATGCGAATCTCTTCTGAAGCAACACCCACTCCACTAACAAACCTGACAGAGAATCTTTGTATTCCATCATCAGTATCCTCAGTATTCCAAGGAATAGACCATTCTATTTCTTCTGCTCCTGAGCCTGAATAGTAAGTCATATTTTTCCATTCATCAGTCCCTAGTCTCCACTGTAGTTGAGCTCCATCCACTGTTTCCAATAATCCGCTAATTTCAACGTTCCCGCTTACAATATCCTGGTTATTTGGCGAATTTACTTCAAGAGATATTATCCCTAAATTGTGAGTATTTTTTGTTGTATTACTCCATTGTTCAAACTCATTTCTAGATTTAACCTCAATTTGGAGAGTTTCTGCATCTACATCGATAT
>JAURCP010000004.1:94698-102782 GCA_030828405.1 Thermoplasmatota archaeon
CAGTGCCTGGTGCCAATCAACTAGCACACCAGTTGAAAGAGGTCCTCCTCCAGTTGGTCTATACTTGTAGGTAACCCGAACTTGAACTTCTTCAGTCGTTCCATTCTCTTCTCCAGCATCATTAATATGCCCTCTGACACTATAACTTTCACCTTCTATTAGCCACAAACCACTCGGTTTTTCAATAACTGCCCAGTTCCCTGTCCCTTCACCTACTGGAGGGTCTCCTCCTCCAGTTCCATTTCCTGGATCTCCTCCTCCACCAGTATCATCTCCTAACATAGCCTGAAGAATTAGATTTCCATCAATAATTCCAAATCCATAATCCTCATTCCATATATCTGAAACTGATGGCATTGAGGCTGGTCCTCTAACCTCCGAATTATTTCTCAATAAATCTTTAACTTCTTGAGGTTCTAATTCATCATCTATTTGTAAAATGATTGCAACTAATCCTGCTACGGCAGGTGTCGACATACTAGTACCATCCATAGAGACATAACCGTCATCAGCTAGAGAAGTAGAATCTTGCCCAGGAATTGTAGAACTTGACGTAGCATGTTGCGCTGACGTAATACCTGAACCCGGAGCTACTACGTCAGGTTTCAATTCATCCCATTTATTTTCATCATTATCATCGACCCTAGGTCCCGAGTTTGAATAATCTGCTATGTCATCGTCATTTCTTTGGATTGTATTTTTGTCATCTATTGCTCCAACAGTAATAGAAGAATCTGCGGCACCTACAGAAGTGACTCTATTGCTACCATCATTACCTATTGCAGCTATTGGTACAATTCCTGCTTCTGCACAATTATTAACAAGTCTGGCTGCAGAATTATTCCCATCATCTCCCTGATCATTTTCACCAACTGGTGAACTTCCACTCCCGAATGACATGGTCATTACATCGATGCCTTTACTTGAATCATTATTTCCCCAATCAGTATTTACATTTTGTAAGACCCACTGTAATCCTTTGATAATAGGTCCCTCATCTCCGCCTGCACTTCCTCCAGAATCTGTCATTACTTTCACATCAACAAGGTAGGATCCAGGTGCATAGCCTTGGTTAACCCTTCTTGAATCTCCAGTTCCTAAAGCAATGCCTGCAACATGTGTTCCATGACCATTTCCATCATCTGGATCAAACTCGCCATCGTTACATTCTTGAGAGTTCCAAGATGTTGCATCACAACCCGCTAACCATTTGGGATCCGGAAGGTCATCGGGTTGTTTTTCATTATCATTATTATTATCTGAGAAATCATCTAAAGAAAAATGCTCATTATCTACTCCTGAGTCTAATACTGCGATAACAACTCCCGATCCATCATATCCAAAATCTCTCAAGGTCTCATCATAAACATCAGATGTCTGAACCTTAGACCCTCTTGTCGCTACGCTCAGATAAGAAACAATCTTATCTTGTTCTTCTATCATCACTACTCCCTCTTGTTGCCAAATTTCTATCAATGAACTGACTGGGACATGATCAATGACTATTGAATCAATATAATCTACAGGGAAAAACCAAGAACCTTCTTCTTCCCATCCATGTCTAACTAAAATTTCTTTCAATTTTTGTTTATCGGTCTCTCCGGGGTGCCATGAGAAACCTACAATTATCGCAGTAGTCATACGTCCATCATCTCCTAGAATTGCTGTCGCAGAATGAGATTCTTTTTGCCCCGCAATCATATATTGTAGGCTATCTTCCATTCCATTGGAATCTTTATCTGTATTGAAGTTCATCCACCAGTACGGCTCCTCAACTGCAGGACTTGCATCCCAAGGAGGAAACCCTATTCCAAGAAATTTTTCTGGACATACTTCTTCTCCACAAATTAGTAGTGGTATTTCATCATCTAGCACTTGTATCAAATCTTCATTTTCTTCGTTAAGTTGTTGATTAGAGTCATCTTCTGATGGTACAATTGCAGAAACTCCTACTGATAAATCTAGTACCAACATCAACATTACAACTAACATAGGCCCAACTGTTTTCGATGCTCTTGCCATGGCTCTCTTGGAGAGCCAGCATAGGCAGAGGTATAATTTGAACCGATAATTAATTCATTTTTTACGAATTATGGCCAAAAAAGATGTTCTTTATTCAAGGAACAAATCAGACTGTAATTTTCATCTTTCTCGAATATCTTCACTTCCCCATCACATATTGGACAAATTGTATTCTCTGCTAGCTCTTCAAGCCATGCCTGTCTTGTTTCTAATTCATCTCCCTGCTCTTTAAGATTCTTCAAAATTCTTTTTGCATTTCCTTGAAGTGGATTCCCTTCAATCTCCCAAGGATCTTCATTTAAGATTCCTAGATTTCTTTTTGCAACAATTCTCTTTGCTTCACCGATGTTTGCAGGATTATTGTGAGTGCTTTCTGAATCAAGTGGACTTGGTCCTCCTCTCGCTATAACTCTCGCCAATAAAAATGCCATAAAAAATCCCCCTATATGAGCCATATGGGCAATATTGGTATCCCCTGAGGTTCCCTCTTGTATTACATAAATTTGATAAATTTCTAATCCTAATCTCACAAATACAATTATCCATACAGGCCACGCTCTAATTAAGAATAATAGTGGGAATTCTATTTCATCATTCGGCCAACATGCCATGTAAGCTCCCAATAATCCAAAAGCAGCACCGCTAGCACCTATTGCAGGATTTATTGAATCTGGATGTGTGGCAACCCAGGCCAAATTCCCTCCTAAGAATCCTAGGGCGTAAACAAGCAGCCATCTTTTACTGCCTAACCTTTGTTCCAAGGGTACCCCAACAAGTCCAATGACAAGAATGTTCGATAGCACGTGAAGCCAATCTGCATGTAACCAAGCAGATGTTATAAAACGATGAATTTGTGTGGGGTCATCTGCTAAAAAAGGGTATAAAGAGAAAAAATGTATCTCATTAAAATCTAGTTCCAAGATTGTAAAAGTGAATCTAACAAACATTACTAGAAGCAGTGAAAGAACCATAGCCAATGCTACACTTGTTTTTTCTCTTATTGAATTAACAAAAGGAATTATTGAAACTATAATATAAATTGAAAGAAGTATGAAATCACTATTTTCTAATTGTGACCAGTATAAATCATACTCCGCAGAGGTAATCACAGATTGTATCCGGTCGTATTGTAGCAATAGCGCCTTCGATACTTTGTCGAACGACTCAAACGGTGAACCACCCTCGGAAGTGTATGGAAGTTCAGACCCTAATTCAGATTTCGGGTCTTCAAATTCATAGAGGTAGCCGCCTTGTAATATCAGATTTTGATTTTGAATTATTGGAAGGAGAGGTGGTTACTTTAGTGGGTCCAAATGGTTGCGGTAAGTCCACATTACTCGAATCTAGTGCAGGTATGCATACAATTTCTTCTGGATCAGTTTATTGGAAAGACGACTTTTCGGAAATGAAATTAGTAAGAGATTCAGATGGTAGACGAAATCCTTTACCTCCAATGGGTTTAACTTTACAAAATAACGGAATATCTGGTGAGGAAACGGTTGAAGAAAGGATAAAAACAGTATTGACAGTTTCTGGTTGCGAATTCGATGATATCAAAATCCTAGAATTACTTGATTGTTGGGGTCTTAAACATAGAAGTTCAGATAGAGTTTCTCAATTGTCTGGAGGATTAGCTAGGCGACTCTCGGTACTTTCAGGACTTGCACCTGCCTTGCTATCCAATAAATCTCGAGTCGTACTACTAGACGAACCTTCAGAAGGACTAGATAAATCTGCTAAATTACTATTGATTAATTGGCTTAGGGCTCTTATTTTAAGAGGTCATGGCATAGTTATAGCAACACATGATTCTGACTTGATTTCAATAGCAAATAGAACACTCACATTTACCGAAGATAAAGAAATTAATCTTAGTTCCCAATCGCAACCAGATTCAGATTTCATTATCCCTAATTCTACAAATAATGTTCCAATTAAAAAAGTCTCCAGTCTATTTTATTGGGCTTACAGGATGGAAAAAAGAAATCCAATCGATACTATCAATCGTCTAATCCCTGCAATTCTTGCACTATTGCTGTCTCATGCTTTGGTATCCCAGGAAGAAATATCCCTCGTAGGAACTGACTTTCTATCCGCCTTAATATTACTTCCCTCCTTTATCTCTGTAGTAATCCCTCCTGCTTTGATTAGCAGATATGCAGAAGAAAATTGTGGTCGATGGTGGTCAGCGGTAATAGGGCCCCAGTTCCGTCTTTCATCTTCTATTATTGGTTCCTCGATTTTACTTCCAATACCATTAATTTATGTTTCATGGTTTATTCTTTCTGATAATTTGTTCGTTCCTAATGATTCTGTAGTCTATTGGTTATGGTTACCTTGCTTAGTAATGTATTTTGTTGCAATTGCAGCCTCATCGCTGCATTTGTTAGTCTCAGATTTGAGAAGATCAGGAGCGTCTGTTGTGGCTCTTCTCTTGTTAGTTCTAGTTTGGCCATTTATTGAGCTGGTGGATTCTCTAGAAATGATTATTCTCAATGGTATGAGTTGGGGATTTTCATTTGAAGAACCAATTTTTATGATGTTTCTGGCGGGTATAATTAGTTTATTGGTATGGATGGTTTCTGTTTATCTTCCGGAAGCATAAAAACGAGCATTCATCATATAGTGACCTCTCCCAAGATTGTGCCTTCAATGAAATTTTATGGTTGGGGTTTGACATGCATAGGTGGAGCAGGCGTTTTACTAACTGCAATTATGGGTTATACATATGCGCCCTTAGTACAATCTCCGCCATTCAGATCTCCAGAAGCCTATCGAATATTATTTTGGCACGTTCCTTTTGCTTGGACCTCTTTCCTTTCTTTTTGTCTATTATTTATTGGGGCAATATCCTGGTTTTTGAAGAGGAAAGAATGGGGCTGGAATTTATTTTGTACAGGATCTGATTTAGGTCTTCTGTTTGGTTTAGGGGTTGTTATTTCAGGCCCAATTTGGGGTTCTGCTGAATGGGGTGTACCATGGGATTGGGGTGATCTTAGATTGAATACATTTGGTTTACTAACTGCTGTAGCATTATTCATCGTTCTATCAAGAAAAGCACAACCAGATGGAATCGAAACCAGAGACACTCTTTCTACAGTGGGATTATTCGGCTTTGCATTAGTGCCAATTACTGCTGTAGCAACTACCGTTTACCAGAAAAGACACCCTTCTGTTGTAATCGCAGAATCTAGCGAAACAGGTTTAGATCCTAAAATGCTCCAAGTTCTAATTTTGGGCGTAATATCTTTCTGGATATTAATGGCGGGGCTTTCTCTTCTAACTTATCTCTCATACAATATGGAATATGAATTAAGAAAATTGCTCGAAAAAATAGACGACGAGGTGGTCCATTGAACGGTTTTGTTTCATATTTAGTTACTTACTCAATCTTAGGTTTTTTATTGAGTTATTATATTATTTATATGGGTAGACGATTGGACCATCTCAGAATAAGAATTAGGGAGTGTAAACTGTCATTAAGTGATAATGACTCGAAAATTTAGTTTTTCACTCACGAATCATTCTAATGCACTACGCTTTCGCAGGCATGAGTATATGTCCAAAGATGCATTTTGTATTGTTTGTGGAGATTCTTCCAAACTTTCTTCTAATCGTCTATGTGAATCATGTTTTCGTAAGCGTGTAACATTATCCAAAGTCCCAAAGACTATTCAGCAATTCCGATGTCCAAAATGTGAGTCATATGAAATTAGAGGCCGTTGGTCAAAGATGAATCAAGAATCGTTGGCAGATTTGAGAATTCGTGATAATTTAGAACTAGATGAAAGAGCGGAAGATGTGAATGTTGGATTTGCTTTACAGATTATTGATGATAGAACTAATAGAATTCATCTTGATGTTTCTGGAATGATAGATAATTTCTTTTTTGAAGATAGTTTTGAAGTTTTATTACAAACTAGCAATGCAATTTGCACTCCTTGTACAAGAAAAGATGGTGCGTATTTTGAGGCCATTGTCCAACTCCGTTCTGCAGGAAGAAAATTATCTGAAAAAGAACTAAAAGAATTAAGAAGTACTTTAGACGAAATGTTAGATGGAATGGAAGCGGATCCAATGTTTTTTATTACTAAAGAAGGCATTGTAACTGGGGGTTGGGATTTACAACTTGGATCTAAATCCATGGCAAGAAACTGGGCTCGTCTTTTGACAAAGAAATTTGGTGGCACCGTAAAGGAGACGTCTACAGTCGTTGGAATGAGGGATGGTATTGAGATTACAAGACTCACTGTGAGCTACAGGAAACCTGCTTATGATGTTGGAGATGTAGTGAAATTAAATAACGATTTATGGATGATTGATTCATGGCAAAAAGATGGTCCAATAATCCGTCGATTGAAATTTTTCCATCGCACAGGAGCATCGTGGAGAGATATGGAAAAGGCTATGATAATTTGTTCTCGCTCAGAACAATTTATTGTTGACATTTTGAATCGAGATAGTTCTGCTGCGGAAGTAATGACTCCTCACGATTACACTATGACGACCGTTGCTTTACCCTATGACGATGATAAGAATTTAACAAAACTACGCATTGGGTTCATAGAAGATATATGGGTAGCATTACCCGGGTTTGTTGAAGAGGTGGATATATGAATATGAAAGATATTGAAGAACTTGTCAAAGAATTAGATTCGCTGGATATGGTAGGATATACTCGTAAATTCATTGATGATTTTGAATTGGCAATCTCTAATGAAATAAAGATTGATGAAGATAAAGACTGGTCCGGTGTTCTCTGTTTAGGAATGGGTGGTTCTGGTGCTGGAGGAATGTTTCTTTCAACTTTAGCAGACTATTCGGGGGGAATTCCCTTTGTAATATGGAGAGATTATGGTCTCCCATCTTGGTGGGGCCCAGACTGGTTGGTTTTAGCAACGTCTTATTCTGGCAATACAGAAGAAACAATTGATGGTATCGAAGAGGCTTTACAATCAGGAGGGACTGTAATTGGGATTTCATCAGGTGGAGAACTTGAGAAGTTAATTTCTGAAAATGAAGAATCACTATTCCTTTCTGTTCCAAGTGGTCAAATGCCTAGATCAGCATTTGGACATTTGTTTGGAAGACAATTATCTGTATGCTGGGCTTTAGGAATAATTGAGAAGCCAGATGATGAAGAGATTTTGGAAATGATCGAACGTCTACGTTCATCTTCTACTGACTTCGATATAAGTGGTGGAAATGGATTAGTTATTTCAGTGGCCAAATCAATGCTAAATAGACAAATAGGGATTATCGCACCTACTATTTTGATTCCTGCAGCACGTCGTTTTGCAAATCAGTTAAATGAAAATTCAAATGTATTTGCACGCCCTTCAGAGTTGCCTGAAATGAACCATAATGAGATAGTAGCATGGTCTTCGGCTAATGAAAATGAGCACACTCTAATTTATTTTTCATGCGAAAACATCCACTCTAGAGTACATTCAAGGATGAATTGGATGTTAGAAAATATTGATAATGATAGTTCTTGGATAATTGACTGTGAGGGCGAAAGTCTTCTCGAAAGGTTACTCTATGCTTCACATATTTCTGATTGGATAAGCGTTGCTTTAGCATTACTGCAAGGAGTTGATCCTTCTGAGATGAGCTCTATCGTGAATCTTAAATCTCATCTTTCTAAAATCTAATAGATTGGTCCAAGAACTAATCTTGGGTCAGGATAATTTTCCAAAGCCTCATCTCTATTTTTCGGATCTACAACGCCCGGCATATCGTGAGTCTCAGGTTCATTAATTGATAGTTGAAAATGCAAATGTGATTCCCAACCCCCATTTTCATGTTTATCTCCCATCCAACAAATTACTTCTCCGCGCGAAATCTTCTGACCTATTTTTTTCCCTTTGATTGATTCAGCACTTAGGTGCCCATATAAAGCCCAAATTGGATTATTATCAACCAAGTGCTTTGTGATGATAACATATCCATAGTCTCCGTCTGCAGGGTTATATCCAAAATGCGAAATCTCTCCTTGGTCAAATGCCATACAAGGTGTACCCACTGGAGCCCCGATATCTATGCCAATATGTAAGAATCTT
>JAURCP010000004.1:102812-109998 GCA_030828405.1 Thermoplasmatota archaeon
CCAGGTCTTAATTCATCATATCTCCCTATGTCGTATTCAAATCTTGATGGAGTGTAGTCTCCTCCAGTGAAATCTCTGACCTCGTACTCATTTGGTAGATCAACTACTGGATGGTATCTGCCGGTTTGCCACTTAATCATGCACTCGGATTAGGGTCAAGGTTTTCATTCCTTTTCATTGTTCTCTTCATTCATAACAGTCGGTGTCCTTACTGTCTCAGTAATGGACTTTTGTTCAACTAAATTTTTAGGTAAGTTTGTAGCAATATCTAGTTTCTCTAGTTTACGGCCCTGAGGTAGTACATTAGTTTCCCATGACCCAACTGCTTTATTGTAGAATTTAGATGCCTGACCCAACTTATTACCTACTTCGGCAAAATGTTCACTCCAAGTTGCCATTCTTTTGTAAAATAATTGTGCAACTTCAACCACTTCTTTTGCTTCTTCGGCAAATCTAACTTGTTGCCAATATAATGCAGCAGTTCTTAGTAATGCGATTAGAGAGGCAGGAGATGTAATTATGACCCCTCTATTCATTGCATCAGAGTGTAATGTAGGATCCACTTCAAAGGCGGCAGAAACTAATGCTTCAGATGGTACAAACATTACTACAAAATCAGCCCTTCCTGAAATCTTTGTCAAATATCCTTTTTCTGCCAATTTATTCATTGTTTCTCGCATTGATTTTGCATGCTGGATTAATTTTTCTTGTCTTACGGCTAGGTCTTCAATTTCTAATGCTTCAAGATAATGTTTACCACTTGTTTTTGCATCAATTGGAATAGAACCATCACCTGGTAGGCGTACTACGACATCAGGAATAAGCCCTAATGCTCCCTTTTGTTCTAGGAAATCAGTATGTTTAGTCATACCTGCCATCTCAAGTAAATTCCTAAGGGCGATTTCACCCCAATCTCCTCTAACTGAGGAACTTTTTCGAAGTGCTGTTGAAAGATTTGAAGCTTCTTTTCCTAAACTTTCTGTACGTAGTCCCAGGTCTGTGATTTGTCGCTTTATCCCAGCATAAGCATCTATCCTTTCCTTTTCTAGATCTTTGGAAAATTTTTCTAAATCGTTAAGAGACTTTACCATTGGGCCGAATAATGAATCAATTTCTTTCTGCCTAGCAATATGGTC
Source organism: Thermoplasmatota archaeon (assembly GCA_030828405.1). Lineage (GTDB taxonomy): Archaea > Thermoplasmatota > Poseidoniia > Poseidoniales > Thalassarchaeaceae > MGIIb-O2. Next base: position 103,949 of record JAURCP010000004.1, read on the forward strand.
TTTTTCTGCTGAAATCTGTACCTTTCCAAGCCTCTCTTCAGCCAGTTTAAGGAATTCTTCAGAATTTTTCCTCCCTAAATCGGTTACTAGATTTTGTATTTCTGCCCTCACTCTAAGTTCTGAGGTTGCGATTGCCTCTTCTTTTGCCTTTATCCTCTCTTCTTTTCTAATTACTTCACCACTTAATTTCTGCCTAGCAAGTAGCCAGCCTATTACTGCACCAAGAGTCAAGCCAATAGTGACATAGGCAATTCCCATCATATTCATAATACTTGGTTAAAATTGACAGTATTTGAACTTGTAGATTTTTCCTTTTTTAGTATCTGTAAACAGTTCTTATTAGGCAGGTGTTCTTCTACATATTACATGATGACCATGCGACCTGTGAATTGTGCAATTCTTGGCTCAAGAGGTTTAGTTGCTCAGAGGTATCTTCAAAGATTAGTAAACCATGATTGGTTTAATCCAGTATCTATAATAGGTTCAAGTTCTACAGTAGGTATGAATGTTCAAGATTTACCTTGGAACCTTGATGAACCAAAGCCTCAGTTGCCAAGTATTACTATTTTGGGATTAAATGATTTTGACGCACTTGTGAGTGAATTAAAAGGGAAAAACGTCTCTGTAATATTTTCTGCATTACCAGACTCCATTGCTAATGAAGTAGAGCAGCCACTAGCTGAAAGAGGGTTTTGCGTAATTAGTCATGCATTAATTCATAGATTGAAAAGAGATGTTCCTCTGGTGATCCCTGATATTAATTCTGATCATCTAAAAATATTAGAATCTCAAAGTTTTGGCACTGGCTCATTAATTTCTTGTAGCAATTGCATGGTTGTCCCTATTGCTTTGACCTTGTATCCTTTAATGGCAGAACATGATTTTTCTTCAGTTAATATAGTTACAGAACAATCGTTATCTGGTGGAGGTAGGAAGATGTTAGAAAGAGGTCGAAGTGGCCTAACTATTGATTCTTCCATTCCGGGTGAATCCGAAAGTATTATTTCCGAATTAAATAGAATATTAGGTAAAAAAAATGAAGGTATTTTCCAAGAAGCAAACTTGGATGTGAAAGTTTGGTGTTCTAGGGCTAGTCACGATTTCGGCCATTTAGCCACAGTAGAGATAATTTTTTCAAATAATATCAGTGCTCATGAGATAATAGAAGCATGGCAGAATTTCTCATCCGATAGTTTTGATTCCAGACTCCCATCCTCATCAAAGATTATCAACTTTGTAGACGGAAAATTAGATCCAGTTAAACATAGATGGAGTGACTCAATCGCTAACCAGCCGGATAAAAATCTTAGCGCTGGAATGTCAGTTTATTTAGGTGAAATTGAAGTCTCGGGTAAGAAATTAAAATTCAAGTTATTGTCTGATAATACTATTCGTGGGGCTGCAGGGTATGGGGTTCTTCTCGCTGAACTACTACTTGCTGAAGAAATAATTCAAGATAATTATCTAATCAATACTAGTTTTAATAGAAGTAATTGATATGCACAATCTTCTCGGGTAATTTAATGAGATTACGTCATCTAGCCATTTCTCTTTCAAAATTACAACCACATCCTTGTGAGGATGTCGATTTAGAACAGTACTCTACAGATGGAAACATTGCATCACAATTCATATCATCAATAGTCTCATTTGGGGACTTATCTCCTGATTCAATTATTGGTGACTTGGGTGCAGGAAACGGTATTTTGGGGATTGGTGCATTGAAACTTGGTGCGAAAAAATGTATATTTCTAGAAGCAGACAAGAAAGCTTGTGAAATATTGCATGAAAATTTAGTTTTAAATAATTTTCATGAATCAGGAATAATAATTAATGAGTTTTTGGATACTAATACTAACTTCCCTAAAGTTGATTTGATTATCTGTAATCCTCCTTGGGGTAGGCAAAAAGAAAAAGCAGACCGTCCATTTTTGGATTTAATCATAAAAAATGGAACAGTTTCTCACTTAATGCATAGTTCTCATGCAACTCATTTACACCCCTTCTTCGAATCAAGAAATTGGTCAGTTGAAAAATCTGACGAATATGATTTTATTTTACCAGCCAATTTTTCTCACCATCGGAAAGAAAAAGAGTCTACTAAGGTGTCATTTTGGCGCTTTTCACCAAACTGATTTTTTATATTTTGACCCGTGTTCTTCATACGTGAATCATTAGTCGCGTAAGCAATGAGTGCTTCAGCAGGTGACTTTGTTACGCCCGGGACACATGTATTTACTGATGATAATACGTCTCTTGGAGAAGGAATTATTTCCACAGAAAACGGTGCTTTGGCTTTGCTCTCTGGAAAATTAATTTTACAAAAGGGAGTTATTTCAGTAGAAATTCCTGGTTCTACAGCTAATCTACCAAAAATAGGCGACATAGTAATCGGACAGGTAAATCGCCTTAATGCAAAAACTGCTGAGATTAGAATATTGCATATCGAAGGAAAAGAAGGTGGAGAAAGAGATATCCCGGCTCTGAAATTATTTGCCGACATATATGTGACAGATTTTGTAGATAGATATATTCCATCCGCAGGAGATGCGATGTGTTCAAGAGACATTGTAAGGGCTAAGATAACTCAATTTGAGCCCATGCTAAAAGCATCAACTAGAGACGACCATAGTTTGGGCGTTATCCATGCTATTTGTCCTCCTTGTGGAGCAGAATTACAAAAAACTGATTTAATTCCAGATTTTAATGTAAGATGTGATAGATGCGATTACCAAGGTTATCGTGTTCTTTCCAGTAGTTTTGGTATCGGCTTTTCAGTGCCTGAGAATTCAGATATTGATACATTCAACAGACCGGGTGAAAGATGGTCCGAACAGGCAGAGAAGGTGCTTGGTCATGACGGGGCTCGTCCATATCTTTCTCCTCTAGCCGACTTTAGGAGAGGGATGAAACACGATATTCCATCCTCAGTGGCTAAACAAATGGGACGTAATAATTCTAATAATCGTTCGAGAGTTCAACGAAGAGAGATGCATAAAACAACTTGTACGATGTGTTCAAAATCTACTGAGGTCCCATTTAAGCCAACGCCCGGTAAGCCAATTAGATGCCGTGATTGTATGAACAAGGTGAATGATGGCATAGCTACAAAAGAAGAACTTTCTGCTGAACGTCAAGTTTTGAAAGCAGCAAGATCTAATATGCTAGAATCATCAGGAGTCAAATTATTCGTTGGAAGTATCTCTTGGGATGCAAATGAAGAGGATTTGAGGAAATTATTTTCAACTTTTGGAGAACTCAAAGAAGTACATATCGCTAAAGATCGTGAGACAGGTAAATCTAGAGGTTTTGCCTTCATTAAGTTTTCAAGTCTCAAAGATGGACAAAAAGCTGTAAAAGAATTAGATGGGTCAGAATTCCATGGTCGAAAAATAAGTGTACAAGAGTCCAATGAATCTCGTGGTGGGTCTGGCAATAGGCCTAGACATGGTAGAAAATAACCGTTTGATTCATTGCTGAGATACTCTTCCAATGATATATGGAAGGTTGGCTTGTAATAGATGGCTATGAGGATGAGCCGGCTGCTTTTGGTGTTCCAAACTACCTTGGTTTCCATATCCGTTATATTTGTGGAGTTCTAGAGTCCAGAGGTGTCCCGTATACATATCTAACAATAGATCAATGGAGAATTAAATATAAACAACTTCTGAAAGATAAATCGAATAGAGATAGAATTAGGAGTGAATTAAGTAATCTTTCAGGCACTGTAGTACTTGCAGGCTCGATAGTTCCTGGGAAATATGTACGTGGAACACCAGTGAGCCAGAGAGAATTAGATGAAATAATCTCTATCATCCCCGGTCAAGTACCCATATTATGCGGAGGTTGGGCGATAAAAAATTGGAGGTACTCAGGTTGGACTCCTTTACGTACAAATCTTTTCTGTGCCGTAAATGATGTTGACTCTTCTTTGAATTCATTTCTTTCTACTGGTGAATGGAAGCATGGTAAGAGGACAAAAGATCAATGGACCCTTTGGGCGCATCATGGTTCTATCTCGAAGGCAGTTAAAAATCATCCAGATCTGTTTACCGTTGATGGGAGACCCGGTCCACTAACTTATGAGATTGAATTATATCAAGGCTGTGTCAGGTTCAAAAGAGGGTGTAAGTTTTGTATAGAACCGAAAAAAGGTGTGCCATTATGGAGGAGTGAAGAAGATATTCTGAAGGAAATATCTGGTGCATTAGATTCTGGTGTTAAAAACATACGAATTGGCGGAGCAACAGATATCTACACATATCGCGCAGAAGGAGTTAGAGAATTGGAATATCCAATCCCTAATCCCGAACCAATCAATAAAGTTCTTCATGGAGCAAGGGAAGATGATAGGTTAGATATCTTACACGTAGATAACGGAAATCCTTCGATAATTGCTGAGAATATTGAACCATCTACAGAAATAACAAAATGTTTAGTCGAAAATCTGAGTGATGGGGCGGTTTTATCATTTGGTTTAGAATCTGCAGATCCATATCCACACGTCCATAAAATGAATTGGCTTAATTGTGACCCTGGACAACTAAAAATTGCGATAAAGCATATCAATGATTTTGGTAGAGTAAAGGGAGAAAGAGGTTTACCTAAACTTTTACCAGGTCTCAATTTCATTGCGGGATTAAATGGAGAAACTAAAAACAGTTACGATTTGAATCTCAGTTTATTAGAAGATTTAAGATCTGAGGGGCTATGGTTACGTAGAATAAATATTAGACAGGTTGAAGGACAAGGATTCCAAAAAATATCTGAGAACGATTTTAGAAATTTCAAGAAAAAGGTACGTGAAGAGATTGACAAACCTCTTCTTGAAGAAATCTTCCCTATTGGTTCAGAATTATCTCAGATATGGTGGGAGTCTCAAGGTGATAGGATAAGAAGGCCAGAACAGGTGGACAATCCTGTGCTTAGTTCATCTTCAATACATGGGAAATCTGGAATTACTTTTGGAAGACAAATAGGTGCATATCCAATATTAGTCGGAGTGCCCTACCTAATCCCTCTCGAAACCAGTTCTGATATAGTAGTCACAGGTCATGGAATGAGAAGTATTTCAGGTGTTGAAATCGGTTTGGATATCAATACAGTTTCTCAACAACAACTGGAATCGATACCGGGTATTGGAAAGAAAGCAGCATGGAGATTAATTAGTTCTAGAGCTAAGGCCAGCCGTAGTTCAAAAATCCCCTTTGATTCTGTCGAAATAGCTTTTGAAATGGCACAAGTTGATCTATCTCCGATAGCAGAAAAAGTATTATCAATCTGATACATTACTATATCAGTATAGAGGAATAGTCATATTCTCAAGATGTACGCTGGCTTTGTATGTCGAACAATCAGTCTTCCCAAAAGAGTCTTGCGATTAGTATTTGCCTCCTCTTTCTATTAGTTCCTTTGTTAGGAATTATCGACTTCCCGGAGGATTTAGAAATTGCTGATGATACTGAGTTCCCTTCCAGTACTAGAACCTCTATTTCCATGAATTCTCCAGGTTCCGAAAGAGGAAGTGTATTCACTAATTCAATATTAGAGCTTAACGCTGGTTCTCCGACTTTAGTTCTGAAAAATGGGTCATCAGTTTCCTTTGAAAATGGTTCTCCAATTTTCTCAGAAGGTGATGTTATTTCTATTTCCGGTCAATGTTCTCTATTGTCAAATTTCAGTCTTTTCTGTTCAGGAATTAATAATTACGGGCAACTTGGACTGGGTAATCAGCAATTATTAAGCGGATACGTTGATTTCGGCGGAAAAATACCTGCAGCTTTATCTGAAGGAAATAATCACTTTTGTGCAATCTTAGATGATGGTTCTGTTTCTTGCTGGGGGAGAAATAACAATGGCCAACTTGGAGATGGTACAAATAGCAATAGAAACTCTCCAGTCTCAGTGAATCTTGGAACTAATAAAACAGCAGTTTCTATTTCTAGCAGTAATGACTTCTCTTGTGCGTTACTAAATACTGGCGAGGTTTCTTGCTGGGGGGATAATTCATATGGTATTTTTGCCGATGGTACTACATCAAATAGTAATTC
>JAURCP010000044.1 GCA_030828405.1 Thermoplasmatota archaeon
ATTAGCCATAGCAAAAACTATAGGATCTCTAGACATTGACTTAAGCATGTTTTCTGATACTATATTAGCCATTGATAGACCAATAAACACATCAGATTTAACCATCGCTTCCTCAAGTGTTGTAATTTTTCTTTTTGTAGCAAAAAACTTTTTTTCTTCAGAAAGACCATCTCTTGAGTTATTAATGACACCTCTGCTATCAGTCATTACAATATTTTCAAGTTTTGCTCCAAAGGATATATATAATTTAGTACATGCTATTGCTGCTGCTCCAGCACCTGAAACAACAATTTTAACATCTTCAATTTTTTTGTTTACAAGCTCAAGTGCATTTAAAAGTGCTGCTGATGATATAATTGCAGTTCCGTGTTGATCATCATGCATTACAGGAATATCAAGCTGATCTACTAATTCTTTTTCAATTTTAAAAGCTTCAGGAGCTTTAATATCCTCTAAGTTTATACCACCAAAAGTTGTAGAAATTGCCTTAACTACTTCAATAAATTTATCAGGATCTTTTTCATTTATTTCAATATCAAAAACATCAATATCAGCAAAGATTTTAAACAAGAGTGCTTTACCTTCCATAACTGGCTTTGAGGCATCAGGACCAATATCTCCTAGGCCAAGAACTGCTGTTCCATTTGTTATAACAGCAACTAAGTTTGATTTATTTGTATACTTATATACATTATCAGGATCCTTTTCAATTTCCTGACATGGAATAGCAACGCCCGGAGAATAT
>JAURCP010000045.1 GCA_030828405.1 Thermoplasmatota archaeon
CATTTGATAGTGATGGCGACGGAGATCCAACTCGTGACGCCGATGCAACATCTTCTACAGCCGAGATAGAATTTTTATTAGCCGGCAATCAAACAGGAATATTGACTGTTGTTGATGATAAAGGAGGTATTTCATCCGAAGAATGGACAATTATGGTAATTTCTAGAACATATTATGTATATTGGGAAGAAGAAAAAATCACATATTCTTGGTCAGATTATCTAGAACAAGGTGAATCGGTCTCACTCACTCATGAACCTGGTCTTAATGCTCGAATTATCGAGTTTAATGCTTCATTAATATTAGATAGGGAATTAATACCATTATTATGGCCTGAAGATAATTTTTCGTTACATGTAGATTTACCTATGACTGGTTGGGAAACATCTACTTCAACAACTCATGACAATATTACAGAAAACGCTTCAGCTTATATCTCATATGATGGATTGAACCAGATTCCAGAAAGTGGTTACAACATTCAAGCAGATTCTGCCGAGAATATCGTTTATTCTTTACTTAATGAACCGGGTCAGAGATGGGGTATGGGTGAATGGATATGGACTATTACAGCAGATCAATGTGATCCAGATTTACCCGTAGATGGTATCGACCCCGACACAGGTAATGATTGGAAGTTAGAAGTTGAATTTATTATTTTGACTCCAAGAGTTGCAGAAATTGGAGTATAAATCTTCGTTCAATAGTGGGAAGGCCTTTCAAGTAATTCTCCATGGCA
>JAURCP010000046.1 GCA_030828405.1 Thermoplasmatota archaeon
CGAACATCGAACGGGTCCACATCGACGACGATTGGTGGACCTACAACCAACACGTGATTCCCCCCGAACCTGAGCCTCCTGAACCTCCGCTCGGCATGCCATGGTTGCAGAAACTCAACGACGCCACGCAAGTTGCAGAATTCCAGGTTGCCGGCGTTGCTCTCCTCGCCACGATCTTGCTGAACTTCATCCTCTTGCCACTCATTCTCAAGAAGCGAAAGCGCCTGAAGCGCGTCATGGAAGCCCGAAAGCGAAACATGGCGGCGGCTACCGATGAATTCGACGACTTCTTCGAATGAGCATTGGCGCGGCAGGGGAGATTCGAACTCCCGAGGTGAGACACCACCGGATTAGCAATCCGGCGCAATGGCCAGGCTATGCGACTGCCGCTCGCAAGTCGCCGACCTGACAACTTCACATGAACATGACGGTATGCGAAAGTTCTCGCAAACACCTCTGTTCAGGTCATAGAGGACCGAGGATGCCAAGCCAATCGCCCGGGATGAAGGTGATGAGAACGAGCGAAAGAAACATCCAGCCAAGGTAGAAGAGGCTTCGGAAAAACGAAGCGGCTGCCTTCGGCATACGACCGTTTTCATCAAACGCTTCGTTCGGATCAATCGCCCAGACGGAGGAGGCGTACCACAAGGTGAGCCCACCCGACACAAAGGCCCACAGCAAGGGCAGTCCCGACTCTGG
>JAURCP010000047.1 GCA_030828405.1 Thermoplasmatota archaeon
CTATCTTTTACCGAGAGGAGTCCAAAGCACTTCTTTTTCATTATTTTTAAATGAAATCCATCTTCCAAGTACGAAAAGCCAATCTGAAAGACGATTTAGATAGCAGATAATTTCAGTTCTAATTGCATTTTCTCCTTCAGCCGCAATAATTTCACAGACTTTTCTTTCCGCCCTTCTAGTTATTGTTCTGGCAACATGCATAGTAGCAACTGGTGCAGAACCTGTGGGCATAATGAAAGAAGTCAATGGTTCCAAATCTAATAGCCATCTATCCATTTCTTCAACTAACCGATCGCACTGTTCTATCCCTATTACAGCCATCTGTGGCGGCAGCAAGCCAGGAGAACAGGAACATTCTCCTCCAATATCAAATAATTCTTGTTGTATCAATCCTAACTTTACATCAATTTCTTCAGAAAATTCAAAATTTTCTTGCCTTCTATAGTTGGGACAATTCAACTCCATTCGAACAACACCAATTTGTGAATTAACTTCATCAATTGTTCCGTAAACCCCAACTCTCAAGTCTTCCTTTCCAACTCTTTTCCCATCAAGTAGAGATGTTTTGCCGGTGTCTCCAGCGCCAGTATGAACCTTGGTAATTCGAACCATTATACACCTCCGGGAAGGTTCATCAATATGAACAATCGTCTCAAACCTAATTCAATTCTAGATGTTTTCTTATTGCTTCAATCC
>JAURCP010000048.1 GCA_030828405.1 Thermoplasmatota archaeon
ACTCACGATGACCATTGAGGGAAGCCAGTCCGTCAGTTGAAGGGCCTCTCGCACACTGGTTCCGGGTTCCACCGCCACCACCTTTTCGCCTTCCCGACCGTGGAAGCGCACATCCATGGCACAACCGTGAATCATCATGCTTATGACCGTCGCGCAAAAGCCCCATGACAGAGCCGAGGTCGCATAGCCCGGTATTGCGGTGGATTCGAAATCCACTGTCCCTTGGACGCGGGGGTTCAAATCCCTCTCTCGGCGCTCTGAAGTGTCCTCTGTGCGTGGAACCCATGCGACCTACATGTAGGATGCATCGTGGTTCGCTGTGAGTTCTTTCACCAGATCTTCCGTCGTCTCTGGGGCCATCACTGCCAGACGTTCACGCAGCCACGACCCTCCGTTCTCGGGAAGTTTGAGGCGGAGGTCAAACCACCGGTCGAGATGTTCGATGATTCGCTGCGTGGCCATGATGTCTTGGCTGGAGCCGATGGTTGTGCCGATCACGCAAGCGGAATTGATGTCGTAAAGCGGCCCGGTTGAGGCGAGCATCGCTCCCAGTCCGAGCGCCCCGGTTGTTGGCTCGTCCCTTCGAACGTCAACGCCTGCGCTTTCGAGGTCCACTCTGTAGGCCGACGAACTGGCGACCGCAAAGGTCTCCTTGCGGTCAGCCGCTGTTTTGTAACCAGCCAGCACGAC
>JAURCP010000049.1 GCA_030828405.1 Thermoplasmatota archaeon
GCGGATATGGACGAAGCAGAAGTGAGAATGTCGGCTTGAGTAACGAAAATATAGGTGAGAATCCTATACCCCGAAAACCCAAGGTTTCCTCCGGAAGGCTCGTCCGCGGAGGGTAAGTCAGGACCTAAGGCGAGGCTGAAAAGCGTAGTCGATGGACAACGGGTTAATATTCCCGTACCGTTTTTTATTGATATCGAGGGACGGAGAAGGCTAAGCTAGCCGGATATTGGTTTTACCGGTTTAAACGTTCGAGATGTTGAGAAGCGGCGAAAACGCTTTGAGTTGAGACGTGAGTACGAGACGCTAAGGCGTTGAAGTAGTGGATGTCATACTTCCAAGAAAAGCTTGCACTGTCATAAATAAAAAATGCCTGTACCATAACCGACACAGGTGGGTAGGTAGAGTATACTAAGGGGCGCGAGATAACTCTCTCTAAGGAACTCGGCAAAATGACTCCGTAACTTCGGGAGAAGGAGTGCCTTATTCTTAAGGTTGCAATAACAAGATCCAAGCAACTGTTTATCAAAAACACAGGTCTCCGCTAAGTCGTAAGACGATGTATGGGGGCTGACGCCTGCCCAGTGCCAGAAGGTTAAAGAAGTTGGTTAGCATTAGCGAAGCTGATAACTGAAGCCCTGGTGAACGGCGGCCGTAACTATAACGGTCCTAA
>JAURCP010000050.1 GCA_030828405.1 Thermoplasmatota archaeon
ATGAATTACGACATATTTGGAAATGGGATCTTACAACACCAGTTGTTAACGGTGCAAGATCTTTAGCTGAAGCTTTAAGAAGAATTGAAGAAGGTGCATCAATGATTAGAACTAAAGGCGAACCTGGTACTGGAAATGTTGCAGAAGCTATTACACATATCAAAAAAGTTAATGATGAATTAAGAACAATAAAATCAATTTATGATTCTGGTGATAATCAAGATTTAGTTCGTATGGCAAGAGAGTTCAAAGTTTCTTATGATATTGTAGAACAAACTGCAAAACTTGGACGATTACCTGTTGTCAATTTTGCAGCTGGTGGAATTGCAACACCTGCAGATGCAGCATATTTGATGTCATTAGGCTGTGATGGTATTTTTGTTGGGTCTGGAATTTTTAGTGCAGATGATGCACAAGAAAGAGCAAACGCAATTGTTTTGGCAACTACTTTTTGGAATGAATCCGATAAAGTAAAAGAAGCACAAAAAATGATTGATGAAAGACAATCTATACCTGGCTTGGATGTAAAAACATTAGATTTACGTATGCAAGATCGTGGAGGTTCAGCATGAGTCTAACTCTAGGTGTTTTATCAATTCAAGGAGATGTTCTTGAAAATGTTCTTGCTGTAGAATCTGCTATTGATGCA
>JAURCP010000051.1 GCA_030828405.1 Thermoplasmatota archaeon
TTATCCGAATTTACAAGCCTTTGTCGAACGAATGTTGGACCAACAAGGTATTCGAGAAACATGTCGTTGGCATCACATCAAAGCGCACTACTTCTGGTCCCATCAAAACATAAACACCTTCCGAATTATTCCTCTCGGACCACTTGAGGGCGCTCATACAAGATAGTAAGAGAAGAGGACTCGGTCCCTTTGCAGTGGGTAGCCTATGAAAGGACGGACTGCAAACCCATTAATTCAGTAATTGCTAACTCATGGGCTCAAGCAGAAACCCTTTGATTTCCTCATACAACGCTTAATCCGTACTTAGGTTCATATCCCTCTACACCACAGGGAAATGTATGCGTATCATAGCACCAATGATGATTTTAATAATGATGACCTCCACTTTAGCAGGTTGTACTGGCGGAGATCCTGATGGGGAAGAAATTGATTTAGGGATTTCTGATGAAGTTCTAGAACAACTACAGTTACAACTAGATGAAAATCTAACTAAAATTATTGAATCGGAATTATTAATTGCTCAACTTCAAGAACAACTTGCAGAAAATTCTTCTAGAATTAATGAACTAGAAAATAATTCACATGAACATAGTGATAATTATACAATTAATGAAGATATTAATTTGGCTCCAATAAT
>JAURCP010000052.1 GCA_030828405.1 Thermoplasmatota archaeon
CATGACCAGAGCGAGCGGGCGTTGCACGGTTTTCCCTCACATCCTGCGAGCCTCGAGGGGGGCATCAACCTAACGATGCGGTGTCCGAACGAGCCGAGATGACGACGAGCGTCTCGGGAGGCGGCATGGAGGGTGGCTTTGGACGATGATGGGCTCGTGTTCGGGCCAAACGAGCAGCACAAGAACGTCGGAAGGTGGTGGGAGCAGAGGGATTTGAACCCCCCCCAGCGGATTTCTTCTGAAACTGCGCATCAGATGGGCAGTCTGCAGGATTGCAACAGGTCGGCGCTCCAGTTGGTCATCAACTTCAGCAAACCCACTCGTCGTCATTCCCGTGCAACTGGAGCCCGCGATACTACCAAGCTATACTATACTCCCGTGTGTATTCAACCCTGAGCATCAGGACTTTGCTTGCCGGCGTGCTCGCTTTCGGCGTCGCAACTTCTTCTTGCGCCACTTCCAACGTTGGTTGCCGGTTTTTTTCCAAGCACGTGAACCTCGCTTCATGGTGAACAAGCCTCCCACTTACCTTCCCTATATGAGAGCATCGTCTGTCCTTGACGCCGCCGGACAACGAAGCCGTCAACGGATATTATACACCGAATCCACTTCACCGTTGCATGGACCTT
>JAURCP010000005.1 GCA_030828405.1 Thermoplasmatota archaeon
TTATTGGGTCGATCACACGACTGGAACAATTATAGTTGATAGAGAAATGAATCAGCGCGTTTGGTGGGCAGATAATGACTGGAACGCCGAACTTGTCCTTGAAGATATCAAATTACTCTTAGACGAATAAAGTGGTGTTTATATGAAAAAATTACTTGTGATTTTAATCACATCATGTTTATTTTTTTCTGGTTGTTTACAATCAAGTAATGATTTATATCTCTATGGAACCGAATATAAAAATCCTCCTGATGCGCCGGATTTTACACTATTGAATCAAGATGGTGAGTCGGTTACACTCTCTGATTATTACGACAAAGTAGTCGTTGTTGCCTTCATTTATACATCATGTCCTGATATCTGCCTTGCCATTTCTGCCAATCTTGCATGGGTACATGAAAATCTAGGAGAATATTCTGATGATGTTGTAATACTATCAGTAACTATTGATCCTGCTCGAGATACGGTGGAAAGATTTTCTCAATGGACTGAGGCAAATGGTTACGAATGGGATCATCTATCTGCTGAGAGACCATCCACTCTAGTTGATGTCTGGAATAGTTGGAATATTGTTGTAGATAACGAACATATTGAAGCCAGTCAATCTCCTAAAGAATCTACAAATAGATTTTCTATACTATATCCTGACAATTCCTCGACGATATTAGATACCCCATGTCGTAGTGAGATATCTAATAATAGATGCTATAATGATGGAGAGGACTTTGCGAATTATGTCTTTAGTAATGCAAATATTACTTACAATCTAACTGATAATGAAGGGGCTATCGGTGATTGGTCATCCAATAATAATCTGAACTTCTCATGGTTACTTCACTACTGGGATAATTCGAATGAAACATGGTCTCTTTCTGAATCTCAGAACATCTCTTCTATTGATATTGATGCTAATACACATTTAGCATGGGTTTCTAATAGTTCGAACCTTTCAAATCTTTCACCTGGAGTTGACTGTAATGGAAAGGGCTGGGTTATGGGGGCTGGGTCAAGTGCTCATTGTATGTGTGATGAAGGATATGAAAGACCAGATGGAAATTGGCTTGGATGCATGCTTATTGGAATCGAGAATCTAAATTCATCAGACTCGGTTGACCCTCATGATGAATCACTTGGAGAATATGGAGTAGGCCATTCCACAGTCACATTTATTCTGGATAAAGAAACCAGAAAGAGAGTTGCATGGACTGGAATAAATTGGGACGTTCAAGAGTTCCTACTTGATATTCAGGCATTGTCTACCGAGTAATTGTGAAAGCCATTTTTTTGTGACTTTTTTTTATTTTTTTCTGAAATTGTTTAATAACAATTCCATTACAGATGTATCATGCGTAATTCAAAAGATGACAACGATGGTGCTGCAAGATCACTTTTTTTAGCTGGATTAATGATTGGTAGTGTGTTGGTTGGTGGACTTTTTTATGACTTTGAATCTGAAGGAATTAATCTTGCTCCCATAATTGAATCTGATGTTCCAGATAGTATCTTAATTGGTAGTGTGGACATTCTCTATGTATCCGTGAATGATGAAGATATGTCTTCTTTAGAAATTGAGGCTACATTGGATGGCTCACCTTTAATTCTTGCACCAAATGTTACTGGAATTATCGCTGTGGATATATCTGAAGTAGATGTGGGGCCTCATAATTTAAAGATGATAATAACCGATTCATTGGGTCAAGAATCAAGATTATCTGCTACATTTACAATCCATTATCCCTATGAAGATCCCACGATAATTATTGTTGATTATAATGAGATTAGTGTCATTCAAGGAGATGCGGTTTCAATAAATGGCACATTGATTCATCCTAATCTTGAAACATGTGATTTGGTTTGGTCTGATAGTGACGTCAACGATTTCAGCCTAAATTTACCTTTTTCTGAAAATGGTGACTTTTCTTGGGGTCCTTCCGAAATTGAATCGAACATGTCTATTTCTATTTTTGGAGTATGTGGGTCTTGGGAAAATTCATCAGATTTAGAAACCATTATGATTAATGTCAATCAACCTGTAAGAGGATGTACTGACTCTGAAGCAAATAATTACGATTCTAATGCTACAGAGGATGATGGGAATTGTGAATATGATGAAGAGGATGTGTATGGTTGTATGGATTCAGAAGCAAATAATTTCAATTCAGATGCCACTGAAGACGATGGTTCATGTGAATATGATAATGCTGATAATAACTCTTCGACTAATACCGGATCTATTTCTTGGTGGTCTGAAACTTTTGTTTGTGACGAAGAAGTTCAACTAGTCGACGATTATAGTACAGATGAAGCCGACGATCATAAATGTATTCTTGATTTTATCATCGAAGATCAAAATATTACTATCACTACTAATGGACTCCCTAATCACGACTTTGAGTCTACAATAGGTTGTTGTGCAACTGCTCAATCAAATACATATACAATACCTTTGAATCCAACAGACGATCCGGATTGTAATCCCACTATTTCATCTGAGGGATGTGTTATGGCCCCAACAAGAGGGACTATTGCTTTCGCAGTAAATGGCGTAGCTATCTTTGGTCCTGAAGACGGTCCTGGGGGCGATGCAGTCGCTCTAGAAGAAGGAGCATATGAACAAGATGAAGGTGAACAACCAGTGGATCTCGGGGTGTGCCATGGGCACTCTGGGCCTGGAGGAGAGTATCATTATCACGCCGATGCAAATTGTATTCATTGGCATGCAGAAGATGGTGAAACAATGTATGACTATAATTTAAATTCACAAAGAACTTTGAGTACTCATTCGAAAATAGTTGCTTTCGCTTTGGACGGATACTCAATTTACGGATATACAGGTTGGGATGATGATGGAGAGGTTGTTGAAATGACTTCTTCATACAAGCTTAAAGATGGAGCTAACGGCTCTGGAGGGATTAACGATTACGAATATGTTCAAGGCCTAGGTACTCTCGATGCATGTAACGGTATATTTAGTGCAACACCTGATTGGCCAGAAGGTATCTACCATTACCATACTACAATGGTAAATGGTGAAGGTGGAATTGGCTTCCCGTATTTCATAAATTGCTATGCAGGTGAAATTTTATCATCTGATGAAGATGATGATGGTGATCCTTGTGCAGGGCAAGGAGAAACTTGGGGTCCGGGGATAGGCCCTCCTCCTAATGGGTGCGAGGGTGGACCGCCAGGGGAACAGTCTTCACAAGATGGCTTAATTGCCCTGCCTTGGCTAAAACCCCCTCCTAATAGTGGATTAATTATGATTGCATTATTGATAATTGCAACCTTCAGTAAATATTTCATTAAAGGATTGGCATCCGACTCAAGCGCTCCAAGTCTGGTTGGTAAAGTTCGCGAATATCGTCTAACTCAAGAACTAGCATAGCTAATCTTTCTAGCCCCATTCCCCAAGCACAAACAGGCCACTCACTACCAAGTGGTTCTGTCACTTCTGGTCTAAATATTCCTGCACCGCCAAGTTCCAACCATTTCCCTCTCCAATATACTTCTACTTCCACACTTGGTTCTGTGTATGGAAAATATGCTGGTCTTACTCTAACGTCAGGATATCCCATTTTTGAATAGAAAGTTTTCAATGTGGAAATTAACATAGGTAGGCTAGCATTAGGTTCATGAATAATTCCTTCAATTTGATGAAACTCCGGTAAATGTGTCCTATCGATTGTCTCTTGTCTGAAAACTCTACCAATACCAAATACCCGTGAAGGATTATCTGGATTTTCAGCGATATATTTGACAGTATTTACTGTTGTATGAGTCCTTAAGAGGCCTTTTTTTGATTCTTCTTTGTCAAATTTCGCCCCCCATCCTAAACTGCCAGTATCGTGTCCACTTTCATGAACTGAAGCCCATAAATCTAACATCTCATCTGGAATATCTATTTTTTCTGGTTCTTCAAGATAGAATGTATCTTGCATTGTCCTTGCTGGATGTGATTGAGGGATAAATAAGGCATCCATATTCCAACCTGCTGATTGAACATAATTCCCTTCTATTTCCGAGAATCCCATTTCTAAAAATACGGATCGGATTCTCTCAATTAGTGACTGCATTGGATGAGGTCTCCCTCCTACTGGGATGGGAGTATCTGCATTAATATCAAATTCTTTGTATGACGCATTTTCCCATCCCTCTTTTTGTAAAAATTCAGGTGTAATCTCTCCAATAAGTTCAATTTCTTCTAAGTCTTTATCGGGAATATTAATTCCTTTTTCCGTAAGCTTCCATTCTCTTACCGTATATTCTTCGATATTAATCAGATTCTTTCGTCCTGAAAAATGTCTTACTAATTCGCTATCTAATTCTTCAAAACTTATTTTCCCTACAGATAATGCTTGAATAAATCTAACTCGCTCAGAAATTTTTCCAGTAATTTCTTCTTCATTGGTAAAAATAAAAATTCCCTTTTCTATCGATACTCCTAGTGATTTCAGAAGTCCTATTCCTGGGCCTACTTCATGCCTTTCAAATCCTGCTTTAAATAATTCATCCATTGTCCTATTATTTTCTTCCTGTGAGAGAATCCAATCCCAAATTCTCTTCTCTAACAAATTGTTCTCTGTAGCCTTAAGGCCTTCAGTACCTAATGTGATGAATTTCATATGTTTCTCTATAGTTTCAACAAACTCATTTTCATCGAGAGATTTACCCGCACCAGCAACATGGACTTGATCGTTCCATTGTGTAATCTCTAATAATTCTTTAAGAGTCCAAATATTTTCTTGTTTAGAACGCATGCAACGAAGCATTTTTTTCTCATTATTGCCTAGTGACATAGGGCTCCTCCTTAAACATCGAAAGAGCATTTACTCTTGATGCTTGCTTAATGAAATAATCATTCTTCTTCTTCATACCAAAGTGTGATTAAACAATTAGGGCAATCAAAAGTTTTTGGTTTTGTACCATCTGTCCAATAAATATTAGCACATTTACCACATAATATTGAAGTTCTAATCGGTTCAATCAATGTAGTATCTACTCTGTACATTACTCTTCCAGAATCTGGCATTTCGGTTTGATCAGGTTCCCAAGATAATATATCTTCAGTATTAGCACTAGCTTCATCTTTGTACATTAATCCAAGAATTAGTAGAATCAGTCCTAATACTGAAACAGGGGCAGAAAATGAGAGAACTAGAGACGACTCACCAGACGTAAATAGCAGTAAACTGCCAAGTATAATACATACCCATCCTGAAATGACGATATTTATTTTCACCTGACTTTGCTGAAGATAATCACCCACCTCTCCTTTCATGTATTGTCGTACATGGTTTTACCCATCAATTCACCGGATAATTTCATCTTCACAAGGTGTAGGGTTCAAATGTCAAACGTCCTCGGCGATTCAAGCCTCAGTAGCTCAGCTTGGTAGAGCATCTGATTTGTAATCAGACGGCCGAGAGTTCGAATCTCTCCTGGGGCTCCAATAAATATTCCTAATTTGTTAGGTTCTTCTTCCGTCAACGTGAAGTGTATGGTACCTTTCGAATTAATTATGTCCGCGACAACCTTAGATGGGAAAAAGATAGGACGTTTGATTGAAGAAGAACTACATAATCGAATCATTAGTTTGCAGAGCAAAGGAGTTTCTCCTCATCTTGCAGTAGTAATAGTAGGAGAAGATCCAGCAAGTCATGTATACGTTAGGAATAAAGAAATGGCTTGTGAAAGGTGTGGGATACAGAGTACTAGGATTGATTTAGAAGAAGATATTTCAGAGCAAGAAATTTTAGATACAATTCATAGATTAAATTCCGATGATTCTGTTCATGGAATTTTAGTTCAGAGTCCTCTCCCTGATGGTATTAATGAATCTCTTGTAACTGATACTATTTCTCCAGAAAAAGATGTTGATGGGTTTCACAAAATGAATCTTGGTAGGTTAGTTCAAGGTGATGCCTCGGGTCTTCTTCCATGTACACCTGCTGGAATAATGAAAATTTTAGATTTGTCTAATATAGATGTTTCTGGTAAAAATGCATTGATTATTGGGCGTTCTAGAATCGTGGGTATGCCTATATCGATTCTTCTTGCTCAAAGAGGAATAGATGCAACCGTAACAATTGCGCACTCTAGAACTGAAAATTTACCTGATTTTTGTCGAAGAGCTGATTTGGTTGTTGCTGCAATAGGTAAGCCCGAGTTTGTTAAATCCGATTGGATTAAACCGGGTTCTACTGTTATTGATGTAGGTATAAATCGTATAATAGACCCTTCTAGGAAAAGTGGTTATAGATTGGTTGGAGATGTGGAATCAGGTGCCTCTGATATTGCGGAAAATATCACGCCAGTTCCTGGAGGAGTGGGTCCTATGACCATTGCAATGCTAATGTCTAACACAATTATGGCTACTGAGATTCAATCTCAATAGAATAATTTTTTACTGATTATTCATTAGTAATATTCATTGGGTTAATGTTGTCGAACAGTGTCATGGTCGAGATGTTGTATCACGGTAAAGTCAAGCAAGTATGGAGCACAGAGGACCCTGATATCATTGAATTTAGATATACTGACCAAATTAGTGTATTTGATCAAATTATCCCTAGTCTAATACCAAGAAAAGGTGAATCACTGAATAGAACTTCTTGTTACTGGTTTGAATTAGTTGAGAAGGCAGGTATTTGCGATACTCACGTTATTGAGATGAATGCTCCAGATCGTGTCAGGGCTCGTCGTTTTGATGTTGTCAGAGAACCTGGTGAAATATCTAGAGATAGAGAAAATGTGTTTGTACCTCTTGAAGTAATTTGTAGGCATTATCTTGCAGGTTCTGGTTGGAGAAGATATGAACGAGGAGATGCTTCCGCAGAAGAATTTGGTTTTGAGCCTGGTACCGTTTTACATCAAGGCATCAAATTACCTGAACCTTATGTAGAAGTTTCAACTAAGTTTGAGAAATTTGATAGGCTTTTGGATAGAAAAGAAGCCCTAGAAATATCAAATCTGACTGATGAAGAATTTGATTCAATACTTTCAATAGTTGTTGAAGTTGATAAAATAATTGAGTCAGAAGCAAGTAAGAGAGGATTGATACATGTAGATGGTAAGAAGGAATTTGCATTAGGTATCAACCGCGTACCTGTTTTAGTTGATTCATTTGGAACTTTGGATGAAGATCGTTGGTGGGATGCAGAGAAATATGAGGAAGGAGAAATTGTCCAACTTTCCAAGGAGTTTGTACGAGGACATTATCTTTCTACAGGTCATCATGATGAACTTTATAAAGCTAGAAATGAAGGTACTGAAGAACCTCCAATCCCAGCATTACCTCAAGAAATAATAGATAAGACTGCGACCTTGTATGCAGATATGTATTCTCGATTAACTGGAAACCAATTCTAAATTAACGGTGTCTACGCATTAAAATTCCACATTTCCTTCTATTTGCCGCCTTCAATAATGACTGTAAATGGCGTAGAGAATCTCTAACTCCCCCATCTATTGATTCATTAGATTTGATACTCCATTTTCCGCTTTGCATTGAATTTAGAAGAAGTTGCACTTCTTCATGGGTGAGCCATCCCAGTAACTCCATGCCTGCAAATCCTCTATCAAATCCTTCTTCTCCAAGGTTTTCAGGAGATAAACCATTAGTTAGTTTAATCAATAACTCATGAAAAAGCACTTCTTCATCCTTTTCTATAGTAAATTCTAAGATGTACTCAATTGCATTTCCACTATCGCTTGGAAATCTTCCAATTCTATTTCTCGCCATACCATTATCTAGAGGTTCGGGAGTACCTCCGCCTTCTTTCCAATCTATGGAGGTTAGAAATAACATTGTTGAGTGGTCATAAGGCGACTCTTTACCATCTTCAAGATTATTTATTTCATTGGAATATTGTACTATTTTTTTAATTTCTGTATGATCTCCACCTATCGATGAGAGAATTGGTTCTATTAGTGAAATAGGATCATTTTTTATTGGGTCAAATGTGTAAAATGCTGATGGTGGTATATATTCGCCCATAAAAAAAACTCCGATTTTATTATAATTTGCCCAGTCTTCTTAGTCTGAGCTCGAATTCGTCTAATTCTTCTTCAACTTCTTGGTCCTTTTCGTTGATACGTAAAGTCTCTTCGTTAACATTTTCGACAATTTCAACATCTTGCTCAATCTTTTCAAGTCTTTCTTCTACAAAATTGTCTTTCGTACTCCTTTTATCGCTACTGGATAAATGTTGTTTTATGGCTTTCTCTGTGATTTCCATCATTTCTTTCCTTTCTCTATGATTTTTCACCAGCCAAGCCAAAGCCACAGAAAGTCCAATAACTAATGCAGCAGCAGCTATTCCAGTTTCAAAATCTTCAATTCCATCATTAATATCTGAACCATCTTCTAATATTATTCTCTGTTCATTATCTGTAGAATCGGATTCGACATCCCATGGGAATGCACAACTAAATCGCACTATGAGTTCATTTCCATCAGGTAAACTCGGGCGATCAATTTTGGGCAAGAAATAAACTCCTGAAGGATTCATAACATATTCCTCATCATATGCCTCTGAGGTCACTCTTAGTAAACAGTCTGCATCATTTAGAAGATTTTGATTTTCTCTGATTGTTGTAATTTTAACTTGCTGATTACTTCCAGTTCCTACTAGTTCTATCCCTGTGAGGCCTACATTCCAATCACTTCTTCGAATATCGAATTCTCTCTCTGTACTGGTGAACTCTATTCCTCTTGAATCTAGAGCCCTTAGTAATAGTTTTCTTTTTCCGGGTTCAGGATTCCAGCTTGTCGCTGTTAGATTAAAAGTCTCTAGAGAAGAATTTTCATCTAAAGTTCCAGAGTATGAATCAAGTAACTTTCCATTATCATCAATCAGTAAAAAGGTGTAGTCAAATATTCCTGTCCCATTGAAAATGCTACAATAAGCGGTAATATCTCCTTGAATTCCTGATAAGTGACAATTTCCATTTCTACTTACTTTCTCTGAAATATATGACGAGTAAACCAGGCCTTCACTTGAATTGATTGTAATTTCGCCGTCTTGGACTGACTGTGATGCTAACCATAGCCAACCTCCATTATTATCCCAATTTAATAGTCCTTGACTGCCATCAATAACTGATGATTCTGAATTAGTTCCGTGGATTTTCATTAGAGTATAATCTCCACTGATCATTGTGATAATTGGTGACATGCCCCAAGAATAATCTTGCTTAACGGTATCAAGTAATATTTCATCAACATTTCCTAAATCATCAATTGCCTCTATCTTTATGGTGTATGCCTCGCCTGCCCAATTTGGGTCAGGGATTAATTCAATTGGCAACCCTTTCAATTCTCCAACCGCTAGAACTGTAGTAGTTTCTCCTACAACCTCCCATCCAGATGGTAAACTTCTAACATTAATGGTAATTGTAGTTGGAGCATTCCCTTCATTTGATAGTGTCGCATGGGGGAAGCCTCCTTGTTCCGAAACAACCCATGGCCCTTGTCCAGATAATTCAAATTCATGAATTACTGCCACTCTTAACGGAACTATAGTTTCTGTTAATGAAATACCTTCTCTTAGTCTGATATGTAATTCGACTGTTTTTCCATGCTGAGCATTTTCCGGAGGGGTAATATTCAATGTCATGAATGCGCTTTCGCCCGGTGATAAAACCGGCAAATCAGCGGGGGTTTCAACTATCCAGTCATTTGAGCCATTCACATATACCGTTGAATAGGCATTTGATGGTGAGTTACCTAATTGTAAAATCTCTATGTCGATAGAGGAACCCTCAGGGTCTATTTCTAAATCAACTTGACTTGATATTGCCCTCCATTCTTTGATGTGAGGGACTTCAATATTGAAAGTAATTGTATCTATGTTTTCTCCCCTTGAATTTGCATTAACTGTAATTTGCATTACAGTACCGTTCCAAGCGCCATTAGGTACAGACCAAGATACCGAAGGGTTCCCAGTTTGATTAACCTCAACACCTTCTATAGACGTGCCAGAAGCATTCCATCCTTGGGAACTATCTGAACCAGAATAAATGATGTTGATTGAGGTTTCAAGAGTCATATCATCTTCTAAGTTCCCTATATTTGTCGCTTCGAAAATAACTTCTCCAAAATCTCCTGGTGCGGTGATTATAGTGTTATTTCTGATATTATTTCCTTGGTATTCACCATTTATTTCCCATCTATGATCTTGCTTCGCTGAAAGAGAAACAATTTCCGTATCTTGGACACTTTGGTTACCTTGTGAAGTCATGATAAATCTAATTTCAATTTCTGTATTAGCAGGAGTATTTCCAGGTAATCTAACAATTACAGGTATTGTTTGTAGGCTTCCGGAACCTAGTGATACAGAGCTGCTAGTAAATGAAACGGTAACTTCAAATTCTTCATCATTATCTAGGCTCGTAACAAGTTCTGAACTCAATCTGAAAGTATCTAATCCATTTCCAGGATTCTCTAGTTTAACCATTATTAGAACATCTTCTTCTACTTCAACTTCGTATGGTTGTTCTAGTGGTGATGTGATAGTTAAGTCAGCCCGATAAATCTGTAATACTTCTAGTGAAAACTGCAGTAAGTGATCACTAGATTGACTACTTTGTTCGAAGAATGTATGGTATGAGGGGGCGGCTTCAATAGGGAGTTCAAGAATTATAGTACCGTAAACTCTTGAAGAACCAGATCTAGTTAGTATCAATGAACCATCAATTATTTCCAAGTCGCCCGAAGTACTCCAAGACCATCCTGGAATAACTAGGCCTGCATCTGCCATCGACCATTCTAGTTGATTCTCTCCAACTGGCATATCAGCTGAAACATCCCATGCCAGCGTTGTACCAGGAACAGTTCTTTGGTGTACGCCAGTAGTTACGCCAGTTGCAGTAAAAGAAATCTGAATTGTTTGGCATATATCTTGACTAACACACATTTCTAATGGGGTATTAACTGTATCTCCTAAATTTACATTACTGGGGACATCTAGTCTGGCAGTAACATAAATCATCTCATCAGGTTCTAATGAAAGTGCAGGTATTTGATTCCCTTCTAAATCAAATAACTTTAGATCATTGCCCCATGTAGTTGAATCCCATGACATTATAATTTGGTTTTCTAATGCATTTCCAAGATTATGAATAAGCATCCATGCTTCTGCATATTCTCCAGTCAAGCCATATCCTAGAGTACTCGCTGTACCATCTGGTCCTCTAATAGAGAGTCCTCTTGTCCTATTAGCCTCTACTGCTGCAAGTGCCGAAATTGAAACATTGTTGTCATCATCTAAGGTTAGTGATAGCGTCAAATAACCAGAGTCGGAACCCAATGCATCACTCGGTGCATGTATTCTCAGACTTGGAGTCCAAACCTCTCCTACCCCTATTTCTATAGATTCAGTACCGCCAGAAGTTTCGTCACTCCATGTCCATCCATTTGGTAAATTTGTATCTTCTACCGATAGGCTCCAAACTCCTGCCAGTCTCCCAGTTGAACGAATATTCGGCGTAAATAATGAACTCTGCCCCGGTGTGACTACAGTTGGTTCCGTTGGTATCTCAAAACTAGCATTATATGGATTAACAATATTTAATGTGGTAATTTGAATATCATTGTCATATCTTGATTGTGTAATATTTCTGTAAGGATCTAAAACTAGTTTAAATTCATGCTCGCCAAGATTTCCTGACCATTCCACATTGAATGTCGATAAAGAACCTGAACCTGTAGGGTCAACTGGTTGCATATTTCCAAACTTTTCTTGTGCTATTATTTCATTATCAGCATATAGAATTACATCTGAATCTTCATCTGTTTCAGCAGTCCCTGCATTTTCAAATGACACTGTGATAGTGACAGTTTCACCTGGGTCAGGAGCTGCAGGGCTAAATTCTATACTTCTACCATCTAATTGAGGTCTAATATCAGCAATCTCATGAGAAATTACTGTATCACCTAGGATTAAATCTAGTGTTGCATCTCCATCAATATCTGCCAATGATGGCGATGACCAAAGCCTATGATTAACTGCGATTGGATTATTCCAATCCGAATTCACACCAGCCATAGTGCCAACTTCTCCATCAAATGCTCTGACTTCAGTACCATATGGGACAATTAATTCTGGCTCGTTTGAATTGTCTATATCCATCCAAATCGGTGACGATACTGCTATCCCATCATTAAATGCACCCTGCGGTTCCAAAATTTCAATGCTCCATGCTTCTTGCGGGTTAGAACCATCAGTGTCATCATGGCATCCCGCAAATCCATCAAAATTTGTCTGTAGTATCCCTGAAACAGTCCATGTAATCCAGCAAACTCTGTCATGGTCTCCATCACCATCAGTGTCGATGACAATCGGTGCTGAATCCGCATATCCGTTTGATGCCTCAAAATCCCAAATCTGAGTTCCATCACTGATTTCTATTCCATAGTATTCTGCACCATATGCAGCGCCATTATCGTCGAAATCAGAAGGAATTGTGACTACTAATTCCATGGCACTATCTGAATCAAGGTTTGCAATCACCGGCCCAGGAAGTCTGATATGTGGTACATCGGAATCGAATCCGTTTAGATTATCTAATGATTTCCCATCCCAATTCGCATCACCATCTAAAGCATCTAATTTCCATAACCACATTGCGCTTGTAGTACTCTGAACAGATGTTAGTACAACAAAGGCGGTATTCTCGTCAGTTTGGACAAATGCAGGGTCTGAGGGATGGGTTCCCTTATCCAATGTTTTTTCCCACAAGGAAGTAGCAGAAGTTTCTGTTATATCCAAAGCTAAGATTACCGGTTCTTCATTATTTTTTTCGATTAATGATAGTACCAATTCTGCAGAACCATCTAAGTCTAAATCTGCCAGTAATGGTTGAGTAGTTGGCTTATGCCCTCCACGTGTAGCTCCTGTGTATGGTCCATTATTACTTCCTATCATTAATGTTGAATCCGAATAAGTCCACAACAATTCTGTAGCATGACTTCCTCCGGGGGACCAACCAGTTACTGAACATGTTAATTCTGGTGAGAATGCTTTAACATAAAAAGTTCCACTCAAATCATAAGAAACAATAATTTCCTGTTTCCCATCAAAATTCAAATCAACAACTACTGGAGAGGCCTTTATTTCGTCTCTTCCACTATCTGTAATTACTCCCAAATCTACTTCCCAAGCAAGATCCGCGTCTTCCCCTTCAATAATTTTCAGAAAACTATGGGGTTCCCCACCTACATCTTCCCTTTGAATAATTATCACAAATAGTGAATCTCCACCACACCTTTCCAACGACTCTTCGTCTGAAATTATTGATTCAGATAAGTCCGCTATAGGTGTTGCTAATGCATCAGTTGAAAACGCATAGTTACTATATTGCCAGTTTATCACTGGATTAACAATTGATAGCAATTCAGTATTATTTTCTGGTGATTCTATCCCCGCGCCCCCATCAGGTGAATGTGAGGGAGGATTAGATTCTCTCCCTGGTGTTTTGCCAGATTGAGGCCATGGTTGTTCACCATCCACCCATACACCTTCAAAGTTTAGTGAATACGACTCTGCAGATTTATTTTCAATTTCCTTATGACTATTGTCATGATTTGCTAAGAATCCTGAATGCGGCATTAGCACTAATAGACATGTCATAATCAAACAAATTGTAACTTTGCTCGATTGATTTGACATAGTGAACCCTCGCATCAGGGTCTAAATGGGTTTCAATACCCACTTGAACATTCGCACTAAACTATCATCCAGACCTATGGTCTGTAAGGTAAATCCTATTTTCCGAAGTCATTAATCATCCGTTGTGCTTATACAGGAGTGGTAAGTCGGCGGTTCAACGGACTTCTCCTCTGGAGGCTTTGCCGATGAGGGACGGGGGGTCTTCTGCCTTCCTCCGACAAACCTCGGAGCAGTCCGTTAAATGGAGGAAAAAAAGATGTACAGCATAGTCACACGCGAAGATACAATAAGAATACCTGCAGAGTATATCCGTGCAGGACGTAACTTAGTCGATCATATCGATGAATTAGCAAATGATGCATTTGAGGGACGTTTTGATCCTGATGAAAATTATACTGTTTTAACATTCGATCATGAACCTTTAGGTCGTGGTAAAATTATTCATGGAGATGGAGCAATTTATCAACGTGTAAAGTTCAAGGCTTTACTCTTCAACATGGAAAATAATGAAGTTGTAGATGGTTATGCATCTGAGATTTCAGAATATGGAGCTTTCGTAAGAATAGGACCAATGGAGGCATTATTGCATAAATCTCAAATTCTTGATGAACCTATTAACGTAAACTTAGGAGTAAAAAGAATTGAGGGCTCTTCCACTGGTAAATACTTAGAAG
The DNA here is from genome assembly GCA_030828405.1 of Thermoplasmatota archaeon. Lineage (GTDB taxonomy): Archaea > Thermoplasmatota > Poseidoniia > Poseidoniales > Thalassarchaeaceae > MGIIb-O2. The sequence goes on from JAURCP010000005.1 coordinate 14,345, forward strand.
AGGGCTCTTACATCCGTTCACGTGTAGTTTCTAAAGCAATCAATCAGAATGACCCGCGAGCAAGTAAAATTGGATTAAACTGTAAAATGGACGGGCTTGGAGCATATTCTTGGATTCAGGAGCAGGATTAAAATGGCCAAGCAACCATTTGCTTGTGGCGAATGTAATCGTATTCTCCCAGATCCAGAAAATAAAAAAGATCCAGTTAATTGCAAATGGTGCCCTAATGCTCCAGTAACTACTGATTGGCAAGGTTATGTAATTATCCTTAACCCTGAAAGATCTGAAGTTGCCAAAAGGCTGAATATAGAAGATCCAGGCGCTTATGCTCTGAAGGTAAATATAAGATAAGGAGGAAAAAATATGCAAATAATTGAAAGAAAAGAAAACCCACTACTTGGTCGAGTTGAACTAACCTTTGAATGGAATCACGAAAATCTCCCTACACCTACCCTTTCGGAAATGATTACCGCTGCAGCAAAAGCAGAACCTGGTTCGAAAAAAGAACTAGTTTTTGTAAAGAATGTAAATACTAGGTATGGAAGGCCATTAACTACTGGAATTGCGTTAGTATACGATTCGGAAGAAACAGCATCTCTAGAACCAAAATTCATCGTTGACAGGCATGAAAAAGCACGTCCACAGAAAGATACAGGAGGAGATGAATAATGGCAGAAGGACCTAATCCACAATCTAAGTGGGCAAAATATAAGATAGATGGTGATAAATTAGTTCGTGCGGAATTCTGTCCCGAACCAGGATGTGGTCCTGGTGTATTCTTGGCTATCCATAAAGATCGAAAATCTTGTGGTAAATGTGGCTATAATTCAAACGATGAAGAAGAATAATTAAATTCTTATTTTTTCCCATTTCCCATCATTTGTAAGGACATTGTCTCCAATGATGCCAATGCCAATATTTTCTCTTGATTCCATAATAATAGATCCGTCCTTACTTAGTTTCCCATCATGTCTCCAACCAGTCCAAATCCAATCTTCTTGAATGCTTTTGACATCATATATCGGGCCTAAAACTTTGTATATTTTTGGGGAGTCAGTTAATTTAGATAATGTTGCAAAATATTTTCCATTCAATTTAATGAACCAACCTTTATCTTTTTCGTATTGGAAACCAGTAACAACCTCAGGCAAATTTAATACTCCTTTTTTGATAATATTTCCACTTTCATCTATTACTGCAAACCCCCCTGCCTTTGAAAATAATATTGTTCCTTCTTCGGTGTTAAGGAATCCAATTATTTCATCTAATGAATTTATTTTTGATATTTGTTTCCATTCAGGGATCTCCGCTCTCCATATTTCGTTTGATTCATCATTTATTCTATATATTCCTCTATTTATTGTAGAAAAACAAATTGAATCATCTACATTTGATAATGCGGTTGGTTCAGAATCCAATATTTGTGACCAAATATTAGATGAAGGATGTAGGGTCGAATCTAATTTATTACTTCTTAATTCTGCTTTTGTATCGCCATCCTTCCAGGCATCATTTAAATGAAATGCGGCCATTCTAGCCTGTCTTAAATCTCTCTCAATCCATACTCCAATCCATTTTTCCTTCACTATTGTACTAGATGTAATCAATGCAGGGAATGGCTGACTAACCTCACCGAGTCGATTGAGCTGGTCATCAACTTTCAGCAATTGACCAGAGACACCGGTAATAACATGGATATTCTTTCCCGAGTCAATTTTTATTGGGGCGAAACCTATCCCCGAATCTTCCATATTATGTCCTCTGATGGCCAGTGTTTCAAGGTGTGGTTCAGAGGATTGAAAATTAAAGCCATCTTGGGTGAGTCATGGGAGTACTTCTTGTGGCTTCTAAATCTGATACTGCATCGATGACACTATATGATGCAATGATGCGTTTAGATGGTTGGAGTAAGCCGTTTACAATAACTTCAGGAGATTACTATATTCATGAATGTGGTAGCGTGTATCTGTTAGTGATAGATCAAATTCATATTAGGGCGGACAATATAGATATACTGTTCAAAAAACAAACAGGTCTTTCAGTTAATGATGTTCTAATTTTGTCTAGGCATGTTTCACGTTCTAATACTCCAGCGATGACTTTGCATGCTATTGGTATTCCAGGAATATTACCCTATGGGAAAGAGGGAATTTCTGGAGGTAAAAATGGATTATTAGTGCCTCCAAGTAAATATTTCGCATCATTATTTAGGAGAATGAACACGCTGGCTAGAAAGGAAAAGTTAGACGTCGATTTCGATTTAACTCTAGAGACAACTCATCACGGACCGATATTAACAACACCTACATTGTATATTGAGATTGGTTCAACAGAAGATGAATGGGGTCGAGAAGATATTGCAGACTGCTGGGCCGAAGTAATCTCTGATGTTTTAGTAATGTTTGGAAGCAAATCGGCATATTTTAATCCCGATTTAGATGTAATGATTGGATTTGGAGGGGGCCATTATGCCCCTAGGCATAAAGCAGTAATTTTAAATTCAGATATTAATGTGGGGCATATTATAGCAAACTATTCCTTGATATTCGAACAAAATAATGAATCTGAGAACCCTTCAGGTCCATGGTCTGAATGTATTCAGAGTGCTGTTGATTCTACTAGAATTTCTTTCCCTCAAAGTAAAATTTTTGCTCATCTGGATAGGAAATCATTCAAGGGATGGCAACGCTCGGCAATTATCCAAAAATTAGGTAATTTAGGCGTTGAAGTAAGACGGGCTAAGCAAATCTCTCAAAGAGAATAATCAAATCTTTCTTTCTCTTCGACCGTATATGGGAGCGATAGGGAAAATCATTGTTGGCTTAATGCCAATCGCTCCTAAATTTTTAGTCAAGCGTATAGCAGGTCGTTATGTTGCAGGTTCAAACCTCGAATCAGCAATAGATTTAATGAAAAATATGTCGAAAGAGAATGCTTGTTTTACAATTGATGTTTTAGGAGAGGAAATCAATGATATTGGAGAAGCAAGATACTTCGTAGATGAATATTCTAGAGTTTTAGAGTTGATAGTATCTAATCAAATCAATGCGAATATTTCTTTGAAACCCACTGCTTTGGGACTACTGATAGACAAAGAGGTGGCCTTATCAAATATTGAAGAAATTATGAAGAAAGCAGCTCTAAATGATATTTTTGTTCGATTAGACATGGAAGATCATAGAGTCACACAAGAAACTATTGATGTTGTATTAGAAATGCAAAAGCAGGGTTTTGAAAATATTGGGACTGTCTTACAAGGTAGACTTTTCAGAACCAAAGAAGATATCGCAGAGGTATCTAAAAAGTTAGGTTCTCTTGCAGACTTTAGAATCTGTAAAGGTATCTATCTGGAATCAGGGGATATTTCTTATACTCAATATCAGGAAATAGTGGATTCAACTAATGAATGTATTGATTTAATGTTAGAAATGGGTTGCTACACTGCCATTGCCTCACATGACATTCCCATAATTAATCACAGTTTAGAAAAACTGAGCAGCATGAATATGACAGTTGATATTGATTCAAGAGATAATTCTGCGGGCAGTAGAAAGGGCAAGGGTCCCGGCTATGAATTCCAATTTCTTCTAGGCGTACGAGGCAACCTTAGGAGAAAATTAGCGTCTGAGGGTCACCTGACTAGAGTTTATGTCCCATACGGTACTAAATGGTATGAGTATGGGGTTAGGAGGATACGAGAAAATCCAGATATCGCTTGGCATGTTACTAAAACGATAATCATGCCTTGGACTAATAGAAGATAGATCAAATTTTACCATTTTAATTATGGTCATCTGGAACATGTAAGTAGATTCTTCTAATCTCACTGGCGATTCTCTTTCCATTGAGCGTTCTTCCCTTACCTGTATGAAGAGCTCTGATTCTCCATCTTCTTCCATTCATTTGCATTATAGCACCACAAGAAAAAATTCTGTCAGGTTCACATTCTATACTGCTTGGTACACTGATTTCACCTTCAGTCATGGTGATTGGCACTATCGTCCTATCTACTCTCACTGCCCACATTGCAGATATTTCTCCTGCATTAAGCGATTTACATTCTCTAGATGTTGAATCTTCTATTCTTGTAATTTTATAGGTTTGTTCTTGGTGTTGGAAGTAATCTTCTTTGATAATTTCTTCATCTTCATCCGCTTCAATTAATGACAATTCGCTATCCATTCTATCCGACAATGTAGTCTTGATAAATACTGATTTCGGTGGCCTTAACTGTAAATTATGTACGTTACTACAAATCACACATCTGACCAATAAATCTTCTCCATTTCCTTTAACGTTTCTTCTTAGAATCTCATGTTCCGTCATTTTTGTACATTCAGGACATACAGCGGCATCAAATAGTTCTTCATCGATGTCCGTATCTTCCATGTCTCTTCGAAATGACTCCCTTTATTGAAGCCATCCTTGCATGGGATGATTGAAATTAGAGTTAATATAGCCCATGTCATGAGTGGCGGGGGCGGCGTAGGTTTACCTCAAATGTCTGAGCGTGAAATGTTTGAGAAATTACTATCTTCTGACTCTGATTATGGTGAAGATGAGCCTCAGATAGCAGCGAATATTGGTCAACAAATGTTGCATATGAATTTAATTCCCTTAACTCGTGCTTTCAGAGTTAAAATTAGAGATATTTCATCTAAAATTCCAGCTAGGAATGTAGTTCTAGTGGGCGGGGGGATAGGTCACTTAGCAGCTTGGCTACTTGATTTATGGAATGGTGACCCTGCTAATCCTCCTTCTGAACCTAGACCGAGACCTGATACATTTAGAATAGTTGAACCAGCAGGGAAATTTGGAGTTATAATTGATCGTCTTGTCCGTCGTCATTCTTCAGAACAATGGACACAGGTTTTGACTAGATCATGGCAAGAAATAACTGCTGAAACGTCATCTTGGGCTGTCGCAACAGCAGCATTGCCTTCCAGTGCTCAACCTTCTCCTTTGCCCCAGCCGATTGATCTAATAATCATCGATTTACCCGAAAATCAGAGACCTAATGCGACAATTGCCGCCTTAGAAGTAATTTCTCATGGTGGTTTCATCTTAGTCAAAGAGCCAGAGGTGCCTACTGGTGATGTTGGTGTTCCCGAAGATGGAGATGAACCTAATGATGCTCAAAGGAAAGTTGAATCTTTTAATCAATGGATGAAAGTGATACGAGAATGCAACGAAAATCATTCAATGGCATTCATAGAATTATCTGGTGGGACACTAGCTGTTATACGTCGTTCAACTTGAAAAATATCAAAAATATTTCTTTCAATAGTTATATTTCTTTTTACTAGATCCTCTTTAGTATCTGACGAACTAGAGTTAACTGCTTGTATTAATGTATCAATTCTAAATATCCCATATCCAAAATTATCATCATGTTGACTTTGTCCATCTTTCATTTGTGAGTTCTCACTTAATAGAATTTTTATTTCTTCAATTTTCGATTCATCACTATTACTATTTCTTTGAAAATCGGGATTTTCTTGTAGGAATAATGCCAATCCTCCAGAAACCCACGCTGTTGAAGCAGAAGTACCACTAGACCAACCCCACCAAGAATCTGAATTAGTCATTAATACCGGTACCTCAAGAGCGGGTGCGATTATCTCTGGTTTTTTGTCAGGATCATTTCTCGGCAGATTAAAATTGGGCCACAATCTTCCGTTGTTATCTCCTTTAGAACTTCCAGACCATAAGTTTCCAAGTCTTGTGACACCTCCAACGCAAATCACATTCTCAACTGAACCTGGTGATGATACATCTCCATCATCATCTTCTCCATCGTTTCCCGCTGCTGCAACTACATATACACCCTGTTCTATTGCATTTTCAACAGCGATTTCAAGTGAATCGGTGGTGAATAAACCTCCACCAATACTTTGCCCTCCTCCTAGACTTAAAGAGATAATGTCACTATCTTGTGAAACACACCAATCCACGGCTTCTGCAATGCCATCGTCGGTACCTGAACCATCTGAATTAATTGCTTTTGCAACATACAAATCAACATTTTTCGCTATTCCATTTAATCCCCCATCTGCTACAATAATTCCAGCCATTGCGGTTCCATGACCGTCATCATCATATGGGTTTGGACTAGAATTAATGACGTCATTCCACCCTAGAAGGTTAATTTTTTCTAAATCAGGATGTGATGTATCAATTCCAGAATCAACTATACATAATGAGATTCCAGAACCGTCTAATCCATTTATTTCATTAACACCGGTCATCTCTCTGTACTCATCTTCCCAAGTGATTAGTGATTGTGGTGGACTGAACCCAAATGCTTCACCATTCATTGTAATAAATAGCCATAGAAGTATTACAGCTAAGATAAATCCCGAAATTAACGTTACAGAGAAGCCAACAAGTAATTTGAATACATCGTCTTCTCGAGTTTTTGAGGCATTAATCACATTGATTACATTTTTTCCATTAAGAAAAACTACATCTTTTTCCGTCTCTGAATCACTCTGTGAGTCATTATCTGATTGTGAATCATCTCGAATCATTTGACAACCAACTATGAGATATTAAGCACCTATTACCATGCATCTTGTCTACTAAAATGACTTGAAATAGTAGTATTAGATTTACAATTAGTACAATCGAATCTAGTGGGTAATGTCATTTCACATATATTACACACAGAACCAGGAGACCCGAGTCCTCCACAATTATATTGACAAGGTACGGTAATCTTACCATTACCTTTCTGAATAGCGGGAGTTTCTTCTCTACAGATAGGGCAAATACCTTGCATATCCTTTAAATTTTGTTGACTTATTTCACCAGAAACCTCCCTTGCTCTAACTGATTGAATCCTATCTTCAGCAGCACCGAGCATGAATTGAGGATACCATATAATATGTATTAATAGGAAAATTGAAAGTATACTACAGATAAGATAAAGCCAAGGGAAATAGAAAACAGTTGCCTCGGAAGATAATGGTCTCAGTGCTATAGATTTTGATGAAGACCAAGAAAAAATATTGACCATTATCATCCAGATTCCTAGTCCTAAACTCCATAATCTTAGACTATGATCTTTCCAAGCAGTTTCGACTACTCTCGGGTCGGGGTGTGAATGTCTTTCAATCACATGAACGTCCCTTGTCTCAATAACAGATTTGTGTACGACAAAAATCACTAGGAATGTAAAAATTAAATTCACTAAAATAATAGGTGCTAACATTCCTATATCCAGATTTTCTGGGAAGTTTGGATTACTGGCAAATGTGTAGATGTAGCCTATTTGTATTGCAATCATACCTATCATCATGTAAACAAGATTTTCTCTCATAATAGGGAAACGAATAAACAACTGAATCACAAACCCAATCCATGCAATCATAGATAACAGCGATAGAATTAGAGACAAATCCTCTAAGAATAACATACCTTCGGTTCCAACTCTATTATAATCTCCACCGCTTTTCAACTCGCCTATACCTAAATCCCATGACCCTAAAAATATCGCTAGAACGCCTACTCCAAATATTGAAAATTCAAATGCCCCCCAACCTCTTAAAATCATTTTTATATGAAATTTAGACTCTTGCATAATTTTATCCAAGAAATCTAGTCTTTTGTTATATTCGGAGAACTTGTAGTTTATTGTGATTTCACTAAGTCTGATTGGCTCTCGGTTTCTAATTTCTGTTTCATCAGTCATTGAACCGAGCCCCCTTATGTATGTGCGACATGAAATACTGCATTAAGTAACTCCCTCATAGGGATTCAGAAATCACGATATTCGATAGTGTTTTATGACCTAGAATAAACATTAGTAGGGCTGATGGCGCCGAGAGGGAGATTTGAACTCCCGAGGGAAAATCCCACATGATTTCCAGTCATGCGCAATACCAGGCTATGCGACCTCGGCTTCATGGTCTCGGAGACTTGATGACATTTTGAGTCTGTTGCTTTTCAATTGTGATTTTGAATCTCTCTCCGTAGTGATTAAATCGAAATTGTTTTTCGATTAGACGCCGCCACTGTGGCTTAGGGGTATAGCATCCCATTGGTAATGGGAAGGTCGGGAGTTCAATTCTCCCCAGTGGCTCCATTTTTCAAATTAAAAACATAATTTTTCAGTACCTTCATCGACCTTAGAGAAATAACTTCATAATCTAACAAACAAACGATAGAGATATGTCTGACCGCCGTAGGACTGCACTTGCTCTAGTGCTATTGATGATAATCGCCCCGCTAACATCCGCTGCTACAACTTCTTGGACAGGACCAAGCTCAGTAAATCCTCCCGATGAGGGCATTACTCTGACTGGTTTCCGAGTCCCTGGAAATGCTACAGTTCAGGATGGTTGGCTTCATATAACTAACACTGAAACAGCAACATCCATGGATCCTGGTATTGTTTGGGAAGGTGCAGATTTAGATTCAGGTAGATTTTTTGGAACTAATTTCGTTGAAGACATTGAACAAATCACTTTACTTGACGATGGTTCTCGGTCAAATATTAGTACTTTCGATGACGGTGATATCGATGTATCAATGAATGACATTTACACTTATTCTCCTGGATGGGAACATGTTTATTCGGTTTCTTCCTCAACATCAGTGGTAGAATGTAACAACCTTTCAGGTGCATGGGTGGATCATGGATATGACAATAATTTCGATGGATCTCTGTCAACTGGGGAAACGACTGAAACTTTGATGTATTGCAGTGGTAATGCGCTAGAAGACAGTGTTACAACACTAAATGTAACTAGTGGAGGTAGTGGCTACTCTGCTGGAACATTATCTGCAACTGGAGGTTCAGGTAGTGGATTCTCTGGAACTTATTCAATCAGTAGTGCAATCGATAGTATTTCAATTATAAGCGGAGGTACAGGATATGCTGTAGGAGATTCTCTATCTTTTGTATGCCCTGGTGGATGTACTGGATCAGGTGCTAATGCATCAGTAGGCAGTGTTGCTAGTAATGGCTCTATAACCTCGATTAATCTAAATAATGGTGGTTCTGGTTACATCTCACAACAAACAATGTATGTTTTGGTATCCAGTAGTGGTGGAGGTAGCGCTCAACTTTCTAGCGTACTGGAAACCACTGGTTCAATTTACGAGGCGTCTGTAACCAACGGAGGTAGTGGCTACACTAGTGCACCCACAATTGTGCCTAGTTCAAGCGGTACTTCTGCATCAATTAGTGCAGGTTTGGGAGGATTTTTCGATTATGAGATTACAGTTACATCGATTAGTTCAGGTTCTACATCTCAATGCATGTTAGGTGGATATGTAGTCAATGCAGGAATGGATACTGACGAAGATTCCATGTTAGATGCAAACGAAATTTCTGATACAAATTACCTCTGTAACATTCAAGAAATGTGGGGTGCTACAACATTCAACCATAATGGGACGAATCTTGGTAGCGAACAAACAATGTCGTATGGAACTATTCCATCATCTGCAGTAGAGGGGATTGTGGCAGTAGGTACAATGCCTGGGTCCGCAGTTCCACGAGGTACAAGCAGCTCTTTCTTATTACCTCCAGTCGATTTACCTGATTCTGAAACATACAATGGACTTTACATGACTTTCGACCATTGGTATCATTTGGATAGCACGGCTTCAGGCGGTGGAGATGGAGCATGGGTTGAATATAGGATTAATACTGGTAGTTGGAATGATTGGACCTATGTTACGCCTGATGGCGGATACACTAGTACTATGTCTACAGAAGCCCCTTCTCCTAACGGTGCTCCCAGTGGAGCAGTTCCAGTATTTGCTTCTGCAACTCATAGTGGATGGCTAAGTGAGAACATAAGCATATCTTCAATTCCAGAAATTGATAATGCTTCTAAGATTCAATTTAGATTCCATATTTGGACATCTCCAAACGCGTCCTATGAGAGACCTGGTTGGTTTTTGGATAATATAGATTTTAATAATGATGGAGTTGATTTTGGAGTTTGGCATCATGGATGTATGTCTGCAACCTCTTCATCCTGTAACTATGCTGCAAACTCATACGGTGCTCTCCAAAGAACAATTGATTTATCAGGTACCAACTCTACTTCGCTGCTCGAAATAGATATGGAATGGGATTTACAGGGTTCTACCCAAGATAATGCCTGCATTGAATTATCTTTGAATAACGTAACTTGGTATGATCTTTCTTCAACAGGAACTACATCTACCTCGCAAGCCTGTGAAGATCGTTCTGGAGCAATTCCAGGTTACCCCTCATATGATGGAGTATTTGGTGACCAGAGTAATGCAATTAGGACTGTTGAATATAGTATTCCTACAGCTTATCAAAATCAAGCAAATGTATATATTAGATTTGTAGTCGATACTGACTCTTGGACTAATTATGGTGGTACTTATCCAGGTGATACGCAAGAAGGATTTACTCTCGAAGATATTCGTGTGGTAGATGATTCAGGAACGATATTATTTAGAGATGATTTGGAAAATCAATTCTCAATGAGTCATTACCCTGTTACTTTTGGTACTGTTACAGGATACGATGATTGGAATTACTACATTCTTACTGGAGGAATTTTAAGCGAAGTATATGGATTTGAAGATTCTACTGCAGGAAATCCATCCTCCAGTAACGCTCCGGGTTGGTCAAAACAATCCGCATGGAACTATGGTCAATTGGGTACTAGTGCAGGTCCTAGTGATGAACCTTCGTTCCCTTACGTATATGGTACAAATTTAAATGGTAACTATGGAAATAATCAAAACTCATTGTTAACATCTCCAACATACAATATTCCGAACGATGGCTTAGCATACGTGACATTTGATAAGTGGATATGTACAGAAAATAGTTGGGATGCAGTCGGTCTTCAAATACAGGTTAATGGTGGTTCTTGGAATTATTTCGATCCTCAAATTCCTGGTTGGTATGATGGTTCGCCTGGATTTTCTGGTAATCAGATGTATGGTCATGATGCATGGATGAATGGAGATTGTAATCAACAAGAGTTTGAAAATAGACAGGCACCTCTATCTAGCTATGCTGGCGATGAGTTAAGGTTCAGATTCCGACTATCTACAGATACTTCAGTAACTTATCAGGGTGCCTACATTGATAATTTTGGTATCCTAATTGCTAATTATGGAGCAGGTGGGTACTGGTTGAGTAATGCTGTAGACATGAGCAATATTGATACTTTCAATTATGGCTGGGTAGATATTGAGGCCACAATCCCTGAGAATACTTCAATTACAGGGAGTTTAATAGATATTAACGATAATGTTGTGCCAGGTTACGATAATCTTACCTTCCCATTCTCTTTGGCAGGAGTTGATTCTGAAGAATATGAATTAGTTAGAATTAAGGTTCTAATGGACACAAGTGATGAAGAAGTTTCACCTAAATTAACCAAAATAAGTATTGGTGGTAAGAGATATCTTGCGGCATCAAGTGCAGATTATAATGGATGGTCTTTCAGCCCGAGCATCGAGGTAGTAGATGAATTACTGAATGCTACAACTATTGCCGGTACAATTACTTCCGATTATGTCCATTCATCTAGGCCAATCAAGAGCGTGACACTATCTGGTAACTTTTCTAGTGGTTTAATGGTGACTGCATATTCATTCACCGGTGCAACATTGGGACAAACCTCTCAAGGATCAATACCCTTTGCTATCCCTCAAACTGGTTTCTCTCTATCTGTATCCCTACCTACTAATGGCTGGATTGATAGAATGGTCATTTCATCTAATTTCGTTGAGCCAGCAGAAAATCCTGCAGTTGATATACTTAATGATGGTTCAGTAGATTGGTCATTCTCAATGGGTACTGATTACGGGCATTATGGATGGCAATCGCTTGTTTCAGATGGTATTGATTCTCATACAACTAGTACAAGTGTAAGCTTAGATTCTGGCACTCCGTCTTCAATAATGGTGAGAATACCATCTCTGGCTGCGGTCAATAATGGAATAATCTCTATTGCACCTGATTCAGATGGTCAATTCGAGTCACCGGTTACCTTGACAGTAGGGTCATCCAGTCAGACTAGTTCTTCTTCTTCAGAGATATTCCATTGCATATTAGATTACAGTCAAATTGCAGGAATTAACTCTCTAACTACATCCCATACAGACACAGACACAGGAAGGCAATGGCGAGATGTTTCCATTACTTTAGAGTCAAATTATGCACAAACGGTGTCTATTTCAACAATTGGAATAGGTTATTTGATATTTGAAAATGTTTCAGGTTTAGGTGCATCAATATCTGATTATCACGAATCTATGACTCAAGATGATCCTCCGCCCACTCAGGTATCAATTCCAGTAAATATTACTGCAGATAAGGGATCAGTTTCCATTGATGGTGACGTAAAGTTCGATTATATAGTAACCAACAGAGATTTCGTGGTTCCAAATACACTTTATCCTAATGGTGAGACAGTTGAAATAATTACTCAACACCATCACTTAATGGATAATTCTAATTTGGAAAAGATTTCTCTCAGAGGCATCGCTTCTGATGGCGAAATCTTGATGTTTGAGGTTACTAATAGTGCAGATGGTTTGTGGGGTCAAGGTTCAGATGCGGTATCCTTTATGCAAATTTCTGGTTCATCCGTTGCTCCAATGAATCCTTCAACATATTTAGAAATTACAACTCATAATGATGGCTATGATGATGTCACCATACACTGGATGTTTGATGTTAACTGGATGTGGGATGATGTTAATTCAATACGTTGGGTATCTCAGGCATTCGATGCCTCAGGAGAATCAGTATGGCCATCAGTATCTCACAGTGGTGAATCTGGAAAGAATGCTGTTGAAAACGATTTGATGATTGATTCATTCGAAGTCAGAGATCAATTTGGAAGGCTTCTATCAAATCAGTATTCTACATTCTATCCGTTTACAATGACTGATGGTAGTGAATTAAATATCACAGGTACCGTCAAGTTCCAAGACTCTACTGCAGTTAGACCGCAAGCAGTTGATTTTACAGTTGGTTTGAATATTTCTGGTCTAAGTTATCTTTTGACTTCTGAAGAAGCCGGGAAATTTACAGGTCTAATTTCATCTCCAACCGGTCTCTCTAACGTTTATCTATCACCTATGATGAATACAGTGGGACCTACTGGTTACTCGCTTGGTGCAGAGGATGTTACTGGAACTCCGCCATCTGTAAATGTTCGAGTTGATCATGAGCCTCCTGTAGCAGGGCCACTTGAAGTAAATACTCCATCTGGTTTGAAAGCAGCTCATGGTAAAGTTTGGGAACCAATGGACCCCTTGTCTCTTTTCATAACAGTCGAAGAATCTGAGGCTAGAGGTGAAATTTTGACACTCAGATATTGGCGAGGTTCAGTAGATGATATCAATGGGGATGGGGTCGCTGATGAAGACGAATACTTGTCAATGGTACAGCCATTAACACCTGGTATGACAGGTCAGCAACAAGTTAATTTCGTAGGGATTGATGTTTCTCAACAAACTTTTAATTCTCCAGTCCACATGTACATTGAGGGTACTGATTGGGCAGGTCTCAGTTACCAAGATGGAGGTACGGGTGGAGGACCTGGTGCATCTAACTCTTGGGCAACTGTTGTTGTAGCAACTGATGAACCAACTAGCATTAAGTCTGCAGGGTATTCATTGGACCGTGATTTAGGGTATTTACTGCCAGGTGAACAACATACATTCACCATGCAAATTGAAGAAGCTAATGGGCTAAATACATTGGATAATATATCGATAATGCTATGTGGAGATGGAATAAGTGAACTTGGAAAGATGAGCTACGATCCTTCGAGAGGAACTATTTGGTCAGATACAACTAGTTTCGTGACACCACTTTCTGTGCAGACAATGCAAGTCTCTTCAGATATTACTCAACTTTCAATGATATTCGAAGTCTCTTGGGACTTCCCTTGGGAGGATAATCAGAACTCCTGTAAGCCTAGTGTATCAATACTTGATGATTTCACTACTGTAGCGTATCAGAATAACATTGGTGAATTATCTTGGTATCTTGATAACAAGTATGTAGCAATCCCAGATAATATAGAAGATCTTACTCCTCCTCAGGCAGAATCTCAAGGAGTTTCGGTATACTTGGGACAGGGAGATGAATTCCGAATGAGTGGATTTGTTTATCATTCTGGTTCAGGTGCATTAGCAGCAAATATTCCAGAAAATCTTGAAGTTGAATTCAAAGTAGTTTATGGGACACAAGAAATTAAGATGGTCACATCAGTAAATGGAGATGCCAGTTTCGATGGTTCAATGATTTTACCTTCAAGAGTCCCTCTAAATCCAACTATGTCTGTTTCAACTGAAGTTTTGAATATCCCTGGTGGTGGTTCATCAGATATTAATTCAGATGCTTCTGTGACTGTTGACAGTAAAGCACCAACGGTACTATTTGATCAATCAACATATCCTGATTCATCATTAGTTTTGTTAGAATCGGATTTAATCAATGATGTATTTGTCACAGTAACGATGGTCGATGAAATTGGTATGATTGAAGGACCTCTTGATGTCGCTTGGGTAATTCTAAGATCGGGTACTGCAGTGGCTGGTTCAGAAAATACCGGACAACTAACTATGATTGATGATGGAGAGTCGAAAGATGTTTATCAAGGCTATATTGATTTTACACCACTAAATGGTATGTCAATTGAACAAGGTGACCAGATTGCTTTCTGGGTCACTTCAACCGATAGAGCAGGAAATGTTGTCACAGGTCTAGGTAGTGAATCCGCACCAAGAATGCCTACTCTTAGAATAATGAAGTTTAATCCCGAATATACTAGAGTAGTCATCAATCCAACCTCTACTCCAATGGTTGGAGAGATGTTAACTCTGCAAACATTCTGGGAAAATGATGGTAAGAGAGAAGGCTCTATCACAGTTGGTCTATATGAATTAAATCCAGAGAGTGGTCAATGGTCACCGGCCTTAACTACCTTATCCTTTGGCCCTACTGAAATTATTCTAGGTGCGCAGTCTTCGAGTGTCAATGCACAATTCCAATGGGAGTCTTGGTCTGAGGGGCAACCTCTATTGGTATTGATTATGGAAGATCCTGAAACAGGTGAGATGGACTGGAATAATGATAATGGAAACAATATCGACTTATCAGGTATTAATGTCCAACCATTACCGGTAGAAGCAGAATCAAACACTGGCCTTTACATGGTCATTGGTGTTGCAGTTATCGCTGTAGCACTTGTTGCAATACTTGTAATGCGGAGCCGTGGTGATGAAGATTATTACTATGATGATGATGAAGATGAATACGAAGAAGACGATTGGGAATACGAAGAAGAAGAGGATTAGTTGGAATAAATTCAAACCTCTACTAATCTCTATCTTCATGTAATTTCTTACTATTGTCTTTATAGGCTATTTACTGACCTAATTGTTTCTGAGGAAGAAATTCCTTAGATGGGATTGGGATGGATAAGACTAGCGACGCTGTAAGTGTGGAAGAACTAAAAAACGAAGTTGAAGACTTGAAAGTGTTAGTAAATACTCTATTGACAGTTATCATGGAAGAGGCTGACGGTGTGCAATCAGGAGCAGCTCCTACTATTCCTAATCAGCCAAAACGTGGATATTGCATGTAATTAATATTCAACGGGCTCTGGGTCTACTGTTCTCCACATGTAACAACAAGCTACAGTACGCCAAGGCTTCCATTTTTCTGAAATAGCGTATAACTCATCATTAGACATTTTCACCCCTGAATTATATGTTTTTTCAATACCTCTAATCATGCCTATATCTCCTATTGGAAATACATCCGGGCGGAGTAGAGTAAATATCAAAATCATCTCTGCAGTCCATTTCCCTACACCTCTCAATTTGATCAATTCTTCAATAATCTCTCCATCATCCATTTCCTCCCAATCAAACGACCTATATTCATGCCAAGATTCCGAGATTCCTATTACATATTCTGCCTTTCTTTGAGATAATCCACAACTTCTCAATTCTTCAAAGTCAACCGATAGTATATTCACAGGAGTAATATTTCCAACTCTTTCAGTAAATCTTGACCACACCGTAGATGCGGCTTTAACAGAAATTTGTTGGCCGATTACTGATCTAATTAAAGTGAAAAAAATATCACCTCTTGAAATTAATTCTAGATCATCAAATTTATCTATTATTCTTGAAAGTATTATGTCATTATCAGATAGTTCTTTTTTCGCTATTTCCCAATAGTCGGGTCTATCTCCTAACAATCTCATTGATACTCCTATGACCTCATAGTTCAAGAGAACTGCCTTGTTCGCATTAACATGGATTTTGAGAAAATCATGTTCGGTGGTGCAATTGCTGCTACTGTAATTTTTATTATTTTAAGTACAACTGGAAATACTGATTTGATAGAAAATGAGTCTTGGGCTATAGAAGAAACCTGTCTAGGAAGTCATTCTAGCGACCTTAGTCACACTCATAGTAGTTTATCGATAATAATTAATGGAAATGAGCAATATATATCTCAGAATATTGGCATACAGGATTCTGAGTGTCCTGATGGAATGCGAGGAATACATACTCATGATGATTCAGGAAGGCTACATATTGAAACACCAAGCCAAATATCAGCTCCCATTGGAGCATTTTTCAATATCTGGGGTGAGGTATTCAATTCAGAACAGATTCTTGATAACAAGGTAGACTCTAATCATGAAATTGTGATGTTTGTTAATGGAGAAATTAATCAAGATTTTGAAAATTATGTGATGTTAAATAATGATGTAATAGAGATACATTATCAGAATAAGTAATTACCCCTTAATTACAGCAAATGGTTTCATTCTGGCTACAGGTCTGGCGAGTCCAGCCTCACATGTTAATCTAATTACTTCGTCAACATCTTTGTATGCATCCGGGGCTTCTTCTGAAAGAACATTGGGTGTTTTTGTATGAACATTAATTCCATTATTTTCAAGTTGCTTCTTTAATTCTAATGAATCAATTTGATTCCTTGCAGCGGTTCTGGAAAGTTTTCTTCCTGCGCCATGACACGATGAAGAAAAAGCATCATTGCCTCCGCTTTCTGGACCAGATAAAATCCATGAAGCGGTCCCCATATCACCAGGTACAAGGACAGGTTGACCAACTCCTGAAAACTTTCCAGCCAACTCTGCGTGGTCCCCACCAAGTGCTCTTGTAGCGCCTTTTCTATGAACACAGCATTCACATGAAATTCCATGTACTTTGTGATTTTCAATCTTTGCTATATTGTGACTAACATCATAGATTACTTCAAGATCACTATCCATTCGAATTTCTTCCCTTAGAATATTCCTTAATCTTTGAGTTAAGGTTGAACGATTTGCAAAGGCGAAATTCCCTGCAGCGGACATGGAATCGAAATATTGTTGCCCTTCATTACTGAATATTGGAGCTGCTGCTAATTGCCTATCTGGTATCGACATATCCCATTTTTCGGCGAACCACAAATTATCCTTTTTTACATAATTTTGTTCTATATTTGATACATGATCAGAACAAACTTGATGCCCTAAACCCCTGGACCCAGTATGGATCATTGCGGTGATTTGTCCTTCTCGAATTCCAAAAGCTTTGGCGGCCTTTTCATCTACAATTCTATCAACGACTTGCAGTTCTAAGAAGTGATTGCCAGAACCCAACGTCCCCATAGATTTACTCCCTCTCTTTTTGGCTCTTTCACCTAAATTTCTTTCATTAGTTTCCAGAACTCCATTTGATTCAATAAACTCAAGATCTCTGTATTCTCCCCAACCCATTTCAATTGCCGCATTTGCTCCTTCAGAAAGTACCATGTCAATTTCTGTTGGATCTAAAATTACTCCTCCCTTGCTTGTTGCCCCAGCAGGAATTGAATCCGCTAATTTCCTAGCTAATGATTTGGGATCGATATCTCTATATTCGATATCAAGAGTGCATAATCGCACACCACAGTTGATGTCAAATCCAACCCCTCCTGGTGAAATAGCGCCTCCTTGATTCCCTGAATTGATGTCTGTTGCAACAACTCCTCCAATCGGAAAGCCGTATCCAAAATGCCAGTCTGCCATAGCCCAAGCATTACCTACTATACCATCTAAGGACGCAGTATTGACTAACTGATTAGGGGATCTATCATCTGAATGTTCATCTAGATGATCTGAATCTGCAACCATTATCGCATCCGTTTTCATTGAACCGTGTTTACCAATGCGCATTCTTCCGGGACCATCAGGCTGCAAATGTTCTCTCCACTCCCCTGACACACTCTTCCGAATTATAGTATACATTTCAATAGGTCGGACAGGTCTTTCAACAATTGTATTAAAGTTAGTTTAACTATTCCGAGTCATGTAAGGTTGTGCATGAGATGGTGTTTGGAGAAGTTCATATTCCGTTTTGGGATGAATCTGGGCACATGCGAAGAACTTGTTCAGTAACTGGACTTTACTTTTGGACTCGGGATAAAAACAGAACAACTTCTGGAGATACTCATGAAGATCCATATACATTCATAGGAAGTCCAATAATTGATAATTTTCCTATGAGGGGCAAAGAACTAAAAGATTCGATGAGGTCTTCATTTCTGGATTATTTCTCTGAGAATAGTCACTCCCAAATCGATCCTTATCCAGTAATAGCAAGATGGAGAGATGATATACATCTGACAATAGCAAGTATTGCAGATTTTCAACCTCACGTGACTAGTGGGCAGGTCCCTCCACCTGCTAATCCCTTGTGTATTTCTCAACCGTGCATAAGGTTGACTGATGTTGCAGCAGTTGGACGTTCAGGAAGGCACTTGACAACTTTCGAAATGATGGCCCATCATGCTTTCAATAGACCCAATGATGGTGAGGTGGTATACTGGATAGATCAATGTGTTAGATTTTGTGACGACATGTTAGTCAACACATTTGGAATTAACCCTATTGAAATCACCTATGTAGAGAATCCTTGGTCAGGAGGGGGGAATGCTGGAGCAGCACTCGAAGTAATAGTTGGAGGGTTAGAATTAGCAACTCTCGTGTTCATGAATTTAGAAGAACATGAAGAAGGGGAAATTGTAATCAAAGGATTAAACTATCGAGAGATGGACTTACAGATAATTGATACAGGTTATGGACTAGAAAGATTTTGTTGGGCAGCAGCAGGTACTCCAACAATTTATGAAGCGATATATCCTGAATCTGTATCTTGGTTAAAAGAAACTATTGGCTTTGAATCAATGGTGAATGATTTAAATTTAAATGTTGATACAACTGTATTATTTTCTGAATTATCAAGATTAGCAGGGATACTAAATATCGATGTAGGAACGGATGTAGATTCACTTTACAGCACATTAATTGAAAGATTGAATGCTCAGGAAATTAAGATATCAGTTTCTGATTTGAAACGCCTTACAGAGCCATTATCTGCTATTTATGCTATACCTGATCACATGCACGCGCTGTGTAACATGTTAGGAGACGGATTGATACCCAGTAATACAAAAGCAGGTTACCTAGCAAGAATGCTCGCCAGAAGAGTTTGTCGTATGAAATCGGATTTAAATCTGAATGTGACTTTAGCAGAACTTGGAAAGCATCATATTGAAACACATCTAGACTTAGAAAATTTTACACAAAATGAAGATGGAATACTTTTAATGTTACAATTAGAAGAATCACGTTACTATGAAATGTTGAGAAAAGGTCAATCTGCTGTTAATACCGCTTTACAAAATATCCCAAAGAATGCAACCGAAGTACCTGATTCAATTTTATTCAGATTGTCTGAAGAAAGAGGAATCAATCCAGATATGGTTATGGCTATTTCTAATGATTTAGGTTGGGAAAATCTATCTGTTAGAGTTGGATTTTCTGCAGATATGGCGGATAGAAATGCTAGAATGACCAAAGATGCAGCAAAAATTAGAGATAAAAATAATTTTCTCAAAGAGGAATTCCCAGTAACCTTTCAAGATTACTATTTAGACACAAATAAGACACATTTCACTGCTGAAGTACTACATTGTGGTCAAATAAATCATGAATCTAATAAGGTTTCATTTTCTAATGAAGTAATTTCCACCCCCACTCATTTTGTAATTCTCGATAGAACACTTTTCTATCCAGAAGGCGGTGGTCAGTTGGGTGATCAAGGATATTTCCATCTAGATGAAACAAGAACGATTAGTGTGTTAGATACTAAAATAGAGGAAGGTGTAATCATTCATTTTACAGATGGTTTCCTAAACAATGGACGAATTGATGCTGAAGTAGATAGTATTCGAAGACGACAATTAATGGATCACCACACTGCTATACATATTGTGGGTGGAGCGGCCAGGGATATTCTGGGTCCTCATATCCGACAAGCAGGTTCTAACAAAGGACAAAGGTACGCTAGAATTGACTTGACTCATTACTCTAGAATATCTAGAGATTTGCTGGATAAAATTGAAGATAGGGCTAATGATATTGTACAATTAAATCCTAGAATAGAGAAGATAATTCTAGATAGGGTCGAAGCGGATTCTAGATTTGGTTTCGACATATATCAGGGAGGACCTCCAAAACATCAGGAAATTAGAATTATCAAGATTGGAGATTTTGACATCCAAGCTTGTGGAGGGACCCACCATGATGAAGCAGGTAATATTGGAGAATTACGGATAGTTCGTTCCAGTCAAGTCCAAGACGGAGTAGAGCGTCTGCAAATCGTGGCAGGGGATACGGCGAGAGACCATGCGAGGAAGCAAGAGCGTATTCTTAGTGAAGCATCTGAGATTTTGGGAGTTCAGTCTGATGATCTACCTAAGGCAGTAATGAAGTTCTTCCAAGAATGGAAATCACAACAAAAAAAGATTTCTAATTTAGAAGCAGAAATTGTCAGGTTAAGAACAAGTGGAGGAGGCGATGAAGCAATTCATAAAGATGGAATAAGGTATGTGATCATGGAATCTTCAGGAGATTCCAAGCAATTAATGAAAATGCTTTCTGAATTGACAAGGGATGAATCTAACCCTACATTAGCAATAATTGGAAGCAAGGATGCCGGAGGCAAAATAATCGTTGCAACTACTGAGAATACGAAGGCTTCTGAGATGTATAATTCTGTGGAAATTTTGAATTCAATTTCATCCCATATCAATGGTGGAGGTGGTGGAAAACCAACCTTTGCCCAAGGGGGGGGGTCAAACCCTGAGGGGATTCCCGCGGCTCTTGAAGCCGCTAAAAAAATGCTAGATGTTTGAAACTCTATCCGTTTGATTCATCAAACTTCACCTCTTCCCGAGGTTATGTCGGAACCAGTCAAGGTATCAAATCGTGCTTCTTCAATCGAATATGCGATAAGAGATGTAGTGGTTCCAGCTATTGAATTAGAGAAACAAGGCCATGACATTATCCGTCTAAATATTGGCGATCCACTCGCTTATGAAGGACTCCCAACACCAGTTCATATGATTGAAAAATACAAGAATGCTCTAGACAGGCAAGACAATGGTTATGGACCTTCATACGGATTAGATGAATTAAGAGATGCAATTTCTCAATCGGAGTTATCTAAGGGTTGGAATTGTAATCCTGATGATGTTTATGTGACTCATGGAGTTACTGAGGCATTGCAAGTAATTTTTGCAGCATTTCTTGAAGAAAATGACATAGTATTAGCTCCAGGTCCCCATTACCCTCCATACATGGCTTATCCACAGATGTACGGTGCTAAGACAGTAGAATATAGGTTAAAATCATCTGACGAGTGGAAGATTGATTTAGATGATATCAGTGATAAGATGAATGATTCAGTCAAATTATTAGTTCTCATAAATCCAAATAACCCTACTGGGAATATTGCTACAGAAAGTGAGATTGATAAATTAATTAATATCGCTGAGAAATGGCCTAATTGTACAATTATAGCAGATGAAATATACGACGGATTAGATTTCTCAGATAATTTTATCTCAGTAGCATCTCGTTCAAATAGTGTACCAATAATTACACTAAATGGTGTCTCTAAAGTGTATTTCGCTCCAGGATGGAGGATTGGATACATGGCTTGGCATGATCCTAATAATCGCCTCAGATTGGTTAGAGATGGGGTGGAGAGAATTCTTAGAAGTCGCTTATGTGCATCAACACCAGCACAATATGGATATTTAGCAGGTCTAAGAGAGTCTAAAGATTGGCTTGACAAACACCGTAAATTGACAGAGGAAAGAATGAATTTTTGTCTCAAAAGAATAGAAGAAATTGATGGTATTTCTTGTGAGAGCCCAAAAGGTGCTTTCTATTTATTTGTTAAATTAACTAATCTTGAAGATCAGAGAGATGATAAAAAATGGGTGTTAGATCTTTTACATCAGGAGCATGTATTAGTCGTCCATGGTTCTGGTTTTTCTCCTGAGTTCGGTTCGGGTCATTTTAGAATGGTCTGCTTACCCCCCATTCCAGTACTTGAAGAAGCATTCCAAAGGATTGAAAGGTTCTTGAGAAGTTGATAATATGAGTTTTTTCGGTAAAAAAATTTCTGATGAGTCACTGGTTTCAGGTATCAAAAAAAGATGGCTAACTAGTAATTGCGGATTAATTTTAGATTCTAAAAGAATTTTTCATCCAGTATGGAGAGTAGATTCAATACTTTTTGATGATTTTCTTTCAGGAATTGAAAGACGCAGTGGACTTAGTTTAGGAAGACGCTTAGCGCATGCTTCATCTGAATCTGAAGAATGGATTTCCATAGTTTCGAAAAATTCTTTTCCCAAAGGAAGAAACCCTGACAGATGGAAAAACACAAGATTAGATTGGTTAGAAAGAGGTATTGGTAACTTTGAGCTATTAGATGATGGCGATGAAATCAGGTTCCTTGTAAAATATCCGCTTAATGGGCCGTTATGTTCGGGTGTTTTTACTGCTAATTGGGAAAGGGCAACTGGTAAGAGACATAGGTTCAGGTGGAATCATAATAACATTGAAAGCTTAATTCTAATGATTTCAGAGGATGATATGAAAATACCTCAACCAAGTAGAATTTCTCTACCTTGGTTCTATGAAAAGCCAATTGTTTCACAAAGCAAAGGTCTTGATTTTTGGGATTCGCTAGATGTTGAGTCAGGTAAATTTTGGTCAATAATGGGTAGAAGATTTGCAATGATTAATCAAGATCTCATACTTCGTTTTGAGGATTATTTCCTACCATATTTGGAAGAGATTCATGAAGGCCGTAAGGATTCTTTTATTTGGGTTGGTGTTGATAAAAAGCGAAGTCTATTATGGACAATATTTTCAGATACTATTAGAGAAATATTCTATAATCAAAAACATCATATTTTAATTTCTGAAAATACAGATTGGGCCTATGTTAGTAAACGTCATTTGGAGAGACAAGGTCTCGGGAAAATCGACTCTGTTAGTTCGATAGATGAGTTTGGTGGAATAGAGATTTCTTTCAGTTCATGTTATCATCCAGCAATATTCTCAGGGATAATGAGCGGTTGTTGGGAAAGGGCGAATGGACGAAGTGTCAAATGTAATTTTTCTTATGGGAAAAATTCTAACACAATTAAATTAGTATCAATGAACGAGATTTATCTTGATTAATTTCAGCACATCAGTAATGAAACATTATATCATATCTTTGAGTCAACTGTACGCCCCCAAGGGGGCGCGAGGTGATTAATTGGCTTTGACACATAACCAATATGCCGTTGCAGCCATTGCTGCAACCTTGATTTTAGCAGGATTTTACACGATCATTGGAGCCGGTTTAGCTACAGTTTCTGGATGGGAAGATGGTTCAGTAGACATAGAAACTTCTGATAATGAAATTCACATAGAAGGTAAAGATACAGACGGTGATGGTTTACCTGACAGAATGGAGCAGACACTTTACGGTACTGATTGGAGACTCTCAGATACAGATAATGATGGTTTAGAAGATGGATGGGAGATTGACAATGGCTTAGATCCATTAGATAGTGGTGAAGCCGCTGAACCTGATCCACAAACTACTAATCCGGATGAGAACGATGAAAATACTGAGTTAAATGAAACATTCCCTAATCCTGATAATGGCCCATTTGGAGACCCAGATAGAGATGGGCTAATCAATGTGGATGAGGCAGCACTTGGTACAAATCCAAACTTACAAGATTCTGACGGAGATGGGTTAAATGACCGTTGGGAATCTCTCTATACTTACACTGTAGAGACACCTCAAGGGCCAATTAAACTTCTTGACCCTCTCGATGGGAATTGGGATTGCTACATTTTGACCCCTGAAGTCAAGGCACAAATCAAGGCAGATATTGGAGCCAGTACATTTGATGAAATGGGTAATCAATTCGGCCATTCTTGCGATGCATTATTAGATTTGGAACAACCTGAACCAGATAGTCTCAGAAATTATGTAGAAGAAAGATATGATACTAATCCATTGGAAGAAGATAGTGATGGTGACTTGATTGCTGATAGATATGAAATAGCATTCGGTAACATCGATCTTTCAGTCCATTGTGGAGTGGTACAATTTGGTACATTGACATTACAGGCACCATATCACGAATACATGAGCGGCCCTGGAGATATGACTTGGTTTGAGGAAGATATGGATGGCGATGGACGCCTCAACGGCCCTGGAGATTGGGATTCTGATGGCGATGGAATGCCCGATGGGTACGAATATTGTTATGCACTAGATCAAGAAAGTAAGAGATTCCTTAATCCTGCTAATGCAACAGATGCCTATGGCGATAGGGATGAAGACGGTCTAAATAATGTAGAAGAGTATGAAGTCGCATACACATGGGGTCCTGAAAATTTCACTAGCCCATTAATGTCTGATACTGATAATGATGGCATGCCTGATGGTTGGGAGCATTTGAATGGAATACACCCTAATGACGATGGCGCTAATGCTTTAGAAGACCCCGATTTTGATGGGTATGATTCTGATGGTGATGGCGGGGTTCGTTATGACGATCTTGTAGGGGTGAGTACTGTTCATTTGATTTCCGTAGAATTGGGGGAATATGTCCCAGTCAATAAAACAATTCTCTGGGTCAGAACAGTTCAAAACAGTGTTTATGTAAATATTCCTGTGAAAACACAAACCGAAGGCTGGGTTTATGAGATTAATGTTGATGTTGGTGATGAGGTACTTACTAGGACTCAAGATTTAGCTATTATTGTAGAACAGGATGAAAGGTTCACAAACTTAGATGAGTATAACGCTAGAGATAGAGATGGAGATGGTATTACTGACGGAAGGTCGACAAATCCTCTCGTAGCTGACACAGACAATGACGGGCTAATTGATGGAATAGAGGTTATTGGTTGGACAATCAGAGTCGTTGACAATGGTGTCAAAGACGTATTAGTTCGTAGCGACCCTGGTGTATTTGATACAGATAGTGACGGTCTTTCTGATGCAGTTGAATATTATGAAACGTTTACTAATGCTACGGATAGAGATACTGATAGCGACGGTTTGGAAGATTTTACTGAAGCCGTGGATGGATTCTACTGGAATGTCACAGAAAAATATTTCACTAATGCTTCTTCATTTGATACAGATAATGATGGATTAGCAGACGGAGAAGAAGTGGTAGATGGACAGGATCAGTACATCACTCATGGTAATAATGCAGACAGCGATGGTGATGGATTAGATGATGGTGGAGAAGTATTATTCATTCCACGACCGTGGCAAGCAGCTACCAATCCGTTGATTAATGATACAGATGAAGACGGACAACCCGATGGATGGGAAATGCAAGTATTTTCAATACAACAGAATACTAATAGTCACAGCTTGTGGATTAGTAGTACTAATTGGCTTCCACCTGGATGTGATAATATGTTTGAATGTGGGTTAGGACCGGGCGGTTGGGTCTGGACAAATTATGTCCAAGGTTTCTCTACATCTGGAGATAGAGATGGTGATGGAGTAATGGACCCGAAATATTTCCTTCATGAAATGAATCTATCAGGTTTTGTAATTCCTAATGATGGAAGATGGGCTTTAGATCCGGCTTATGGTTCTATGACAGATAATATATTTGACATTGACAATGATACTCTAATGAATCAACTAGAAGCACCTGACAGGTGGAATACTAATCCTGTTAATGACGATACTGATGGCGATAAACTTCCAGATGGATGGGAAGTTTTCTATTCGGGAGAAGCAATTTCTTTAGGTATAGTAGACAATAATTCACTGAATGCATTAGGTGCACGAGGACCAATGGATCCTGCAATGATTGACTCTGATTTAGACGGTGTGGATGACGGACAGGAAGACTTTGATAGAGACGGACTAAATCGTACAAATCTGTTGTACCGTTATTGCCCGGGTTGGGACGATCCTCAAAATGCAGAGTGCCACATAGATCCAATGGGAGATTATGGAAAAAGGTTCTATGATGACCTTGAAAATTATACTAACTTCGAAGAAATGCAAAATGGAACAAGCCCAATTTTGAATGATACTGACGGTGATCAGTGGTTCGATGGCTCAGAAGTTTTCCACCAAGATCAAGATGGAGATGGAATGTGGGCAGGATGGGAATATTTCTTCGACTTTGATCCATTCGATCCTGCAGATGCAAATATCGATTCTGACGGTGATGGTTCTCTGAATAAATGTGAGAATAAATGGAATACTAATCCAAAGGATCCTGTGAGCTTCCCCAGTCAGGGTGAATTATGCAATCAATTTGAGTGACGCTAAATATGTCTTGGTGGATTCTTCCGACTACTGCAGATATTGGAATTAGAGCATTTTCATCTACTGCTGTGGGCGCTATTACTGAATGTGTACTCGGCCTCCAATCAATTCAGTTAGAGGATAAGAATCCTGAATCTCTAAATAATTTAACAAGATTTAATGGAGTATGGGCAGTGGTGATAAAAAATAATGATTTGGAAAGAGGACTTGTCAAGTTTTTAGAAGAAATACTTTACAGAGGCTCTGTTGAAAATCAGTGGCTAGTTGATTTAGCAGTTAAAATCGATGAAAAATCTATTTCTGCCCATGTTTCTTGGGTTAAGTCAGATTTTGTAGTTCGTGAAATTGAAATCAAGGCAGTGACATTACATGAACTAGTATTTAGAGAAATTAAAATGGGAGAAATAGTTACTGGGGTTGAACCAAATATTCCTATCTTTGAAGGACCGGGTTGGATGGCTCAAGTAGTCTTGGATATATGATTCAGATATCTTCTTCATTTTTATCAGATTTATTATAATTATCTAGAATTTCAGCAGTTTCTTCTGCATTTTTTGATAAATTATGTACAAAGTAAACTCCTGCAGAGATCATTATAATTATTATGACAATAAGGATTGGAATCATGTTGAAACTTTCATCATTAATTTCTTCCCAAAGGATGGGTTCTGTAGACATAGTGCCCCCTCCAAATGCCTGTGAGTTTTCATAATCAACTAATTGACTAGGCGTTAATACCTCACATGTTAAACTCAATGTTCCAGGCTCATTATTTCTCCAACCGAAGAAAACTTCTACTTCTTCTCCGGCATCAATCATTACGTTCTGATACCCCCCAATATCTGCTGACATACCTGTTTCTGTAATATTACAATTAAAGTATAAATTAGCAGAAGCACCGCCTCTATTCGCTAAAATAGCGGATATTTGTTGAGATACCCCGGTTTGCAAATTTTCCTCTGATGTAGAATCATCTAAGTTTACGGTAAGAGAAACCCATTCTATGTTCGGGACATTAATTGAAGTCAAATCTATTTCCTTTTCCCATGTTAATTCAAAATTCGCTGGACCATAATTGTTGATACCACTAGATTCTGTATTCCAAGCAGTCCTATATTCTAAAATTGAAATGACTGCATTTTCTGTAGTAATTTCTCCATTTGCCCAACCTATCTCAATTACTCTAGAATCACCTTGAGTGTTGATTACAGATTTACCATCAAATCCGCTATAATTATTGATTTCTAATACTCCGTTTGGGCTGTTTCCAGTTATACTAAAATAAACTCCTTCGGAATCTAAAATAATGACTTGGTCGGAAATAATTCGCTCCCATCTATCAATTAAATTTCCTTTTATTGAAACAGCAGTATTGTCTTCTGAAGTGCCCCATTCAATATTTGTTAGCGGCTGTGCTTGTACATAGTGATCGTCGCTACTACCTGAGATTTCACTGTTTTGAATAATCAATGAGGCATCATCACTGGTTAATATCATTGGGCTACTATCTTTGATAAATCCTTCCTTTATCACAGTCTCACTGCTAGAAATTATATTCACACCATACAATGTTGAGTTCTCTATTATCTCAATTTTTCCATCAGAGTTTATTGTAAGCCCATTCTCTCCATGAAGTAACATATTCTGATACGGTAATTCATTAGCTTTGTATTCATAATTCCCAGATTCTGTCTCAAGAATAATTGATTTAATAATAGGGAACTGTCCGTATCCGGTGAAACCTAGGACCGTATCTCCCTGTGAATCAGGAACATTCAATGAGAAGTTCATTCCACTCATTAAAACAGGTTCCATATCCCCTAAGTATACATTACTACCGTCTAATAATGCTCCCTCTTCGGCGTTAATTATGACATTTATGTCTCCATTATGAATTGAGCTTGGTATAATTATTGCCGACCTATTTTGTTCATCAATAGCTCCTAATGTTTTCAACGAAGTCGCCCTTTTTTCAGAAATTAATTCTGAGGATTCTATTAATCTCAATTCCCCACCTTGGTCAATGATTATTGTAGATGTTGACGAGAAAGTTATAGAAGAACTAATGGTCAACTTACCTTCACTGGTTATGTGAATATTTTGATTAATATTTTGGTCAGTCGTCCAATCAACAATCTCATCAATTATTATGTCTCCTTGATGATTGTCTGCAACTGTTGGTACAGTGAAAAAAACTAGAATTAATAATATTGAGATAAAACCAGTTTTCATCTTTAGTATGGTACTCATGTATACTGCGAATCACCAATAGGAAATTAATACTTGGGCGCCATGAGGGAATGTTTCATGTCCGAAAGTCTTTTCGACAGGTTGTGGATGTCTCTTCCCCTCCTTTCCAATCGAATGGTCCTGAATCATTTTTTGTGAATGTATTATGTGTGTTATTGATGTATGGTTCCGCATATTTAGCCAATACTGGTGCTATGTTATTCGGTAAATGGATACCTGATAAAACTGGAATGTCTGTTATTATTATTGATCGTGGAAAGAATTATTCGGATGGTCATAGGATATTGGGAGATGGAAAGTCTTGGAATGGTTTGATAGGAGGAGGTATATTTAGTGGAATATTATTTATTTTAGCCCACAATCTCTGGAATGATAATGGTACAGATGCACCATTTATTGACCCTCTAATTTATGCCGACTCTGGTGATTGGTTCTGGTTTTTCGGAGGAGAACTTAGTTCATCTTTTGCCGCATTTACAATGGGTTTTATACTTGGTTTTTCTTGCATGATAGGAGATATGTGTGGTTCATTTGTTAAGCGTAGAAGGGGATTGAAAAGAGAAGGTGATGAAAGTTCAGAAGCTCCTCTTTTGGATACAATTCCATTTGCGATTGCTATATTTGCTACTGCTTTTTTACTATTCGATGGCCAGATTATCACTCATCCCAATTTAGTTGAAGAAATTATTTTCCTTTTGATTATCACTCCCGTAATTCACCGTTCATTCAATATTTTAGGCTATAAATTCGGCTTAAAAGAAGTTCCGTACTAGTTTTATTTTACAATACGGCATTAGAATTCATTAATTCCTTTACTCCATCGGATGAACGTGTCTGGCATGGAAGTACTCATTGTAGGTAGTGGTGGTCGAGAGCATGCTCTAGCCCTCCGTCTCTCAGAATCGGACTCAGTAAATCATGTTCATTCATGCCCTGGGAATGCAGGCACGGCTATTTCAGGGACTAATTATAAAGTAGATTCAATGGATATTGAGGGAATCATTGATTTGACTAAAAAATTGAATATTGATTTGGTAGTAGTTGGTCCTGAAGCGCCACTAGTTGCGGGCTTATCTGATAGACTCTCGGAAGAAGAAATTCCTTGTTTTGGTCCTAATTCAATAGGTGCTAAATTAGAAGGTTCGAAATTGTATGCAAAGGAGGTCATGCAATCGATGAAAGTTCCGACAGCTGGTCTGATATTGATAGAAAAAATAGATCAAATTAATGACTCATTAGATACCTATTCTCCTCCTTGGGTGGTGAAGAGAGATGTCCTAGCAGGTGGCAAAGGAGTAGTTGTAACATCTGATCGTAATGAAGCCTTTAATGCTCTGAAAGATGGAATAAAGTTGGATGGGAAAGTACTTCTTGAAGAATTCCTATTTGGTGAAGAAGCATCAGTTTTGGTAGTAATGGACGAATCAGGTTATGTTTGTTTACCTGCAAGTCAAGACCATAAACGTCTTCTGGACGGTGATAATGGCCCAAATACAGGTGGAATGGGTGCTTATGCTCCTGCTCCCGTTTACACTGCTGCTGTAGAACAGAGGACAATTTCTGAAATTGTTGAGCCTATGCACCATTTCCTCAGGAATCAGGATGTACCTTATCGTGGTTGCCTATATGTTGGGCTAATGATAGATCAGAATGGAGCCCCTTTTGTAGTAGAATTTAATGTCCGTTTTGGAGATCCAGAAACACAAGTAACGTTACCATTAATCTCAAGTGATTTAGGAGAGTTATTGATGTCTTGTGCAAATGGCAAAATTTCTGAATGTAAATATACTACATTTCCGTATTCATCGGCAACCATTGTTTTATGTTCAGAAGGCTATCCTTCCAATTCAATTACTGGTAGAGTAATCACAGGTACAGAAACAAGAATTGAGGAAGGGGAAATCAGTGCTTTTGTCCATTATGCCGGTACCATGATTTCTGATGAGGGGACATTAATTTCTAATGGTGGTCGTGTGCTCGCAGCAACCGGAATAGCGCCTAATCTAGGTTTAGCAGTTGAAGCCGCGTATGAAGTAATTGAGAATATAGAATTGGAAGGTTCATATTTCAGAAAAGACATTGCCCATAAAGGGCTCTGAAGGTAATATTTAGTCATATTTTATTTTTATCTGAAAACCGTTGTCCCACTAACGGTTATAACATCCTCAATTTTCGCCGGAACTCTGAGCCTACAGGCTCGACAACATGGTGATGAATAATGAACGATGATAATAATGCGACAAAGGGAGGTTTTTCAAATAAGAATTTACTCCCAGTCCCTGCTGTACTAGCAACTTTGATGGTACTTTTCTTTGGGACTGATTTTGTTGCTAATGGTGGAATTGAGAACGACGGATATGCTGACCTCCTGATCCTACCGGTTATCGCTGCTTTTGCCGCGTTTATCGGTAGAATCGTTTTGGATCAATCGTCAAAAAGTAATTTGATTATTATTCTTAGTTCTTTGTCCGCGATTATATTTTCCTTGTTAGCGCCAGAGTTTACTCCAATAGTACCTATGGAAGGATTTACGTTCGCTTTCGTTTTTGTTTCTACTATTTTCTTATACAAAAATAATTGGAATGAGGAATCATCAATTTTACTTTCAGTGGTACTTGGTTTCCATCTAGCAATTTCTTTTGCAACTAGATATACTCTTGACGAATCTTCATGGAGTGGAAGTCCAGATGAATTAGTTGATTTAATTAGAGGCTCTATTGCTTCTGTTTTCTTCGCTTTCTGGATTGCATCAATCACATTGGGAATACTTGTTACTTTAGCAATTAGAGGTAGGGTGTCAAATCCAGGGCAAGGGCCATGGTTCCGAGACCTCCCTTCTGTAATGCCTCAAGCCGGTTTAATCACTGCAGGAATTATATTTTTAATCAACTTAATTCCATTAATTTGGCTGAGCACCATAGATGATGTCAATTCATATAACAATCATCACTACTTGGGCTCAGTTTGGGCATTATTTACTTCAATAGTAGTTCTTTTCGTTTCTTTTTGTAATTCAGAAAGATGGCATGTATTGGGTACAGTTGTTGCCCTAAATTGGTTAATGTATACTTTGGCTCATTTACAAGAGATTGGAAATGAATTACCACTTTCAACTTTGAATGGTGATGACAACGTCAGTATGTTCACCTGGTTCTTGCTAGTTTTCTGGCTTAATGTAGGGGCAATGATGGTAGCTGGTCGTGGTATGTTCGGAGATATTTCTCCTCGTAGAGAACATTCAGATTTCCGTAAATGGTGGAATCAAAACTCTTACGGTATTATGATAGGTTCAGCACTAATTATTGGTTTAGCAGTTCGAACAGGTTGGAATGTTCTACCTGCAATGAATGCATCTGGTACTGGACTATGGGATATGTCAGGAGGATCTGATCCATGGTACATGAAACGTGTAGTAGATTATGTCGTATACCAAAAGAGCCATCTGATTATTGACGCAGATAGAGCTTACCCGATGGTAGCAATCAATCCTAGACCACCACTATTCTCATGGTCTTTAGCACTTGGAGGACTTTTCCTTTCTTGGTTATCTGGGATGTCTTTGGAAACCTCTGTGTGGTGGAGCGTAGCCTCTTTACCTGCAATTTTTGGAGCATTAATTGTGTTACCAATTGCTGGTCTTGCTAGGAAATTACACAGTAACATGGCAGGAATAGTTGCAGCCTGGCTAATCGCATTAATGCCTGGCCATATCGGCCATTCGACATTCGGACTTGCCGATCACGACGCATTCGCAATGCTGTTCTTAGCAATAGCATTTTACTATTGGGTCAAGGCCATGGATGAACTGAAGAATGAGAGATTATTCAAAACACCAAGTCTAAGCCCTCTCTACATTATTGCAGGTATTAGACAAATGTGGTCAACAAATCCTGTAGTTATGTCTAATGCTACTTTATCAGGTGTATCTTTCGCTGTTGTAGCTTTAGGGTGGAAAGGTTTCGTTTATGGTCCAGGAATTTTATTCATTGCTTTCGCATTCCAGATATTTTTCAATATGTTCCGTAGAAGGGACAGCCTTCCAATTACTGCAGCATCTTTGCAAATGATGCTTACTGCATTTGTAATCCCATTGCCTTTCTATTGCTGGCCTGGACTAAGTTTATTGTTCGACCCTAGTGGATTCCAACCTATGTTTTACATTATTGGTTTCACGCTAGCTTTGGGTTGGATTTCTTCATCCTATCGAGATAAACCTTGGTTATTGGTTCTAGGCAGCACTACTGTATTAATGGGGTCAATTTTGCTTGTATTATATATTTTACAACAGGCAAACATCTATGATGGGTGGGATGTTTTATTCACTGGAGGATTCTATTTCTCAAAGAATAAAATATTCGGAACCATTGGAGAGGCTCAGGCACCTAGTAGAGGTGTTTTATTCGCTTCTTATGGTCCAATCGTTTCACTAATTGCAATATTTGTTGCTGTAATGTTGTTGTGGAGAGGCGCAAGAAAAGAAAAACAAAGCCATATCCTCTTGGGATTATGGGTTTTAATTGCTATTTACATGGCTTGGTCTGCTGGAAGATTCATCTTCAACGCAACACCAGCAATTTCGGTAGTTGGAGGAATTGGTATTGCTATGATGTGGAATTATGCTAACTTCTCAGGATTCCTCAAGGAATGGAGAAAGTCTGGTATTTCAACACCAAGGTCACGTTTCTGGGCCAATTGGAAAGCATCGAGAAGACACCCTGGAGTTCCTGCTTTGATGATGGTATTGATGCTGGTTTGTTCTCAGCACATGACATATGGAATTGATTCAGGAATTCCTCGCGGTGAACAATCTGCATCCGATGTCGATCAAACAATTCATGATATAACTCCTGATATATTCAGACAGGAAGTTCTAGGGTTTTCATTATTAAATAGCGAGAACTATGATGCGAACGGTGATTTATGGTATATGGGAACATTCGGACCCGGTTTTAATTCAGGATCATGGAATTTAGCTTATGAATGGCTATCTGAACAAGATACTGAAGTCAGCTTTTCTGAACGTCCTGCTTTCGTATCATGGTGGGATTATGGTTTTCAGGCGCTTGCTCAGGGTGAGCACCCTACGGTAGCAGATAACTTCCAGTCAGGGATACCTAATAGCGGTGCTATGTTACTTTCTGCTAGTCAAGAAGATACCGTTTCCCTATTCATTACCACTTTAGCCCAAGGAGATCGTAGGTCTAATGCTCCATCTGGATTTACTGATGATTTCAGAAATTTACTCTTGGACGGGCACATGGATGATTCACAACTAAGCGAATTTGATAAAATTATGAGTCTTGGTATGGGTGATTCAAAAATAGTACTTGATCGCTCTATGTCTGTAGTAGCAGTGGATGGTGAACATGAATTATTACGAGGATTCCATTTAGAATCTAACGGTCTACCTAGTGAATCCGAAGTTTGGGTTGTTTTAGAAGACGGGGAGATGATTGTTGATGGATTATCTAACGAAGAATCAGCAATTGATAGCTTCAATGATGCTAGAAACTCAGTTTCAGAATTAGATAGGTATGAAAAAGGCGCAAACAAAGGTGAATTAATAATTCAGTATTACGATATTTCTGGATACAGATATACTCCTGATTTGATTGAAGACTTTGACGATGTATCTACTGGATTGCACAGAGTTAATGCAAAGTTAGCATTAAGCCGTGCTTTACTATTAGAGATATTCAATTCCGAAGAAATTAACGATTTATACCACGATATGTCAACTAAACTTGTGTATGAAGTCCAAGATTATGAAGGAGTTCTTGGAGAAACAATTTCTAGAAATAATGAAATCAGATATTTCGCAGTTGATAATCGTCTTTATCCCCTAGGTGGCCAGTATTACGAAGACTATGGTTATCACCAAGGTCAAACTACTGGAATTTTCCATGCACCTACTTCACTGTCTGGTTTAGATACTGAAACTTACATCTCATCCGTTTATCAAACGCAGAGGGGGGACGGCCCCATTATTCCTAGAACCGGTGAGGAATATGAAAGTGAATATCTAAACGATGTTATTCGTCAACAATCTGGTGCATTAACAGATGTAAATGAAATGATTAGAATGGTTGATATCGACTACCAACACCAGCCTGAGTTCTTCGATACTATGGTTGCTAGAATTTATGTAGGATATGGAAGCTCTACCTTAGGTTTACCTGGTGAAGCAGAACAACCAGCGCCTCATTTCTACACCTCCGGGGCCCCTGGTTCATACCTAGAGAATGCATATCCACTCCCAGGTGCTATGATGAATCACCTAGTTCTTTCAAATTGGTATACTCCTGACTGTGAAACTGATGAGAACGGCACCCAATTAGATTCAGAATGTGAAAATCTGGGTATAGGAAGTGCTAATACCCAAGTCAAAGTCATGAAATATTACAGTGGTGCCACTATAGAAGGAAAAGTGGAACTAGAGGGGATAGGTCCTGTGCCCAATGCTAGGCTTCTAATTGAAAGAGATGCATTTAGTGGTGATGAAGTAGAAATAGATGGCAAGGTTACAGATAGGGACCAAAGAACTTACTGGATTCCAATAGGAACTGCAGATGCAGATTCAAACGGTGATTTCAGTTTCTTAGCACCTTCGGGAAAGATTCGCGTTTCTGCATTTTATGGAGAATCCGATCTTGAAGTAGCAAGAACTCAAATAATGACCTCAAATGTAGGTCAATCTTTGGGAGATATTTTCGAGACTGAAACTACTGGTGTACGTACTCTAAATCCAATTACTGGTATATTGGGCAATGTGTCGGGATCAACTTGGCTTTCAGAAACCATAGTGAATATTTCTGGAGAAGATGGTCACAGTAACGGTGAATCAATTATCCCTGTATCTATTTCTGTCAGCCCGGCTTCCTCGATAGGAAGACTAGTTTGGTCTGGTTCAGAAGTATTTTCAGGTAACTCTCTTGAAGATGCTACCATTGAACTTTCACCTTCTTGGGATTCTATAGTGACATCACCATATTTGATTTCAACATCAAATGGATCGATAATGGGTGATGATTTGAGGTTTGATGGTACTGGTGAGGTTACCTTTACCGGAGAAGGTGATGTGATTACATCAACCATAGCAACAATTTCTGATTTCACTGGAAATTACACTCAAACCATATTCAATAACTACAGCATAACTGGAGAAGGTGAATTTGCAGGTAAAGGAATTATTGATGGAATTATCAATGACGATTTCGAGAATATTGTTGACTGTGATGTTAATGAAACCATGCCTGAAAATAATAGTTTGTGTATGCAATCTGATGGGAAATATCTTCTCGATGGAATTGTAAATGCAAGCGGACTTTTCACAGCAGATGGAGTAGCATCATTTACACAAAAGCTAGTCCAATCAACTCTAATTGGTTCAGGAGTATTTTCAACAGATACATCTAATAAAAATTTGAGTAGTTATGGTACAATCAACGCAACTGGCTCATTCTCGGGAATGGGGATATTCAGTGGCGTAATGGTTCAGCCAGGTACATTCCATGTAGTAGATGCAATCCCTGGTTCTTATGACGTTGCAGTAATTTTCAGCGACAATACACGCGTAGAAATTGATGATGGGTTCTTCATCTCTCAAACTCTTTCTAGTACCCCAACAGATATAGACATCAATGGTGGATTAATTTCAGGAATATTGATAGATGAATCAGGGAACTACCTTGATTCTCATGTTCTTCTTCAATCCGCTGACGGTTCTTCTAATGTAGAAAATATTGGTGATTGTGAAGTTGTTAAATATGCGCCGTGCAATATTCATCCAGAATTAACTTATGAAAATGATTTACTTACTGGTTCTAAGATTGAGTTCGGTCCAATTATGCCGGGTTCATACATTGCATCAATCGATATCGATGGAGATAATTTCCCAGAAACTTCGTTGGAGTTCACAGTAGATTCTAATGCGGAATCATCAATTATTCTTCCTTCTCCAATGCCACTTACTACGGATCTTACATTCCAACTAATTAATCCAGATAATGGCACTGATAATCTTGTAGAAGGACTTGATTTAACCTTTAATCAGAAGAATGGTTCAGGGTCTTCAGTAGATTCGGAATATGATAATTTATCGGGTCATTATTATGTCGAGTTAACTCCTGGGACTTGGATTTTAAACTACACATTATCCGCAACCGAACAATTATGGGAAGAAATTGAAGTTGTAGCTAATTCTGACTTTACAGACATATTTAGTTTCTATACAAGTCAGACTGTAAATGGTACTCTATACTATGATGAAAATATTCAATCAGACACTATCGATACAGATAAAACATTAGATTTCGTATCCATTGATTTCTATTGGGATGATTTTAGCACAACAGTTGAAACTTCATCAGATGGTACATTCAGTATTGTTTTGCCTGTAGGCTCTGAAGTTGATGCAATTGCTCAATTAGGTGTGGATTTGAAGTTAGTAAATGGTACGAAATTTACAGTTGAAGAAAATATGGATAAGATTACGATGGTTGCTCGCCCGGGGCAAGCAATTGATGGAGCAGTAAGTGTAAATCGAGAAAACAACCTATTCAATTCAGAGATTGGTGGTTGGGAGCCTGTTACAGTAATAGCAGAGAGTGATGAATATGATGTCACATGGCGTTCAGAAACAGATGATGGTGGTTTCTTTACTATGGTTTTACCTAAGGGCGAATGGGAATTCACAGTTTTATCTGATGAAATTACTTCAGGAACCAATACCACAAATGTAGATAATAACAATAATACAATTGAAGTAATAATCTATCCAGATGATTCAATATTAACTATAGATTTCTTCCTAGATAATTCTGCAGATAATAATATGTCTAACGGTACTCCAGTAACTTATGATTTCAGTTTATTATCTTTAGTTGACGGAATTGACTACCATATCAATTCCACTTCAAGCAATTGGACTGATGAAGGAATTGCCCAAGTATCAATAGAACCAGGAATTTATAGAGTATCTGTAGATATTGCAGATCCTAACTCCGGAGATTTATTCGGAACTAGAATAATGAGTGGAGATGTTGATGTCAGAGTAGGAATTGACTCAACAGATATTACAAGAAGTATTGGATTTGATCCTGAATGGAGAGTAGAAATGTCATTTACCAATGAAAGTGGAGGTGAGTTGTCTGAACAATTAGTTAGATTCACTAATGTTGAAAATGGCTGGGTTCTTTCTCGAACTACCGACTCCAATGGAAGTATTATTGATTTCTTCCCTCAGGGTGATTGGATTGCTACTGCCGAGATAGTAAACAATGATATTAAAGAAGGTTTAAGAGATTTGATTTCAGTCTCATCTGAGATATCTTCTGAAAGTTTAACATTATCTACTAGTCAACTCGCAGAGATTTCATTCAATATTTCAGAAGATTCTTCTAACTCTCCTTTGTCTGGAGTTAGTTTGTTAATGGAGTCTGCAAGTGACCTAGGTTCTTTCAGTATCGAGGCAACAAATAGTAGTGGATTAACTACAGTTGATGTGGTAGAGGGAGATTGGTTAGTCTCTCTTAACTACACCAAAGATGGAAAGAGATGGATTGTAGAAAGTTATCCCGTTACTATTTCAGTAGGTGAAAATCATGTTGATTTAACTGCTAACCTTTATGTTGCTTTAACTGGGACCGTTTTCTGGGATTTGAATAACAACAATGCTTCTAATATTGGTGAAGGAATTTCTGATGTACAGATGACGTTTACAGCTACATCTGATTCAAACGATTATTCAATTTCAACGGACAATACGGGGGAATGGGAATTATTCGTACCATACAATACAAGTTGGCAGATTGAAACTATTTATGATGGGTTTGAAAGCATTAATGAAAGTATATCTGTTTCAGACTCTCCTAACGATGTACAATTGGAATTGGTTGCAGGTTTAGTTGATGTTTATGGAAATATTACTTATGCACTTGGTATTTCCAGCATTCCTGTCGAAGATATCGAATTAATGATAATACCTACTGAGGGTCTAGTTAGAGACACAGTAGCAATTGAAATCAACGATAATTGGTCTGGAAGCTGGTCTACAGTACTGGAACCAGGTCTATGGATAGTAAGTGCTAGCGTACCGAGTCAAGACTTGATAATAATGGGTCTGTTGGATGTTGATGTTACTGGTAATTCAAATAATTTAGATATGGCACTAACTAGTGGTGGTATTCTTGAAGTTCAAACAGAATGGTTAGATTATGACGGCAACTCACGTAATCTAGGAGATATTTCAGATGCGAATTTATTAGTCGATGTTGGATTTGGAATGAAATGGATACAAAGCGATGGATGAAACCGGAAGTCTTGATATTTTACTTCCTAACGGTAATGTTCAATTTTCTGGTGACTTTGAAGTAGAGCAAAGAGGGTTAACCATGGAGTTTACTGCAGGAAGAGGCTTTGATGTTTATCCAGGTCTCAACACAAGTTTCGACCTATTATTCAATAGAGTTTCAAATCACGAAATTGAAATTACTACACTGAATGAAACCTCAGGTCACGAAAATTATGTTGGATCATTGGGTGATGTTTCATTAGTAGTTGATGATACGAATGGATTTGTCCCAGTTAATTTCACTCTCGCTGTAGATTACCTCGGTCATGAATCATATGATGTATTTAACGTCGGAGGTATTGTTTCTGGAACTGATAGTTCTGAATGGACAGTTCAATTCCATAACGGTACAGGAAACTGGACCACTTCAACGCAATTTGAAGTAGGTTTAGACAACAGCGTTGATTTCGATAATTTGAATATTCGTGTTATCGCACCTAATCAATCTGTAGCACATTCTTTCGAAGACGGGCATAAGATTACGATCAGTATCTCAACTCTAGATGGTTATCAGGCCACACATGATTTGATAGTCAGAGTCCCTCAAATACATGGTTTCGAACTTACAACTCCTATGTCCGAAGTATACGGAGTCTCTCCAGGAGAATTAATTACTATACCAATAGAGTTTACAAATGCTGGGAATGGCGATGAAAAATATGAGTTTGAGTTTGACGATTCAGAATTGCCCGATGGTTGGAGTAGGACAGGTCCAACTTCACACACACTCGGTAGCTTCGTTAGTACTTCTCATAGTGTGACTGTTGCTTCTCCAAGCGACGCCATGCCGAATGAAGAGTTTTCAATTTATGTTACAGTGACAGATAAAGTCGGAAACTCATACGATACTATTGAAATTAAGGTTCGAAGTTCTGAACCAGTATTGAAGATTGAAGGTATTCAAGCATTGGGGGGTGGAGAACCAGAAGCTGGTGGTCAAATAACATATATCGCTACAATATCTAATAGTGGATTAGTTGATGCTGAAAATGTGCAGCTTAATGCTCAACTTTGTAGGGATGTAGTTTGTAATTCGCCAACTTCTGTCAATGCTACGACGACAATGGGTATACCTGCTGAATCATCCACTCAGTTCAGTTTCTTGTTTGATTTATCAGATATTCAAGTTGACCAATATTATATCATGCTTGATATAAACTCAACTGGATTTAATGAAGAAAATATTGATGATGACTCGTGGCACGTTAGTGATGGTGTAGAACAGGGAGTCATGAATGTAGATGTTAGATCTCCAAGTGTTGATGATGATGAAAATACAGATATTATTGCTTATATTCTAATTATTGGATTAGTGATAATTGGTCTTTATCTGACTAAAGGTCGTTCCGGCCGCCGTCCAGGCGCACCGTTCTGATATGAAATGATTAGCAGACGTTAAGAACAGGGATTCTTATACTGAATCTATGCCCTTAAGTTAGGTGGTAATTTTTTATGAGGTCTTTAGAGAATCTTGATTTACTTCCTGAGCCCGATGACCACCGTATCTTAACCACGATTGATAATCAAGCATTAGGCTATTCTGGGGAAGATTATGGCCTTACTGACGAGGAAGCCAAACAGCTTCGTTGGCCACTAGGCCCGATGAGAAAGTCAGAAACTCCTACCGGTGCTATTTTTTTCTCTTTATTGACTCTATTGTTAATTGCTGGTTGGCCATGGGTTAACTCATATCTCGTACCAATTCTTCCTAACTCCGAATGGGCATATGAAGATACAGGAATCAGGCAATTACAATCAGAGGGATATTTTGGTCAAGGAGTACATGTCTGTATTGTAGATACTGGGATTGATATGAATCATCCTGACTTTTCTCATCAACAATTATTAGGATTCAGAGATTTTGTAGGTGGCAATCATGAGTTAATTAGAGACATCGGTGAAAGTTCACATGGGACATTAATGGCTGGAATTTTGATATCTAACGGTACTTTCAGAGGGGTTGCTCCAGAAGTAGGTTTGTCAGTTGCTTTAGCATTGGATTCAGAAGGCACATCTGGTTCAACCGATCGAGTCGCACAAGCTATTAGGTGGTGTCGAATTACTCAGAAAGTAGATATTATTTCATTGAGCCTTGGTGGGTTCCCTAGTGATTCCACTTCAAATATTAATTCTCAAACTAACCTAGCAGTTCAAGAAGCATTAGATTCAGGGATTTTCGTTGTAGCTGCTGCAGGAAATACTGGTCTCGATTTAGACATAAATGATGTTTCTCAACCTTCCAGCCTTCCGGGAGTAATTTCGGTAGGAGCTATATCTAAATCGGGATTTGTATGGGGTAGTAGTGCCTTTGGTTCATCGATTGATCCAGCAACAGGAGATGAAAGGATTTTCCCTAATCAAAAACCAGAAGTTGTGGCTCCAGGCGTTAATATCTTCTCTACAGCCTCAAGCACATTATCATCACCATATGCTTACTCTTCTGGGACGAGTGATTCCACAGTATTTGTCACAGGAGCTTTAGCATTGATTATTCAACAATGTAGGGATTCCATTGAAGGTTCGGATGGCTATATTGATGAGAATGAAATGAGACTTGTCAAACATGCATTAGCAAGGTCTTCCGATAGGAGTAACTTTGATTCTGCTAATCACAATTCCCATTCAGGTTATGGCACTTTGGACATAGTCAAGTGGTCTCAGGAAATCTCTTTTACATTTAATGTAGAATAATTTTTTTCAATATTTGAAATTGATACAAATACGCTTTGTTGATACATTATTCTCAAATGTAACTCTAGCATTGATAAATGATACATAATACGGTAAAACATGTCCAAGCGCCGAGTAAGAAGTTCCTTCCTAGTATTTCTCATGTTATCTAGCGTGTTAATCGCCCTAGTAGGGCCTGCAAGCCCTGTAATGGCTAATAATGAAACTACTTCTGGAACTATTACAACTTCAGAAACATGGTCAGGAACTCATCAGCTAACCGGAGACATTACAATCGCATCAGGTGCTAAGTTAATTATTCAACCAGGAACCACTGTTATTTTCCCAAATGGAACATATCTTGATGTAAGAGGAAATCTATGTGCTGGTTCTAGTTCTTGTGGTTCCTCCGGTGATGCAAGTTTGGCAAATAAAATCACTTTCCGATGGACTGATCCTTCAAATGCTAGTGAAATTGGAGAGTGTAAAGGTATGAAACAAGGCACTCAAGAAATACAGGTTGAAGATGCTTCATGCTTCGAGGGTGTACTAATTCGAAGTTCTATTGATTTATCTGAAACAGGCTTTAGGCATATTACAATAGATGATGCTTGGGGAATTCCTTACTACATTGATTCAATTAACAGATGGCGATATGGGGCTATGGTAATTGATGGAGCATCCCCCACCTTAACTCAAATGAGATTTAGTAATGTAAATACAAGCAGTGTATTGACAACTAATCTTGCTCAACCAATATTTGAGGGGGGCACTTATGTTGCAGGAAACGATGAGAAAAGTGGAGTAGGTGGTTCAGCAGTTCAAATTTATGGTTCAGGTACACAAATCACTCCTCTTGAGATGAATTCTCCATTCTTTATTGGAACTGACAATGGCTGTGGAAATAATGATGGGGGCCGTCCAACATTATGGGCTCAAGAAACATTCATAGAAATTAATGATGCTACAGTAAATACTGGCGATTATGGATTTGCGTTCGTGAGTTCCTCAGGACTTCTTACTAACTCCGACATAAATGTGAATTGTAACGGAGTAGATATCAATGGTGTCAAAGCGATACAAGGAGTCAGATATACGTTTGAAGTAGGGAATAATGAAATAAATACGGATGAGGGTTCTGGAATCACTGTTTATGATGGCGGTGATGCTGAATTACATAATAATCAAATTTCAGGAGTAGCAGACCGTTCAGGAATTACCGTACAATCAAGCAAGGCTCATATTCACAATAATGAGATCGGGCCAATAGGTGGTTGGAATGGACTTTGGTTAACAGGTTCCTTTGATGTTATTGCCGAATATAATACAATTATTGATACTGCGAAAACTCCGGTTCAAGTTGGTGAATTATCTAGTTCAGGACCTGCACCAGCTGCATCTAGGCTTCATTTTACGAATAATACAGTGAGTGTTAATTCGCCAGGAACCTGTTCTAGCTTCAAGTACTGGGGTGGCGAATATACTTGCCCCGCAGTAAGTGTATTCCGTTCAGGTGTAACGCTCTATGACAATGAGTTTAGCTTAGGCGGAGACGCCGATGGTATCAGAGCAATAGGCGGATTGATGGATGTCCAAAGAAATTTGTTTAACACTCCAGGAACTGGAGCAGTAATCCGAAATTATGATAGCGGATTTGCAAATACACAGCAATATGGTTCTCTT
Source organism: Thermoplasmatota archaeon (assembly GCA_030828405.1). Taxonomy (GTDB): domain Archaea; phylum Thermoplasmatota; class Poseidoniia; order Poseidoniales; family Thalassarchaeaceae; genus MGIIb-O2. The sequence goes on from JAURCP010000005.1 coordinate 58,008, forward strand.
GGCTTCTTTTCATTGAATACTTGGAATGGTATTGAAACAGCTTATAATATTACTAAATCTTCTGTAACAGTTCAATCTGAGTTCATTCCAAGTGCATCTCCTGGTGAGTATCCTATAATACTAGACTGGCCTGATCAAGAGGCTTGGCCTGCAAATGGATTCCAGGGTGCTATAATCCCAACACCAATTTCTGAATGTTCTAGTTGTGATAATTTAACTCCTAGGGACTTCCCATTGGCAGTTAATATGGATAATAACTCTACAGTCTTTACATTCGCTAACCTTTCAAATGTCGACACCTCGAAGATTTTTATTAAGTCTCAGCCAACTCAATTTGCAGTCCAAGTAAGAAGGGCAGAAATGGTGAGATTCCAAACCTTGGTAGATGGGATGAAAGTAGATAATGCAAATGTGCTAATAGAAGATGCTCTAGGGAATGATATTTACTCTCTTTACACAGATGAAGATGGATATACTCCCTGGTTTGCCCTAGCATCAGACTCGCATCTTGATTTCCGAGGCCTTGCTGGAGGAGATAACCCTGATGGTTTTGCAGACGATGAATATGAAGATTCATGTTCCGATGGGATAGACAATGATGGTGATTTAACGATTGATAATAATGATGATGATTGTGATTATAGTGCAGGAACTAGGGAGCTTTCTCGTTATTACTACACTGCATACAAATTTGGCTTTGGTTATGATAGAAATGACTTTACTATTCAAGATAATACGTATCAAGATATAATAAATTTAGTAAATATAGGCCCGTCTATATCAGTAATTCAAGAAACAGGTCATTCGTTCAGGAAAGTAGTGAATTTTACTGGTTCTGCGCATGACGGTCAGTTAGCTGGATTTTATGCTACAGATGAATTAGCTCAATGGGATCAAAAAGGATATATCCATTCAGTTGAAGTAAGAGACCCTTTCACTAGTGAATGGACCTCTGCTGGTATGGCAGTTGATGACAGTGGGGCTGAGCCTGGGACCGTTACGCGTTTTAATCACCCATTCAATTCTTGGTATTTTTCATTTGACATGTCTGGGTATCAAGAAACTGACTATACATTTGAGTTTAGATCGTTTGATGGAATCGACTACAGTCCAATTATTACAAGGACAATTAAGTTGAACGCGGCTCCTCCTGTAATCAGTGTAAGTACTCCAAGCGATGGCTCAACTTGGTCAGATGGCACCGTCACATTCGAGGGAACTGCTTACGATCAATATGGTTGCCCTATTGCTTGTAGTCAAGATGTAGGGGAAATTTATTTCTACATTAGCGGGCCTAACTTCGAAGGTACAACTCCAACAACTGGTGGTGCTGATTGGTCATGGACATGGGACTTTAGTGGCCAACCAAGAGTTGTTTCTGAATACACATTCACAATTTGGGCATCAGATTCAGATTTTTGTCTTAGTGTTATAGATGAATGCGAACCAGTAACAATGACATTGACTATTGACAATTCTAATTCAGCACCTTTCGTAAGTTTACTGACACCTATGGATGGCGAAAGGCTCTCAGTCTCTGATAATACGATTGAGGGTGTTGCAAGAGATAATGATGGCTCTGTTTCTAGAGTAGATATAACTGTCAGAGATATTTTCAACGGAGATATCATTGTTCATCAACAATCAGTATTTGATTTTGAAACTAATGGAGCATGGTCAACTACTTGGGACCCAACAATATTACAACATGACTTCGAATATGAGATTGATGTCCAATCATATGACGGATATGATTTCAGTGATTTGACTACAATTTCAATAATTGCTGATAATCCTTCAGATGCTGGAAATAACCAACCTGTTTTCAATTCAGAAAATTGGATGCAAGAAATAACTCTTTACTGTGAAATTGAGTCCCAATCACAAGATAGGTGTACTAAGGCTGAGATAGATCTTAATCAATTCTTCACTGAGATAGATAATGGACAAGACCTAATTTTATCTGTCTTTGATTCTGAAGCAACTTCCGATGATAATTTCGCATTAGTAATTAATGTAGGTCAGGATGGAATCGCTGTCTATGATCCAATTTCTATGTTCTTCTATGACTCCGATATGGATGCATGGACATTAGAAAATGTAATTTTCGTAGCTACTGATCCATTTGGTTCCAAAGAAATTTCATTGGACGTTACTTTCACAGTAATACCAATAAGTTTCCAAATTGATGTCCCTGATGTTACTGTTGTTAAAGAGGGAGAAAGTATAACATTCTCGGGTGTCGGATTACCTGGAAAAACAGTCACTGCTCTGATTAACAAGGTGCCTGCCAATAATACTGTAGTAAATAGTGACTCTACATGGTCTCTAGATATTCCATCCTCTCGATTTGATGAAGGCCCAGTTACACCTGATTTCAGATATGTTGGTTCGGACTACTCAAGTGGTGTTCAGATTTCAGTAGGTGCTGCAGATGAAGGAATGTCAACCTTAATGATTGGAATGATTTCAATAGTAATCTTGGCTATCTTAGGAGGGGTCTTTGTATATTTCTTTGTAGAAATTGAAGATGATGATGAAAGTGATGATACCTCTTCTATTGACTCCACGGCGAATATGACTTCTAACGTTGAAGAATCTACTGACGGATGGATTTGGGATGAAGAATCAAATGAATGGATTGAAGACCCAAATTATTAATTTTGTTGACTTGAGTCAGAGACTTCACCACCGAAACTTCTTCTATTGATTCAGATTGCTGTACTATATGAGCAACATAGCCGTGCCAAGGCCGGGCGTCCAAGAGAGGATATTATTACACCTCAGAGACTATGTTGAACATGCTGGTAGAGTCGAAGTACCATTCGCATTATCGCAGATGGGCATCGCTAACTCGGTAGCAATTGCGAGATCTAATGTCCCTAGAGCAATTTCTGGTATGAGGGAACAGGGTCTTCTAATTGAAAGGCAGGCACATGTAACTGGAGTTTCCCGTAAGCGGAAGGCGTATTTCCTTACCGACGATGGGATAAAAGTAGCTAATGGAATTTGGGAAAAAGTAAGTACTCAAAATGTAAGGCTGAAATTTCTCGATGGAAGTTCAAAAAGCGTGGCTTTAATTAATGCTCTTGAGCTAACTGATTTACCATTGAGACATGTGGATATCTTGAGATATATCGATGATAATGGTAGTTTAGATTTATCGGTACTTTCAGCTGAATTAATTGAGAGAGATTTATCAAAACATATTGAGAAGCAATTAGTAACCTCTTTCAATGACCTACCAAGAACTAGAAAATTTTTCGGTAGAGAGAAAGAAGTTGATGACATGTTTAATCTTCTTGAAAAAAGGTCATCCTCAATATTAGTTCCAGGAATTGCTGGCATCGGAAAGACCGCTCTTGCTGGAAAAATTCTTGAGAGATTCACTCATGAAAGAAATTTGCTATATCATCGCTGTCAAGATTGGGAAGGTTCGAGAGCATTTCTTGAGGCTACTGCGGAATGGCAAGCAACAATGGGCAATAATGGACTTTCAGATTACTTAGCTGCAACACCAATACCGCAGTCCAATGTCACGATTGACTTAATCATAGAAGGGCTTAGGAATTCTCCAAGTTTAATTGTAATTGACGATTTACATAAAGTTGGCGATGAAACTCTAATTACTATCTTGAGAGGTATAGCAACAAGAATTCCTAACCTCAGTCAAGTAGGTGTAATTATGTTCTCAAGATCTTTTAGAATGGTTGTACCTGAGAAAGACTCTGAAGGAAAAATTCTCACTTTAGTAATGCCTCTTGAAGGATTAGATAAAGAGTCAAGCAAACAGATTCTCTCCGCTATGCCAGATATGGACGCCCCTCAATTCCTTCATATTTATTCGCTTTCTAGAGGTCACCCACTAGTTTTAGAATTGATAAATAGAGGTAGTGTAGGGGGAACTTTTCACGCTACATTAGAAACATTTGTTGAGAAAGAAATCTTTAGTAGGTTATCAGGTCCACAAAAGAGGCTTCTAGGTGCTATCGCAGTTTTCCGTGAACCAATGCCTCTGAGTGCATTGAGTGATCTTGATGCAGCAATAGATCTTTTAGACGATTTAGTTGAGAAAGGTCTAGCAAGGCAAGCAGACAGCGAAAATTACGATGTTCACGATTTAGTTAGAGAATTTTTAGTACTATCAATGGAGCAAAATTTACGTCATGAGTTACATAATAATGCAGTGAATTGGTATCGTAGTCGTAAAGCAAGTCCTACCGACAGGATAGAATTTATTCACCATTTACATAATTCAGATCAAATTGAAGAATTAGCAAAAGTTCTTTCTTCAGAAGGACCAAATCTGGTACAATCTGGACACACAGAACTTCTAGGAATTTTAAGATCTTTGGATAGGGAAGGTTTCGATTCTATATCCTGGGGAATTGTAAGAGAACTTAGAGGAGATATTCTATCGATCCAGGGGCATTGGGACGCGGCAGAGAAAGAATATGATGCGGCAATTCCTATAGCACGTAAAAACAAACAAAATAAGGAATTAGCTAGATTATTATCTTCTAGGGCTGATATTGCTGTTAAAAGAGGTGCAATGGATGATGCATTAGAATTACACAGGCAGGCATTAGAAATTCAAATTAAGACCAGAGATGCAGTTTCTGCAGCGCGTTCTTACAATAACATGGGTTATATTTTCCGTCGCCGTAGAGATAATAGGCACGCCTTAGAAGTATACGGTAACGTGGAAGAGTTGTTAGATTCAGAAAGTAATCCGGAATTATGTGATTCAAGAATACGTCTCGCATCTGCATTTTTAGAGATGGGAGAATTCGATCGTGCTCGAGATCACGCAATGTTGGCTCATGACGAAACTAAGGATAATGGGCAAGAAACCCTTCACGCCAGAGCAAGAGCAGTATTAGGGAGATATTATGCTAAAATTAAGGATAATGATTTAGCAATGTTACATTACTCCGGTGCTCTAGAGATTCTATCTGAACAGGCGGACCCTCATAGTGCGGTTGAAGTTGAAATGCTATTAGGTCAAGTGTTAAGCGATGCGGGTAGGAAAGAGGAAGCTTCTCAACATTATTTAGAAGGATTAGCACTAGCAGAAGCGAATGACTTCCGTCATCTGAAGGGGGAGCTACTTGCCCGTCTCGGTGAAGTTGAGACCGATCGCTCTCAGAGGATGGAGTATCTGCAAAAAGCTCTTTCAGTATTCCGCGAACTTGGTGCAAACGCTCGTATGAAGGAAGTCCAAAACTCTGTTCACAGAGTAGTCATGGGTCACTAATCTCGCTATCAATACGGCTGCAGATTTTTTCCTCTCCAATCATAATTTTAAATTCTGGTCCTGACTGCTCAGAGATAAAAATCATACCTTTGAAATCCTCACCAATTCTCATCAATACCTCACTCTCAGCGAGGTGTGGTGCATTATTTTTATCTGAAAGGTGACATAAAACAACTGTCCTAAGTTTTGGAGTCATGATTTCATATAAAATTTCTGCAGTTTGGCTATTGGATAAGTGCCCACCACGGCCAGTAATTCGTCTTTTTAGTGAATCAGGATAGGGTCCCTGCATTAATTTGTTATGGTCATAATTCGCTTCAATTGAAATATGTGAACACCCTTTCAAATGTCTTTTCAATTCTACAGTTGCCTCTCCTAGATCTGTGACGAAACCCGCTCTATTCCCATCACCGTTACTCACTATCAAAGCAATGTTTTCAGCATCATCATGTGGGATTGGTATTGGAAGAACACTTATTTCATCATTAATATTTATCCGTTCTAAATTGCCGAATGTTCTACAATCTGACATAGGATTCCAACCCATTTTTATTGCAGTTTCAATATTACAGTATAGATTTGAACCCCATTTTTGAGACGCTTTCAGTGCGGATTTTGAATGATCTCCATGATGATGAGTAATAAAAATAGCATCTATTGAACTTGGTTCAATTTTTATTGTTGATAACCTCTTTTCAGTTTGTTTCAACGAGAACCCACAATCAATTAGTATTTTACAACTATTTGATTCTAGTAAGGTAGAATTACCTCTGCTACCTGAACCTAAATGAGTAATCTGTAACCCCATATCAATCATCTCTTGAGCCAACGTTTAGTCCTTCAATTAATCTGTTTCAAATAACAAAAATATTGTTTTTATACACCATTTCGATACCACCACAATGTATCAATCATATGCATTTGTCCGAACGACGCTCCATCATGGTCATAAATGCATGAAAGTCGCTAAGGGTAGTTAAGACGAGGTCATAGCATGAGGCGTAAACAGACAGCACTTCTAATGACAGTTCTAATTTTGTCAAGTTTAGCCTTTGTTTCTCAAACCCGGCCACAAGCACCGGTAGAAAATGTCGACCCAGGTGAAGCCGCAGGGGGCGGACCTCCAGTAACTGATGAAGACGGAGATAAGATACCGGATTTCCATGAAGAAATATTGTTCGGAGAAGATATAATCATAGATTTAGGAACTGAAATAATTAGTATATCTGGACTTGATTCCAGAAATGGCACAGACAATATGTCTGATCATGATAATGATGGTGCTAGTGCCCTCCTTGAGTATTGTTGGCCATACACGCTAGACAGATGCTTTACTGATAGAGTATCTTTAACGGGCAAGCCAGGAGATTTAACTGATTCAGGAATGAGAGAATGGCTGGACCCGAGAGTAGCAGATACAGACGGTGATGGTCTACCTGACGGGTATGAAATTTATATGTGTACTGAAGGTGGTCTTGGTTATCTCAATACGACAAATGCATGGACATGTCTTTGGTTCGACCCTTTAGACTCTAGCGATATGTGGGAAGATATTGATAGATGTGCTGATTTTACATTTGGATGTGGAGATGGTTTTGATGTCGATAGAAATGGTATTATAGATGATGCTGAGAAGTATACCAATTCAGAAGAGTATCTTTTTGGAACCCCAGATAATTGGGTAACTGAGAGAGATGGTTTGTGGTGTTTTGGAGAAATTAATTTATTAAATTCTGACTCCTGTCAGAAATCAGTAGAGAGAGAAACCGGAGATGGATGGCTTGGAAGTGACCCTACTGAATCAGATTCCGATTATTATTCTTGGGCAGAAGTTATTTCTGTAGGTTTAGCAGTTCCAGGAGATGGTATTCCTGATGGCTGGGAAGTACATTATGGCCTTGATCCAAGAAATGCTAGTGATGCAATTCTAGATTCAGATTCAGATGGTTGGGATCTTGATAGAGATGGATACATTATTCCTGATACTTCAGTAGCAACATCTAGTTGGGGGGAATCATTTAGCAATTATGAAGAGTACATGATATTTTATGACCAAGGAGTATCTGTTACTCCTGGTCTAAGAAGTATAGAGTTATCTCACTCTGACGATAGTTTCTCGACATACGATCAGTCTACCTCACCGCAATTAGTTGATGCGGCTGTTCATAGTATCATTTCAGATAATCAGAGAGATAGATTGCTCGTAGGTTCTGAATTTGGGATTACAATACTGGACCCCTTTAACGAAGTATCTTCAATGATTAATCTACCATCTGGTTTAGTTTTGAATTCAATGATGGATTGGTCGAATGAGGATGGCGACTATCTAATATTGTTAACTAATCAAGGAATATCAATAGTAGAAATGCAGAACGGAGTTCCACAAATAGATTCAACGACTTTTGAAGACTCTGAATCTAGCGTTTCTGTCGGTTCGATTAATGAGATGGTTGTACTTAGTACAGGTAGTGGAAGTTTAGATCTAATGCTTTTCTCGGGACAAGATGTTTGGACTGTATCAATATCCGGGCAATCAATAAACTCTCTAATTTATCTTGAATCAACATCTGAGATTTTATCCAATAATGCGGCTAATGTCAATACTGCTTTGCATATGGAAATGGATGGACGTGGACCCTTACTCCTCATTGGAACTGATGGAGGACTAATGGCTTGGAATACCACAGATGGCACTGATTCAGTAGGTGCTCCTTGGTGGGTATTTAACCGAGAAAACGCAGAAAATTTCGTTCAAAAAGCAGATTTACTCAATGTTTCAAAGTCGGCCATAGTAAATATTCTACAACCCGCAGGCCCTAAAGACTCATCTGGTAATTTTGAATTAATTACAGGTGCTTGGATTGGCACATCAGGAGGTTTACATTTGATTGATGTTGATAAATTGATATCAATGCCACTAACTGCTTTTGATTCAGAGAGGATGTGGAATCAGGAAAATTGGCTATCAGGATCAAATGATGTTCATTCAATTCATACATTTGGCAATCAAGTAATTGTGGGTTCTAAAGATGGAACTTGGGTTCTTGAAGGAGGCTATCAAGGAGTAACAGGAATGTCTGACAATCAAACATTCCTTCCTGGTTTAGTCAGTTCATTAGCTACTTTAGAGTCTTCTGAATCAATAATCTTGTTTGCCGGTATTTCTCCTGGAAATTACATGAATATCATGCCCATTGACCCTCAATCTACTGATTCCGATCTTGATGGGATGCCTGATGGTTGGGAATTTATTCATGGTCTTGATCCAACGGATCCATATGACCGTGATAGAGATGCTGACGCGGATGGAATTCTATACGATTCAGAGTTTGGTGAGGGAATTGACAGGAGCTGGACTAATTTGGATGAATTCAGATTTATCACTAACTCTGAAAATGGTTTCAATGGAACAGATCCAAGAAATACTGATACTGATGGAGATGGACTAACTGATGGTGAAGAATATTGGGGTTGGTTCACAGAATCTACTAACTTTGACTGTCACTACTTAAATCAAGAATATATTTGTGATGAAGGAGTAGGTTCTGAAGCGTTATCAGTCCATCTTGAAGGATGGCTTGGTTCTGGTGCAGGCGGAGGAACAGACGGTCCTACAGACCCGACCGATACTGATTCTGATGGAGATGGAATGCCTGATGGATGGGAAATTGAGAACCGAAGATGGATTGGAGATGTTTACAATGGAGGTAATCTATGGACATTAGATCCAAGAAATCCTAACGATGCTGACGAAGATGCTGATAACGACGGTCTTTCTAATCTATGCGAATATAAGTGGTCAAATTTACTCCAATCAGTTATCAACGAAGGATTACCCTCTCATGGTGAAAGTTCAGATGCAGCATTAAATTGGATAGCCACTGACCCAAACAATGTTGATTCAGATGGAGATACATTACCTGATGGTTGGGAAGCAAGGTATTCTTGCTCCTGGTCTGTTGATGCTGCCGGATTGAATCCTTTGAATGGCTCTGATGCATTAAATAACCCTGATGGAGATGGATACGATGTAAATCATAACGGCATCTTAGAACTTGAAGAGAGACTCGTAAATTGGATGGAGTTCCATTTGAAATCAGAACTTATATTTTCAGATAGTACTGACAATGGGATACCTTTCCCGGAGAATTTCACTACATTATTATTCAATGATACATGGGAAGATTTTGCAGGCGGTTCATTCGGTAAGTATGCCAGTAATTCTTACAATAATCTAATCAATGCTACTTCTGAAATAGACATTGGTTCGGGTAATCCACTTAGTTCAGATTCTGATCAAGACGGAATGCCAGATGGCTGGGAGTTTTTCCATGCTCGATGGAGTCTTTTTGATAGTGCTTGGACTCTAAATCCAGTCAATGAAAATGACCGTGTAGGAGACCCAGACGGAGATGGAATGAATAACTGGGAAGAATATAATGTAATTTCTAGTAATCTTTCAGAGATAGACACTCTAATTACAGTTCCACAATTCTATCTACTTTACTTTGGAGGAGAGTATCTACCTAATCCTTGGTTATCTGCGGAATCCTCCAGTTCCTTTGGTTCATTTTTGTCACCTGAACAGATAAATCTAACGGGTTTTACAGCAGATCCAAATAATCCAGATACTGACTCAGACGGATTACTTGACGGTATGGAGTTAATTTTCACAAGATGGAATTCAACAGATGGTGTTTGGACCCTAAATCCACTTGTTCCAAATGATGGTAATTATGACTCTGATAATGACGGTATCTCCGATCAAATTGAACTTAATTTAACATTAAACAATCCATTTAATGGGGGTCTATCTCCTCCCGATGCTCCTCGTCTTTGGGAAGAAGCAGAGTACCTTGACCCCTCTGAGGCTGAAAATAGAGTGTACCGGATTCTATTTAACAAAGAAGGGAGAGCTCAACTCGCGCTTCAGCAGTTTACTGATTGGCAAGGCGGGGCTACTGCAAAACCTCTATTGAAAGCATTGTTTGGAGTTTCTGATCCTACTACTGAAGACACAGATAGAGATGGAATGAGTGACGGTTACGAATATTGGTTCACTGAATGGAATCTCGAAGACAATCGTTGGGAGATGAATCTTCTTACAGGTACAGATATTTCTGTTGATAGTGACGATGACTCTTATGATTGTAATGGAGATGGAATAATTACCCCCTCTGAATCTTTCGATAATCTGGCAGAATTTGAGTCTAGGATATATGGCAAAAAATTGGCAATAGACAGCATTCCGAATGGAACAGGTTTAGTATCATACGGAGCCGATACTGTGAATGCATACATGGATGAGCAATCTATGAGTTACTCCTTGGCTCTGAGTCAATTATATGTTACTTTCTCTACGAAATCTATATCTTCTTTCGAGAAAACTGGATTGATTAACCAGCTTAATCCTGATAATTTCAATATTAGTTTGGCTGGAATTAGTGACCCTACAGATTCAGATTCGGATAGAGATGGGATGCCTGATGGTTGGGAATATTGTTACTCGATATATGGCCAGTACTTACCAGTCAATGACTATAGATGGTCAATGAACCCAATAAACCCTCTCGATGTAAATTATGACCCTGATGAAGATGGTTGGTATGACAGGCAATGGGAAGATGTACCTGCAACTCAAGGTAAATGGGAAAATAGACAATTTACTCCCGCGAATATAGAAAATCAAATTAGTAATGGGCTCGTCCCTCTATTCTTTAGCAATATTATGGAATATGAAAATGGAACATTCCCATTAGATGCTGATTCAGATGATGATTCTATGGTTATGAAACCAGTATTCACTAATGGTGAAGTTACAGACTATATTCAAGATATGAATTTAAGTGATGGTAGAGAAGTTTTCAAATATGGTACTAATCCTTTAGATAACGATACAGATGGAGATATGATGCCTGACTTCTATGAATATTACAGGGGTTGGAACGAAACTAATGACAATTGGTCATCATATCTCAAAATTCAAGTCCAATGGGAACAAATTTCAGCGAATAATCTGAAACCAGTTTTGATTTCTAATAATGTCATATCCAGACCAGTTCTGAATTGGGTATGGTTTACACATGATGCAACAGACGCGAATGATGCGGGCCAAGATGCAGATAATGATGGAGGGTGGGACTGTTCAGGAGGGAATTGTGTCTACCAACCTTACAATAATTTCCAAGAATATTATGGAGTTGTAAATGCTTCATTATCTTCTCCTACATTGGTTCGTCAATCTTTATTAAATGATTGTTCAGGAAATTATGTCCAAGAATGGTGGCAATTAAGAGAGTCTTTGTTAGGTACATGCTCCGGTTCATCTGCCTTGGCATCCAATTACTTCAGAATGTATAAAATCAATAATAATGACCAACTCTTTGCTTTAATAGTTGATGATAATGATTTAGATTATCAGTATTTAGATACAACTGACGATGAGACCCTATGTAGCGGTGAATGGGCAGATTCCTATGAGAGATTTGCAGGCGATCAGTATCATTTCCCTAATATTGGACTCGGCGAATATGTATATGGGTGGTGGACTTTAGATATTGATGGAGATCAGATCGCAGATGGTACAGATCCAACTAAATGGGATACTGATGGAGACTGGTTAAATGACTTCTTTGAGATCGAGGATGATATGTTAGATGGAGTCCGTGGAAATAGTGCTTCGCCGATAAGATATGACGATAGAACTACTACCTGAGATTCATTGCATTAATTTGCTAATTTACTTTCGGTTGACACATGGACAGTGAAGGGGAGATGCCATCTCCTGCAGATTCTTTGGAAGAGAAACTGCTTTTTCTACAAGAGAATCTATCTAATTTCGTTAAGCAGTATAATCTACCAATAATTGAATCTGCATTAGTCGTCTCAAAATATATCAATATTCTCCTTTATGAATTAAAAAAGAAAGCATCTCTTGAGATGGAAAATCTACCTCTGGAAATAACTGATTCATGGCCTATCACAGGTGAGATAAAAACTCCAAAAATAGAGGATTTCCCATTAGATAAACTGATACAAAACATAGACCAAGACCGCATGGACATATTTGACACAATTATCAGAACTATAATCAATGGCTCTGAGATTCCCTTTGTAAATGCGATAATGCTACTAAGGGACTGGGAGAGAGTAATTAGAACCCAATTAGTGAAATCTACAAGCCCCGGTCATCTATTCAGTCCCCTAGAGTTAGATGACAATTTTTAATCATTCATTTTCGGCTTTAGCAACTATTCTGCTCGAAACAAAAAATGCATCTCCAATAGACCAAACATATAGTAGAAACCACAAAATCACTGTGAAGAGTAATGGTAACTGTATCAAGAACCAGCCATTTGCTTTCTCGTGTTGCCGATTAAAATGTTGACCTAAAAAAAGAAACGGTATAAGGGCTAGAATAATTGAGAATAACGGTCTCAAAGTCCCCCATGGTCCAATTCCACCATTGAGTTCAATCCAAATAACTCCAATAACACCTAATCTACTTACTTTTTCTAGCTCTTCGTCTTCAGCAATATTGACTACAAGCTCCTCTGCCATATACCCGTGCTAGGAATACCTGAATGATGAATATAGCGATTGTATGTATGGGAAAACACCAACTATCTCCTACTTATCCAAATTATCATGGATGCCCCCAGTGTGTTAATTACAGGCTATCCAAAATTTTCTAATTTCGAACATAACGTGTCTGAAAAGATATTATCATTACTAAAACAGATAGATTTTGGAAAAACCAAAATTTTTACAGAATTATTATCTGTTGATGAATTTGGTAGTAATTTAACTGCTAATAAGATCAAATCTGGAGAAACTTTTGATGTAATTATACATTTAGGATTTTCGTCAAAATCTGATAAAATTCGTTTTGAAAAATATGCATATAATGAGTATAAAATGTCCCAACCTGATAATTCAGGGCGTTGTATACCTAACGGTAAAATAATTAAAAATCAGAAGGAAAGGCATCATACAAATGCTGATTTATTACCTCTTAATTCTGAGTTTAAAGCAGAATCTCATATAGAATGGAGTGAAGATCCCGGGCGATATATTTGTAATGAAACCTACTTTAACACACTAAATACCATTAATAATATTTCAATTTATAATGATATTAAAGTTATTTTTGTTCATCTTCCCCCTGAGTACATTCTAGATATTTCAAAACAAACTGAAATTATTGTCCGCTTAATTAAATGTATGACTAAGCCTTATCTGGAAGTTGTTGCAGGATTGATATTTGATGCAAATAATAGAATTTTGTCTTGTCGTCGCCCCAAAGAAAAATCATGGCCATCGTGGTGGGAATTCCCTGGAGGCAAAATTGAGTTTGGCGAAACTCCTCAGATTGCATTATCTAGAGAGTTAAAAGAAGAACTTTCTCTAAATGTGTCCCCCTCAGGAATAATAGCTGAGCAATTTTTTAACTATGATGATAGATATGTGAAGTTAATGATTTTAAATTGTGGAATTATCGAAGAGGATAGAATTAAGTTATTAGAGCATGATGAAATGAAATGGCTATCAAAAGAGGAGTTATTTGATGTAAATTGGTTGCCTGCTGACTTACCAATAGTCGAAAAATGGTCTAATGAAGGATTTCCTAATCCTCATCAATATTAATTGTTGGATTTCCTCTTTTATCAAACCATTCTGTTGGTTCACCATCTCTCCTCATAGCAAATTCATCTCCAGAAAATCTTGGAAACTCATTCCTTCCTTCGTGCCAGGTTTGTTGTTCCAACCAAATATCGATATCTTCACCCGAAATTTCAATTTTAATCATACCACCAAGTGTCCCTTCATCTACAACAAAAGAAACTTTGCCTGCGATAGCAGCTTGTCTTGAGATTAAAAAATAGGTATAACTATTATCCGAATTTATCGTCATAACATCAAGGGCTGTATCTAAAATTCGTTGTATTCTGATTTGTTTCAATATAATATCAAAAATTGTTGAAGTTCCATGAATTTTTTGCTCTTTATTTTTAGTTGGAAAATCTCCTTTTCCAGGTATTTCATCAATTTCACAATCAGGGAAAAACATTTTTATTGACTGCAAAATCTTTTCAGCATCTTCATATGGTTGTACCGTTGAAGAAATTCTAATCACTGGTTCCATGTATGTCCGTCCAGCCCACCAGTCATGAGTTCTCTGTATGAATAATCTCCCACTAACACGAATGATTGAAATTGAATAGTTGCTGAGGCGTATCATGGCAGAGCGCTCTAGTACCATCTCCGGAGCGTTATTATTGGCACCAACACTTTGTATAGTAGCATTAAGATTCGGCCTTACTAGAATCAATGAAGTAATTTCAAACGATATAATAATCGAATTTTCTATACACACCATTGCACTTATTGTCGGTTTGGTTATGTTTTCTAGGTATAGAGTAATAGAAGATCATGAATACCATCGCTCTGCAACCATAAAGAGACTTCGTAAATCATATTCTCAAGAAGATAAAGGGTTGTGGGATAAATCTGAAATCGCTATTAAAAAACTCGAAGAACAATCTTCTCAACAAGTAAAGGGCCGTAAAGGGGCATTAATACAGGCTAAAATGTCTGGAAATATAGGTTCATTGAATGCAGAATCATTTGAGAAAGAGGTCGATACCGATGATGAAATTGAAGTAGTCACTCATCATAGAAATATAGGTACAATTATAGATGAAGTAATAATTGAAAAAAATAATACTGAGACCTCTAAATCATTTTTATCAAAGAGATTAGAAAAATCCGCTCTCAAGAGATTGGAGAAAAAAAGACTCAAAGTTGCTAAGAAAGAAATTAAGAAATCAAATAATAAGCCTAAAGTAAAGGGATATAATCAAAATGACGAAAACCAATGGGATGTCTCTTCAAAAACTCAATTAACACCAACAGTTACTTCGTGCAAAGAATGCGGCACTCTGAATAACTCAACTAATCCTTATTGTACCTCATGTGGGACATACTTATCGTGAAAATAAAATAATTCATAGGAATAGATAATAAAATAAATTTAGGTGAGTTAATGTCAGTGAAAAGAGATTATTATGAGGTTCTAGATATTAAAAGAGATGCTAGTCAATCAGAAATTAAGAAATCATTTCGTAGTTTAGCAAGAAAATTTCATCCAGATAAGAATCCTAATGATCCAGAATCTGAATTAAAATTCAAAGAAGTTCAAGAAGCGTATGCGATTCTTTCAAATCCTAGTGAAAAGAAAAAATATGACACTTATGGGCACAACGGTCCCGGGGGATCACCATTTGGAGCTGGCGGATTCCAAGGCGTGAATATTAGTGTTGAAGATTTGTTTGGAGGAGGTTTTGAGAGTGTTTTCAGTTCAATCTTTGGTTCTTCCAGTCCAAGAAGAAATAAGAGGCAAAGAGGTTCTGATTTACTTGTCAGTCATTCAATTCCATTCGAAGCTGTAATGAATGGATGTGAAGAATCATTAGAATTTGAGGTATTAAAAACATGTGAAGATTGCAATGGTTTTGGTTCAAAAAATATGGATGATGTTAGAGAATGTCCTGCTTGTGATGGGCGTGGGCGTATCCAAAGAATAGAGAGATTAGGGCCATTTACTCAACAAGTAGTTTCTGATTGTACATCATGCAGAGGAGAGGGTAGAATTATTCAGAACCCTTGCTCTAATTGTAGAGGCGAAGGCCGTGCTAATCAGACTAAAAAAGTACAATTTACAGTCCCTCCAGGTATAGAAAACGGTCAAAGACTTAGGATGTCAGGTTATGGGGAATCATCTAAATCTGAAAACGGTGAATCTGGCCATTTGTATATTGAGATAGATGTTCAAGAACATGAATGGTTTGAAAGAGATGGTGCTGATTTACTGATGGCATTACCTTTAACATTCACAGATTTGGTACTAGGTACTACGGTAGAAATCCCTCATTTAGATGGTGAAATTCTGAAAATTAAAATTCCTCCTGGCTCAAAACCTAGTCAAACAATTTCTGTAAAAGGTCGTGGTTTACCCAGTAATCGAGCACGTAATGGGCGTGGTTCAATTATGGTACTTTTAAAATTAGATATGCCCGAAAAAATCACCAGAACCTTCAAGAAAAAATTGATTAACATCAGAGATGAAATGAACTACTCTAATGAAGAACTCGAAGAAAAAATCCGTAAAGAAGCTAGATCAAGACGCAATGGTTAATCCCATTCAATAATTTTATTTGGTGTCGCAGCCAACGGCTCTCCTTCAACTAGTCCAGATAACTCTAAAGCTATGTTTGCAGACTCACCCTCTAATGCAACTCTCAGGAATATTTGTGATTTCTTAGGCAAAGTATCTATGAATATCTCATCTTTTTTTGAGAGATAATTAGGTGAAACATCAGTTATTGAGAGTTTACTACCTTCTGGATAATTAAGTCTGATTGACGCAACTTCCCACGCCCAATCAGAGGTTTTTAATCCCAAAAGAAGATTATTATTATCTTCAGAAATCTTCCAAGCACAAATTTCAATTTGTTCAGTCAGATGTCTTAGTTCAGGCAGACCCCATATTTCATTTATTGAACTCCAGGGGCTTTCCCCTAACTGCATTAAAGCAGAATCCAATATCCCTTGGAAATCCCCATTCTCATTTTTTTGTTGAGATATTCTTTCTCTAATTCTAATTAATTTTTTTCTTTCATGCTGTTGCATTTCTATCGAACCATCTCCAAGCCGTAAAATCACGCCTCTATTCCAGAATAATACTATCATAAGAGGACTTAACATCAAAATTCCAATCAAGATATAGAAATTATTGAACATCCAAGAAAGATCTTCATAATCTTCAATAATTGGGGCTTCATATTCTCCAAGATATTCTAATTTAAATATATAATCAATTTCAACATTTTCAGCGGCTCTTCTTTCTATCCTTAGTGAATGGTTTCCGTAAGGTAAAACAATGACCTGTCCATTAGATGTGTTTACAAGTGCACCGTTATTTTGATTAATCTCTTGTATGGTGTAGTTTACTTCAGATTTAATTACTTCATTCAGATAAACTTTTGAGCCATTTTCGTCTAAAATTTTGATCCAAAAGATATCTATATTATCTCCATTATGGAGGCTTCCTGATATCTCAGAATCCAATTCTACTTCATTCCATCTTTCATCCGGTGCTTCTATCCATTTGGACTCTGGTGCATCAGAAAATTTCATTCCATCCATAGCTCTTAATGGATTTAATGAAAGGTTCCATCTAGTTGTTTCACTTGATTTAATCCAAATTTCCAAAGAAGAGGTATTTCCATTTGATTCAATTATATCGGGGCAAAGTCCATTTGTCAAAGAGATATTCTCTTTATTTCCGTAATAGTCGATCAAAAATAATCCAAATACAACGCCCTCATTGCTAGCGGTACAAATTAGTGATATTTTCATATCTGCACCCATACTAAACAAGATAGAATCTCCATTTGAATCAGATTTAGCGATATATGATTCATAGTTCCAAGAAGTATGATAGGTTAATGGCTTTCCATGATTCCAAGGAATTTGTAGTTCTTCCCCATTACCATATTCATTAGTCTGATTATTCCTATATAATTCAAATTTGTATGGTTGAACGTCTTCATCGGAAGTAGAAATAATTCGAATCCATAATTCGCTTTCTTTTGGGTATTCTAAAAGATTCTCTTGTTCGCTTAAGTCATTTGAAACTAACTGTTTCACACTGTCATTTCGATGCCATAGTTCAATTTTAATGTCATTTCCACCAGTAATTTCAGAGATTACAATAATATCGCCTGGTTCTCCAAAAATTCTAATGGAATCTTTGTCAGAATGATTGTCTAAGACTCCTATGAACTCAATATTTCTTTGATTTCCTTCAATTAACGAGTTACAATTTCCAAGAAAACAATCGTCTTGGGTAATTAATGTATGGAAATCTCCTGGATTCCCTGGTGAAGGTATTGAATCTATTAAATCTGAATCTTCAATGTTAGAAAAATCATTGACCATTACCATATTAATTAAAATATCATTAATACTCAAATCAGTACTTGAAAATAAACTAACAATCGCTCCATCTTCAAGAATTCCACCCCATTCTAATTCATGGCTATCTTCTAAACTAATTATATCTCCATTGTTATTAATTTCAAGAGTTAATCCGGAACAACTAACTTTCAAGCATGTAGCACTGTACCAGAAAGGTCCTTCAAAATCAATAATTTCTTCAAAAATTATACTATTTTCTTCATTTTGCCCGCTAACGATCATAATACTTGAACTGATAAATAGTACAGTTATCAGTAGTGCAGCGGTACGTCTCACACCTCATCGGACACGGCCTCCTCTTAGAATGCTTCAAGCGAAATGCTTCGTCCGCACTATGTATGGAAGAGAGGCCGTTAGCCCGAAGCGTAGTCGCTAGACAGCGTTTTGGGCGTTTATTTAGCTTAGGTGACCGAAATTCACCTAGTTCTTGGACTCCTGCTATTATTCTAGGTAATGATGATGAAAAATTACCATATTCAATGGCGCCTTTTGAATATTCTAGAGATTCTAGTAGTTTACCTGCTAAAATTTCTATTAAGACAAGAACAAATCTTACTTTGCCCTTTGATCAGTTAGATACATGGGCTGCCAGTGAAGGATTAGTTCTCCCGCCAAGTTTAGTAGAATCTAATTCTGGAGAATTTGGTATTGGAAAAGAAATTTTGCCTGTCTCTTGGCAATCTCTACATCATGATTTAAGTCTCAATAATAAAAATCTAGTCCCATCTATAATTATCCTAACTGATGCTCCACAATTAGCCAATCAAAAAGGCTTACTATCTGAAGCGTTATATATTATCCGAACGCGTTTCCCATCATCATTAATTTGGACACCAGGGATAGGTGGCCCAGATAACTGTGCAATTTTAACATGGATGGGTGTTGACATTTTTGATCTAGGGAGATCAAAGCACGCCAGTTCTCTCGGAGTTATTTTATCAGAAAATGGTCCTAGAGAAGTCGAGGAGTCAATAGATGAAGATTCCTCTATGAAATATCAAATTCAATCTTGGAAAAACTCACTTGCAGCAACTAGAGTTGCGATTAGAGAAGGTAATCTGCGTGAATTAGTAGAGAAACAGTCTATTTCCAGTCCAAGGTCAGTAGAGAGATTGAGAGTCCATGATGCTAGAATGTCTAATTTAGATGGTGGAAAATCAGGCTTAGCAAGAGTCAAAGGTCAATTTCATGAACTCAGATGTCACAGTTTTTCTAGTCGTAACGACCCCCTTATCCAAGATTGGCGTAGAAGAGTCTCTGATAACCATCAACCTCCATCTCACCAATCCAAAGTGATGGTATTGTTACCTTGTTCAGCGACCAAGCCTTATCGTCTATCTGCTTCACATAAGAGATTTAGCCGTTCAATCACATCCAACACAATCCATGAGGTAATAGTTACTGCACCACTTGGTTTAGTACCAAGAGAACTTGAAGACATTTGGCCCGCTGCCAACTATGATATTCCTGTCACTGGGGACTGGGATATTGATGAACTCAATACAATCCGTGAAATGACTCATCAGTATATTTCTAGAAATAAATTTTCAAGAGTTTTAAACCATAGTGGGATTGATATAGTGCATGAATCGATAGAGATTATTGATACTAGGAAGGGATTGACTGCAGGCTCTTCCGACGCTCTAGAATACCTTCAAAAAATGGTTGAAAAATCTGTAAATGACTTTTCCTTGGAAGATCCTAAAGAAAGTAAACATAGGCTTGGAAAACTGCGTGCTCTTTCTAGATTTCAACATAATACTGATGATTGGTTGGATGGAACCGGAATACAAGGAAGGCCCCCAATTTTCACAATCCGTAAAGAAGGTAAACAATTAGCATTATGGAATCCTAGACTAGGTCGTTTCTCATTCACTAAAGCATGCCTTCCATTATTAGCAGAAAGTAATAAATTTCCAATTGTTAATATTATACCTGAGATAGATTGGCGCGGTGATTTGTTTTCTTCTAATGTAATAGATTATCAAGGTAGTATCCGGATTGGAGATGAAGTTTTAGTATACCAGAATAATCAACTTATAGGGTCTGCTAGAGCCGAAGCTGCAGGCTGGGAATGGCCAAATGGGCCCAGTAGATTGGCGCGCGCTCAACACAGATTGTAATAGGAATTGGTTGTTTGAGTTTGCGTAGCGATTAAAGAGGGGCAGCAAGTCGGGCGGCTACCTGAGGTCTTCATATGGCACGCATGCACAGTAAAGGAAAAGGAACTAGCGGGTCTTCTAAGCCCAATAATGATACAGCACCTTCATGGTCTGAATCAGATAAAGGAACTGTTGAAGAATTAATATTAAAATACGCTAATGAAGGTCATTCTTCAGCAAAAATTGGAACTTTACTTAGAGATATGCACGCAGTACCAGATGTCAGATTAGTTATGGGTGAAAGAATTTCTCAGACACTTTCACGTAATAATTTAGATTCTACATATCCTGAAGACATGATGAATTTGATGCGTAAA
The DNA here is from genome assembly GCA_030828405.1 of Thermoplasmatota archaeon. Classification (GTDB taxonomy): domain Archaea; phylum Thermoplasmatota; class Poseidoniia; order Poseidoniales; family Thalassarchaeaceae; genus MGIIb-O2. The sequence goes on from JAURCP010000005.1 coordinate 78,785, forward strand.
GCATTGAGCCTCATAGATCATCTTTCAAGTAACAAGAAAGATTTACATAATCGCCGTCAATTAGAACTTTGCGAATCAAGGCTTCGCCGTCTAGCAAAGTACTACGTTGGAACAGGGCGTATATCTTCAACATGGACATACAAACGCGATCAATTGAGATTGATGGTTGAATGATTTCTGCGTATAAGATTTAACTACTCCCTCACTCGAAGTATTATGAGGCTACTAGTCGATGAGACTCAGTTTTCCTTGGTCTCAGAAATTTTATCTTCGGCCTCGAAAGAAATTGGAAGGTTAAATGAACCATTATTACTACTCTGCTTACCTACTTTATCTTCATCTTTTTCGATGGCAGCTATAGAATCATCTTTAGTAGATAACGGAGTAACCTATCGTAGAAAATTTTCCATTGAGGAACCTGATAATTCTCCTTGGATTAAGATAATAGATGATAATTCAGAAAAGACTACTCTCCAAACTAACCCATTTAGATTGACAATATCTACATTGATTGTTGACGGATTAATTAGTCATAAAGGAGACTCTAGAAAAGGACCCTTGACATCTGTTGCACAAGCCCATGCCCTTGCTCAATTAATATCCCCAAATGGTCACAGAATACGTAGATTACGCCCATGGTTAATATCTGGGAATTGGATTAATTCTGCTATGGATAATACCTACGATCCCCTTTATTCTGCATTAAGAGATATTCTCTTAGAGGAGGGAATAATTAAGGTAGTTCCAATTCCAGAAGTCCCTGAACCAAATATCTCAGAATATGAATGGATAGATGAAAATGTATTAAACGCGATTTCTTCAAGGTGGATAAGTCTTGATTTGGAAGGTAAAGCTAGAGTTTTATCTAATTTAGTTAGAGATTCATTAATTAAATCAAAGCCTTCAACTTCTAGATTAGAAGAAATTGTTTGGCATTGTGTTTTGGCACCGGGATGGTCTACAGATTTAGCAGGGCAGATTTCCTCTGCTAGATTATATTGGGATGAAAATAATTCTAATATCGCATCTAGTAAAGTTATTGATAAATTAATTAGAGATGGAGTGATATAGTTACTCTTCAATTCTAAGCATAACTTCGCATCCAGCACATTCTATCCTTAATGGCCTAACTTTTGATTCGACAGTATTACTCGTGCCACAAGCCGGACATTCGATTCTAGGTAATTTATTTCTTCTATTTCTATCTTTATTTAATTTCGGAGACACAAGTGAAATTGGGAATACTAACAAGACACTCGAGGCAACAATTGCGAGAACTATTTGCATTGGCATACCCAATACATAGATTACCAACGATAATCCACCTAAGGATGATACAGAGATTAGAGCTGGTACACTGCTTCTATTCCTAGTCAAGAATAATCCTATACCGATTGCTATACACAAGGCGAAAACACATAGCATCGCAGAAATTAGAGGGCTGAATGCCATGTTTCCAGATGGTAGAAACTCAATTCTGAAATTTTCATCTACATCTATATCATTTTGTTTAATATTAATTGTTTCTAAGAAAATCCATCTTCTATGTTCGAAATCAAGATTCTCTGCTGAAACAGGACCTAATCCTGCTAACATAGAAGTTTTAATTTCTAAATCTATATTCGCCTCATCCCAATAATTATTTGAAGGATTACGAATAAAATTTTCAATTATCAGCTGTCTTTCATTATCGACTACGGGATACGAAGTTTCAATCTTAATAGTAATTTTTTCGGCAGCAAAAGATCTTGTTCCACCCATATCTATTTGATACTCAGTAGGGTTTAAATCAACAGGATTTATTCCAATAATCGATTCAATATCTAATGATAAACCATTTTGCATAAATGATCTCATGTCTGAAGATGAACCGGTAATGTGAGATGTTAATGCTAGTAATTCATCATCGTCTACTTTACCATTATTTCTATGAGATGTTGCAACAGAATCAGAATACGAATTTAAATTTTTCCACCAACTGTTTGAGTCTAAACTTGAATTACCGATGTTATCCATCCCCCACCTCATCCATTGAGACATAGCACTGTCAAAGGAGATTTCAATTTTCTTTTCTATTACATCTCCTTGAAAATCCATATCTATTTCAACACTGATTTCAGAACCGCTATCTCTTAGAGGTTCTGAAGACGGATAATAACTTCCTCCTCCTCCATTTTCATCATCAACATCTATATTGTGATTTTTTGATGCAGATATTTCTAATCCTGATTGTGGTGACAAAATGAATTCAGTAGAATAAGTGCCGCTATCTGTTAAAGCGGGCATTTCCCAGACAAATGTTACTTCAACACCTGATTCCAGAGGAGTTGCAATTGGGCTTAGAGTTAATGGGGTGCCTTGTAGGTTGAAATTACCACTAGATAGAGACCACATTTCTCCTCCAAATCCTGAATTCAGTACAATCGGGAAATATACAAGACCTGAAGTCACACTGGCTTCTTTAATTCTGATATCTACTAATGGCATTTTCACTGTGACTTTCCCTACGGAATCCTCTGAACCCCATTTGAATGTCAAACCTGCGTCTTGTGTGGGATTCGAGAAAAGTAAACTATTAACAAAAAGAGATACCTCTACCCTATCTCCATCATTTAAAGAACCAGAAGATACTTGTACTGTGATTTCTAAATCTCCTTCGGCGTTAAGAAATGGTTCTACACCATTAAGTCCTGAATTCCCTGAATAGAACGACCCTCCAATCCTAATATCTAAAGTCGCATTAATTGTGACACCTGCTGCTCCCTCAACCAAGTAAGGAATAGTGAAAGTCCAGGTTTCTGCAGGATAATCCCCCTCTGCCCCCCAAATGATTTCCCAAGAACCAACTTCAACTTCGCCTTGTTGCCATGCTGTGACGGTTGCTTCTTGCTCATCAGAAAGTTCATTCTCAAATGGTGAAAGTTTACCATTAGAAGACTCATCTAACAAAAATAAGTCAAAACTCGTATCGCTGCAACAAGATATGTCTTCTCCTACTGCATCTTGAGCATATGCGGGGGCCGTACAAAAAGAGAGCAACAATAGTCCAACTATGGTCAAGGACCTAGTGACCAAGTCCCCGTTCATGAACTCCTGTGGTTAACTTATTAGACTTCAATGCGACGCTTAATAGATACAAATTAATACAATTTAACCTTATTATTAATTTATCCGTGCAACCAAAGTAGTTCTATGAATTCATCATTAATAGATTCGATTTTAGCATATCCTACCCTCTCTAATTGAACTATATTATTTTTCACGATTTGAATGTCCTCAATCACACCTTCTTGGATAATTAATTCATTACCATTTGGGATAGTCAAAACTGCTTTTTTACAAATTGATTTCGGAACCCAATGTACAATTGGTCTCTTATCGACACGATCTATCGATTGAATAATTCCAACAGATTTTTCTATTTTAATATCTGCAAAATCTTTCAAACGAATATGTGTTTTCTCTAAATCTTCACTTTCTACATAAATTTCTAAATCTTCCAAATCCCATTCTCTGTGACCCTCAATTTCATTTAGCGGATGCTTATTTAGAATCAATTTTTTTTGTATTTCAAAATTATTACTATCTAATTTTATTTTTTTAGGATTTCTGACAAAAATCCTTCTTTCACATTTCGAATCAATTTTACTAGAGTTAAATGACTCAATTGTTTGTAGAGATACAGAAATATCTTTTTGCGTCAATCCTAAATCTATCCAATAACTTCTCATTGCCTCGGAATCAAAACCTCTTCTCCTAAGGGCTCTGAGTGTTGGTAACCTCGGGTCATCCCATCCTGAATAATTCTTATTTTCTATTTCTTTTCTCATACCGGATGTAGAAAAACTTCCAAATTCATGAATCTTTACTCTACCCCAATACATAGTTTCAGGATAATTCCAACCAAAATGATTGTACAGCAAAGTTTGTTTCCTAGTAGAGTCCATCAAATCTTTACCTCGGATAATATGGGTGACTCCTTGTTCGTGATCTTCTATTGCACTTTGGAAGTCTAATAGAGGCCAAACCTTGTATTTATCACCAACCATTGGATGGTAAGAATGTTGTATTCTTAACGCTGGCCAGTCTCTAAGTGCTGGATTGGGGAGGTTCATGTCTGTTTTTACTCTTACAACAGCCATACCCTCGGTAAGTTCCCCAATTATCATTTCATTCCAATCTGAAAGGTTTTCCCTAGGGTCTTTATTCCTACATCGACATTCTTTGGAGTTATCTCTTAATTGCTTAAAAATTTCTGCAGAACATTTACAGACATAGCCGAATCCTTCATCTAACATTTTAACAGCATAACGCAAGTAGGTATCCATCCTTTCAGAAGCTCTAACTATGATATCTGGTTTTTTACCTGTCAACCATTCATAATCTTCTTCAATCCAACTATATGCTTCTTTTAGTGGAGGTTTAACCTTAGAATCTGTATCGTCAAATCTTAGAACTATTTTCCCCTCATAAATTTTAGCATACTCGGAATTAATTGTGACTCCTCTAGCATGCCCTAATGTTAGAGGGCCGTTAGGATTTGGTGCAAATCTTAAAATTACCTTTCCATTTACTGCATTTGATAAATCTTTCAATCCAGTCTTTTTAACTTGTTTTTGTCTATTTAGAGCCTCTGGGTTAGTATTTTCCAAGATCTGACGAACTACTTCAATGCCTTCATTTTGAGCTAAATAATTAGCATTTTCGACTTCAGTATCTACTAATTGCTTTAATTCCCTTGCTCTACTTCTCAAATCGGATCTTTCCCCTAGTATCCTTCCTAATACAGAACCTGACTGTCCAGCGCCATCGTATTCAACAGCATTTTGTAGAGCATATTTTCTAACAATATTTTCGATTTCAGAATCCCATTCTGCCGCATCAGTCATATTATCATCCTCACCACTAGACTTCTGCATTTCACTATTTACCAATCACTAATGGATGATTGTTTACTATTTCCCTCTACCAGACTTCTTTTCGGTATAGGTTTTCGATTCTCTTTTAGCCAGATATTTTCAGTTGTTACCCACGACCATCTCAAATATTTATTTGGATATTCATCTTTAACTAAATTTTTTATTGCGACTCTAGTTTTCGGGTCTGAGGGATAACCGCTACCAATTTCTAAACCTAATAATTGGCCTATTTTTTCAATTTCATTGTCCCTATGGACTTTTGCAAGAATACTTGCTGCACCAACTAGTATATTCTCCGTATCCATTTTATGTTTCGATTTAATAGACCATTTTCTCCAACTTGAACCTAATGAGGAACTAACACGATCTCGAAATCTTTTTTCATCAGTATCACAAGCGTCCAAATATATTTCTCCATTATGTTTTTCAGCCTTTGTAGCAACTATTGCTTCTTTGAATAATTCAACTTCTAATTTATTTAGATTCGTAATCTCTCTTTCAGTATCTATTCTCGAGGCACTACAAGTAATTAATCCAACATCCCATTTTCTTTTCTTTGCCTGTGATAATATTTGCTCTGCTAAGAAAATTCTTTTTTCCTTAGATATAGACTTAGAATCTTTAGCACCGATTCTCCTTAAAATTTCCACATCGGCACTTGGCATACCTAAAGCACAAACAACAAGTGGTCCTATCGCGGGGCCTCTTCCTGCCTCATCAACACCCAATTGATACATTCACTCCTCTTTCTTTCTTTTACCTAATTTTGATATTCTTGATTCAAAACTATCTTCATTTAAATTAGAGTTCTGTGGATGTATTTCTTTTTCTTCAATAATGTCATCAGCTAATTCTACAATGTCTTCAAGTGCATCTTTTGTCATTGCCTTATCTAGAGAGTTGCTAGCCATTGTAATATCAAACTTAGAAGTTGTATTAGCCTTCAGCGGTTCCCTTGGGTTAGATTTACTCATAAAATCAGACTCAAAATCTTTAGAATCTATAGTTTCACTTTCTATGAAAATTTTTGTTTCGGTTTTTTTCATGAATTTTGACATCCATTCTCCTGCTGTATGGGTATCTTCTTCTAAAGGTAACCTCAATCTTTTCCTATCTTGTTCTAATCTGTATTGAATGGCTTTGACTACCCCAATGCTTCCGAATATTATTACAACCAGACTGATTATTACTGTCTGCCATACTCTGAAGAATTCAATAATTATTGAACCTCCATCTTCATTATTTCCATTATCTAAATTTTCTTGGAATAAATCTTTGTCTTCAGTAATACTTTTCTCATAAACTATTCTGGGGTCTCTAATTGATCTTGCTTCAATTGATAGTGTAGGGCCTTCAATGAAAAACATAGTTTGGGAAATATCATCATAAGAAATATTCATCCATGCAGTGAAATTAATTGATTCCCCTACCCCGACATCTAGTACTTCAAATGAACGTGGATTGTTCGAACTTTGCTCTTCTGCCTCTGGGGGCAACTCTAGTTCAAAGTCAGTATAGATATTACAATCTAAATTCACCACTATTCCATCATTAATATTGCCTTGATTTTCCATTGTCCATCGTGCTGAAATATTTACGGTTCTCTCTTCATAGTTATAATCATGATAATAATCTTCATTAATTAAATTCCAACTAAAATAGTCTCCGGCAGTAACGTCGAAACTTACCGTTTTAGGGCTCCATCCATCAACCCATAATTCGACTATTACTTCAGCATGTTCTCCGGAAAGAACTCCTTCATTTACACTGGTATTTAGATAAATTTGATTTTTTATCTCCCCCGGGTCTAAACTAATTATGTTCTCACTAATTTCAAGGTTAATCCAGTTTGGAGTATCCTTAATATTTAGTTCATAATCATACGGAATATCTCCTGTATTTTCCACAATTAATTCAGTTCTACAACTATCTCCCGGTTTAGTTTCAAATTGACAATCTATGTTAATTAGCTCTAGGTTTCCTCCTGATCTGGGGACTATATTTATTCTCTGTGTGACATTAACCGCTTCATCAGGAATAGCAGTACTCCAAACTTTAATCTCAAAGAATATTGTACCCGTAATTAGGTATGGCGATTGAATCTGAAACCTAATTTTTCCAGTTTCATTAGGCCACATTGCATTCATTTCCATTTTGTCCAGTATGAATACATTCCAATCTTCTAATGCAAATGCTTGAGAAAAATCTCCTAATCCGCTTCCATTTTCATCAACTGGTCTCACACTAACTGCAATATCTCTTTGAGTATTACCCAAGTTTCTAGCAGTTATTTCTATTGTCGCTACATCATACGGGGAAATCGAGTAAGTCCCTCCTCCTTCTACAATTTCAACACCATGGAAGTAACCATATCTCATTGAAAAATTATACCAATCACTACTTCCAGTATTATTAGAGTTTATCTCCATTGAAAATTGATGTAACGAGTTCGCTAGGGGCATCCCATTGTCAGTGAGGGGGGCAGTAATTGAGAATTCAGTCCATTTAGTAGCATCAGATAATATTTCAAAATCAAATCCATTTGTTGTATCAGAAGAATATTCCCAATTAATAATCCAATTATCAGGACCATGAATTTTAATATTTACTATATCGTTACTTTCTGCTAGATTTGAATAATTCACATTTAAATTGATTAGAGCACCTGGGTCAATAGCAAAAACTGATCCCGAATCTGGTCCAAATTCTACTCCCGGTCCTTCTTCAATTTCAAATGGATACAAGTATTCAGGGGTGTTATTGAAAACAGTATCTGCAGCCGCTTCTTGCAGTTCTAACGATCTTTCTTCAGATATTCCCTCAGGAAAGTTTTCTCCAACCGGGGACTCTCCGGTAATTACTGCATACAATACACAAGATGTAAGATACGTTCCGTCTAATGATGGATGCGACCCGTCTGAATAGAGACTTGAGAACGAATTTTCTCCTTGTGAGGGGTCTATTCCCGTTTCATTTACCTGATTATAGATGTTTTTGAACGCGAGACCAGCCGGTGCGATAAAAACGGGTTTTTCAAGAGTAGTTGAATTTTCAAGATACATTTCATAACCTTGCTGAAGATGTAGTTGCATTGTCAAATAATTGGGGTTCCTATCCGTATTTGCCCCATCTTTTCTCCCCCACGTCATTAGTAGAATCGTCTCCCCTCCTTCGGAATTTATTCTTTCGTTTAGATCTTTAACAGCATTTTTACTTTCGATCCAAAACTCAGAACTGGTTGTGAATGATGGAATCTGACTTTGTTCTTGTAGAACAACATAGTCATGCCCCTCAGCAAGTTTCTGATTTAATTCACTATTTTGTTGATTTGCATCTTCTAAATGTTCAGATAATCTCATACCTCCTCCAGTTACAGATTCAACATCCGAGTTTTCTCCTGAAACATCTAATATTCTTTCTAATTTTATATTCAAATCATTATAATCGGTGTAAGAATTACCAACTAGTAATAAATCTAAACTTGTTATATTTTCATGACCTTGTTGATGGTCTCTTGAAGTAGTACTCATTTGGTAATTTAATGTGCTATTATCTACAAAAATACCTACTTGCATTAAAATCAAGGCCGCAATAAACACTGCCGCGAAACCTCGCCTCATATCCCCTCCTGAATGTTCTACTCTTTCATTATCTCGCTATTTTGTTCAGAAAACAGGGAAGTATTCAAGTCATTAGTTGCTGCTGCAGTTACATGGCGCCCATATGGCCATTCAGAAAGAAATCTTCTGGGAGAAAAAAATCTTCAAAAATTGAAGAAAATATTGTAGTAGAATATGAAAGAGAAGTTAGAAGTGAGAAAAAAGATGAAAATAACCGCTCGCATCTTACAAATAAAACTTTTATTGATGCTATGGCTTTACTCTCAGATGAGACCAAATGAATGTAAACTAAAGTAAAGGGTCAGGTATTGTCCTGCCTAGTGCATCTACATCAAATTCTCCCGCTTGGATTGGAACTTTCAAACCAAATTCGAATGACACTTTTGGATCAATTTCTCCTATTTGTCCTACTTCAATTCCGTCAATTATTACTCTGGCTCCTCTTCCTTTTATCCAAGGTCCCTCATCATGATTAATTCCTTGCCACTTTACTTCTGAGAGATTGGCCCCTAAGTCTCTCAGTAACGAACTAGCAATGCCCTTAGCTGCAGAAAATCCTCCACCAACTTCTGCACATGCCCATGAAAGACGAGTTTTGTTTTCCGAATCTCTAACTACGTCCCCTAACTCATGTACCCTTTGAGGTAGTTCATGATGTCTATTTGCTGCTAGGAGATTTAGTAGTGATGGGAGAATATATTGTCTTAGCATCGTATGTTCCTTAGTAATTGGGTTAGAAATTATCGTACTTTTATTTTCTTCAATCCATCTAACTCTTTCGAATTGGTCACGTTTGTTAGATAGTGTTAGGCTTTGAGTTTCTTGTAGTCCGAGAGCACATAGGCTAGAACTAATCCTCCTCTTAAGGTTAGATGACGGCAGAGGAATCGCATCCAAATGTACATCAGATAACTGTTCTGGTAGATTATCATATCCATATCCTATAGCAATATCTTCTACGATATCAACAGGATGCATTATGTCATTTCTCCATCTTGGCATTGAAATAATATGCTCTTTCTCGCCTACTATACAATCTGCCCATTTCTCAATTTTATCAGGTCCATTAGTAACGGTTCTTGTTTCTATTAATTCACCACCCATTTTTTTAATTGAGTTTGCAATTTCTGTTTTGCTTAATTCAATTCCAAGAATATTTTTTATTAATCTGTCAGGGACTTTATGGCTTTTCGAATCGCCTCTAGGAACGTTTAATAATTCTTGATTCCAGTTTTTAATCTGAATCGATTCAATAACGCCTCCTCTTTCTGCAAGTGATAAACATATCAATAGTAAACATGCCTCACAAGATCTTTCATCCCATCCTGTTACATCAATGAAAAAATCTCTTGTTTGCTCATTTACGGTAGTATGATCACCGTTGATAATTGGTGGAAACGAAAGAACTCTATCTTCAGCATCTATAATCACTGGATATTCTTTCAATTCTGACATTAGATGAGCATATTCTTTCCCTTTTGGATGTAATTTCAATATATCCTCAATACTCATTTCAGTTTTTTCTGCTAGTGGAGTAAATTTGTATTTTTTGTCAACAGAAATTACTTTGAATGGAGGAGTTAATAGTGATAAATCATGAACTCCGATTGAAGCGAATTTTCTTTTCCTACCCAGAGTTAAGTGTAACTTTTCTTGATGGTCCATTAATGATTGAATAAAATCATCTTTTTCGCTATAATTAGTACCATTGTCTACGCCCCTGACTACAGCTCCAAGAATAACAGGGCGAATATTTTGTAGTGACTTATCGACTTCGAGAGTTATCTCACCTTGTTTTATTTCAAGATTAGGTGAATCGTTTAAAGAGTTCAGAAAAGCTCTAGCCGCTCTAGAAATAGTTTCGTGACTTAGTAAATCTGTTCTATCGGGAAAAATTTCAATTTCAATCCCCTCCTCGTCATTTTCTTCTACCACACATCCTATGGAAGGCATTCTTTTTTCCCAATCTTTTGAATCATAATTTACGCCATTAATTTCATGGAGATATTCTAAGATATTGTGATTAAATTTTAGTGTCGGCATAATGTCACCTAGTTTCCAAGCCACATTGGAAGAGGCCTATCATATCCAATTAATCTTAGTCCTGAAATAGCAGCAGTATCATAATCAATTGCTCTTAAATTTCTTCGTGTAACCTCATTCAGATTCTGAACACCTATATCTGACATCCAACCATTTATAGTAGATTTTAGCCAAACAAGATTTTCTTCCAACTTTTCATCATTGTTTGGGGCGACAATCAATGAGCAGCCGGAACCTTTGGCTATGATAAAATCCTCTGCACTGGGATTTTCATCTAATTTAATCAACAAATGCTTACCCTGTTCCTTGATGTTCATTGCTCTCGACGCCAAACCAATCCTAGGCAATGCAGCAGATACTCTACTTCCGCCCGGTGTCGCAGCGTTGATAATAGCTCCATCTAGATCTAAATCAATAATCATTCTTAGTAAATTTTCTACTCTATCTACTCTGTCTCTCAACATTACAAGAGATTTACTTTTCATTTTACTTCTTAAAGATACAACTATTGATTCTATTTCAGCGTCATTCATTTTAGGTAGAGACTCTAAATTTAGTACTATTCCTGAGCATATAGGTAGATAATCATAAACTTCAACGAGATTTTCTCGATCTATAATGAGCAAGTCTATCTCTCTTGGTGAATTTCTTACTAAACAAGGCTGTTTTGAGGTCATATGATCGCTAGAGGAAGCGGCTTTTTCTCTTTCAACAAGCCAAGGGATCGGGAAAACAATTCCTTCGTCTTCTTCAATTGTTTTTAGAATTGTTTCACAATCTAGTTTTTCATGTAATAATTGATTATTTTTTCCAGAAGGAACTAATAATATTTTTTCTAACCCTTCCATGATACTAATTTCAGGATATTCAAAAACATTAGAATTATTTTCTGAGGGTACTAACACTAAAGCATCTTTATTTATTGATAAACCCAGAGGTTCTAAGTGTTCGGATATTTCCAAAATCTCTTTTGGATTTATCTCTCTTATCTCTGCTCCATTACCTGCTGATGGACAATTACCTGCAACAATAACTTTACCTCCAGTCATCCCAATTCCAGGTTCTTTACCAACAGAACCTAAAACAATAATTGTTCCTCCTGACATGCCTGCTCCTACTCTTTCTCCTGCATGACCACGAATCAGAATAGTTCCATCTTCCATAGATTCGCCTGCGAAATTAGTTACTGAGCCTTGGACATTTATCATCCCTCCTTTCATATTAGAGCCGATTCTATGGCCTGCGTCCTTTTCAATGATTAATTTCCCATCTTCTTGAAAAGCCCCGGCCATTGATGAACATCCACCTTGAATAGTCAGATTACCTCCTCTATTCATTGCCCCGCAACATTCACCTAAATTCCCTAATAGCAAAACTCTAGATTTTTTTGGTAAATGAGTTATTACACCGATTTCACCGTTTTTTGGTTTCTCATCCCCATTTCTTCCCCACCCTATTCGTACTAATAGGTCGCGTTCCAATGCTTCAGCGAGCATTTTTTCAAGATCACGATTCAACTTAATGCTCTTAGCCGTGACCTCGCGCATAAACTATCATGACTCTGAGGATGTATTTAGTCTTGATTCTGACGGCTTGCAGGCTAATCAAAGTATTAAATTTTAATATCAAGTATGTAGTTAAAAAAGGGTATATTGATAGAGTTTCTACTCGGGCAAGTAATTGTCAAAGGGTAGTTAGTGAGATTATGAGTACAATTAAAGTTGCAATAAATGGTTTTGGTACGATAGGCAAGAGAGTGGCAGATGCTATAGATGCACAAGACGATATGCAAGTAATAGGTGTGACAAAAACTGGGCCTTCTTTTGGCTGTGGACTAGCTAAAAAACGAGGTTTTCCATTGTATTGTACATCTGACAATCAAGAAAAAATTGATTCTTTTTCAGAGCAAGGATATGATTGCAAAGGTGGTTTGTCAGAGTTATTATCTATTGCAGATGTTGTAATTGACTGCGCGCCTGGTAAAATGGGAGCCGCGAATCTAGAAAAATATCAATCTGCTGATGTCAAATATATGTTTCAAGGTGGAGAAAAACATTCTCTAACGGGATTATCATATACTTCTTGTGCAAATCATTCAGAAAATCTGAACGCTCAAGGGACGCGTGTAGTGTCGTGTAATACGACCGGCCTTTCAAGAACATTGGTCCCTCTGTACGAACATTGTGGATCACTAAAAGTAGAGTGTACAATGATTAGAAGGGCTGCCGACCCTGGTGATTCTGACAAAGGACCAATTAATGCAATAAAACCAGTTCTAAAAGTACCAAGTCACCATGGTCCTGATGTAATGACAGTTAAGCCCGAGATTGAAATTAATTCTTTAGCGGTTGCAGTCCCAACAACTTTAATGCATGTTCATTCGATTATTGCAGATTTACCTGATGGGCATGGACTGACCACTGATTCGATTATTAGGATGTGGAAGGAATCTCCTAGAGTAATTGTAATGAGTGGTAAAGATGACAAAATACCTACTACTGCAGAAGTGATGGAAATGGCCAGAGACATAGGTAGGAAATGGGGTGATTTACATGAAATATTTGTTTGGGAAGATGGCGTTAAGTTGTTGGATAATAGGCTATATTACTTCCAAGCCATACACCAAGAAAGTGACGTAATTCCAGAAAATGTAGACTGTGTTAGAGCTTTGATGGGTACTGAAGTGGATTGGAGAACTAGTGTTGCAAAAACTGATTCAGCTATTTCTAATTACTACGGAATCTAGAATCTTTGATTAATTTTCGATTCACCAAACGTTAACGGTCAAAAAGGCCCAATGTGTCGCAGGCTCATTATGACTGCAGTGAAATCAGTTTTTCCAATCCTTTTAATCCTGGTCGTTTCATCTTGGTCAGGTGCAGTTTCTGCTTTTAGTGAAACAACCGATTCCAATACAAATTCAGATTATCAGGTTCAATCTGAGAATAGTAAATGGAGTAAGTTATCTGTTGTTTCCGAATCAGATTATAAATTGAATGATTTCTCAGGAATTATTCATTCACCGTTTGGAGATTTCGATCCTTTGAAAGATGTAATGCCCCTCGGTCCTGAGAACTTGTATGATTCATCAGCACTTTCACGTACAGGATTGGTGATTGTACAGTCAAGCAGTGTAGACATGACCGAATTAATAAATTTAATTGATTCTTACGGGTATTCAATTATTGATACAATACCTGATTCTGCTTTAATCGTCAGGTTACCTATTGAAGATATTTTGACATCTAAATCTGAATTAGAAAAATCTCCTTCAGTACGATGGATTGAAGGATTACCAATTGCTTGGAGAGTTTCTCCAAGTTTAGTTAATTTTTCTGGACGTGGTGGTTTCTCTCTTGATTTAGATATAACTATTGCTTCAGACTTAGAAATTAATGAATTATCTGAACTAGAAGTTGATATGAATCGTATTTCAGACAGTTCTGTTACAAGAAATATTTGTGATATTCACTTATGTCAAATTAAAGGAATTGATGCGACATGGTTGCCTGTTTTAGCAATGGATGGCAGAATACTAAGTATCCATGAATCTTCAATTATTTCAACACACAATAATAATGCTAATGAATTAATTGGTGGTAATATTGCTTCAACATTGTCTCCTTTCAATCTGAATGGTAGTGGAGAAATTTTAGCTATTTCAGATACGGGAATAGATGCTGATCATGGTGATTTTAACGGTAGGGTCAGAGCAATTTATGATTTGTTTGGTCCAGATAATTCACACCAAGATAGAAACAGTGGTCATGGGACACACGTGACATCAACTCTACTGGGTGATGGTTCTGGAGATTCTAATTCCACTGGTATAGTCCCCGCCGCTACATTTCACTTCTATCAACTAGAGGCTGATAGTTCTGGAATCTTAGCAAGATGGGGTTCTCTATACGAAATGTTTGCACATTCGTATCAACAGAGTGCTCGTATTCAAACTAATAGTTGGGGCAACATTAATCTTGTAGGAGAGTATAGTTCTGATTCGCGTTCAGCAGACTCATATCTGGTTGATGAACCAAGTTTCCTAGCTTTATTTTCGGCTGGAGATTTGGGGATGAATGGTTACCAAAGCATTACTCCACCAGGTACTGCAAAGAATGTTTTGACTATCGGGACATCTACTACTGGCTCATTTGATAGTATACCTGCTGGAGAAGTTTTTTCTTCTTCTTCAAAAGGAACGACTTTGGATGGTAGAATAAAACCAGATTTAGTTGCTCCAGGTGTTATGATATGTTCTGCTCAAGCAGAAGAAGCTCAATTTGTAGACGGAGATAGTTGTTCTTCATCAACACATGCAGGAACTGAGACTCCACTCTACATGACTCTCAATGGCTCCTCCATGTCGACTGCAGTGGCTGCAGGTGCAACTACTATGGCTAGACAATTCCTCCGTGTTAATGAAGGTATAGTGGAACCTCGATCTGACTTAATTCGTTCAGTATTGATTAATGGGGCTGATGATTTAGGAACTCCTGATATCCCCAATGCTTTCGAAGGTTGGGGACAAATAAATATATCTAATAGTTTGTTTCCAGAGTTTTCGGGCGTTGATTTAGAATTGTTATATGATGATTCTAGGGAATTGAAACCAGGGCATTCCTTTGTATACACAATTCAATCTGACGGAGATTCGAAGTTTGATGTAACTCTTGTTTGGAACGATCCAGAAGGTTCAGCAGTCGCCAATCAATCCTCTCCCAAATTAATGAATGATTTAGACTTGAAAATTACATCACCAAGTGGACTTGTATATTATGGTAATAATTTCGCTAATGGTAATAGCGTAACCAGTACAATAGCAGACTCTTTGAATAATGTTGAAAGGTTCAGAATAGACTCTACTGAAATAGGAGTTTGGTCTGTTGAAGTAGGTCATGCAGGAGGTAACTTACAAGATTATGCTATTGTCATGTCCGGAGAAATCAGTGAAATAATTTTACCCGATCTTACAGTTTTCGCTAACTCGTTATCTACTTCTGTAGAAAGTCCCCTTCAAGGAGATACATTTTTGATAGAGGCTCAATGGAAAAATCAAGCAGCAGGACCTACGGGAAGTTATTCAGTTCTAATAGAAGATATAACTGAAAATACAATAATTTTTGAACAATCAAAAACATCGCTCTCAGGGGGTTCATTAGCATCTCTTTCATACCCTCACATATTTTCCACAACTGGTCTACATACTATAATTCTAACATTAGATTCCGATTCACAAGTTACTGAATTAAATGATGAAATTATGGGGGTAGACAATAATAGAGTACAGATTGACGTTTATGTATCGCAGGTAGGAGTTCGGTTAACACCTCTATTGTCAGATGGAAGTTACCCCTCTACGCCTTCCGAAATTGATCAATCAAAAGTTCGTTATTTAGATCCTAGTGTATCTAGTGCTGTTACTTTCGATTTAGAATTGAAGAATGAAGGAACATCTGAAGTTACTGTAGATATTTCAGCATCACCTGTGCAATTATCTGAGGTCGGGGGCCTCCTAGTTGCCCCTGTAGACGAATGGTGGAAACTATTCAATGAATCTGGCCCATGGACTTTATCTCCTTCAGGACAGGAAGGAGATAGTGTGATTATTTCATTAGAATTTTCCGATGTTGATGCTGATGTTTCCAATGATATTTATGCACTTCCTGGTAATTTTGTATCGCAAGTAACTCTTTGGGATAAGAATGCACCTACTGTTTCTCATTCAATGCAACTTAAGACAGTTGTAGAGAGAGTTGAAGGATTAGTGACTGTAGTTGCGGGTGCAGATGATTTAGGTGCAATACCTGGTCAATTTGCTCAGTTTTCTCTCTCAATTCTAAATACTGGAAATGGCCCTACTCAATATACTATTTCTTGTGAGACTGAAAATCACTGGATTATCAGAGTGGGAGATAGTGGAACTTCAGTCCTAAATCTAGAACCACTCTCTAGATTACAATTCCTACCAGTTCCTATTAAAGTTAGAATTCCTAACGAAATATTAGGTTCTCCTGCTTCAGGTACTATCGAAGGAGTTAGTTGTACTACTCAGTCGGTAAATGATCCAAGCTTATTTTCTGTAGATTCAGCATCAGTAGAGGTTTTTGAGAATCGTGATTTCACTACTGAGATATTTTCTGAAGAGGGTATGTCGCTAGGGCCTTTAGGTCTTTCAACCGATCGTCCCGTATTAAATGGTGATTTAGTAACCACAAATTTAGTTATTACTAACCAAGGGAATATACCTTCTGAATATACTGTCAAAATACAAAATAATTGGCAAACTCAAATTGTAATTGGTATTGAAGAATTTGTTAATCAGGATGTAGTTGTGAACATCTTAGCTGGACAAAATCTTAGTATTATAGTTAACACAATCGTCCCCCTTTCATCTAATATGGGGGATTCAAATATTATCACAATCAGAACTACTATTTCTGATGGTCAAACTCTAATTAATGGCACTAAGTTAGTTCTCGAAGAGTTCGCTTCATTGAACATAGAAAACCCTCCAGAAATTTTGGTCACCCTAGGTAAATCTTCAGTAACTCCTTTCAAACTTCATAATATCGGAAATGTCCCTCTTGAAATTTCTTTGACTATGGGCTCTCTTCCAGAAGGTTGGTCTGGAGGCTTCCTTTCAGGAAATGTTTTCCAGATGGACATGAATCGTGAAGCATTTGTCTCAGTGGGTCTGGAATTACCCGGTGCTCTATCAATAGGGTCACTTGATCAAACTGTATCAGTAATTATAGAATCAGAGACCCCTGGTGGAGATGTTTCTTTCCAGACTGTTGAATTTTCAGTAGAGGTGCTTCCATCTGTATGGTTAACAATTTCTTCTGATAAGGCTCTGATTGAGGATATTTCTTCCGGTGTAAATGCTTACTTCCAAATTAATATGACTAACCAAGGTAATGTAATCACTGATGCAGAATTTTCTGTTACATTAGCGGATGGTTTTGAAATACAAATTCCTGATTGTTCGTCTGATGTGAATTGTGAATTGTCTCCTGGAGAATCCCGAACCTTTACTGTCTCTGTAAAACCTAATTCTAATGCTGGTTTCGGTTTATCTACTTTCGAACTATCGGCGATAGCAGTGAACTTTTATCCTGATGATGCCGAAACAACAGATGCGCAGATAACTTTGGAAATGAGTAGGGAAAGAAGTACTAATGCTGGTGGAATTTCTGGGATCTTGGAATCTTTAGGATTGCCTCAATGGGTACTTCCATTATTATTCTTGATTTCTCTGACCGGAGCTATATTCTTAGGTTTAAAGATTAGAAAAAATTCTCAAAAACTTATGTCTCCAGAAGAAGAGTTGATACCTGAAGGCTCGGCCTTATTGTCTGGTAGTTCGAATGAACGTCGTGCAGCAGCTCTAGACACCTCTTTGGGTTCAGGAGATACATTGACTGGTGGGGTTAGCGATGATGAAATACAAGCAGCTATCGCTGCATCAGGGCCTGCTAAATTATTACCTACAGCAGATGGAGTAGCTCCTTTGCCTCTAGGAGGTTTACCTGATGGCTGGTCTATGGAACAATGGGAGTCATATGGTAATCTTTGGTGGGAACAAAACCAACCTTAGACAGGGTTTGACTTATGACTGAGTCTTTACCGCGTAATGCTATGAAAGGCTCAATTGTATTATTTGGTCCCCCTGGTGCTGGTAAGGGCACTCAAGCAGCAAGGATTGTTGATTTAACTTCAAAACCTCAAGTTTCTACAGGAGATATGTTGAGAGCTGCTTTGTCCGAAGGAAGCAAATTAGGTTTGGAAGCTAAATCATTTATGGAGGCAGGAGAATTAGTACCTGATGATGTCATAATCGGGTTAATTTCTGAGCGTTTATCTATGGATGATGCTAGAAACGGTGTTCTTTTCGATGGTTTCCCTCGTACAATAGCTCAGGCAGAAGAACTTGCAATAATTGCAGATGTAAGTGCGGTAGTGTCCATACAGGTCCCAGATGATTCTATAGTTAGAAGGATAGTTGGGAGGCGTATGGACCCAGAAACAGGAGAGATTTTCCATGTAGATTTCAACCCTGCTCCTAAATCAATTTCCAATAGATTAATCCAGAGGAAAGACGACAATGAGTCTACTGTGCGTAATCGGCTAAAGGCTTATCACGAGCAAACATCTCCTCTTGCTACATGGTACGAAAATCAAGGCATTTTAATAAAAGTAGATGGAGAACAAACGATTAAACAAGTGGGCGATGAAATAATATCTAAATTATCGGCAAGATGAGGTAATTATGTCGAGGAAGAGAAGATCTAAGGATATTTTGAGAAGGAAAAATCGTTCCAAAAAAGCGATATCTCAACTTTCCAGTATCATCTCATCTCCAGATTTTTTTTCATTACGAATCAGAGAAAATGCAGTTAGAGATACATTAAGGATTACAAAAAGACACGGTCAGAGATCAAAATCTAGTATGAGGATGATGTTTTGTAAGAATTGTAAATCTCCAATGAGTTTTGGCTTAAACTCAAGGATTAGGATTAGAAAGAGTTCAGTGATAACCACTTGCGAACGTTGTAATAATAAGGTTCGTAGACCAATCAGAAGGTGATGGAATGGATATACCAAATGCAATCAAAAGAAAAGCTCTAGATAATACACTCGAAATTACAATTAGAGTTGGTAAACAAGGAGTTAATGAGTCTGTAATCCATGAACTCAAACAACAGCTTGTAAAACGTAAACTTATCAAAATGAAAGTAAATCAGGGGGTGGCTTCAAATAATCTGGAAAGAAAACAATTATTCGAATCAATTTCAAATGAATCAGAGTCTTATTTAGTACTGCAGAGGGGAAACACTGCTGTTTTTTGGTCTGGCGAATGATATAGGAAATTGTAATACCCTAATTTTCATATCGAGAGATATTTAGAGTTAATGTGTTTCCGATGGACATGGAAAAGGGTACCCGCCAGTCGTCGAATAGTAATCTGTCCAAATTCTATCTGGCTCTAATGTTTATATTTTCGTTCACCCCCTTCTCGGTTTCTGCAGCTAGTACTAGCAGCGGGACATGGTCTGCACCAGAAGAAATGCCTAGTTGGGCAGTTACTGCAGCAATAATAATTTTAGTCGCTGTTTATGGATTAATTGTTTTCGAAGTTGTTCACAGAGCTCTAGCGGCAGCACTCGGAGGTATTGCGGCAGTAATCGCCCTACATGTCGCTTCAGGCAGCAGTGATGGTCCTGATTTGATGGCAGTAATGACATGGATTGATTGGGAAACTATCGGACTTCTAATAGGTATGATGGTGATGGTAGATATTCTCTCAAAGACAGGTTTGTTTGAGTGGGCAGCAGTACAGGCCTATGCTCAAAGCGGAGGTTCAATATGGCGTTTAACATTCATATTATGTATTATCACTGCTTTCTTTTCAGCTCTTCTGGATAATGTCACGACTATATTGCTAATAGTTCCAGTCACAATACAGATATGTAAGGTATTAGATTTAGAACCAGTTCCTTTGATTATAGCGGAGGTCATGTTTTCCAATATAGGGGGCGCTGCAACTCAAATTGGTGATCCACCAAATATTATTATTGGCGCCCAATTATCCAGTCAGAGCCTTAGTGGGACTTCATTGGCAAGTCAGAGCATAGGCTTTAGTGATTTTATCATTCATGTCGCGCCCGCGGTCTTAATTGCTATTGTCCCTGCATTTTGGTTACTGAGAATCATAGAAAAACCGGGATTATCGGGGAATAGGGTTAGGAATGTAGACTTACTAAGACTTCAATATGGAATTAAAGATTCAGCTTTACTTAAAAAATCAGGGGCTATATTAATTGTAGTTATTTTACTATTCTTCGCTCATTCGGCCTTCCCTCATCCATTATTTACAGTCGCTACAATTGCTATTGGGGGGGCAGTCGTAATGTTACTCGTAACGTCTCCCCATCATGTAGAGGAGCAGTTAGATTCTGTTGAATGGACCACTATTATTTTCTTCGCAGGTCTATTTATCATGATTCATGGGCTTCAGTATATGGGGTTAATCGAGATGATTGCTGACTTAATTTCAGATACCGTTTCCAAAGCATCTGAAGCAAACAGACTTATGGTAGCAGTTCTATTATTGCTATGGGTATCTGCAATCGCCTCGGCATTCATTGATAATATCCCATATACGGCTACTATGGTGCCTGTTGTTATTGAATTGGCATCTGATGACACACTAGGTTTAGAACTAGGCCCCTTGGCCTGGGCATTAGCATTAGGCGCCTGCTTAGGTGGTAATGGGACAATCATTGGTGCATCTGCTAACGTAGTAGCTGCGGGCCTCGCTGAAGAGTCAGGAAATGATATATCATTCAATCGATTTTTCAGAACCGGTTTCCCAATAATGATACTTACCTTGTTATTGGCTACCGTATATTCTGTTGTCAGATATGCTATTGAATGGTCAAATGATATCATCCCAATGGCGATTATTACAGTACTAATCATTGGTAGTTTGAGTCTGACGCCGTTAGTTTACAAGGATTTAGAAAATTTAGGTACTAAAGATTTAGACTTTGAATCTGAATAAATGGTATATTTTATTGCAGATTATATTGTAAATTCTAAGTTAAATTTTTCTCGAATTGATGTGTTTTTCTAGGAGAAATAATGCTTAATTTTTTAGGAAAAAATAGTTTATCAACAATATGATATTCGCTATACTCAAGACCCTTAGAGAGGGGATGCCAACCCTTTACTTCATATACCAAAGGTAGGTCGCGAGGCTGCTTATAGTGCGCTTTGGTACTGACATGTATCAAGGTTAGTGGTTGAGACTGCTTCGCCCTGCGGGGAGACGGAGTGGTCTGAGATACCAGAATTGATATGCCTGGACACCAGAGGACTCACAATGAGTCCCTGTGTTAAGATAATAATAGAAAGTGGGAATGTAGAAATTAATAAAATGCTACAACCCGACTGGGGGATGGCTCGGCTCGAGAGCCGAAGAAGGTCGTGACAAGCTGCGAAAAGTTGCGGGGAGAGGCATGAATCTCTTGGATCCGCAAATTGCTGAATGGGACCTCCTGGCACTCTGTGCCATTCCTAAATGGAAAGGGAACCTCCTGAACTGAAGCATCTCAGTAGGGAGAGGAAAAGAAATCAAACGAGATACCGCTAGTAGTGGCGAATGAAAACGGTATAGGACAAACCGAATCTTTATGAGAAATCATAAAGAGATGTGGGGTATGGACCATCTGTAGTCTAAGTCATGGAAATAGAAGTCGCCTGGAACGGCGCACCATAGAGGGTGAAAGACCCGTATATGTACATGATACGATCAAGTGATGAATCCTGAGTATCGTGCGTTGGATATCGCGCGTGAATATGGGAGGCATAAACTTCCAATCCTAAATACTACTCGAGACCGATAGTTGACAAGTAGCGTGAGCGAAAGCTGAAAAGTATCCTTAGCGGGATGTGAAAAGAACCTGAAACCAGTCGGGAACAAGCTGAATAGGCGTGAAAGCGAAGATATGAGCAGCGTCTATTCGTGCGTTTCGAATAATGCCCCTGGGAGTTCTGATTAATGGCGAGGTTAAGGAGTTGATCTCCGAAGCCGAAGGGAAACCGAAAGGTCCGCAGCCGCTTAGGCGGTGAGGGACTGGGTGTGCTCGCCCGGAGTCATTAGTGGGAGACCTGAAGCCTATCGATCTATGCCTGGCCAGATTGAAGCCCGATGAAAGTTGGGTGGAGGATCCAACCGTTGCTGATGTGCAAATCGCTCGGATGAGCTGGGTATAGGGGTGAAAGTCCAATCGAGATGGGCAATAGCAGGTTCCGCGCGAGACTACTCGCAGGTAGATCTTCGCAGAGATAGATTACGATGTAGAGCACTGATTGGGTATTTAGGGGGAGCAATCCCTCGGTACGCTGTCAAACTCCGAAGTTGTAATCGTCGTAGAAGCGAGGAGTGAGCCACGGTGGGTAAGCTACCGTGACGAAAGGTGAAGAAACCAGCTCAGTGTTAAGGTCCCAAAATTACAGTTAAGTGTTAATTACAAACGGAGTCCGTGGTCGAAGACAACTAGAAGGTGGGCTTAGAGGCAGCCATCCTTGAAAGAGTTCGTAACAGATCACTAGTCAAGCTTGCGGGCCCGAAAAATGGACGGGACTAAAACTGTATACCGATACACTGATCCTTCGAAAGAAGATGAGGTAGCGCGGCGACATGCTCGGGTAGAAGCTCGGTTTTGAGATCGGGTGGACCGTGTATGTATGAGAATCTAGGGAAGAGTAGCAGCATAGTGCGGTGAGAATCCGCACCACCGAAGGGGTAAGGGTTCCTCGGCAATGGTTATCAGCCGAGGGTTAGCCGATCCTAAGGTCATTCCTAACCGAAATGATCGAAAGGGAATTGCGTTAATATTCGTAAGCCCCTCTACAATTAATGGTAACGGCTTGGGCTAGTTTATGCGCATCTGTCATGGTGCGTCGAAGCGTTCAATAATCGAATGGAGAACCGTAATGGTGAGAAGTTCGAGAAGGCGTGAGCAAAGATAGATGAGGCCTAGGTCCCATGAAAAGCCGTAGAGGTGATCGTACCAAGATCTGACACAGGTACCCAAGGTGAGAAGCCTAAGGTGTGACGGGCAAAGTACCGCGAAGGAACTCGGCAAAATCGCTCTGTAACTTCGGGAGAAGGAGTGCCAGGTTCGAGAGAACCTGGTCGCAGTAACAAGGGGACTCCGACTGTTTAATAAAAACATAGCCGACTGCTAGATCGAAAGGTTGTGTATAGTCGGTGAATCCTGCTCAGTGCCGGTATCTGAAATCGGGTTTCAACCTGATGAAGGACCGGTAAACAGCGGGGGTAACTATGACCCTCTTAAGGTAGCGTAATACCTTGTCGCTTAATTGGCGACTTGCATGAATGGCACAACGAGAGTCCCACTGTCTCCGCGGTACGTCCGGCGAAATTGACTATTACTGGCGCACAGTCCAGTAACCTCAACCTGCAAGCGAAGACCCCATAGAGCTTTACTGCAGCCTGGCGTTGTACAGTCGCACACTATGTGCTGAGTAGACGGGAGATGTTGATCATTTGGACGCCAGTCCAGATGGGAGTCGTCCATAGAGACACCGTCCTTAGTTTGTAACTGTACTAACTCTTAATGAGAACACCGTTTGGTGGGCAGTTTGGGTGGGGCGCCACGCGCCCGAAAATATAACAGGCGTGCCCAAAGGTCAGCTTAGGTGGTTCAGTCTCCACCGTTAACCGTAAGGGGAAAAGCTGGCTTGACGTGGATCGGACCAATAACGATCGACGATGCGAAAGCAGGGCCTAACGAACCAATCTACCTCATTTATGGGGGTGATTGATAACAGAAAAGTTACCTTGGGGATAATTGAGTTGTCACCAGCAAGAGCACATATCGACCTGGTGGCTTGCTACTTCGATGTCGTCTCTTCCCAACCTCCTGGTGCAGCAGCTGGGAAGGGTGGGGTTGTTCGCCCATTAAAGGGGATCGTGAGATGGGTTTAGACCGTCGTGAGACAGGTTTGTTGCTTTGTGGTTGAGGCGTATCAGATGCCTGATCGGAAGGGTCCTTTAGTACGAGAGGAACGAGGACTCGGAGCCACTAGTTTACCAGTTGTCCGGCAGGGCAATGCTGGGTAGCCACGCTCCAGTGGATAAGAGCTGAAAGCATCTAAGCTCGAAGTCATCCGAAAGACGAGGCATCTCAGGGGACTCATAGAAGATGAGTTTGATAGACAGCGGGTGTAAGTACCGAGGGTTCGCCCGAGGTATTCAGCCCAGCTGCACTAACCCCCCGAGCATTCATCAATTTCTTACACACACTAATATTAGTTAAATTAACACAGGGCTCTATTGTGGGCCTCTGTCCAACAGGCATATCAATTCATCACATTCGAAAGAGAGTTGTGCACGGCCATAGCGAAGGGGTTCTACCCGGTCCCATCTCGAACCCGGAAGTCAAGCCCTTCTGCGTCATTTCCTGTACTGTGGTGCGAAAGCCCACGGGAACGTTTGTCGCTGTGCCACACTCTCTTTCCTCCCCCGCACAATTATAACAATCATGGGCGTAGCCATAAAGAGAAGAAGGCATTCATATGACAATTTCGACTGGTGATATATTAGGAAATTCTCAAGTTGGAGTTTACTTGAGCATCATTGGAAATAATTTATTTTACCCAACTTCTCTTGATAAACCTGTAATTCAAGAAATAGAGCAGGTATTTGATTTAGAAATGAACCCAATATTGATTGGAGGTTCTTCTTTACTTGGCAGCCTAATTGTAGGGAATAGTAAAGGAATCGCTGTAGCAGATATTGCAACAGAAGAAGATCTAGATATTCTGTCAAGTTTTGGAGAGATAGTGATATTGGAAAGTGGGGTAAATGCTGCAGGGAATCTTGTTGAATGTAATGATTATGGCGCGGTGGTTAGCAAATCTATACCTGCCCCTGGAGTCGAATTAATAGGCGAGGTTCTAGGAGTTAAAACAGCTAGGACCAGAGTTGCTGGTCAAGATACAGTAGGTTCTTTGCTAGTTGCTAACAACAAGGGTATTCTTTCTCATCCTGATGTTACCTCGTCAGAAGTAAAAGTCATTGAATCTGTAATGAATGTGCCAATTATGGTGGGGACAGTTTGTTTTGGTTCACCTTATGTTGGAGCAGGATGTGTAACCTCTGAAAGTGATGCCTTAGTAGGCTCAGGTTCCACTGGTCCAGAATTAAACCGTATTGAAGATGCCTTAGGTCTGATTTGATTATATTGCCGTTGGTGCTACGTGGTCATCGTCTTTGTCTTCATTTTGTCTGACTCTATTCCATACATTCTTCATTAATAAATCATGATGTGAGTCACAATAGTGAAATCTTTTGTAAGCTTCTCTAAACGAGTATGCCTTATTGCCAGTTGCAACAAGAAAACCTTCGGGAGACAATCTACTAATATTCTCTCCTTTATCAGAACAATCTCCGTAATCACAACTTTTCATATTCAATCCACTCATTATCCATTAATTGAAATTACCTAGTACTTGTTATCTAACGGTTCTATCACTACTAAAGGCATATTCGCTTCTATACTTTCACCGGAATGGCAATTAATTTCTACTATTTTTCCTGAAATTGGTGCTTGAATTTCATTCTGCATTTTCATTGCTTCTAAGATCATTATTACTTGACCTTGTTCTACCATTTCATCTAAAGAAACATTTAATGATACAATTTTTCCAGGTATTGAAGAAGAGATTTTGCCTGAAAGTTTTCTCTTACTGCCTCCTCTTTTTCTGTTTTGTTTAGAGTCGGGTAATTCCCCCTCTGTTTTAACATCGAAAGTGATACCCTCAATTTCAACAACCCATGAATCTCCTTTTCTTTCGATTAGAACATCAAAATCTTCTCCATCAACAATGATTTTTCTTTTTTCTTTCAAAAAATCACCTCGAAGTACTTCTTTTTGACTTAAAGCTAGATAAATTTCTTTTTCCTAATAACATTCTTCTGTGATCAGTAACCCATTCATTTCCTTTAGATCTATATTCTGATGTCCTAATTGAATCTCCTTGTGAAGTTCTTAAAATCACGGCTGCAATTGCAACTTTTTTTAATAACTCAAGTCTCTCTTCTTCCATCATAAATCCTCTAAAGTGGTATATTTCCATGCTTTCTCTCAGGCCTAGTTTCTTCTTTATCAAGTAAAGCACCTAGTGCCTTAATTAGTACTTTTCTAGAATCTCTTGGTTGTATTACATCGTCTAGATACCCTAACGCTGCGGCTTGATATGGGTTAGCAAAAGTTTCATTATAGTCATCCACTAGTCTTTCTCTTTCTTGTTCTGGATTCCCTGCACTATTGATTCTTCTTCTATGAATTATTTGAACAGCTCCATCAGCCCCCATTACAGCAAGTTGAGCACTTGGCCAAGCAATATTATAATCTCCTCTAATATGTTTTGAGGACATTACATCATATGCGCCGCCATATGCTTTTCTAGTAATCACTGTGATCTTAGGGACTGTGGCCTCTGCATATGCATAGAGTAATTTAGCACCATGCCTGATTATCCCACCCCACTCTTGATTAGCACCTGGTAAAAAACCTGGGACATCAACCAATGTCAGTATGGGTATGTTGAATGCATCACAAAACCTAACAAATCTTGCTGCTTTAACGGAGGCATCAATATCTAGACACCCTGCTAATATTTTCGGTTGATTTGCTACAATTCCAATAGTATGGCCTCCCATTCGTGAGTATCCTACAATGATATTTGGTGCGAAATCTGCTTGAACTTCTAGAAATGCTCCATCATCGACAACCTCTTCTATAACGGTTATCATATCATAAGGCTGCGAAGCATTTTCAGGAACTAAATCATCTAATTTATCGCAACTTCTAGAGAGTGAATCATTAGTTAATTTTGTTGGTGGCTTTTCTAAATTATTTGAGGGTAATAGTTGTATGAGCTCTCTTACTATTTCTAATGCATCATCATCATTTTCTGCTGTGAAGTGTGTAACTCCTGATTTACTGGCATGAGTCCCTGCTCCTCCCAATTCTTCAAAAGAAACTTCTTCATTAGTTACAGTTTTTATGACTTCAGGGCCTGTGATGAACATATGTGAAGTTTTATCAACCATAATTACGAAGTCTGTTATTGCAGGAGAGTAAACTGCACCTCCTGCACAGGGTCCCATTATCACTGAGATTTGTGGTATCACTCCACTAGCTCTTACGTTTCTAAAAAATATTTCAGCGTATGATCCTAGACTTGCCACTCCTTCTTGGATTCTAGCTCCTCCACTATCATTTAACCCAATTACTGGAGCTCCAGTTTTCAGAGCCATATCCAGGATTTTGCATATCTTCAGACCATGCATTTCTCCTAAAGAACCTCCATATACTGTGAAATCTTGTGCAAAGCAGTATACTACCTTACCATTGATGGTGCCATGGCCACAAATAACACCGTCTCCAGGGATTACATTTTTATCCATATCAAAATCTCTACATCTATGTTCAACTAGAGAATCGACTTCCATAAATGAATCAACGTCTAATAATTGTTCAATTCTTTCTCTGGCAGTTAACTTTCCTTTCGAATGTTGCGCTGCAATTCTTTTTTGTCCCCCTCCTGCTTCGGATTGGGCTTTTCTTCTACGAAGTTCGTCGATACGTTCCTTCACACCAGACATATGATGGTATTGAATGGCGAGACTAACCCAATTAGCATTACTCTTCGCCAAACTCTTAAAAATCATTGAATCGGTTGTTTGAAATTGTTTGGCCGCTCCCCTGACTTTGTTATGAGCATGCGAATTGTTATCGCTAAACCAGGTCTAGACGGCCACGATAGAGGCGCAAAGGTAATTGCTAGAGCTTTAAGAGACGCAGGACATGAAGTAATTTATACTGGTTTAAGAAGAAAACCATCCGAAATAGTCCGCGTAGTTATGGATGAAGATGCTGTTGCAGTTGGTCTTTCGACGTTGTCAGGTGCTCATAATGTACTGATACCAAAAGTTTGTGAAGAGTTAATTTCTAACGGCATGGGGGATGTAATTGTTTTTGCAGGCGGAATTATACCCGAATCAGATAGAGATTATTTGTACTCTTTAGGTGTTAGAGCCATATTTGGCCCGGGTACAAAAACAAGTTCAATAATTAATTTCTTAGAAATCATTTCAGATCGTAAAGATAGTCAATTAGACGTGGGTGTTGGAGAAAAAATAGGATGGAGATGGTCTTGAGTCAAGATAAGAATATCGTCCTCGCCAAGCAAGGAAATAGAAGAGAGCTTGCTAGATTATTGACAATAATAGAGTCTGGTGAAAGATTGCCAATAGAAGAATCTAACGAATCATGGGTTTTAGGTGTAACGGGACCTCCAGGAGTAGGTAAATCTACGTTAATAGGTGTCATGATTGAAGAGTGGGTTAGAAGAGGTGAAAAAGTAGCGGTTTTAGCTATAGATCCGTCGTCTCCAAAAAGTGGTGGAGCGCTACTAGGTGATAGAATGAGGATGTCATCTGCAGATACCGGAGAATCTGTTTTTATCCGTAGTTTGGCTACTAGAAATCACCCTGGTGGATTAATGCCTTTTTTAGATTCAATGATAAATT
Organism: Thermoplasmatota archaeon; assembly: GCA_030828405.1. GTDB lineage: Archaea > Thermoplasmatota > Poseidoniia > Poseidoniales > Thalassarchaeaceae > MGIIb-O2. The sequence continues at coordinate 107,500 of JAURCP010000005.1, forward strand.
TACTGAGCTATTGTGGTTGGAGTAAAATCATTATTGAAACCGTAGGAAGCGGTCAATCGGAAATCAGAATAGTCGCCTTCGCAAATCGAATAATGTTAGTTGATGGTCCGGACCGAGGAGATATTATTCAAGCAGAAAAAGCAGGTATTATCGAATTGGCAGACGTGATTGTCATAAATAAATCAGATTTACCAAATTCTGATGCTGCAGCAATTTCTATCAAGAAATCACTTGAATATTCTAATAAGGGTGATGACACAATTGTTATGTTGACTTCATCAATTAACAACAACGGAGTATCTGAGTTAATAGAGGAATTAGAAAACCTCCATGTTGATAAAGATAGAAGTATTTTGAGAACCAAGGAAAGATTGCTTTCAGCCTGGGACCATAGGTTACTATCCAATCCTTCTTTAGATGAAATATTATTAAACATAGAGTCTGGAGCATTAAATCTAGATGAAGCACTGGATCATCTTTGATACTATTTTTTGGAAGTGGCAAATTGAGCAATGATGTAATCCCATTAGATATAGATCATGCTAAACACTCAGTTGGAGGAATGAGTGGCCATATTTTTAGGAGATTCACCCATGTAATAATGTGTTTAGTCCCAATTTTATATTACACCAAAGGCGATCAACTTTCTGATTTTTTCTCAATGGAGCCTAACCAATTTGTTACTTTCTGCCTGCTTATTTTGATTTTTCTTGAAATCTTAAGGCTGTACTTTGGAATTATAATTGTAGGGCAAAGAGAATATGAAGCAAAACAAGTATCTGCACTTGCGTGGGGCGCATTTGCTGTTTGTTTGGCATTAATTATTTCCCCGGAGTCAAAAAATTTCGATGGTTTGGAATCAGGTATATATGCTGCGCCGTTAATTTGGGGTTTGACTTTTGTAGACCCTATAATGGGTGAAATTAAGCGTTCAAAAAAAGGAATTAAAGCTGCAATATTTGGTGGATTAATTACTTCTTATGTGATTTGGTTGTCTAGTAGTTATTTTTTAGGCACCCCTATTATTGCGTCAATTATTTTAGCACCAATGACGGTTCTTGGTGAATTACCAACAGTAAGATGGATTGATGACAATGCCACCATGATTCTTCTTCCATTAACAGTTTTACTATTGATAGAACCGTTTCTTTGAACATCCATTGGCGTCATGTTTACATTCTTCACACTTCTCGAAGGCATGATAATATGGATGATAGTGAACAAAATGAGATTATGGAATCCTCACTCTCGCAAAACACTTATGTTATGATTTGGGTAATTGCATCTTTGGCATCTCTAGCAATATATGTGAAATATTTCTAATTCTATACAAAACGCTGAATTAAATACCTGTTATTTTTGGAAGTAGTATGTGCGGCATTACCGGGATTCTAGGTAATGGCGACTCTACCGTTGTAAGTTCTATGTCGGGCAATTTATCTCACAGAGGGCCAGATGGGTTTGGTAGTTTCGAATCTGATTTGGTGGTCGGGAGTGTTTGTCTCGCTCAATCAAGACTAGCAATCGTAGATGTAAATGGCTCCAAACAACCTATTGAATCTGAACATAATTGCATTCTAGTTCAGAATGGCGAGATATATAACTTCAAAAAAATAAAATCAGAAATTCAAAACTATCCTTGGAAGACATCAGGTGATAGTGAGACAATTCTAGCACTTCATCGCAAACATGCGTATGACAATAAGAAAACATATGAGATTCCGGTCGGTAAAAAAGTAGGTTCACTAATGAAAACCAAAGATGCAGATAAACCAGGGAATAATGCAGATAAGCATAGGTCTTGGGTTTCAAAATTGGATGGAGTTTGGGGATTTGCATTATGGGATCCTCAAATTAGAGAATTAATACTTTGTAGAGATCCAATGGGCATTAAACCCCTATTTAGAACATTATTACCTGACGGTACGCTACTATTTGGCTCTGAAATAAAATCATTTTATGCACATCCAGAATTTCAAGCAAGGCCTGATATTAACGC
>JAURCP010000053.1 GCA_030828405.1 Thermoplasmatota archaeon
CCCTGTTAAATCAATAATATCGCTTCCAACCTTGATGTAAATGCGACCAATTCCTGAGTTTCCACTTTGACTCATATACCATCGGAAAGAGTCAATTTAGTTAAATCCTAGTATATTTTTTTAACAAAAAGTGATTTTGTAAGTGTGAGATTTAAGATACTTTACTAATTGCGAGGTACATGGAAGATGATAGCAGTACAGGATTTCCTTTGGTTTTACACGCCGAAGCGGACCCCAGTCGTCTTGGAGGAACTGCAATATGTGGTTTTTCAACTGTAGGATCAGTAGGAGTAATTGCGACTTCACACTTGATTTCATCTCTAAAATTAGATGTTATGGGCACAGTGCTACATCCGCAATTTCCAGCGATTGCTTTGATACATGATTCAGTACCAAAACACCCCGTCAGAGTATATCAGGGAGAGGGAGTCGGAGTATTCACTTCTGAAATACAATTTCCCAATGAAAAAGATATTTATTTTGCAGAAACTGTATTACAGTGGTTCACCAAAGGTGGTTTTGATAGATTAATTGTTATCGATGGAGTAATTAGTAATGAACTTGGAATAAAAGAAGAAGGCGAGTTATGGGGTGTTTCTTCCAATCAAGTTGG
>JAURCP010000054.1 GCA_030828405.1 Thermoplasmatota archaeon
GTCTCCACGGCATCACCATACCCGAGGCCTACGGAGGCTCCCCCATCGATGACGTGTCCGAAGCCATCATCATCGAGGAGTTGGCTCGCGTTGACCCTTCCTTTGCCGTGATGTTTTGCGTTCACGTTGGTTTGTGCTCCATGACCATCGCCCTGCACGGCGACGAACACCAAAAGAGCACCTACCTGCCTCGCCTCGCTGCTGGAGAAGTCGGCGCGTACTCGCTTTCTGAATCCGGAGCCGGGACCGATGCAGCCGCCATGGTTTGCAAAGCCAAGCTTTCCGAGGACGGCCGTCACTACCTGCTCAACGGCGAAAAAATGTGGGTCACCAACGGTGCCCAAGCCAACATTCTCGTGCTGTTCGCCAAAGATGTGGACCACCCCGATTACGGCACCAAGAAGCACGGCGGTACAACGGCGTTCATCGTTGACGCTGACTTTGAGGGCTTTTCGGTTGGAAAGAAAGAAGACAAACTCGGGATTCGTTCATCCGATACGTGCACCCTCGTTCTCAACGGCTGCAAGGTTCCCGTCGAGAACGTCATCAAGGGGGTTGGAAACGGCTTCCCCATCGCCATGAATGCGCTTGACAACAGCCGAAT
>JAURCP010000055.1 GCA_030828405.1 Thermoplasmatota archaeon
TGGGGCGTATTTTTCTATATTCTCGAACAAGTATACGTTCTTCCGTGGTATTTGTGTGTATACATGGTTCTAGGGGACATTCACACAAATAACACTCTTTTGACCATTTAAGATACATAAAAAAATACTGGTCTTTATCTTTTATGTATTATAATCAGGTACAACAACCCGACGGCGTTCCAGTCATTGGTATAAATTTAGAAATGCAACCACCTATTCGAGAAGAACCTGAACCTGAACCTGAACCTGAACCTGAACCCGAGCCTGTTTACGAAAGAACTGATATACTTTTTACTAAGATTAGTCACGTTACTATATTTTGTGTGAATTGTTTATTTACACTTATATTATATAACATATTGAACATTATAAATCTTATACTTTCGATGTTGTGTTTATATGGTATTTCAAAAGAAGATATGAAATATGTATACTTTCATACCGTATATTTAATTATATGTTTGATTATGGCGATATATGTAGTATCGGACGTATATATAATTTATTATTCAACTTATACTGTACTGAATTTAATAACAATTGAACAATATAGTTAAAAGTTTATTCACCAAGAGTGAAACTATAT
>JAURCP010000056.1 GCA_030828405.1 Thermoplasmatota archaeon
AAAAAATAATAGGAGACATAAAAAAACTTAAACTTAAAATACAAATTAAAATTCAAGGAGAAGAATTAAGAGTGGATGGAAAGAAACGAGATGATCTTCAAGATGCGATAGCTGCAATTAAAACTATCGATATTGGTCTCCCAATCGAATTTATAAACTTTAGGGATTAATCTCAAATTAGTGAACAAAGAAAACGCAAGCAAACTCTGGAAAATGATACAGGAAGCTGGCGATTATTTGGTGGGACAATTACCTGACCACCCCAATCACCCTAAAGGAAGAAACCCCTATGCTCATGTAGCTATTTGTGTAAAAAGCAAATTTAATGCTAGCTATAAAGATATACCTAATGAACAGTATGACGAAGTGGTGAAATATATTGAATTTTTAAAAGAAAATCCTAGTTAGCTTTAATTGTATTTAACAATTCATCAACATCACTATCTTTAGTATTCCAAGCAGCAACTAATCTAACAGCTTTACCATCTAATTCATCCTCATTCATTTTATAACCTTCTGAATTTAAATGTTCTATTTTTTCTCTTGGAAACTTTGCAAAAACTTCATTT
>JAURCP010000057.1 GCA_030828405.1 Thermoplasmatota archaeon
TTAATTTCATTGAATAAATTTTCCATATCATATAATGAAGATATTGGAACACCTGATTTGCCTACTTCACCAAATGACATATCATCATCAGAATCATAACCCATTTGTGTTGGAAGGTCAAAAGCAACAGAAAGTCCACTAACACCATTTTCAATTAGTTTTAAATATCTAGCATTGGATTCTGATACCGAAGAAAAACCTGCATATTGTCTCATGGTCCATAAGCGATCCTTATACATATTTTTGTATATACCCTCAGCAAAAGGAAATTTACCAAATTTATTTTTTGACATATTTGAAATTAACTCTTAAAAAAATTAATTATTGTAATTAATGCAATTAAATTAACATTAGAAAATGGAATTCAGTTCAAAAGAAAAATTTTTCCTTAAAAATAAATATAAAAATTTAAGCAAAAACACGGGTTTAAAAATTTCCTCAAGCGGAACAACTTTGATAATTCTTCCAGATAGTGATATTGCATTTGATTTAGCAAAACTTTTTTTCAATAAGGCTGATAGTAAGATAACTTTTCTATTAAAAGATTCAATTACGGGTTTTTATCCA
>JAURCP010000058.1 GCA_030828405.1 Thermoplasmatota archaeon
TAGTTACTTCTTCTTTTAAAACAAGAGGTCCACAACTACAATCTTTACAATCACATGTAGCGCACTGAGTGCTAGATACAAAGTATCCTTGACCTACACAGTGGCATCTATGTCCACAATTATTACATTTCTTCTTCATTTTTTATCCTCAATATCATAAAACATTTTATCAGAATCTTCTGTTACCCAGTCTCCGCCTTCTACATCCCAATAAGTATTTTGTACTTTGTAATCTGGCCAATCGTTATCTGTTGTATAACTATTAATATGCCAAATTATTCTATTGTTAGGCTGAGCTGCATAATTGCCGTTATCAAGAGCCAGTATATGTGCACACTTATGTTCATCAGGTACTTCACTATGTTCGACATCCAAGATGTTAGATTCTGGATGTGCCCAATCAATTGTAAATAAATATTGTCCATAATAGAATTTTTTATCTATACCGAAATATTTACCTTTTTCACCAATTAAAAAATCAAAAGTACTAACGCTAGGATAATAACTGAAACTGTTCCACAATTCCAACTCGTGCGCCTGCATATCCGACACAGAGGCTCG
>JAURCP010000059.1 GCA_030828405.1 Thermoplasmatota archaeon
CAGAACTGGTCACCACAACTGTGTGATATCCATCATTCCAAGTATCTGTTACTGTTATGCTGTATGTAGTTGTTTGTGACAGGTTAGGGAAGTCATCAGCTAGTCCGTCACCATCTGTGTCAGTCCATGCATCTACATCATTATCGAAAGCATCTACATCATCTGCGTAACCATCGTTATCATCGTCAGTATCTGCATTGTCACCAATCAGGTCACCATCGTAGTCACTTGTTTCTGAAGCGTCTAATGGGAACGCGTCTGAAGTATCATCTACTCCATCACCGTCATCATCAGCATCCAGAGCGTTGCATGAAAGGTCACCATCAGTATCTGTAGGTGTTGATGTTGCATCTAGTGGATCATTACCTTCACCACAGTTAGTTGTTTCATCAGCATCAGAGTATCCGTCTCCGTCATCATCAGTATCTGCATTGTTACCAGTACCGTCACCGTCTGTATCAACAGTTTCAGTTGAATCTAATGGGAAAGCATCTGCTGCATCTAGTACACCATCAGCGTCGTCATCAGTATCTTCATTGTTACCGATTCCATCAGAATC
>JAURCP010000006.1 GCA_030828405.1 Thermoplasmatota archaeon
TCAGTGGCACAGAACTAATGATTTCCGATAGTGGAGAGATTCTATTTAGAGGAAGACACGTCATGAAAGGATATTATAAAAATCCCGAGGCTACTGCTGATACAATTGATTCTGACGGATGGCTGCATTCCGGAGATAAAGGTGAAATTGACTCAGATGGATATGTAAAAATCACTGGAAGAATAAAAGAATTGTATGTTAGTTCTGGTGGAAAAAATATCGCACCTCTCGTTATAGAAGAAACCATGAAGTCTATTCCAATGGTCTCTCAATGTATGTTAATTGGGGATGGAAGAAAATACTGTAGTGCTCTATTCACATTAGATGTAGGAGCAATTCTAAGAGATAAACATGGTATGGATCCAGCGAAAATACCGAAAGACCCTACAGTTCAAATCTCGACTCTAGAAAGCTTTGGAAAGACTCTAGCAGATTATACAGATAGTGAAGAAATTCATGCAGAGATGCAAGCACAGGTTACTGAATTGAATGGACAATTCAGCAATCCTGAACAAATTAAGAAATTTAAGATTCTACCGAGAGATCTTAATGTTGACTTTGGTGAATTAACCCCTACTTTAAAGATTAGAAGAATTCAGATTAGGGAAAATTGGGCAGCAGAAATAGAAGCAATGTATGAAGGCGCTTAAGACTCAGTGATACAATGACACCTGAGGCATGGATTGCTCTTGCGACTGTTTTTTGTTTGGGAGCAATGAGCCCGGGCCCATCTCTAGCCGTTGTTCTAAGAAACACTCTATCTGGGGGTAGAAGACAAGGGGTGATGACTGGAATCGGTCATGGAATTGGATTCGGGATATACGCATTTCTTGCAGCGGGGGCCTTTGCAACAGCAATTTCAATTCATGAGACTGCAGAAACGGGATTGAAATGGGCAGGAGTTTGTATCTTAATTTGGCTAGGATATATTTTTCTAAGTCATGCTAGGAAAGGTCCGACAGTTGGAAATAATTTGGATTCTCATAATAATAACGACAAACAAGGTTTCATCCAAGGTTTTTCAATCGCATTACTGAATCCGAAAATTTTAGCTTGGATGCTAGCCTTATATACTCCTTTTATAGAAAATAATGTGAGCTTAGAAACCCTTCTAGGAATGGGAGCATTGGGGATGATTATTGATGGGACTTGGTACGTAACAGTGGCACTTGTATTAACTACTGGTCAGCGTGTAGAGAAACTAAAATCAATTTCACATATTATTGATGGGACGATGGGAATACTCATGTTTATTTTTGCAGGTTTAATGATTAGTGGAGTGATTTAGTAATCACAAATCCCAGAATAAGAAACCAAGGAATATCATTGAGAAGCAGAATGAGAAAGGGGCCACGAAAATACCTCCTAATAGTCCAAAACCAAGTGATTTTTTCTTAGATACAAAACTCCAAACAAGTATTCCAAAATAAGCAACAGGAATTAAAAATGGCAGGAAGTTCACTAATATACCAGATACATCAGGATCTTCATCTCCCTCAACTTGGACATTATCGATTTGAGATTGATAGTTTGTGGCATAAGTTATTGATTGACCGTTCTTAAGGAAGTAGAAATTATAATCTTCAAGAACACCATAACATTCCATTGGGTACCATCTTCTGTTATCTTCAGATTCAACAAATATGTTCAGACGGTGGTATCCAACATCAAAATAACAGTCACCATAATCATCCCAATCATCACCATAAACAGAAACTCCAGTATAGAAATAGTAATCTTCATCATCAATTTCATACAAATCAATATTTGGGATATTAAAATCTACAGTTAAGGTGTTGTAATCTTCGTTATTAATTTCTACTGAACCATCAAAAATTGGTTGATAGTTGCTATCATAATAAAAATTATCTTGACCTCCAGGCTCTATTTCAAGTACCACCAGAGACATTAAAAAACCTGCAATTAAAGGGACTAGGAATAATCCAATAAGAAATTGAGAGATTAGAAATTGATTAGGATCTTTCATTTGAGTAACATTAACTGCTTGAGGGGTAGAAAAACTACTGACATCACCAGAAAAAACATTCTTTGATGTATTGGAAGAATTTTGAGATAATTGTTCTTGTTTATCTGGACCCCACCATGGGCTATCATTATCTGTCATATCAGAAAGCCTCCTAATTATAACAAAACGAACGGAAGATGGAAAAGTAAGTCAAAAACAACTGCCAGAGATTTTGCCTCTGAATTAGGATTCACTTGACCATTATCAATAGGTGGTGATAATCTCTGTAATTCTCCTGAATCGAGCCAAAATGATGAACACTCAGTGCATCCATCAATCTCAATTAATTCAGTTAAAGAACCATCAATTTTCCTGAATGCAAAGTCTCGAACGTTCATATCACTCTCACAAAATGGACAACAAATGTCTATTGCTATCCCCTCATCTTTGAATCCATCATGCATTAATTCTAATTTTTCACTACACATTTTTGAAGATGCTGCCTCAGAATTAATAGCTAAACCTGCACAAGTAGGGCAATGGAAGATTCCATTACGAGAGAATACTGATTTCCCGCTTTCATCAGGCGATATCAGTAAAGTTCCATCCCTAGGGCATAACATAACACCTTATCTCCAATTGCGCGAATAAATGATACCTATTCAATACTTACCCGGATTGAATTAGAAAAGGACTTATAACAACAGAAATTAATGAAAAACACGATTATTATTTATTGAAATTACCATAATCTTCAATCGGCGCATTAAATGGGGCAAGTAGTATCCCGAGTACATGCAAAAGTCTGCTGAGGCAGGTGAAACGCCGCTAAGAATCATTACCGCAGCGGCTATTTTTGATGGCCATGATGCCGCAATAGGAATCTTCAGAAGAATTTTCCAATCAATGGGATGTGAAGTCATCCACTTAGGTCATGACAGAGGTGCAGATGAAGTTGCTAGAGCAGCAATACAAGAAGATGCGCATTGTGTAGCCATTACTTCATATCAGGGTGGAGCAGTGGAAATGTTCACTCATACCAAACAGATTCTAGATAAATCTGATTTTGGCCATGTCAGTCTAGTTGGAGGAGGAGGAGGGACTATTCTTCCGAATGAAATTCAACATTTGCTTGATTCGAATATTGCAAAAATATACTCTCCAGAAGATGGGAGAGAATTAGGACTCACCGGAATGGTCTCTGATGCCATAGAAAGGGCATCAAAGAATGACTTACTTGACCCAAGAAGATTTGAATCATTAAAGGAACCAATCACTGCAAACAATCATCCCTCAATTTCTAAATTATTAACATTAGCAGAAAACGCTGATGAAGAATTTTTTAATGAAATATTAGAAAAAGTTAGATCAAACGATGGTTCAACATGTCCAGTAGTAGGTTTAACAGGCACTGGCGGTGCTGGAAAGTCAAGTCTTACTGATGAGCTGATGTTGAGGATACAAAGAGATAATCCTGGAACTAAAATCGCTTTACTTGCCACTGATCCAACTCGTAAAAGAACTGGGGGGGCTTTACTAGGAGATAGAATTAGAATGAACTCATTATCAGATGAGAATCTATTCATGCGCTCATTCGCTAGTAGAGATAGTGGAAGAGAGATTGCAGATTGTATAGGTCGTTCGATTGAAGCTTGTAAAGCAGTAGGGTTCGACTTAGTAATTGTAGAAACTAGTGGTATTGGCCAAGGGAACGATGCAATAACAGAGGTAGCTGATCTTTCATTATACGTCACTACAAGAGAATATGGTGCACCTAGTCAATTAGAAAAATTAGAGATGTTAGATTCAGCAGATATTGTAGTTCTAAATAAGTTCGATAGGCCAGGAGCAGAAGATGCGCTTGCTGAAATCAGAAAACAGTTCAAGAGGAATAGAGAGATGTGGGATACTGACAACTCTGACCTACCAGTTGTACCAACTATTGCTAGTCAGTTCGCAGATGCGGGAGTTGACCAATTATGGCAGAAACTTTGTAATTTACTAAATGAAAAATACTCGCAAGCATTTTCTGCATCGAAGCCAAGATTAGGAACTGATGGGCTACCACATAGATCTTCGCCAATACCTCCAGAAAGACAAGGATATTTAGCAGAAGTTTCAAGCACTATTAGAAATTATCATTCTAGAACAGAAGAGGTCTCTTCTAAGATTAGGCTAGTTCAGCAATTAGAAGCAGCAGCAGAACAAATGAAATCAAAGAAGAATAAAACTGCGGCTGAAGGACTCAAAGAAGAGGCAGATACTATTCGTTCAGAGATACCTGATGGTGCTTGGGAAAGTTTAGACAATTTCAAAGCAAAGGCAGAGGAATATCGTTCCGGGACAACTAGTTATACAGTGAGAAAGAAAAATATTCCTGTTAAAACAACCAAAACTACGCTTTCTGGTTTAGATATGCCGAGAGTTGCATTACCAGATTACAGCGACTGGGGGGATACTCTACAATGGATTAGGAAAGAAAACATGCCTGGTTCGTTCCCTTACACGGGAGGTGTTTTCCCATTCAAGAGACAAGATGAGTTACCTGTCAGAATGTTTGCTGGAGAAGGTAGTGCAGAGAGAACAAACAAAAGATACCATTTTCTTTCCAAAGATCAAGACTTCAACAGATTATCAGTTGCTTTTGATTCTCCTAGTTTGTATGGGAACGACCCTCAAGAAAGACTAGACATTTTTGGGAAAGTCTGTGAAAGTGGAGTTTCAATAAGCACTGTTGATGAAATGGAGAAATTATTCGAAGGATTTGATTTGTGTGCACCTAATACTTCAGTATCAAAAACAATCAATGGAAATTATTGGTGGCACCTTGCTGCTTTCTTTAATGTAGCAATAAGACAACAAGTAAAGAAGTTTGAAGAAGAAAATGGCCGTGAACCTGATGGAAAAGAACATGCTGAAATTAAGGCTAGAACTCTAAGCACAGTCAGAGGGACTGTCCAAGCAGATCAACTGAAAGAATCAATGGGTCAGAATACATTGGTATTCAATTTAGACACTGCACTGAGAATGATGGGAGATGTTGCTGAATTTTATGTTGATAATGAAATAAGAAACCATTACTTCGTTTCAATTTCAGGATATCATATTGCAGAAGCAGGAGCGAATCCAATATCTCAAGCTGCTCTAACTCTATCTAATGGTTTGACATATGTGGAGTTATTCAATTCTAGAGGATTAGATGCAAATAAATTCTTGAGAAACTTCAGTTGGTTTTTCTCGAATGGTATGGATCCTGAATATGCAGTTATTGGTAGAGTTTGTAGAAGAATATGGGCTATTGCTATGCGGGATATGTATGGGGTTGATGAGCGAGGTCAGAAACTAAAGTACCACATACAAAGTAGTGGTAGATCATTACACGCTCAGGAATATACATGGAATGATTATAGAACTACATTACAAGCACTTTATGCACTAGCTGATAATGCTAATTCACTTCACACTAATTCTCGTGATGAAGCATTTGGAACACCTACAGAAGATACAGTAAGAGATGCTGTTGCAATACAACTTATTCTTTCGAAAGAATACGGTTGGTTGCAAAATGAAAACCCATTACAAGGATCTCATGTGGCAGATTGGTTGACCGATTCTGTTGAAGAAGAGATTCTGAAAATATTCGAAGAAATGCACAGACGTGGTGGAGTTCTAGGTGCTCTTGAAGTTAATTATCAAAGGAATAGAATTCAGGATGAATCAATGATCTATGAACATAGAAAACACTCTGGAGAATTACCAATTATTGGAGTCAATACTTTTGAGGAAGGAGTTGATAATTCACTATCAGTGGAAGAGTTTGACATTGAAGTTACACGTTCAGATAAAGAAGAAAGAATGATGGTAATTGAAAGAAATAAAGCATTCAAAGAGACTCATGCCAAAGAGGCTGAAGAAGGTCTAGCAAGACTCAAACAAGTGGCTAGAGAAGGAGGTAATCTGTTTGAAGTTATGATGGATATTGTAGAATACTGCACTGTTGGACAAGTTACACAAGCTCTATTCGAGACTGGTGGAAAGTTCCGTAGAAATATGTAGCGAAAAGTTTCTAGATGACTATTTCATCGGGTCGACTTGTACACATATGTTGCTAAAACTGCTCCGATAAACTGTGGTACGAAGTGCATCCATGAATCTGCAAGAGTTAATTTACCTGAAACAATCAATGCACTAGTCACTGCAGGATTGAATGATGCAAGAGAAATACTTCCAACTGTTATAGCACCTGCAAGAACTACAAGAGCTATTGCAGCGCCATAGTAACCGTTTCCAGATGTCGATTCAGTTGTTGCAACATTAAGAATTACATATGCCAATGCGAATGTAAAGAGAAGTTCGGCAACTACTGCATCAGTACCTAATTCTGCGACTTCTAGAGAAAAAGCATCAGGTTTGAAAGTCTCAGCAACTATTGCAGCCGAAACTGCTGCTATAACTTGTGAAGCAATGTATGGAAGAACCTCTTCCTTGTCACATGCGCCTCTAAGGTAAATCGAAACAGTAACTGCAGGATTATAATGAGCCCCAGATATATGACCACCAGCATATATCATCACCATTAGAGTTGCAGCGATACCGAAAGGAGCATATTCTCCAGCAGAACCATAAACTGCTGCTGTACAAATTGTTAGAGAAAGAAAGAAAGTACCTATGAATTCAGTAGTTAGCTTCTGTTGGATGTTATGTGCCATGCATCTTATGGGAAATAGAATACTCATCAATGTTTTTCTAATTAGAACTCATCAAAGAAGTTATATGACCTATCTGGTGGAGGAGGAAGACGTAGATATTCAATCGGTTTAGGGATACTAATTTCTATTTCATAAAAATCATGAAGTGTCTTTTGTTCATTTATATCTCCACATAGAATTTTACCTTCAGATAGTACCCATGCTAAAGTACGATCATCAAGAGGACTTATCCTTACCCATAATTGACTTGGCATGAACTCAGACCATGGATTCGTGCCTAATTCAAAAGTATCGAAGCCATCAAATATTGAAAAAACTGCTCTTTGAGAGTAGTCCCAAGGAGACCCCTTAGGTTTAACAGACATTATCTGCTCAAACCTGTACCATTCTCTATGAGGTTTCTTTTTTAGGGAAATTTCGATGAAAAAACCAGTTTCAAGTGCTACTTTATCTAATTTATTTCTTCGCAACAAATTAACTATTCCAGTAGGTAAACGACACCGGGGGAACTCTTTGACCTCAGTATAATTTCTACCGAATGCAAATAGAGCATCTTCCAATTCGTTGTTTTTTGTATATCCTCCTGACCTCACCAGTGTCAAACTCCAAATATTTCTCTCAACTTTTCTAACTATTTTTTCACATCCTTGCCATTAATTTGCTACATATCTAAATTAAATTTAGAACCTGGCAAACAAAAATATCTCCCCAAAATTGTAAACTTTCTTGCCGGACTGTGAAGGTAAACTCGACGGTTAATAAAATTATTGAAAAATACAAATTAGAAAAATATCTTTGAGTCATTAAAACTAAACATCATATGAGAGACCCGTTATCGGTCAGATGATAGCAATGAGTGAAAAGAGAGAATGTGTCTTAATTACAGGCGCTTCTAGTGGTATCGGATTAGAGATTGCGAAATTATTAGCATCTCAAAGTTATGATCTAGTAATTTGTGCACGAAGAGAAAAAGAGTTACAAGATTTAGCAGAAGAAATTAGTCGACAGCATACAGTAAATTGCAAAGTTATAGTTGCTGATTTGACTACTGAAGAAGGGATTGACTTGTTAATCAAAGATTCAGGAGAAGTAGATATTCTTGTTAATAATGCGGGTTTTGGGATACTTGGAGACCATTTAGATATGCAATTAGGAAGACAATTAGAAATGATTGAATTGAATATACATGCATTAACAAGATTATCTCATGTATTTGGAAACCTAATGGTCAAAAAAGGTAGGGGTCGAATAATGAATGTAGCATCAATTGCATCATATATTTCAGGTCCAAGTTTTGCAGTCTATTGTGCTACGAAAGCCTATGTCCTATCCTACTCTAGAGCGTTACATAAGGAATTGAAAAATAAAGGAGTGACTGTTACTGCATTGTGCCCTGGTTATGTAACGACTGGGTTTCAAGAAGTTGCAGGAATGGAACTTAGTAAAATGGAAAAGTTAACAGCTGTACCTGTAAAAAAAGTTGCAGAAATTGCTGTGAAATCAATGCATAAGGGAAAAAGAGAAGTTTTGCCAGGTATTGTGAATAAACCATTGCCAATAGTAACAAAAATTACTCCTTTGTGGTTACAACTAATTATTGTTAAATGGGTACTGAAATAACTTATTTCTGACATTTAGGGCAGTAAAAGGTTGAACGTCCTGATTGTACAATTCTTAGTATCTTAGCATTACATTTTTCTTTGATACATTCTTCTCCTTCTCGATTGAAAACTCTAAACTGTTGAGCAAAATATCCTAAATCCGATTCTCCCGAAACTCCTCTAAAATCAGATATTGTCGAACCTCCAACCATTATCGCTTCAGCAATTACTTGATTAGTATTCTCAAAAATTCGTTGTATCTTAGTGTTCACTCTGTTACTCTTACCCGCAACTTCTGCTGCCGTCTTAATTGGAGAAATATTACTTCTGAAAAGAATTTCACTGACATATATGTTTCCAAGACCTGAAACAACTCTCTGGTCAAGTAACGCGCTCTTAATCGGGGATCGTTTACCATGAAGGTTTGATTTCAAGACTTGGGCTGTAAAATCGTCTGTAAGAGGCTCTGGCCCTAGACTGGACAGCCACTTCTGTTCGGACTCATTTGAAGTTTCGAAAATATCCATAAATCCAAATCTTCTATGATCTGTATATACGGCAGTTTTCATACCATCATCAAATTCGAAATATACATGATCATGCTTACCTTTTCCTTCAGAACCAACAGTCCAAACTCCAGTCATGCCCAAATGACTCATCCAAGTGTATCCATTAGATAAACGGAATAATAGATACTTCGATCTTCTATCGATTCTCTCAATTTTAGCACCAATTAATATTTCTTCGAAATTTTCAGGGAATGGAAACCTAAGATTTGGTCTACGTAAATCAACAAAACTTACCACACTCCCTGAAAGGTGAGGAGCTAAACCTCTACGAACCGTTTCAACCTCCGGCATTTCAGGCATAAATTAACCAATGAAAGTAATTACATTATATTGTCTACGTAAGAATTTCAATAACAATTAGAGAATAATTGAAATATAAACCACCATTAGAATGTTTATGAGTACTGAGGAAAAAGTTCCATGGTCTAATGATAATGATGAGATTCCATGGGCAAATCCTACGAAGAATTCTAGCAGTTCAGTACAAGTTGGTGGAGCAACAATGTCTGGTCAATTTACTCAAACAAATGCTACTCTGGCAGTTATCCTTGCGGTAATAGGGGCTATCTTACTAGTTGGTTCCGGTGGTGGAGGGATTTGTTGTTCCATTCCTGCAATTATTTTGGCAAATGGAGCACTGACAATTACAAATAGTCAACCAGGCCATCCAGATGCAGGTACTGCAAAGGCTGCACAAATAATTGGTTGGATTGTAACTGCTATTACAATTTTAGTCATAATTGGATTCTTACTAATAATTGTAGGAATAGGCAGTTTAGGATTAGTATTTGGTAGTTAATAACAATTTTTTCGAATAACAAATACTCTATGTTGGCCTTCAAAATGAGATATATCGACATTCTCAATTAGTTCTACTTTCGAATTAGATTCAATCAATTCCTTTGCTGATTTGAATCTAGAATCATCTCCTCCTTCAATCCATCTCTCGCTTGCAGCCTTAAGCGATAAAAGCCCAATACCATCATCTTTAAGAAAAATTTCTGAGATATTCAAAAAAGATTTAGTCTGATCAGCAACACTAATATCTTGATGTATCCAATCAACCTTATCTCTAAGGTATGGTGAAATTACTGTAGGTTTTCTAGCATCTCCTAATACGGGGATTAGCCCTGGTCTCAATTCGCATAATTTACTTAGATCCCTCATCATTCGAGGGGAAATTTCTACAGAAATTATCTGTCCGTTATGATGATTTCCTGAACCACATACATGGTCATGAATATGACTAACAGTAGTTCCTGATGATGCACCTAGGTATAAGCAAGTAGAGCCAACTTTTGGAATAAGTCTACTAGGGTCTAATTTTGTTTTCAATAAACATGCTGCTACTTTGGATTTCTGTGGTTCCCATTGACGCCATTCAATTCGGCTATCCTTTTTTCTTCTTTCATCTCTAACTGAAACGCCCTTGACCGCATTTCTTGTCCATAAAGTACGACCTTCTTTTCTAACTCCCCATGCGAGTTGAATAGGTTTTCTTCGGCCCATTAATTCACTTCCTCTTAGGAGGTTTAGGGAACTTCATTTTTATCGACTCTGCTTCTTTATGAATTTCTGAAACTTGTTCTTTGGTTAATTTCTCACCATCAAAATGATCTATCCTAACAGCGATACTAGCTTTACCTGCCAAATATCTAGCAACTTTACCACGTACCCAACGCGGACTACGACTCACTGCGGGCATAGAAAAGAGAATTGCTCCGTGTTTAGGAGGAGGTGCTCCCTTCCTATGAGCAGACATTGCAGCATTAGCACCTAAAACCTGAAGACTTCCTGAGGGCATTCTAGCTAGACGCTCACGACCACCTGCTAAAACAACTAATTTTGCTGCACTTATAGGCCCCATTAATGCAGATAAACTTGGCAAATAATCATTAGCAATTGTTCTGATTGTATCCTCAGAGGATGTTATCTGATTTGCTAAATTAACTACTAATTGAGCCTGTGTATTTATTGTATTCCATTCTTCTTCCGAAGGCTGATGTTTTGGTTCGGAAACATTGAACTCATTGGCCACATCATTTATTGATTTAGATCTGGAAACTATCTCTGGTATTTCCTTTCTTTGTTCATCTAAATCTAAATCAGATAAAAATAATCCAGTCCATTCAATACATCTTGCTTCTAAAGTGGTCCAAGAAGACCTGATTTCATTATTTGCGGAAACTAACATATCCATTCTTCTATCAATATCTCCTGATGATTCTGCAACTCCTCTTTTTGCAAGTCTCGTAGATGCTTCGATAAATTTCTTTGTTTCTTCATCAGATAATTCCGGCCATTCAGAATATGAAAGGGCACCTAGCGAGTCTTTTTCAGCATCCGGGAACCTTTCCATCAGTGTTCGTGCCTCTGGAGTAATTCGGCCTGATTGTAAATCTGAAAGCCTATCTACTAAATTTTTTGTAGATACACGATTCCAAAATAACTCATCGATTATTTGATCTTCTTCATCGACAACCCTGGCCAACCTCCAATCGTAGATGACGCGCACAAACCACTCGGCGTCGACTTCATGCTTCAATCTCACGATTAATAGCGAAGGCATGAAAACTGATATCTATTGGTCAACTCATGGATGGGAGGCTGGTCCTATTAGTTGGTCTAGGCGGTGCAATAGGTTCAATCCTGAGATATTTGGTTACTGAATTAATCCCTTCGAACCAAATGCCATTCGGAACAATTACAGTAAACCTACTAGGTTCAATGATACTAGGGATAATGTTTGGAGCAATTGCTGCTGATGCAGCAATTAATCAAGAATATGCTTTGTTATTTGGAACCGGTTTGTTAGGTGCTTTTACTACTATGTCTGCATTTGCTATGGATACTATAAATCTTTCAGAAGATGATTTTTCTACAACTTTTATTTATGTTATTATAACCATAGTAGGTAGTTTAGGTTTAGCTTGGTCAGGATACAAAATCGGGTTTTCATTATTCTCTTGAAATTATTAATTTAGTGTTCAAGTATTAGTAATGTTCAATAAGATTATGATTAACCACCATGCGGTTGGTTACACAATCAACAGTTGGTGTGAGTCATGTTTTGTCCAGAATGCGGTACTTTAGGTTTTATGGAAGGTAATGGAAATATTAGATGTACAAATTATACTTGTGGATATGAAGGTCCTCTAGCAGGGAAAGATGGTAAAGGTGCAGAGTTTACCGATCCAATGACTGGAGAAACTATTGATTTATCTAAAGCAGCAACGTCTAGTGAAACTTCATCTCTAAGGCATCTGAATGAAGTTGTTCCCGAAACAGTTGCCCAAGGTACACTTTGGGTCGGCGACTACCTATGTCCAAAATGTGATGCAGATAGAATATTTGTTGTACTAATGCAGACTAGATCTTCTGATGAACCGGAAACAAAAATCTGTACTTGCGAAAGTTGCGGATACAAGTTCAGAGAGTATCAATAATATACAATTTTTCAGACTTTTTGAGTAATAATGCCTAATCGCTGAAACATAAGCATGAATAACCCGCAGTCAAGGGTAGGTTAAGAAAGGGGTGGCATGATGTTGAGAGTCACAGCAAATACGCAATTAATGAGAGAAATAGTAGATCTACTTTCTGTGTTAACAGAAGAAGCAAAATTAGTATGGAAAGAAAATGGATTGCAAATAAATGTAGTTGATGGGTCGCATGTTGCTTTACTATCAGCAACCATAGGTGATGCATGTTTTGAGACATATGAAGTTGAACCAGTAGAAATTGGACTTGAACTTATAAAATTGAGAGACCTATTGAGCCTTGCAGGACCATCTGATTTAGTAGAATTAGATTATGATGAAGCAATAGGAGCCATTAATGTCAGAGTTGGTGCAGTACACCGAATACTTAGAGGATTAGATACATCGACAATGAATGAACCAAAAATGCCACAATTGTCATTTGATAGCAGAGCGACAATAGATGCTTCCAAGCTCTCGAATGCTATCAGAGCAGCAAAGTTAGTTGGAGAATTAGTTGACCTAAGTCTAGATTCAAATCAGATGAGTGTTTCAGTATCAAATGAAGCAGGAGAATCAGTAAACGTTAGATTCGATGCAGGAGAACTTAGCGAGTTAGTGGCGCCAAACCCTACGCAATCAACATATTCATTACAGTTCTTAGATCCTCTATCAAAAAAATTAGCAAGTGGATTAACTGATTCAATTACTTTAGAATTTCAAGATAAATACCCTTTAAGACTTACATGGAATAGTAATGATGGCGGGGCTAGTTGGATATATTTCCTAGCTCCAAGAGTTACTAATGATCCATGATTAATCATCGATGTTATTGAAAGTGTAGGCGCTTACGGTAAGCCGTGAGTGAACCTTCAGTTACTGTCATTATTCCCAGTGTTAGGAATCATGAGGAGTTAGATATTGTACTAAAAGGTCTGAAAAAACAGACTTATAGTGGACAAATCGAAACAGTAGTTGTTGGTCCTACAAATGATCCAGGAAAGGACATCAGTCTAGAGAACAATATTCGATTTATTGATGACGAAGGTTCGAGAACTAGAGCTGATGCATGTAACATAGCAATAAAATCTACAAGTTCGGAACTGATACTATTCACTGATGACGATGTTATTGTTCCAAAAGATTGGGTTAAGAAATTAGTTTCATGGTTTGAAGATGAGGAAGTGAGTGGAGTTGGAGGACCTAATTTTGCTCCAGTTGATGAATCCACAATGTGGCAGCAAGTAATTGATGTTGCATTCTGTAGTACAATATTTACTGCTGGAACTAATTATGGTAAAGTAGGTAAGAAAGACCTAGATGAAGTCAATCAACTTCCTGGAGTTAATTGTGCTTACAGGCGCTCTGTTCTAGAAGAAGTAAATGGATTTGATGAAGGCGCTATTGGAGCGGAAGATGTTATGCTTGATCATAGAATCAGGATGACTGGAAAGAAACTATGGACAGATAGAACAGCCATTATGTGGCATAGAAGAAGAGACCTTTCAAGAGTTAAGAAACAAATTAGGAACTATGGACTTGTGAGAACTTTAGCCAGTCATCAATACCCTGAACTAAGAGCACCTACACATACTGCAGTTGCATTTTTCCCCCCAATAGTAATAGCGGCATTTGGATTCTTTTTTTGGGGCCTAGCAAATGGGGGATTGGCATGGCCTGATTTCTGGGATATTCGATTATCTACAGTACCTATGGGCCTACCTAGATTAGGAGTTCATACATTACCAACACTAATTCTATTGTATAATATATTAGCATGGTATGGATCTTGGAAAGGCAATTCCCCCAGTAAATCAAAGAAGACCATCTTTCTTTCTTCAATAGCAACTTACACTTTACATTGGAACTATGGAATGGGAGTATTAACCGGTTGGATTAGAATCTTAAGAGGGAATTCGGGACTTCAGATTGATGATAGGAATAGATAATTTATATTATTGATTTTTCAAAAATCAAGTTATTGATATAACCAGAACGTGATTCTGAAGTGTATGCATCCGGAACAACTACGCAGGGTTATACTAAGGATTGTAACATCTCTTATGAATCTCATAATTGGCCCTTCAGGTGCTTGGTATGCTCTTGGATTAGAAGGTCTGTGCTTGTACATTATCGTTAATGTATTTACTAAATCTGTAGTTGCAGAGATTTCGGCTCTAAACGAAAAGATATCTAGATTGGGATATAGAATATCTCCTATCTTTCTGATTTCTGCAGGTTTCTTGCCACTTATCTCATCCAACTGGTATACTTTTGTGATTCTTATACCTATTCTATTGGCAACATATGTGGGATTATTTTGGACAGGCTTTCATGGAATTAGAAAACTAAGAACTTTAAAAACTGAAAGAGAATCAGTAAGATCCTTTCAACATTATGAAATTGTAAGTACTTTATTGGCTGCTTTTTTAGTTTTATTTCTTAAACAAGTTGAGATGGTAAGTTATGCTGGATATATAGGCTCGATTCTAGCTTTCATTGCATTGGTAATTCCAATGAAAATAGGTGAAGGGACAATCAGAATATCAAGTGGCGATATGTTAAATCAAGAAGTAATACTTGCAAGATTAACCACAGGTTCTTTCGGAATCATTGGTTTTTCGACAGTTTGGTGTATGAGGATAATTGCTTTGGAATACGCAGGAATTTCAGGGATTGCGGGGATGGTGGCTCTTTCCAGTTTAGGAGGACATATTATATCTAATTTGAATGATAAAAAACTGAGGCCAGAATCGGCTGATAATAAAAACTGGATATGGGGGACTAACATAGTAATAACTGGTATTCTTATTATGATTGGAAGTTTAATTTTAAGGCTTGAAGAATTTTTCCTAACTGGTTATCTGATTACAAGAGGGGGCACGTCTGGTATTTTACATCCTTTAGAAGTAAGAATTTCTGGAGAATTATTAATCGGAGATGGAGGTGAAATTGGGCTAAGAGAGAGAATAAAATTCAGAACACAAACAAAAATTATGTTTTTTTATATTATCTGCAATTATATGTTGTACAATATAATTGGAGAAATTAATCTTATTTTATTAGTCTTATTGCCTTTGATAACATCATTATATTGTTGTAAGTTAAATTTGGAGATTATTGATTACTTAAAGACTCACCAACGGGTGCAAGGTTGAGTTTAGATTTAGATAATTCCAATTTAATTTTATTTTTTCTAGAATAAAGAAATAAACTCTGAGATTTAGGTTTATTTAATCCAGTAAATTCGCCAAACATTTCTCCTACTAGATGTAACTTAATTTTGTTATTCTTACCCAATTCTTCAATATCTAAAATCCAACTAAATATCAAACTTCGAAAAATATTATCGTTACTTTTTGGATTCTCAAGAGCGGTATCTATCGAGAGTTCGGCTCTTAAAAGAAAATTATCAATCTCTGATAGGAATATTTTCATTTCTCCTAAAATTTCTTTAGATAATTCGTTTTCTAATTCAGAGCGATCTTCTGTCCAGATACTAGATCTGAATGTTGTATTCTGATAATTTTCTTTCCAGTTCTTATTTGTTATCCTTGAATCACTTAAGAATGAATTAATCTTCATGAAAAGTTGTGCTATTATTACTGATATATTGATTATTCCTGTGTAATTATTCTTACTTTCTTGAATATTTAACGCTGATTTAGCGAATCTTATTTCTTTTAATACACTCTCAATTATACTGCTAGTTTCATTTCGAACTATAGATTCCCTGAAACCTGAATCTTTAGGAGATGAACGATTGAAATCCAATCTGACAACTTTCATTGTTGTAGTTTTACAATAGAAATTTGTAAGATTCTTTGCTTCTGAACCAATGGTTGTAGATAAAAACGATTTAATAATCAGCCTCTTTTCTTCTTTTTTATCTGTTTTTATCCTGTTTGAGGGGTTATTTTGATGTTCCAATAACACATCGAGACAATTCAGAATATATCCAGATTTCTTTTCTGATGACTCAAGATTTTTTCTTTCTTTCATTTCCATGTTTTCAAAATATTTATTTAAATCAGGATTTAGTGTCTTTCTAAAATCCCTAATTTTCTCTTCTATTTCATGTACTGGTTGAAGCCTAATTTTCTTATTTTTCCTCAATACCCATAATGACCACCAATAGTAGGCCTTGGCCCATACAGAATCATCTTCACGACATAATTCATCCATTTTTTTAATATAAGAAAATATATTCTTATAATCAGTTTCCCAATTATTACCAGATGGAATTAACCTTCTATTATTAGTCAAGTGGTATTGCATTAAAATTAACATATCAAGATGCTCAGTTTTTGTAGCACTATTATTGCGTATAGCTTTAAACCCATTTTTACTTTTCAAATTATCAAACTTAAACCAAGCAGCATCTAAAATTTTGTCAATTAATTCAAGAACTTCGGGGTTCTCAGAAAAACCCACACGAATTCTTCTGACCTGTTGTATTTTCGCTACAATCAGATATGTTGCGCAAATATCTTTTGTTTCAACACCGTGTAATTTTTGTGTAATTTTCGATCTGAAATAATAACTATTGATTAAATCCTGTAAAGAATCTCTAGTGTAAGGATCATCTATTTGCTGAAACCATTCATTCAAACATGGCCTTAATAATTTGTAACTACCCTCTGGATGGATTAAGTTATGTGATTGACCTATTAATCCCGATATATCACGTCTATTCCTTGAAGTGAAATTTATTATCAGCATTGAATCCTCAACACCGAAGTAATCTACCATGATTTTAAAGCTCTCTAAGGCTGATAATTTTGTTTTAGGTTCAGTGGTTAAATCTGAAAATGATTTATTATATTGCTCTGCAGCCTTAGCCCAATAAAGAATTAAATCTTTACTAAATTTATCTCTTTTCTCATTGTTAGAATAATGGAGATTACAGAAATCTTCACAACTTAACCTCTTGGACACCATAGCTGTACGTAATAATTAATACTTATAAATGTTAATATTTATCACCTCAAATTGAATAAAAATATAAAAAAGATTAATAATAAATAGTTATTTTTAGGCGATAAATATGCCATTTGAGAAATAATTGTTTAAAGTTGTTTTTATAAAATTGAATAATATAAAAAATCATTGGGCATATATAGGGCCGTACCGTATTATAGTATGTAGTGCACCCCGGCATTCGTTTCACAAAAATGTGGGGGGAAGGGCAGAAACTGCTTCACCACTCCCATGAGTGGAGATGGAGTAGTTTATGACGCCAAATTGGTGAAAGAAAAAGGATAACGTAAAACTCTAGAGGGTGTAAGAAATGACCACCTCTAGTTTCAATATGAATAATAAATTATAAAAAAAAAGGAGATAATGAATATGGGATTTCTAAAATGGCTTTTACTCGGATCAGGTGCTGCTTACTTTGAACACACAGTAAGCGGTGACGATGACGATGATTGTTAACGTAAAAATAAATAAAAAATGACTTTCTAAATGAATAGGAATTTAGAGTTCGCATCTCGGACACAGAGATAAAAATACAAGGAGTGTGATAAAAATGGGTTTGTTTAGAGCATTGTTCTGGACGGGAGCTACAATAGCGACTGGAGGATTGGCGCTTGCTTTGCTTCCAAACGACTGGGACGGTATAGACGGATATGACGGTGGCTGTGACGAATAATCGCCACATACACTGTTTCGCAAATGCGATGACTTGCAGGATGAATATGGATCTTGCCCCCGTGCCTCGGGTACAGAGGCGACACAAACAAGGAGCGTGATATGTTATGGGATTGCTAAAAGCAATCGTAGGCGGAACTGTTGGTTTGGTCGTGGGCACAATGACTTGTGCACCAATCACTGGAATGATTGGTGGTGCATTTGTAGCTCAAGACTGGGAATAGTTCAATGATTACATGTGTAAATGTTGGCATGATAATGACATTTGAGAAGGTGCAAGACCTGGAAAAAAATATGAAGAAGGAAAGGAGGTAACGTAATGGGAAACATAACGACAAAAGTCGAAATTGCTGACCATACGGGGCACACCACCGCTTTATTGACTCAGAGAGAGACTGTTGATCTCGTATCTGACAATGAGCGTTGGGTTTTCGCTGGAGGACAAATGATTGAGCCAGAAGAATTGGCTGAAGCAGATTGGTCTACAGTTGGAACCGTGAGAGTGATGCCGCGTATTGTGTTCGGTTGATTGGCTGATTATTTGCTCGAAAGAGCCCGGATTAACGTAAGTCAAGATAGGGTATACTCTATGTTGATGCAAAATAAAAAGGAGAAAATAAAATGGAAACAAAACAAATAAATAATGAAAAAATAATAGAAAATGAAATAGATTGGAAACAACACATACGAGATGTGCATAATGATATGGCAGATGATATAGAATATCTCTTCCCTAACAATTCCACTGAAGCCTTTATGACAGCAATATGGAAAATGTCTGTTGACTTATTAGAAAGGATAGAAGTGATGGTCATCGTCGATAATAAAGATGATTTGTATATCAGTAGCGGCACACCATCGTTAGTCTCGTTCAAAGATCATGAGGATGAATTAAAAATTGGAGATAAAATGAAGTTGCCACTGAAATGTTGCATCCATACACACCCTTCAGGTAAAGCATACTTTAGCGATACTGATTGGAATACAATTAACACATGGAAGAGCGATATTGAATCATGCATTGTACTAGGTAAAAATGAATATTTAGCATATAATCCTAAATCTAAATTAGCTAAAATGGTTCACTATGGGCTTCTTGAGAACAATTTGAGAGGTGAGCAATAATGATTGAGGATTTAGTTATGAAAGATGATATTAGAATGATTATTGAATTAATAGAAGATAAGGGGTATGATTTAGATGAGGAAACAATTTCCTCATTAACAAAATATATTGAAACAAATTTATCTTCATTGTGCAGAATCAATGAAATTTTAACTGGTATTACTGCTTACAAGAATCTTATCAAACAGGAAGAAGAAAAAATCGAAAGTTTAGGTGGTGTTTAAATGGATATTAACGAAGAAGAATATACGCCAGAGAGAAAGAATGGAATTTTCAGATTTAGTATTCCTAATTTAGATGCACACAATAAATCACTTGAATGGATTGAGTCTGAGAGGAAAAGAATGGGGGCGGAAATTGATTGTATGTTAGAGGATGGATACGACTCAAGTAGGAAATGTCATATTTATGTCAATGGGAGAGAGTCTGGAATTAATTATAGATTGACATTATCTTTTGAATCTAAAATTGCAAATCTATTATCTAAAAGAATTAATGAAGTTGAATTGAGTGATAGAAATCTAAAATCAATTTTATTCACATTTCAAAAATTGATTCATTTCGAAACACATTGGTATGATCATTCGGAAGGGCGCTGGCAGCATATTTGCTTAGATGTGAAACCTTCTGTTAATCATCCATTTTGGCCAGGAGACCATATTGTTTCTGTAATGAATTGTTTGTCTGAAGACATGACTTCAGTACTTGATAGAGATATGAAAACTTTAAGAAAAGCAATGACTAAAGCACTTGTAGTCAGTTGGTTCCAAGGCGATAATTCAGATATTATGGGATTTAATAAGGTAAGTCAATATGTAGAGTGGTTAATTCAATTAGAAGAAACAGATAGTGAATTTTCATTTGCAAATAAGAGAGATTTGATTTTAAAAAATATAAAAAATGATTGGGGATATTGGGTAGAATCACAAAAAACAAAGCAAATGAAGTTATATGAAAACGTGTTTTCTAGTTTGGAGGAATATCAATGAAAGATGTACTGGATATAGCAATAGTTGGAGTTGGAGGGATTGGTTCGAACCTCGCATCATTAATTGTGCCATCTCTATCTCAAGGAGATTTATCACAGAGATTTTCAAAAATAAATATCAATCTATATGATTCAGATGAAGTCGAAGAAGAAAATATATTTCATCAGAGATTTAATCAATCAAATATCGGTGAAACAAAAGTTTTGGCTACAAAGAAAAACTTATCATCTTTTGAGCATGATAAATTAGAAATCGTCCCACATGGAAAGGATGTTCGAGAGAAAGAAGATATTGAAGATAATGACCTAATAGTGGTTTGTGTAGATTCTTCAGATGCTAGGATAGTAGTTCATTCAACAAACTCAAAATGGTTAGATCTAAGATGTAGAGGAGATAATTTCATGAGTATAGATTATACTACAAAGAAAAATATTATCAAATCAATTACCGATATCGACCAAAAACCCGGTTCTTGTCAGTATGAGGGAGCTTTAGAATCAGGTAATATTCAATTTGGTTTCATGTACGCTGCATCCTTTGGGGCTCAATGGGTGATACAAAACCTTAGAGGAGAAAATGAAGGAAATAATGTGTTGATGCCTTATCCAAGATCAGAAAGTATAACATTTGGGACATTAGGTAATTTTGAGAAAGAGGAGGGAAGTTAATGTCTTGGATAGTTAGGTGTGCATTTTGTGATGAGAAAATTACTATTGGTAAAAATCAGTTCAAGAAAGACAAAAATCCATTAACTGAAGAAAGTGAATATGTATGTGCTCATTGTTATCAATCTTTTATTGGCGATCTAGACTCTTATTAACGTCGAAAGTTCTCATCTGATCTACAGTCCAATTCTTGGTCCTAGGCCTCCAGAAAATAATAGTAAATACTCCAATAAATAAACCGCCGAAGATAAGATTAAGCCATCCCTCTGAAATATATCCAGGACTAGCATTAAAGCTTGCCCAAATAAATGATGGAATAATTCCAAATATTAATGAGATAATTAATTCTTCAGATAATAACTTATATTTATCAGGTGAGATTGGTAATTTTGGTGCTGTATTCTCAAAATTATTTGAGTTTTTTCTTCGAACTACTCTAAAGAAGTCACAATTTTCTCCCTTAGGAATCAAAGAAGGATTAGGAGTTCCTGAAACCCATTTTTTTGAAACTTTCATTAACCAATTATCCTCTATAAAGGGCCTACCATCACAATATTTCGACCAATAAGAACCTCGAATTCTATCTGATAACTCCTCAACTTCATCATTCCCAGAAATCAGACCACTATCCATTGCAAGAGTCCACTCAGATTCTGAGGCTACATGGCAGTTTTCATTTCGGAGAATAGTTTTCATGGTTCCAGAATCTACTGGCAGATAAGATATTTCAAAATCATAATCAATTTTGACTTCATGCCTAGGACCGACTCCTCCAAAAAGTATTGAACGATTATCTGAACCAATGAATACTTTTCCTGGATAGACAGTTACCCATTGAATTTCCAATTTTATCCCACCTAGGGTTCAATTTCTCCAGTTTGTATTGACCATTGAGACGCATAAACACTTTCATTTATGAGTAGATCTTCATGCTTACCTCTTTCAACAATTGCTCCATCAACCATTGAAATTATTTCATCAGCATTTCTGATTGTAGCAAGTCTATGAGCCACTGCTATTGTAAGTCGGTTCTTTTTACCATTTGAACCACCGAAAAGTGACTGTTGTATCCTCTTCTCAGTTTCAGCATCCAGTGCAGCACTAGCTTCATCTAAAATAAGAAGGTCTGGGTCATTCAATAGAGCCCTGGCAAGGCTAATTCGTGCTCTTTGGCCTCCAGATAACATCACTCCTCTATCGCCCACCATTGATTCTAGTCCATCAGGTAATTGAGTAATAAATTCTGACGCACCTGCCATATCTAGCGCATTGAATATTTCCTCATCCGTAGCATCTCTTGCATAGGAAACATTTTGCTTGATAGTCCCGTAAAAAAGGAATGGATCTTGAGAAACAAATCCAATTTTAGATCTTACAGATTTTATGGAATAATCATTGATATCTTTTCCATTAATGAGCACTTTACCATGTTGTGGTTCATAGAATCTCTCAATTAACTTCAGTATTGTACTCTTACCTGCTCCTGTATGGCCCATTACTCCCAAGAATTCTCCAGAAGAAACCTTCAAATCTATTTTGTTAAGTACATTTGATTCAGAAGAAGGATATGAAAAAGACACATCCTCAAAGGAAATACTTTCAATTGGCTCCTCAAGTGTTAGTGCGTCCTCCTTGTCATAAATCGAAGGTTCAAGATCAACAACAGCGAAAACTCTCCGTGAAGCAGCCTCTCCTTTCTGTAATTGATTTAGTAACATCCCTAGAATCCATAAAGGCATAGTCATTCTAGTAGATATCAGTAAGAATGTTACAAACTCGCCCACACTTATTTCACTGGAATTCATTAGCCACCCTCCAGCTGAAACTAATAGTCCGAATGAAATACCCGCTACAATATGAAACCCAGGAATAAAACGATTTCTGATGAAAGCTGCTTCTATAGCTTGGTCCCGATAATTGCCACTTTGTCCCTCAATTCTAACTCTTTCAAAATCACTGGCATTATATGCTTGAACCACAGTAATTCCAGATAATACGTTTTCTAATATTGCTACTATTCCGCCTGTACTTTCTCTTTGTTGACGATACTTTCTCTGGACTCTGGTAGAAAACCAAATAACCATAGGAACAATCATGAATAATGGCCCAAAGAGAATCATACAAAGTGTTGGAGACATCCAGAAAAGAATAACAAATGCGGTACTAAGGGTTGTTATTATCCTGATTATACTAGTAGTTGAATCTGAAATAATATCTTCCAACTGCGCTACATCAGCAGATAGTACAGACATCAAGTTTCCAGTCTGTCGGGTTTCAAAGTATGATGCCTCCATATCCATCAAAGATTTTGTAGCATCCATCCTAATATCATGCTGAGCTTTGTAAGCTATTGACTGCCAAAGTTGATTGCTTAGACCCTGGAAAATTGCAAGAAAAACGAAGGATGAAAAGATAAGTAAACCAAAGCCAAGCTCTGTGGACTCGATTGGTCCAAGATTAGGTATTGAATCGAGTGTAACAATTTTTTCAATTCTTGAATTAGTAAATTGAGAGTTATCTGGGTTGTAGTAATCGGCTGCCATACCTATTGCAATAAAGGGGACAAGGTCGAAAATTCTAGCTCCGATATTTGCTAGAAGACCGCCTAAAGCCCTCTCCCAATATCTAGTCACATAAGGCAGAATTCTCCAAATTTTTCGGCCCACTATTTGCTTCTCTTCAACAAGGTCAGAAGCATCTTTACTGATTGAAGATACTATAACTTCCTTAGTTGGATCCTGGCTATCGGCTTTCGACATGTTCTATGGGAGAACGCGTAGTGTTTGAATGCTTCACTATACAACTTTGTTTTGGTGCGCCCGCCGGGATTTGAACCCGGGACATGAGGTTGGAAACCTCAGGTGATAACCCCTTCACTACAGGCGCGTTATCTATCCGAGGATATGACCTTTCTAAACTAGTTCGGTTACATCCGTTCAAATGTTATTACCATATCCGAGGTTTATGATTGTACGCCAAAGAGTTGGAATTCTGTTAATGATTCTATTTTTACCCATAAATGGACCATTACTAAGAATCGGTATTCAAGAAATAATGGATAAGCCAGTTCCAATTGGAGAATTCTATTTCTTTACTCTCTGCGTAATTTTATTCTTATTAGGTGGAGTAATGACTTTCACACCTAAATTGAAATCTCCTTTTTAGGATAGAGAATTTGGGGCCAGTTTGAATGAATATTTTCTATTATTTCATAGATCTTATCTTCAGAATATCCCGATTCACTCAATTTTTCAATTAACTGATTAGTTCTTTTCGGTATCGTTTTCGGACCAAGAACGGCTCCTGGACGATTTTTATCGTCTAGAAAGTCTGTTTCCATTCCCCAGTATGAATTACAATTAGGTAAACTTTCTACAATCTTAGAAATGCTACCTTTACCTACACTAACAGTTACACTCAAACCATGAGTGAATTGTGTGCTAATATTAGCGGGAGCATAATGTCTGATTGCGAGATGTCGGGGTAAATTCGCCTTGTCGCATAATTTGGCTAAATCAGAATATGTTTTCTCGCCATCATCTTCCACGTGAAGTTGAATACTAATTTTGGCTTCTGCAGCTAATTTCATAATTTCTAATAATAAATTATTGGCTGCATCCCATGTTTCCAAACTCACTGGATAATGCGGCCGTCCGACTTCTCCTAGACAAACTGCTTCTCCTATGGAAATATATTGTATAGCTAATTTAACAGCTTGTAAGTGTAAAGATGTAGATTCTTGCAAACCAATTGTATGTATTTGTTTCTCCCATGATACAGGATGTGGACCGAGAATTACTGACACTTTAATTCCAAACCTTTCTCTAATTTCTCTTGCCATTTCAATAGTATCGTCATATGCAGATTGATAATCAGATATTGTCGAAGGTAAATTCGAAAAATTCGGTTTATGAACTAAATTAATTCCTGTACCTCCTGAATTAATAAACTCAGAAACTGCATCAAGATATCTATTATTGCGGTCTAAATGCATATGTTGGTCTATTATTGGCCCTTCCCATCGGCCGTGATTAAACATATTCTCACGCCAAAGCGCCCTCATCATCTAATTGTGATGACCAATGTCTAATGGCCATCTCTGCAATCCTTTTTGAAGTCTGTTTCAAGACGATACCATGACCATTATTGAATAATAAAATACTGCATTTATGTCTATCTGCATTAATTCTAAGGGCACCTATCCTAGAATCAAGATTGATCTCTGCAAAACGATCTGCAGCTAAATCCATTAATACTGCCCTACCTATGGAAAAGCGAATTATCATTTCACCTGACTCGACTAATAACCATTCATCTGACATTCCAAGATTTAGTAATAACTCTTGTACTGCTAAACGTGCTACTTCGCTTCTGGAAATACCGTGAACTAATACAGAACCCTCCGGTTCAATTACTAAAGTTGCATGAGGATTTTCATGAATAATTACAACGAATTCTCCTGACTTAACGCCTCTACCAATACTAACTGCTTCTTCATGGTTAATTGGTTCAGAGGGGGTAAAACGAAAGGTCTGTGTTTCGACATCAAGATTAATTTTGGTTTCATCCATAATCATTCCTCCGGAGTTATCTCCTCAACTTTCGTACATGAACTAATCGCTTTACTTATTGAAGGTAACCACGCTTGGTGAATAGGTACCATCAAAGTCAATCCATCAGATTTAGGATCACTAATATCACGATTTCTAAGATTTGCTAGAGCACCCCTGATTCTAGAAACAAATCTCTCATCTCTAAGATTTTGTAATTCCTCAGAAATACCTCGCTGCTCTTCTATCCACCACGTCAAACAGGAAGCAGAGGCAGCACCTAAGTCTGCATTGACTAACTTGGAACTTGTGACTGATTTAATTGCATCTTTTCTAATTTTTTTCCATCTCCTACCAGTTGTCAATGTCAGAATTAAATTTGAATAAGTGACTTGTTGATCAGCGCTTTTTATCTGCCAATCAACCCAATTTTCATCTTCAAGATTGGGTTCAATTGCATAAATTGGTAGTCCCCCTCTTGTATTCTTGGCATGTAAAAGTAAGCGTAATTGTTCTGGATCTGGGATGACGGGGCCGTCTAATTCCAATTCATTCAAATCAGTCATCAAACGACCTAAGACGGTACCTGATGCAATGGCAGAATCTCTATGCACCCCTGGACTCTCTTTCTCTTGTTTATCTTCCATTATCCATGATTGAAGATCTATTGAGGAGGTTAAAAATGCTACACCATGAAAATTAGAATGAGAACGTAACTTAACTGGCATTCGGATACAAGGGATATGAGGCCAAAAAATGATTTTTCCGCCATCTGGATCATCATAATGAAACTCCTCCCAAACTAAGGTTGGCATATTCATAACCCCTCCGAAACGGTACCTAGGATTGAATACAACGGTCTGAAAATGTCTCAAATAACTCAAAATAATATGATGGGTTCAAGTTTGATGAGGATTTGAGAGGGACGATAGACATGAACGAGGCCTATTCAACAGATCCTGTAATTCAACTAAATGAGGTGTTCCCGGGGGACACAAATGCGCTAGACACATTATTCGGAGGAAGGTTAATGTCAATCATGGATACTGCTGCTGGAATGGCAGCATCTAAATTTGCTCATAGGAACTTTGTTACTATCTCTGTTGATGCATTGAAATTTAGAAGACCGGCGTATCAAGGAGATGTGATTAGAACTACTGCAAGAGTTGTTTGGACATCACCTAGAACTGCTGGAATACATGTAATATCATGTAGGTTATCTAGATCTGAATGGGTGGGGGAAGAAATATGTTCTGGATTCTTCTTTATGGTTGCAATAGATAGAGATATGAAAGCAATAAATATACCACAATTTGAACCGAAAACTGATGAAGAGAAAGAAATGTGGAACTCTGCACAAAAAGCTAGAGATGCTATGAGTTAATGAATTTGCTAATTCGATTCACCGTTCCTTTCAACAAGGGAAGACTCTTCGGATAATTATGCCTGTACTCAATGTTGCCTTCGTTGGTTCAGAATCCTTAGCAAGAAAAATTGCTAAAAAAGGAGATGTCAGAGATATTGAGTCTTATGTTTTCAAGGAAGAAAAAAATGGTGAAATGAGAATTATTTCATTACTAAGACCTCTGAAACATCCTGAAAAAATTAGACCGTTACTTTCAGTCTTAAATGTTGCAAAAATAGGAATTATTGAAATATCAAAGGTGGATGCCGCATTAGGAGAAATTTGTGTATCATTTGGATGCGCTAATATCAATGAAGGATTAGTAATAATAAATCCTCAAGATGGAGAATGGGTAGACCCTGATCAGGTGAGAATTATTCTAGAACAATCTGGATTGAAGAACTGGCAATTATTCGAGCAGTTGCCTGATGAACACAGTATTCGCGAGAAGTTATATTCTTTCATGGACAACATTGAAAATCAAAAATCATCTCTAATTCTCCCTGTTGACCAATTTTTTAATGTAAAGGGAGTAGGGTTGGTAGCAATAGGTTACGTGCAATCTGGCTCTGTATCAAAACATGATTCAATCCAAGTACTTCCTGCAGATGAAAATGGAATTGTTCGCAGTTTGCAGGTCATGGATGATGATGTCGACATTGCCGTTTCTGGAGATAGAGTTGGTTTAGCAATAAGAAATCTAAGAGAGGAAGCACTTCATAGAGGCTGTATGATTGTCCATGCTGATTCAAATGTATTGAATAAAAATATATCCTCTACATTTACTCTTAACAAAGCACCATTTCAAAAAAGAGTTCTTCAAATTGGTGATGTGATACATGCTGCAGTAGATATGCAATTTATTGTTGGTAGAATAAAGAATATTGAAGATTCGAAATTAACTGTTGATTGGGAAATTCCCCTATGGACAAGGAAAAAATCCAGTCCTCCGATAATTATTACTCAACTAGATGCAGGTCCGATGAGAATTATCGGGACCACTGTTTTACAATAAAACGGCATCTCAAAAAAACCTCAATAAGTAACATGAATTTATGCTCAACAAACCGAGTTATTATATCGTTAATGAGTAACTCGCGGGCTGGATGCACACGTTCGGGCGTAATGCCCGACCGGATGAGGGAGAGTCGGCAACGTTCGGCAACCTCTCTTTGGTTGGGGTAAGGGGTAAGTTCAGGATTGAAATAACCCAGCGTCAGCTAATACTTTCTAACGATGTAAGAAAAGGAATAAAATTAGATTTAGCATCTATCTCAAGAACAAGGAGCATCGATATTCCAACAATCCCTAGCGGTGTAATAGTCTGGGGTTCGGCGGCTTGCTATCTAGGAGCTACAATACTAATTCCGCCTTTTGGATATGCTGTTTCTCTATTAGGTGGACTTTCTGTTCTATCCCATTTTATCTTCAAAACTCCAGCACTAGTGATAGAAACTAATATTGGAGATAGACATATCATCCAATCAAGATTAAACGATCAGGAAGTATTGTTAAAAGTTCACATGATGATTGAAAAAGTTAGTAATGGTCAATCTGTTAGAGATGCAAAAAATAGTATGGAAAGGGAGTTTAGTTACCAAAATAAAGAGAACGTAATTCCTAAAGCACTTTTGAACGCTCCTATAGTAAATGAGTTAGTACCTGAAGTTAGAGAGGAAATACAAGCAGTTGAAAGTTTTGCTAATATAAGCGAAAATGTTTTACAAAATAATTTTGAAAGAGTTGATATGCAGTTCTTTGATAAACAAGAAACAATTATTGAGAGCCAATTTAGTACATCAATACCTGAGATGAAGCATAATGAAGTAGAAGGAGTACCTTCTGCTTATGAGCAAACTTGGGGCAGGAATGAACCACATTGGTATAATGAGAAGAAACCTATTAGTCGCTTAGAATCTTCTTTGGAAGATGTTACAGAAACAATGGAGACAGACATCTTCGGATTTAATTTTGGAGAGGGGGGGCTATTTGATTCAGAACCTGCGATATCATCATCAAATGAACCGGTAAACTATTCCTCTCCAGAGAAAAATACCATACCTGAACAGTATACTAAGAATCATCAGCGAAATAGTGAGCCTGTAGAATCAATATTTGGTTCAGAATACCCTATGGAGGAAATAAATGCAAGAAGAAGTATGTCAAGTGCTGAAATGATAAGAGTTGCTAATGGAATGAATCGTAGCCCTGTAAGTAGTTTTTCAAATTCAATGTCCTTGCCAGAACCTACTGATGAAGCAGTTAGAATTGAATGTAAGCCGGGTTTAGTAAAGAGGGCAAAAGCACAACAATCATTACATAGAAAAGCAGAGATTATTGCATCCTTGCCTGCACCCACGGATTTAGGAGAATTTCCAGGATTATCTAGAATGGCTAGTTCTTATGAGGAAGGAAGACTATCTGTAAGGAGACTGCCAGTTAAGAGAAAAAGAGCCGGATTGATTGAAAGGTTACTAGTCCCAAGATATCGCAGCTATGAAAGAAAGGCTGTAAATTATTCGACTGAATATGGAGATCCCGATGGAATTGAAGTAAGTTCAGGAGCTAGATTTCAGTCTAAGCAACATCTTAGGATTAGAAGTGACCAAGAACACCAAGCAGATATTAATAATAGAATTACGAGAATAAATTCTACTGAGTCGTCAACAGCAAAGGATGCATTGGATAGAGTAGTAAATAGAGTTTCGAGAGGAGAGGAACATAGTCCGACTGAATTAGGAACTGAACAGCCACTTCTAAGATTTAATCAAATGCGTAGAACTTCAAACAGTAATGAAAAAGGTCACCTTGAGGGTATTAGAAGATTGAATTAGGTTAATCCTACTATTCTTCTGTATCTATCTACTCGTGCATGATATTGTCCACGTTCTAACTTCGAAATATTGGAACAACCTAATCCACCTAAAGTAAATGATGCGGTAACTGTAGCATGAACTAGTGCATTTCGGATAACATCTATATCATTTAGTGCACCATCTCTTCCAGAGATATTTGCCAAAAATGCTCCTGCAAATGAATCACCACATCCAGTTGGATCAACTACATTGCTTATCGGATATGCTGGTAAAGAAATTAGTCCGAAAGGAAATTTACCAATTACACCCCCACTTCCTCTTTTTACAATTATACATCTAGGCCCAGGACCTGCATGCTCTCCACCAAATAATGCTGCTCC
The DNA here is from genome assembly GCA_030828405.1 of Thermoplasmatota archaeon. Taxonomy (GTDB): domain Archaea; phylum Thermoplasmatota; class Poseidoniia; order Poseidoniales; family Thalassarchaeaceae; genus MGIIb-O2. The sequence goes on from JAURCP010000006.1 coordinate 29,907, forward strand.
TGACTGGATTGAACTAATAGCTCGAGGTAGTACTTCGTCATCAGCAATTGCACAAACTTCTTCTTCGTTTAGTATAGCTATATCGACTTTACGAAGTGCTTCAGACAATTTGGCCTTTTCAGTATTAATCCATAACATGAAACTGTCTAAAGCAGTAATTACTGCACTAGGGCATTGGTCAAGAACTGACACTTGAGTTGCAGGATGTGTATTAGCACAGAACAAAATCTCTGGTGTTGTCCAAGAGTTCGGAACTTCAGGGTCGAAATTTTCTAAAACATTAACCTCGGTAGAAATTGTTTCAGCATCTTCCATCGAACCTAAATATCTACCCGACCAACGGAATGTATCTCCATCTCTCATTTCAACACCGGCTAAATTTAGACCGACTGATTCTAATCTTAGTTGATCTGAGGGGGAGAAATCATTACCGACAGCGCTGACTATTCCTATATTTGGATTGTTGGAAATGTCATCAGAACTGTGGAAAGCAGCAGAAAAACCGGCATAAGTCGCTGCGCCTCCTAGAAGATCTGAACCTTCGGCTTCAGGAGTAGAAATATCATCGTAACCAATACTACCGACAATCACTATATCCAAAATCTAGCCCCCCGAAAGTAGATCTGGGTGATTTTCGAGATAGTGAATAGTAATATTTCTTTTACGGAAATCACTTTCAGAAAGAATTGCTTGATGTAAGGGTATCAAAGTATCAACGCCTAATAATTTTATTTCACTTAAAGCAGCATTTAATTTCGAAATGGACTCCTCTCTTGTTGGCGCCCAAACAATCAATTTTGCAAGAAGACTGTCAAACGATGCAGGCATATCATACCCTGTATGGGCATGAGTATCAATTCTTACACCTGGGCCTCCGGGCCAGTGGCACTCCCATAATTTACCAGGAGAGGGAGACAAAGTGACAGGATTCTCTGCATTCAAGCGTACTTGAATGGCATGCCCTCTAATTAGAATATCATCTTGAAGTAACTTTATTGGCTCACCAGATGCAACTCTTATTCCCATCGATACTAAATCAGTCCCTGTTATCATTTCAGTTACTGTATGCTCTACTTGGACTCTAGGATTAACTTCTAAGAAATAGAACTCACCTGTAGAGTCCCTTAGGAACTCAAAAGTTGCTAGACCACAATATCCCACTGCTTTAGCACCGGCAACAACCTTATCTCCAATTTCATTCCTTATTTCTTCGGATAACCAAGGTCCTTCTTCAAGTATTTTTTGATGTCTTCTTTGTATTGAACAAAACCTCTCACCGAAATGTATGGCATCTTTACCATCACCAAGTACTTGAAATTCAATATGCTGAGCTCCTTGAATAAACTTTTCTAGAAATACCCTATCATCTCCAAAAGCAGATAACGCTCGACCCTGACACAATTTCATTGCAGATTCAAATTCATCTGCTGACTCCACTACTTGCATTCCAATTCCTCCACCTCCTGCGGCTGCCTTGATAATTACTGGAAAACCAATATCTGTAGCAATCTGGGATGCTTCTTCAGGATTAGAAATAGGACCGGGAGAACCTTTCGCTACAGGTAGACCTGCCTTAACCATGGCTTCTCTAGCAGTAATCTTGTCACCTAATAATTTTAGTACATCTGAACTTGGACCGATAAAAATAATCCCTTCTTCCGATAATCTTCTTGCGAAAGTTGGATTTTCTGCTAGGAAACCATATCCTGGATGTACTGCGTCCGCTCCAACATCCTTGGCAGCAGTAACTATTGCTTCGATATCTAAATATGATGCTAGAGGATCATCACGAGGAATGAAAACCGACTCATCTGCTAATCTTACAGGTGTAGAAATACGGTCTTCACGACCATAAATCATAACTGCTTCAATACCTAATGAATGTAATGAACGGATAATTCTCAGGGCTATTTCACCACGATTCGCAATGAGGACCCTCCTAAACATTATATTATGGCAAACAAAGACACACTATGATTGCATCGGAAAAAGAACATTAATTTTGCAGATTAATACACATCTCTCAAATATCGTTTTTCTTTTTTCATCATCCCATCTTCAACAAATGATTTTGCATCTTCAGGGCTCATTTCGCCATGCTCGGAACAAATATCAATCAATGTTTGATGGACATCCTTTGCCATACGTGATTTATCCCCACAAACGTAGAAGTATCCTCCACCCTCAATCCAATTCCAGATTTCAGCACCATTCTTTTTCATTAAATGTTGGACATAAACTTTCTCAGAACCGTCGCGAGACCACGCAAGGTCGTGCTTGTCTAGTATTCCACGCTCTTTCCAATCATCCATTTCCTCTTTGTAGTAATTTTCTCCTGATTCAGTCCAATCACCAAAAAATAACCAATTTCTTCCACTATCTCCATTAATATCTCTTTGCTGTAAAAAGGCTCTAAATGGCGCTATCCCAGTCCCTGGCCCGACCATTATACAATCTGTATCTCCATTTTCAGGAAGAATAAATGACCTTGTAGGAGACATAAAAACTCCTATTGGAGTCTTACCAACCTCACATCTGTCTGATAAATAGCCAGTTGTTAGTCCAGCTCTATTCCTATCATGATAACTATACCTTACAATTCCAACAGTCAAATGTACAGTACCCGGTTCATAATCTGGACTGCTAGCTATTGAATATAGTCTTGGCTTGAGCCTGTCCATTCCATCTATAAATTCTTGAGCAGAAAATGAAATATTACTAAAGTCTCTGAGAGTATCGATATAATCTCTAGTCCAAATATAGTCTTCCATTGCTTTAGGATCAGAAGTTAATTCATTCCAAAGTTCTTCTGAAGGATCGTTTGGAGACATTATCTGAGAATAACCCGAGGGGATATCATTGATTTCTCCAGAGCCTTTCCAACTAATTACTGAACTACCATCAGATGTTGAAACTCTGTCGCGACCAACAATTTTTATCTCAATTGAACCATTATCAGTTATCACTTTCGAGCCTAAATTCTCAATCCATTTTTTTGAAACTCGATGAACCTCATATCTGTTAGAGAGAGCTTCGCGTAAACTACAAACTCCGAGATTTGTTTCAACTTCTTCATCTCCTGTGAAACCTCCCAGAGCGAGAAGATCAGAAACAGTTTCAGGTGGGCAAATTGGGATTACTCCTAATGCATCACCTGCTTTATATCCAAGACCGGAATCCCCCAAGTCGAAAACAATATGTCGAGTTTCTTTGCCTGAACCCTCGCCGTTAAGAACGTAGTTTTCTGATAAATAAGACGTATATGGATTTTTGGCACTCCATTGAGAATTAGTTGTAGACATCATGAAACCCCGAATTGGTTATACTGTCCGAGTTGAAACATGTTTATGAATAGATGCTGAAGAAGAGTTGAAGTTCAATCATCTTCGAAGCGATTAAGTCAAGTCTTAGATACATAGTCGAGAGCCATGATTCGCATCGACTTCTTGGGTACTGGCAATGCTTTCACACCTTCTGGGAGACTACATGCATTAACTCTAATAGATGGGAAAATTTTGATTGATACGCCTCCAACACTAATTACTCAACTTCGAAGAAAAGGCTTGAAAACATCTGAAATAGAATATTTATTATTTACTCATTGGCATGCAGACCATACATTTGGATTTCCATTCTTTATGTTGGAAAGAAAATATATCTCCGACCCAAAACGAGAAAAGGACCTGAAAATTTATCTAAGACCAGGAGGTAAAGAAAAGATTTCAAATTTATGCAATATAGGTTTTCCAGGAAGCTTAGACGATGTTGAAAAAATGGCACATTGGCATGAGGAGGAAGTGTGTGAATTAGCCGGTACTAATTGGAGTTTTGAAAGATTTCCTGTTTGTCATACGCCAGAAACCGACCCTCATGGCTACGAACTGACCCATAATACTGGAATCAAAGTACTGCATTGTGGAGATTCTGGCCCTTGTGAAGAGATTGAAATTAGAGCAGAATCAGCAGATGTTGTGATACTCGAAATGGGAATGCCGGATATAGGGACATTTCCTTATCATTATACACCGAGTGATGTAATTGATTTCTCAAATAAATTTCCTAAAAGCTTGGTTTTAGTTACACATAACTTTGCTAGTTCAAAGAATATTTCAGAAGGGTTTAGAGTTCCGGAATTACCAAAAGAAGTTTATCAGTTGGAAGATGGGGATGCAATCGAAATTAATCAGAATGGTGAAATTAAAATAATTAATAATTGTTGATTAAATGTTAATTTCTAAACAAATTGAAAACCAAGAGTTGATTCATTTAATAATGACTTTGAAGATGAAATCTAACCCTCACCTCACTTTAGTTTGGAATCACTTATTACCTCTAAGCGTCTCGTCAAGAATCCCCATTGTCGAGCGACCTCTCAAAGTGTGTCAGTAGTGCATTGGAGAATGTGCATGACAATGGTGAGTAGAAATGGACGGGAATATTTTTGAAAAAATACTCGGACAAGATTCATTATTTATAGATCGAAAAGCGTTTGAACATGCCTTTGAACCAAGCAATCTCCCTCACAGGGAACAAGAAGTCGATGCTCTAGTACGGAATTTAGTTGATGCCTTAAATGGCCATATACCATCGAATATGCTACTTTATGGAGTACCAGGTTCTGGAAAAACCGTAGTTACAAGATTCGTACTCGGTCAATTACTTGAGAAAGGAAAAGAGATGGGACATCCAGTTCAAACATATGAGATAAATTGTAGAAATGTTGATACAAAATATAGAGTAGTGCAAACACTAGCTAGCCAACTAAAACAGAAAGGAGACTATCCTATTCCATTTACTGGTTGGCCAACTGATAGAGTTCTTGAAACCTTAATTGAAAGGATGGATAGAGCAGGAGGAGTACATATTTTAGTTTTGGATGAGATTGATAACTTGGTAGCAAAAGCCGGTTCAGATCTACTATACAGTTTAACAAACATGAATACATTATTGAAACATGCTAGGTGCTGTATTATTGGGATCAGTAATGACCTCAACTTCACCCAAGAACTTGACCCTAGGGTGAGTTCGAGATTGAGTCAAGAAGATGTTGTTTTCCACCCTTATGGTGCTGAAGAAATACAAGATATCCTACAAGAAAGAGTAAAGATGGGATTGAAAAATAACTCACTGGAAGTAGGAGTGATCCCTCTATGTTCTGCTTTAGCCGCACAAGAACATGGTGATGCGAGAAGAGCCTTAGACTTGTTGAGAATATCAGTACAGAAAGCGGAACAAAGATCTCAAGGTAAAGTTGACCCAAAGCATGTACGTCTAGCTCAGTCACAACTTGAACACGACCAAGTCACTCCAGTCTTACGAACCCTACCTTTACATCAGAAATTAGTATTATTCTGCATAATAATTAATGAAGAAAATGGCTTAAGAAATATTTCAACAGGAGAGATTGTCAGAACCTATTCAGAAGCCTGTATGAAAATTAATATTGAAGGACTGACTCCTAGAAGAATTTCTACATTGTTAAACGAATTAGACACACTGGGATTAATTATGGCTAGAAATGTAAGTAAGGGAAGAGGCGGGAGGAGTAAACAAGTAAATTCCGCAATACCAAAAGGCATTGATTCAATTAAGACCTTGAGTAAAAATGAGCCTCTTATCGAAGAAGCATCTCAAGGAAAGTATATGTTACAAGGAAGATTGTAAGTTCAGTGGATAAATGAAAGCGTTAAACCAAAAGGGTAAGTCGCCAGTTCTGATAAACATGGTACAGACAGACTGGAAAGAGGCACTAACAAAGCCAAGTAATATGATTTCAACTGCTGCATTAATGCTAGGTGCGTGGATTATTTTATTATCTCTAGTCAATATTTTTGGAGGTGGTGCAGGTCAAGCAGGAAATAAGGTTGCATGGATTGGATTTATTGGAATTGGAGGAGAGGCTTTTGTCCCTTATGACGATGGATTTATCGTAGATGATGCGATTTTTGCGATTATAGGCATCATAATGATTGCTACTGGAATGAGGAATCAGGATGTCTTTAATTGGATTTCAAATATACAAAATAGTGATTTTGCGAACAACCTAATCAAAGGAAATAATGGGAAAGAGATTGTTTCAAGTTGGCTCACAGTAATTGGAATTGCATTCTACTTAGTTTGGAGTATCCAGAATGACACATGGGTAGACCCCGGTGTTTACTCAGTAATGATTGCAATGGTAGCATTTGGTATTGCATTAAATATAAATTCAAAAGTAGAGAATTAATTATTTCTCTTATCACAAAGTGATAACATTTTTTGACATCTGATTTTTGAATCTAATTCTGTAATTCTTAATACAACTCCCTTATCTGGTTGACCGTATATTATTGCTGATTTTATCGGTGCTAAAATATGTAAAAATAATGGTGTTAAATCTTCTTCACCATCAACAAGAATAAGCGTGGTCTGTTTTCTCTCTAGCCAATTATTCATTGCTTCTTTACAAGAATCAAACAAAGACTTTGTTAACACGCCAGGTGGATTGCTACATTGGATAATATTATCATATAGAGATTGATTGATTTCTCTATAGCCATCCCATTCGGCCCTCTTAGTTTTCTCATCAATTATGCCGATAGATGTTTTAGAACCAATATTTTGTAATGCTCTGACTGTGACATCCCCCACGCCAATAATAGGCGAATGAAAATCTTCAAGGAAATTTATTAAATTAGTAATGGCAATTGAGTGGTCATCTTCTGGACCTTCAAATAATTTACCAAAAGGAACTTTTAACATTGATTCTACCTCCTTTGTCAGATAAAAATTCAAGTTCATATCTTTATGGCTTATCCAAACCTCACCATCACTATTTATTTCGCCATTTCTAATTCGTGAGCTAGAGATAATTAATCCATCTTCAGATAATTCATGCGGAACTGAAAATATTGATAACGGTTTTAAACCTCTTAATAACCGCTTTTGATTAATAATTTGACAGGTCGAAAGTGTTTCACTAGTACAGAATATCTTAGTTGCATTTTTATGAGATAAAGCAATACCATAATCGTCCAATAGTTCATGAAAAGTTACTCTAGAAGATTGTTCTAAAGATAGATTTTGTTTAATTAAATCGCGCCTTTCTTTCCATGAAGAAATCCTAGGATCTTTTTTTTGAGTAATTATATCGGATGAAATCCAGATTTCAAGAACATCGCAATTTTTAAGACAAGAATTTATCAATTTCTGGTGACCAATATGGAAAAAATCGAAGGTCCCGCCGACAAGTCCGATACTACTCATTGAATAGCCTGAGGAGCACATATGACTTGAGAACTGCGGAAAAAAGGTGTGCCCCAGGGTGTAACGGAACCTTTCACAGTACTTTCGCACTCTGGTTCCTGACCCCACCCTAGGACGTATGTTGGATTATGGGGTAGTCCCTAGAATCATCCCTTTCGGTCAACAGGGGACCTTACATAATCCATACCGCCTGTATTGCGCCAGAGGTCATCCTAAGAGGAATAATCTCTTCAATTATTCACAATTCGTCACTCTGGTCTTCGACAGACGGAGACCCATATCTGTGGTACCGAGTTTCATCCTATCACCTCCGGCTGGGGGTTTTGTCAACTCGGTGTTGCCAGTTGGGCAGAGATTCTAAAACATATTCATTCAATAACTCATCGATTCAGAAAAAACGGATTTAATGAGGAGAAAAATAATATCATAAATTAATTGAATTGATATTTTCGTGAAAACCGGTCTTCCTTGAAAGTAGTCTTTCACCTATCATTGGGTCACCCTGAAATATAATTTTGGAAGAAAAATTTGGCCATTTCTCTATAGGTTGGGCTAACCAACCTGAAAGTGAATGAGTTCTTCCAGGTAAGGGTGGAGAACTATTTATTGAAGATTCTATTGCATCTAATAAGTCTAATAGCGGATCCGCAGAACTTGGTAAAGTATCTCTAACTCTGCGACCTCTAAGTCGACGAACAAGCAGAGGATAAATTTCTGGATTAAATCCAGGATGTGATAAGTTTTCTAATCCAGGGGTATTGGACGATTCTCCAATTGGCCTTAGAACTAGAGCAGGCCATGGGAATGAGGAAGAAAATAACCAATCATTTAATTCATCATTACTGAGCATTTTCAATAAAATCTCGGATGAGATGGGGGCCCACCAATCATAAGGTAATCTTTCTATAATATAATTTAATTCTTCTTTCGGTAGTTCTCTACCATCAATCGAATAATTAACCAATGATTCCCAAATCTTCAAATCATGATCTTTTGATAGAGTCTGTGCTTTGAATAAAATTTTTTCAAGTGTCCGAGAGAAATCTGCATTTGAGTTACGTCCAGAACTAAATAACCAAAAAACGCCTTGAAGAGCAGGTAGAGATTTCTTTGGAGGTGAAGAAATCCACGCCTCCAGTGACCATTTAATTAAATCATTATGAAGATTATCAGGAATCCATGCGGCATTCGACAAAAACTGTGCAGCAACCCAAGAAGTACCAGATGAAGCTTCTATGAAATCTACAGCTGGACGTGTTCTAATTGCAGTTTGGCTGTCTTCTCTGATTTTCTGTCCTAACTTTTTTGCAAAATAATCGAGAATCTCTTCGTTTGCCTGATCGGCGAGTTCTGCAAGTCTATTCAGAGGAATATGATCAATGTCAAATAAAACCAACCACTCAATTGACAATCTATCTTTCAGCCGCTGCCATCTTGGCCATCTAGTAGCCTTAGGAGAAGCTATCCATGCTGCCAACGGGTATCTTGCTTCCATCTGATTTGCCCATTCCTCGTTACCATTTGGGAATTGAGAAATCGCAGAATTGACCATTGAAAGGTACCCTGGGTCTAATTCTTCTGATTCAAAATTATGAGATTTATTTACACCAATTAACGTCCAAGGATTAATTTCTAAGGAGGAAGGAATATCATCATTTACAACAATTCTAGGTAAACTATCAATCAATTTAAGAGAGATAATTTCATCATTAGAAGTTTTCAGCCTTAGCCAAGGAAGTGGCCTTAGAACATCATTATATAGAAGATTTGAAGATTTTGTTGTAGGACATATTTTTTCCTTAATCAAAATTCTTAATTTAGGATGAATAATTATAGATGATTTGATTGATTGTGAAATGTTTTCGTTAATTTCTAAAATAAGTGATGGGCGATTTTCATCAGAAATTACCCAACTCATCAATGATTCAACAGCAGAATCACCTAAATTTCTCGTATCTAAATTTCTTATATTCGACTCATCAGTTGTGAAAGTTTTTGCCCCCCAATCTCTTCTAAATTTTCTCCAAGTAGAATCATCAGTTCTAACCTTCCTAGTAGACATTATTCTATCCTTCAAAGATTGTACTCTTCTTTTCAATTCGTTATCAGGAAGTCTAGGATGTGCCTTATGAATCCATATATCTAGAGACGATAGAGGGTAAGAATCACTACTTATATCTAAACCCGCTAAATTTGCTATCACCAAAGAATTTATTCGAGTAGTTCGAATTAGCATAGTTCTGGAAAGACTATCAGGAAGTATAGCCACTATTGGGACTTTAGGCCTTATTTCTTGACTTAGTTTATGACATTCCCCTAGAATCCAATCTCCTCGATGGAAAGTATTCTCGTTAAGAGGTGGGCTTTGTCTTGACTTAGGCAAATCATACCAAGTTCCAAAAGTCATTGCTAATTGACTCATCTCATTAATCAAATTGGCTCTAATAATCCCTATAACAGAAGATTGACTAGAATATGTGTCAATTATACCAGGATCAATAGAAAAAGGAGGTGCGTGAGTGACTTTCATACTTTGTAAATCAAACCACCTAGGGTCTTTTTCTTTGAAAACAGCCCAATTCCAACGAACCCCTTCATTTCCTATGGAATCATCGATATTATCTTCTGAATCAGGGGGCCTGTCAGGAATGAGAATCATTGGAGACTTAGGTATTGAAGATAATCCCATTAGAATATTACTACCATCTTTATCTAATACACAAAATTTACCTGGTAAAGAAGGGAGTGGGAGAGCTTCTAAAGCTCTAGATCTCTCATCCGATCTAATTCTATTCCAACCTAATTCAGTTAGATGTAAGTATGCTCCTCGACTCCCCGCAACAAGATCACTAGAGACCAGCCCACCATTTCTTAGCTTTCTTAACTCCGCAGAAGCATGAGGAATCTGGAGCCCTATATCTCTGGCTAGCGTTGTAACAGTCGCACCACCTTCAGATAGTCTATTGAGCAATCTACGACGATATCTACTGCGGATTTTTGTAGGTGTAGAAATAAAACTGGGAATTGCCTCCAATTTTGAACCTTCTGACACCATTGACCGCCTCCGTAATCAACCACTTACAAAGTATGTATTAAATTATCTATTATAGTTACATTTTGTTACATATTTCTACTGGAAAAATAACTAGTTCCATTTTAACACTGAATAATAACTTAGAAAAAGTCATGATTAGTACAACAATATGTAACTAAATTGAACAATAAGTTGCAGAAGCGTTATATTGCCCCCCGCCGCCCTACCTATATCGAACCGGCAGTCGAAGCCGATAGATTGAGAGATGAGATTGATGAATGCGGAAAAAATTCGTGATTTAGTTAAAAAGCACCTTTCAGAGAAACCTAGGAATACGGTTGAAATTAAAGATTGGCTATCTAATAGTATCCTACTAGAAGACAATTATGATATTGCGGCTATCTTAGAATCAGATCCAACGATAATTAGAATTGGGAGGATTATGAAAAGCGGAGTTATTGGGAAAGAGTACCCTTTATCGGAATGGGCTACCGATGAATGGGTATTACATCATGAAAGAAAACAGTCTAGAAGTAACGGAGATAAGTAAATATGAGAACTACTAGATTAAGACAGAAAATTAAAAAATTCCTTGATACAAAGGGCGAGGCGAACACTACTGAAATATTAGAACATGTTAACTCAACCATGAGACATGGCACAACACCTCAACAGTTAGGTAACGTATTATCCAAAGATAAAGATATTATGAAAATTGCAACTACAAAGCGTGGTGGAGCTCTTTCTGGACGTTATGAAATATGTGTATGGCAATTACGCCCTGGTGCGCAAGAAAGACATGAATAAATAGAAAATTACTATTTATTTTCTAGTTCTGAATTCCAATCTCCGGTTCTAGCTAGACTATTCATTTTTGAACGGTGTAAAAAGACTGATTGGCTGCCTTCATTATCTCCAGTTGCCCACGTTTTCAATGCATTAGCCAGTAATGCTCTACCAAATGAATACGATAGTTGCCAAGGATGATTAATAGTCATAGAATTCATCAAATTTAAATGTGCTGTCGCATCTTCATCAGATTGACCACCAGACAGGAATACAATACCAGGAAGATCATTCGGGACATGTTCGGTTAAACAATCTACAGTCATCTGAGCAACTTTTTCACGAGAAATTTGTTCAGGACAAGAATTTCCAGCAATTATCATATTTGGCTTGAGTAAAGCACCAGGAATATGTACACCCTGGATTTGGCACTGTTCAAAAGTAGCCTGTAAAATAGATGAAGTAACTTCATAGCAAGTCTCAGCATCATGAATTCCTGCCATTAACACCTCTGGTTCAATAATTGGGACCAAACCTTGTTCTTGACAAATTGATGCGTATCTGGCCAATGCATGAGCATTGGTTGAAATACATGCGTCGGAAGGTTTTTCGTCACCTATTTCGATAACTGCACGCCACTTAGCAAATCTAGCACCCATTGAAAAATACTCTTCACACCTTTCTCTTAATCCATCAAGTCCTTCGGTGATTTTTTCACCTTCATGGTTGGCTAAATTTTTTGCTCCGATGTCTACCTTAATTCCTGGATATACACCTAAGGAAGTTAAAGCATCTGGAATAGGCCTACCATCCGGCATCTTTTGCCTTATTGTTTCATCAAATAATATCACTCCACTAATGAATTTCTCATATCCATTAGCCGAGAAAAGGTTGGCCCTGTAAGCATTTCTTGTTTCAGGAGATGCTGAAACACCTACTGCTTCGAGTCGATTTGACATAGTCCCGTTACTTTCATCCGCAGCGAGAATTCCTTTACCTGCTGCGACTAGTTCGCTTGCTGTTTTTTCAAGTAGTTGAGTATCCATATACTAACCTCATGCTAACGTGAAGGCTATAGGAAATGAAGGCATCGCTTTGACAGTCCGGAATCAACTATCATGAGAACCACGAACAAATTTATGAATACCACTTGATACATCAATCACTTCAGATTCAACCAAATATTTACCATTTTCAAAAGTGACTCCTTGTGTACGCCCTGAACAAACTCCGGTCCCAATAAACAATGCATCATCAGATGAACATAAATCATCACGCTCCCACAACCTCTCAATATCACCATCAATCATTTCCTCTGCTCTAGATCTGTGCCCTTCATTTTTGAAGATTAAACGACCTTGGAAAGGTGCATTTAACCCCCTCATAGCTGCTGCAGTAATTACTCCTTCGGGAGCTGCTCCAATACCCATCAATAAATCAATTTCAGATTTTGGATCTGCTGCATTCAAAGCCGCCGCGATATCTCCATCTCCTATCAAAACTACATTTACCGATAAATCATTTAATTCTTTAATTAATTTTTTATGCCGAGGACGATCCATAACTACAACATTTAGTGATTCAATGGATTTGTCCAAAGCATTTGAAGTCGCCTCAATATTATATGAAGTTGAGGCATCCAGAGATATTTCTCCCATCAACTCTGCAGAGCCTGAAATTTTATTCATATAACAGTCAGGTGCATGTAACAGAGTACCTCGTGGTGCGGCGGCAAGGACGGCCATTGCATTTGGCAAATTATAGGCTACATGATTAGTGCATTCTAGAGGATCTACTGCAATATCAATTGCGGGAGAATTTATATCTCCTTGTAATGAACCCAAAGGTTCGCCAATCCATAACATTGGAGCATCATCTCTTTCTCCCTCTCCGATAGCAACACGTCCATCGAATGGGACGGTATCAAAAACTGCCCTCATTGCTTCAACTGCGGCACCATCGGCTGCTTTACCATCACCTTTACCAATCCATTTTGACGCAGCAATTGCTGCAGATTCTGTGGCCTGAAGGAAATATTTCTCCAAATCAACGGTTGCCATATTACTTCGGAGTGGTAATCAGCATTCAATTATGTTGGTCTCCTTTGCTCTTTTTCAGAACATGAACATTATTGATTCTAGACTCAGGATATTGCCCCTCCGAATCTTTTTCAACTGACTTCAGCATATCCCATGCACACAATAACCCAGCGTTAACTCCACACAATGCTTCCATCTCTACTCCTGTTCTCCAATGTGTTCTAACAGTAACAGTACATCTAAGATTACAACCTTCAATTTGCCATTCAACAGAGCACCCCTCAATTGGTATCGTGTGGCAATGAGGGAGAATTCTAGGAGTTTCTTTAACAGCTTGTATTGAAGCAATAGTTGAAATTTCTCGAACATCACCTTTCTTCGAACGCCCCTTGACTGCGTCAATACCAGATGATGATAGTTGCAAAACTCCTGTCGCTATTGCTTCGCGAAAGACTACTTCTTTCTCCCCTATATCTGCAATAGCAGACCATGAATTTTTTAATTCATCAACACTCATGGAATCTCGGAGATGGTACTCATTATTCAGATAAACGGAAGTTAAATCTTGATTCGATATTTATCCAAGACCTTGTTTCCAAATTTCTCCATCCGATCTAACTTCTTTTTTCCATAATGGCGCTTGTAGTTTAAGCTCATCAATTAACCATGAACAGGCTTTGAATCCCTCCGCCCGATGTTTCGAACCAACATGAATACAGACTATCGGTTCTGAAGGCTCTACAATTCCAGTCCTATGCGCAATTAGAACTGATTTGACATCAAACTTTTCGATAGAAATTCTCGCAATATCTGTAAGAACTTCATGTAATTTATTTTCCCAAGCATCAAATTCCAGTCTTTTTACCTTGATTGCGTTGTCTTCACCTCTCGTTAAACCAACAAAAGAAACCACGCTTCCGCATCCATCAACATCTATTACAGAACGAAGTTTTTCTGGATCGAGATTTTCTTTTTCTACAAGGATAATAATCTTGTCTTTTTCCATCTCAGTAACCCGCTTATGGACTGTTCGAAGACAAATTATCGGATGAACTCTTTGATTGTAAATGACCAAACCATTCAAACTACATACCTCATACGCAAATACATGAAAGAGAGGATTGATATCCTTGGAGCGGGGCTATCGGGACTTGCTGCAGCGACAATCCTTGCCAAAGCTGGCAAAGAAGTTCATGTTCATGAGATACGTAAAGACAGTGGAGCGAGATTTGATGGAGATTTCCAAGGAATAGAGAATTGGACAAGCGAAAATGATTTTTTTGATGAAATGAGGAACTGGGGGTTAGAACCAGAAGAATTTAAGTCAAATGCATTTGAAATCATTGATTTGATTCATCCAGATGATGTAATCACAAATCCAAAATCAAACGGTACTGCTTTCAGAGTTGTAGAGAGGGGGACTGACGAACATTGTATAGATCAGGGATTCAAAAGAATGGCAATATCAGCCGGTGCTAATATACACTATGAAGCTAGGGTCAATCCAGACGACTGCGATATCATTGCAGCGGGTCCAAAAGATTCTAGCGCGATTGCTTTTGGGGAAATTTTCCATACCGATCACCCCAACCATGTGGCATTTCAATTGAATGATAAATTAGCTCCTGGCGCATATTCATACCTAATTATAATTGATGGAGTGGGGCTAATTTGTACTTGTTTATGGAGGAAACAAAAGAAATCAGGCAGGTATCTTAATGAAACCATCGCTTGGTATGAATCTCACTATAAATTGAATAGAATTCCTATCAAGAGAGTCGGTGGTAAGGGAGACTTTAGTTTGCCGAAAAAATATATTCATGAAAATAAAATTTATGTTGGAGAAGCTGGAGGTTTACAGGATTTTATGTGGGGTTTTGGGATGAGATACGCAATCACAAGCGGAGTCTTAGCGGCACAATCAATTCTCAAAGAGTGCGATTATGAGGTCGAAGTAAAAAAGAAACTTGTTCCTCTGATTAAAACAAGTGCGATTAATAGATTTTTAATGAATAGAGTAGGCGATAAAGGGTTTAAATTTGTAGCAAAATACTGGATGAGAGACCAAGAAAAGAAAGGAGAAGGGTTGAGTTTTATGAAATGGGTGTACCAACCAGGTATTTTTAGAAAATCTCTCTGGCCGCTTGTCAAACTATCAATGCTGAGAAAAAAGAAATTACAAGACGGACGTCTAGTTCATAGGATGCCATTTAGAGGGCCTTTGAAGAGAGATATATGGGAACCCAGTGTCAAAGCTAACGAGATAGGTGAACAATGGAATATAGTTAGGAAAAGTGGAGCAAAACTATCGTTCAGCGACTCTGATAGTTAATATTAGAGCATTACTATGATTCCGTTTCTTTCATTAACAGATTGTCTCTGCGACGGACATGACTTCATGGCCTGACCTTGAGCCTATGCCGAACAAACTAGTGAATTATGGCGTTACTGATAACGGCATAGCCATTATAGAACTAATATCAGATACAGATGGAAAACCACTTGAAGAAGGTAGAACATCTGTCAATACTTATACTCGAGAAATGTGGGAAGATATAGATCAGGCAATTCTTAATGCTAGATTTGATGGAAATGTTTCCGTAATATTACTAACCGGACACGGTGAGAAGTTCTTCTCGGCGGGAGCAAGTATAAATTATCTCAATACATTATCTCCAAGATACAAATACTTCTTTTGTTTACATGCTAATGAGACTCTGTCTCGACTTGAACAAACTCCAAAATTAGTAATTGCTGCACTCAATGGTCATACAGTTGGTGGTGGGCTCGAGATCGCAATGGCAGCGGATATCCGAATTGCACACAAAGGTAATTTCCAGATTGGTCTACCAGAAGTATCTCTTGGTGTTCTAGCAGGAACTGGTGGTACCGCAAGATTATCACGTCTAGTTGGAAAAGCAAGGGCAATGGAAATAATGGTTACTGGAAGAAAATTTTCATTCGAAGAAGCTAGAGATATGAGTTTAGTTCACGATATATATGACAGTATCAGTTTAGAAGAATTTAGAATGGATGTAATAGATTATGCAGGACAATTTACCTTGCCATTGGCTGCGGCTAAAGCAATTGGAAATATCAAACGCAGTGTTCAAAGTGGAATTGAAATACCTCTTGAATATCATCTGGCACTGGAAAGAGAATTACAATCTGATTTATTCCAATCTGAAGACGCTAAGGAAGGGATTGCATCATATGTCGAGCGAAGAACACCTAGATTTACAGGGAAATAAAATACTGTGCTAAATGTACATTTATTCATATACTAACATCTCTCCGGCAATTATATGTCAGGTAGTGAAATAGTAGAAGGATATACCCCCAACTTTGAGGCTTGGATTAGAGACTTCAATGAGTGGCAAACAAGAATAGGATTTGACCCATCTTGGTTAGGAGATTACAGATTTGATATTAAATTCGACTGGGATACTGCTGGGAACTCTATTGAGTTTGGAGATTTCAAAGGTATGCCAAAGTGGGAACGAAGGATGCAAATACCACAACAGAACATCAGAGATGCAATAATTAGTATGGTAAGTGTTCAAGGAGATACAGAGTTTGCAAGCGTAGAACAGCAAAATCATCTTCTAGCCACAGCACCTACTGAATATGACAAAAAATCTGCTCTCAGAATTATGTGTGAAGAGCAAAGACATGGATGGCAAATGGCTTACTTATTGTGTACTTACTTTGGAGAACAAGGTGTAAGGGAAGCTGCAAAACTATTGGAAAGAAACGCTCAGGATGGAACTAGAATTCTCGGTTCATTCAATGCACCTATAGATCATTGGCTTGATTTTTTCTGTTTCACTCACTTCATAGATAGAGATGGGAAATACCAGTTGAAAATGCTTAGCACATCTTCATTCAAACCACTTGCAGCGTCTATGGGACCCATGCTAAAAGAAGAATCATTTCACCTAGGAACAGGTGCAAATGGACTCAGAAGGATTGTTAAACAAGGAGTCATCCCTTGTGAACTATTACAAAAATATCTGAATAAGTGGATTAGTACAGGTCTAGATTTGTTTGGAACTGATGATTCCACTAGTGCACAGTGGGCCTATGTCTATGGTGTAAAAGGAAGATATGACGAAAGAGAAAGTGATATCGAAGCAGATAGAGAACACTTAAATGAAGCGAGTAGGGAATTATATTTCCAAGAGCTTCGTGAAGAAATGAGAAGAATCAGTGCTGCAAGGAAGGAAGGCGAGCCGGAACTTTTCATTCCTTCTGACAGATTTAATCGAGGTATTGGGAACTATGCTGGGAAGAACTACACAATTAGAGGGGAAAAATTTGAGGGTACTGATGAAGAATATGAAGCATATTTAATCAGTGTTTTACCTACCGAAGAAGATGAATACAAACTAATGAATGATTATATGAAACAAGATTGGATTCAGTACCGCGAATGGAAAGGTAATTGATTTTTGGTTGGTGAATATATGCAACATTTAGCGTTATTAGCCTTCGATAAAGAAAAGTGCAAACCCTTCTTTGATAGATTAACTGAATTATTCTATGAACATCATCATTCAGAAATGCAAGATCCTGAAGAATATGAAAAATTACTTTACATGGTTAAGAAACCATATGACAATAATATGTTAGATATGATTGACAAATGGATGGGATTAGAAAAAAGAGAATGGAGAGAAGAAACAACTAGAGAAGTGAAATTGGCATTGTATGCGATTAGATATCCAGATACACTTCTACTAGATAGTTTCACAGAGAATCCAAGATCAGATATCAAAAGACTTTCCGCATATTTACATTTCACTCATCATACATACGCAATTTGGGATGAAGATACAAGAAAAGGATTAGAGAAAATTGGAATTTACATACCTGAAACAAAGGTTGCTGACCCTTTCATCTATGGAGCATATGTAAGTGCTATTGAATTATTGAAAGATGTCGCTCCATTTACATGCTTCCTTGAACATGATGTCCCGAGGCAGAGATTATTCCAGTCTGCTCTTGCAGCATATGGAAGAGAAGAATGAGCAATGCCTATTGGCTATGACCATTACGTCTGTGTATGCAAGTACGTACTGTGGCAGTCATAGGAGCAGGAACAATGGGTTCAGGTATTGCTCAAGTTTGTGCTCAAAGTGGCTGGCAAACAAGAATCTTTGATGTTTTTCCTGAAAGTTTAGATAGAGGGGTTGAGAAAATATTCTCATTCTGGGACAAGGGAATAGAAAAAGGAAAGACGACAGTTAATGAAAAAGAAAAATGGAGCCTGAACCTAAAAGCTTGTTATGAAATTACAGAGGCTTTGGAAAATGTTGATTTAGTAATTGAAGCGGTTCCAGAGATTATGCATCTCAAAAAAGAGATTTTTTTGAAAATTGAAGATTTAGTACCTAAACATGCTATACTAGCAACTAATACTTCAAGTCTACCAATTTCAGAGATTGCAAATATTACAAATTGCCCTGAAAGAGTTATCGGAATGCACTTTTTTAATCCTGTTCCAATAATGAAACTTCTTGAACTTGTTAAGCATGAAAAATGTTCTAAAGAAACCATTGAATTAGCTCAATCAGTGGGCCAGGAAATGGGTAAGGAGACTATCTTAGTTAATGATGTCCCAGGATTTGCCACCAGTAGGCTCGGAGTTGTACTTGGTAATGAAGCAATCAAGATGCTATCTCAAGGAGTTGCTTCAGCCAGCGATATAGATACTGCTATGAAACTTGGATATAAACACCCTATGGGTCCTTTGGAACTTTCCGACTTAGTAGGTTTAGACGTGAGAAGAGACATTTTGAATAGTCTGGCTGAATCTTTTGATGATGATTCATATAGACCTCATCCTATGTTGAACAACTTAGTTTCAGAAGGAAGTTTAGGACGGAAAACAAAGAAGGGAATCTATGTTTGGGATGAAAATGGCAAGAAAGAAAGGGATGACTTACCAATATAGGTGTCAGCATGTCAGATATTCTTGTTGAATTATTAGGAATTATTGCAGGGACTCTCGGTGTAATTGCATGGGTCCCTCAATTAAATGAAGTTTGGAAACAGAAAAAACATGAAGGAATTTCATTACCCACATTATACTTAATCTGTACAGCATTATTATTGTGGCTGGTTTATGGATTTATCATTGGTTCAATCGCAATAATCATCTCAAACCTTGCAGCATTATACTGCATTCTGATTATAATTTTCGGAGTAAATAAATTGAGAGAAACTGATACTTATTTATTCTTCACCAAAATTTGGGTTTCTCTTATCCAAAAATGAAGATACACCTTCAACAAAATCAGGGGTTAAAGAGGAATTAGTGATTAATAACTTCTCAAATTCTAGTTGAGTTTCCATAAAAGTTGAGGTTGATGCATCAATTAATTGCTTGGTAGATCTACGACTTGATTCAGCCCAACTACCCCATTTTTCTGCTACTTTAATAGCACTTTCAATAAGTTCTTCAGATTCCACTAATTCATCAACCGCACCATATTCTAATGCTTTATTACCATTCCAGACTTCATTATTGAAAAAGAATTTTTTTGCTTTTTGGGTCCCAACAAGTCTGGGGAGTAACCACGTAGTACCGCCATCTGGAGACAAACCTAGAGAAAAGAATGCTGCAGCTAACTTTGCTTCTGGGACACATACTCTATAATCGGCACAGAGGGCTATACCTAACCCTCCACCGGCAGCAGAACCATTAATTGCCGCAATAAAGATTTTCTCAGATGCACGAATTTTCAGTTGCATAGGATGGAGGAGTGAGGTCAAACCGCTTACTAAATCGGCAATACTACCGTTATCAATTGCAGAAGCAAATGAATCAATATCGGCTCCAGAACAAAAGAATTTTCCACTCCCTGTCATTATTATTGATTTAATTGATGAATCTTCCAATAAGTCGTCGATAATATCCGACATTGATTTCATTGATTCCATATTCAATCCGTTTCTTGATGTTTCTACGGATAAAGTGACCAAAGACACTCCTTTAGATAGATGTTCAACTGTAATAGTCATAAATATCCGAGTAGGTACTCACTATTAGAATGCGTGAATATCTAAAGTGAGTACTCCTCGCACTGTCCATGCATACACGGGAACAACTGTATATCGATGGAAAATGGGTTCAACCAATAGGGACTGGGAGTATAGATGTAATTAATCCTGCAACAGAAGAAATAATCGGGAAAATTCCAGTTGGTTCGAAAGAAGATATTGATATTGCAACCTCGGCTGCAAGAATTGCATTTGATTCTTGGTCAAAAAGTAGTATAGAGACAAGAATAGATATTCTAAATGCTCTCTCAAATGCATTGAAGGAGAGAGGTGAAGATATCGCTCAAACAATTACTGCTGAAGTTGGAACACCAATTGGATATTCTAGAGTAGCAATGGTAGGGACACCCAGAGTTGTTTCTAGAAGTTATGCAAAAATTCTAGAAAATTTTGATTGGGAAGAAAAAGTGAGAAACTCGATTATTTGTAAAGAGCCAATAGGTGTTTGTGCATTCATCACGCCTTGGAACTTCCCTCTACACCAAATTATAGGTAAAGTGGCTCCTGCTATAGCTGCAGGTTGTACTATGATATTAAAACCATCAAAAGAAGCACCTTTAAGCGCATTTATACTAGCAGATATATTACATGAAATTGGATTACCATCTGGCGTTTTTAACTTAGTTTCCGGTCATGGATCTGAAATTGGAAATTATATGTCAAGTCATCCAGAGGTCGATATGGTCTCGTTCACTGGATCAACAGGGGCAGGGATTTCAGTGAGTGAAGCAGCTGCAACTACCGTAAAGAGAGTTACATTAGAGCTAGGAGGTAAAAGTGCAAATGTGGCTCTAGAAGATGCTGATCCAACTTTAGTGGCAAAGAAAGCCATAGGAGCTTGCCATCAAAATAGTGGACAAACATGTTCTGCACTAACGAGACTCATTATCCCTGAATCTATGAGCGATGAAGTTTACGAAATCATAGCAGATAAAAACAATTCCTACACAGTAGGTGACCCTTTAGAGGAGAGCACAAGATGCGGCCCCATGGTAAGTTTAAGACAACAAAAAAGTGTTAGTAAATATATAGAATCTGGAATAAATGAGGGAGCTACTTTGATTTCAGGAGGACTGGGTATGCCAGAAGGTATTTCCAAAGGGTACTATGTGAAACCAACTATATTCGCAAATGTTTCTCCAGATATGAAAATCTGGAAAGAGGAAATATTCGGTCCTGTTTTAGCGATTACGACTTACAAATCAGAAGAAGAAGCTCTAATGTTAGCAAATGATTCAATATATGGTCTATCTGGAGGGGTATGGTCTAAAGATGAGGAAAGAGCGATAAAATTTGCTAAAGGCATGAGGACGGGGCAGGTTAGCGTAAATGGTGGATCATTCAATGTTAGTGCACCTTTTGGCGGTTACAAACTTTCAGGGAATGGAAGAGAACTTGGGGCCCATGGGCTTAACGAGTTTCTAGAGATTAAATCTATACAACTTTAGACAACAATCTTCACTATTTTCCAAGCCATTTAGGTGATTCTCGATTTAAGAAAGCATTAACCCCTATTTCCTTATCTTCGGTATCAAATAATGCCACAAATTCTGATCTCTCCATCCGCACACCTTCGCTAAATGGGAGATCTAGTGAGGCTCGGACTGCACGTTTTGCAACTTTCGTAGTATAGGGGGATTTCCTTGCAATATTTTCTGCTAACTTCATAGTAGTTTGTTTAAGCTGTTCAGGAGTAGTTACGGAATTTACTAAGCCATAAGAAAGCGCTTGTTCAGAATCAATCATATCTCCAGTAAGTACCATTTCTA
Source organism: Thermoplasmatota archaeon (assembly GCA_030828405.1). Taxonomy (GTDB): domain Archaea; phylum Thermoplasmatota; class Poseidoniia; order Poseidoniales; family Thalassarchaeaceae; genus MGIIb-O2. The sequence continues at coordinate 51,845 of JAURCP010000006.1, forward strand.
ATGCTTTACCATATCCAATTAGTCTACATAATCTCTGAGTACCTCCACCTCCTGGAATCAATCCTAGATTTATTTCAGGCGTCCCAAATTTCGACCTATTAGAGGCTATTCTAATATCACAAGAAAGTGCTAATTCAGTACCTCCACCCAAAGCAAAACCATCAATCATTGCTATTGTTGGTTTAGACAGATTCCATACCCTTTCCCAAGCATTGTCTTCAAAGAAAGGCCTAACATCATCTGAATTTTTCCCTACAAATTCAGAGATATCTGCACCTGCTGCAAAAGAAAATGGTTTTGATTTACGGCCTTCAAGAGGAGAATTTGGAGGAGCACCAGAGATTACTATTACTCTAATTAAATCGTTTGATTCAGCTATTTCACATGCTTCTTTCAAGGATTTATGAGAATCAGAATTTAATGAATTTAGTTTATCTGGACGATTTAACGTCCAAATTGATATTAGCCCCCCATCTGGAAATGTATCTTCAACTGGAATATTTTCGATTAGTAGGATATCATCGTTCATGCATTGTCGAAGAGGAATGAATGTTTGAAAGTACGGTTGGCTCAATTTCATTCTTTTTCTAGATGAGGCGGCGGCATAGGGGGAAGCCCAGGTGGAGGAGGCATTGGGGGAAGCCCAGGTGGAGGAGGCATAGGAGGAAGCCCTTGAGGGAATTGAATATCAGTATCTACAACCAATGTATCTGTTTTTGTTTGCCCTTTTTCTTTTTTCTTACTTTCGACTACTAAAGGGATGGTTAGTTTTAAAATTCTATCATTATCAATTCTAACATAAGATACTCCAAGAGGTTTACTATCATCATATTCTTCAGATTCTTCTAATATTGTAAGTCCATGATTTGGATCATTCAATAAAGTGGCGAGATCTTCACCATCTTCTACTTCAGTCCATAAACGAGCTTTTGCTGCCCTTCTTTCTGCTAAGGCCATTCTTCTCTTCCTTTCTAATGTTGAACGAATTTCTGCTTGTCTAGATCTACGTTGATCAACAAAATTTTCTATTTCCGATTCCATTTCAGATTGAGCATCGGATGTGATGACCAATTTTTTAGCAAGTTTAGTACCTTCAACCGCTCCAACATTAATACCACCAAAATTAGGAAGGGGGGGTGATATTTCGGTCGCCTCTTCATTCATAGAGGTTGCCTCCGGTAGAGGTAAAGGTGGCAAAGGTGGTGGGACTATAGATGATTTTTTACGACTTCTTTGGAGTTTCTCTTCATTAAGGGAATTAACTGGTTCTTTTCTTTTTTCTAAATCTAATTCAACTTGAGTAATTATTGTGTTTTCGGATTTAGACTCAGTAATGATTTTCGGGGGGGCAGATATCAATTTTTGATTACCAGTAAACATCAATATTGCTAGAATAGATAATAATACCACACCACCCGCTATTTGAGAAATAAAATCCAGTCTTCCTTGGAAAATAAGAAACAAGCAAGAACCAAATATGAATGAGAACCAACCAGTTATTCTCATCAAGGAAGGCATAATATCGTCTCTGGGAGTGGGGGCCCTATCTTCACTTTGACGGAAGGCTGAGTTTATCATAAAGAATCCTTAGAGACTCTCCACGATGAGAATTAGATTCCTTTTCATAATCCTGCATCTCTCCAAAAGTACGGCCGTCACCAGAATCTGGAATGAATATTGGGTCATAACCAAAGCCATTTGAGCCTTTTATTTCAGTTGATATACTGCCTAGACATTTTCCTAATGCACGAAAATATACACCATCTCTATACAAAATCGAACAAGCACGATATTCTGCATTACGATTCGATTCATTCTCAAGAAGTTTTATTATTCCTTGATTACCCAAAGTTCTAAAAAAATAAGAGGAATAAACACCAGGGAAATCATTCAGAGATTCGATAAATAAACCAGAATCTTCTACTAGCAAAGCATGGTTCTCAAAATTAGTACCTGAGATTAACTCCAAAGCCTGCTGAATTTTAAATTCAGATACAATTTCTATTTTTGAGGATTGAGGTTCAATAATTTTTGGGGCTAAGCCATTGATGAGAAACTGTTCAATTTCATAACCTAACTCGGATAAAGTCTGATTCGCCTCAATAACTTTATTTTCGTTACTGGTCAGAAATAGTACTTTCATAATAATCACTAACTTTCTAGGCATGGTACCTTACTCGTCCTCTAATTGAATTAAATCTTTCAATAACATCTGGCCCTGATGGAGCAATATTATCAGAAGAATTGGACAGATAGCCATCAATCATTGATTCGATCGCGCTATTTTCTTCATAATGGCTTGCATTAAGGCATTCATGTAGAACTTGTAGATCGAGACCTAAATGTTCTATTTCAGGTGAAATTTTAGAAAGCCCGAAATCAATTAAAGTTAATTCTCCGTCATCATTTATTATGACATTGTGTGTAGTCAAATCTCCATGAGATATTCCCAATTCATGTAATTGGCGTATTAAGCCACCGAATTTCTTAATCTGTTCAAAATTAGATTCACCATTTAACAAAGATTCATACAAAGTTACACCTTCTACTTCCGATAAAATAATCCAACCTTCATCTATATCTACGTCAAATAGCGAGGGTGATGGAACTGTAGTAGAATGCAATTTTCTTAATACCCTGACTTCTACTGAAAGTCTTTGACGTGTTAATCGCCTATCTAAATCTGGGTGACGATATGAGCGACGATTGCGTTTTTTGAAGATAGCTTTCTCCCCCATCCAATACCCTGAAAATACGGTTGCTTCGGCACCTTGATGAATCATTTTTGAAGGCTTCCACAACGGCACCGACTCAACACCCATGTGTACCGGAGATGACATACCTTGAAAGAGGTTAAACCTGACCAATGAGTGAAATCACATGTCTATGGACCTACCGGCAGCACCTAAATCTCAGGGAAAAGTGATTCCTAAGATATATTCCCAAGAGAAAATCGAAGAAGAAGCGGAGAGGCTAATCAACGCAATAAAGCAGCCTGAGAGATGGACACTTGAACACTGTAAGACAATAGCCGCATATACTTTAGAGATTAATGAACTTAAAAAAGAAAAAGATGTTTATCTTATAGCTCATTCATATCAAACACCGGACATCATTTATGGAGTAGCCGACGAAGTTTCAGATAGTTATTCACTGTCTAAATCTGCTAGGGACGCTAAACAACAGATTATTCTTTTTTCTAGTGTTAGATTTATGGCTGAAACTGCGAAAATACTCAGTCCGAATAAATTAGTTATACATCCCTCGCCAGAAGCAGGATGCTCATTATCGGAAAGTATTACTGCAAAAGATGTGAGAAAATTAAGGAAAAAATATCCTGGAGTTCCTGTGGCTTGCTATATCAATACCACAGCTGAAGTAAAGGCCGAAGTAGATGTATGCGTTACAAGTAGTAATTATCTAAAAATATGTGAAAATTTACCAGGAGAAAAATTAATTTTTGTTCCAGATAAATTTATGGGTGAGCACTTGCAAAAGTCATTAGTTGGAAAGAAAGATGTCATCATTTATGATGGTGTATGTGAAGTTCATGCATTATTTACTGGTGAGAAGATTCTATCGTGGAGAGAAAGAGCGAATGAGGCAGGGATTGATCTTCAGGTGCTAAGTCATCCTGAATGTTCAGCAGATGTTCTAGAAGAGAGTGATTTCATAGGTAGTAGTGAAGTACTGATAAAAGAATCTATTAAATTGGGGAAAGAAGGGAAAAATAATATTATGTTAATTACTGAATGTGGGACTGCTGATAGAGTGTTAGCGGAAACTAATGATGAAATGAATATTATTGGAGCCTGCGTAATGTGCAGACACATGAAGACCACTCTATTGGAAGATATACTCCAATCATTGAGAGACCCGAGAGAGGAACAAATAATTAACTTAGAACAAGAAGTTATTGAAAAGGCAAGACACTCTCTAGAAGAAATGTTTAGATATGCTGAAATTTAATTACTAATTCTTTTCTCAATAGCAGACTGATGAGATAGGAGCAGCAGTAATGGAATTAGCATCAATATTGCTGATTGTAAGACAACAGAGGAATACTCTTCGAAAGTTTTCTCTAATGAATAAATGACTAAGGTTGAATCGCCATTTTCACTAATTTCAATCCATGTTACACCATTATCAAGCACATGAGGATTTTCTTGATCTAAATCATCAAGGGTTATTTGGACACGTTCATTATTATCTTCAACATTCCAAATGAAAACATCTCTATTGAAATTTTCAGGTTCAAGATTGACGGTAGGGGAAGTGATTGGTCGCTGTAGAAAAGCGATATAATTGCCTTCGATACTAGGGGATTCTGATGGCCATAAAGGATTGGAAATCATCTCTTGATTACCGGTCAAAGCATCTACTAGTATTAAGCGATTGAGTGGACCAACATCAACTAAAACAACTACTAAATTACCTTCCATTTCGATATCTATAATTGTTGAGTTATTATAATCAACAGGTATTTCATAGAATTGAGCGAGGTATGCGTCATTCAATTCATTTGAGAAGTTTTCAATCAATATATTAATCTCAATTCCTGGATTAAATGGCGAAGTGACATTAATAATAGGTCCGTTCACGGTATTATATGCAGAAGCGAACAATTGGCCGGCTCCTTCTATTGCGGTTAAACCTTCAATATAATTTGAGGAAAGCAATTGATTATTAATAGTATTATAAATTTCCATTGTATTGTTCTTAACTATAACTAAACAAGGTTGTCCCTGATTATTCTCAATAATAGAAACTCTGTCTAATTTATCTTCATTAATTAGACTAAATATCGGCTCAAAAACTTCAACTGAAGAGTTATTTAATTGAAAAAAATCTAATTTAAAATCGTTGAAAAGTACGAGATTATTATTTGATAATTCAATTTGAGGTGGAGAAAACCAATCATTTCCTTCAATAATCGCTGCCTTCTGAGTACTTACATTCCATAACTTGATTGTTATTTCATCATCTATATCTTCAACTCCAACCACCCACCCTTCTGAACCCGCAGCATCGGTAGGATTAACTCCTTCAATTGGAAAATCTTGATGGGTTGCGTCCCATAATAATACACCACTGGTCAAGATTAATACTACAGCGATAAACGCTTTTGTCTGGCTAGAACTTGGCCGTTGAATGGGATGAAATAACTCCTTGATAATTACCCAAGACTCAGAAAGCCATTTCTTAGGGTCATCAATTGCACGAGCTAATCTTCTTGAAAATAATCTTTCATCAGCGAATTGCCAAATTGGCGTATGTGTTTTGGCTGTAATCTCTACTGCAATCATTGCGACAATAATCCCGCCAATTATATCAGTGACCCAATGAATACCAAGATAAAGGATTGTAAATGCTGTTATTACAATAAATAAAAGTAGTAATTTCCTATATCTTAACCATCTTTCATCTGAGTCCCATCTTTCCATAGTTAACCATATAGCGAAGGGCAAGCCGATATGTAAACTTGGCATACCATTTGTAAACGGATCAATCTGTATGAACCAATTATGAATTTCGGGAGTTAAATCATAAGCTATTGTTTCCATTTGCGGGATATAGTTTCCAGTTACTCTAACATTAAAAAATAGATAGAACGGAATAGCTAGAATATATACCCAAAACATCGATAATGAAACTCTATCTGCCATATATCTGTCATCAAAGAAAATTGGGTATATGAAAGAAGAGAATGTCACAGCCATGAACCCCATGACATAGAAGTGAGTTAAACCAAAAGATAGTAAAGAATTATTCAATGAATCTTGTATCCACCAAACAATATCTCCTTCTATCGCATAAATGTAAGGAGTCATGTCAAGCTGAGTGTTGGCCATTAGAATTCTATCTAATTGATCTAGTATATCCTTCCACAAATAAACTGAAAAAACAACTATCATATGAGCCCAATATCGTCTGAACATATCGATAAAACTGGAGATACGAATTTTAGCGTAATCTGGCTTAAAAAATGGCATTAAAGAAATACTAATTATGATTGCTCCAGTAATCCAAGTAAGGTAAATACCACTCGCCACTGCCATATTACCAATATGACTCGGGAAGACTATACATCAAGAAACTGACCCTTCTATGAAATGATGATTTATGATATTCGAACCGTAGGACTGCTTGGAAGTTCCAATGTTTCAACCACTTTTTCAACGATTTTATCAAAGGCCTCCGCAGTTGCACCATCAGGTTCTGCTAATATGCGATGAACTCCGTCATCTCCACCTCTGACTATACCTGGATCGAAAGGAAGAGAACCGAGGAATGGAACAGAAAGATTTTCTGCAGCATCTGAGCCTCCTCCACTCTTGAATACATCTAGTGTAATTGACCAGTTTCCTTCGGAATCAGAAACTGTTTCAATCATATTACCACTTGGCCCCTTTATTGATACCTTAGTGTCTGAATCGGTAATACCATTAATTGTGTATCCACTCATATTCTCTACAACTCCGATTACAGGAATAGAAATAGTTTTAGCGAAATTGATTGATTTTCTACTATCTAATAATGCAACTTCTTGTGGCGTCGTTACGATGACCACTCCGTCAATTGTTGGTAAACTTTGTGAAACAGTCAGTGGCTCATCGCTAGTCCCTGGAGGGAAATCGATTATCAAAGCATCAAGTTCACCCCACTCTACGTCGCCAATAAATTGATTTATCGCACCTAATTTTATAGGGCCCCGCCAAATAACAGGTTTATCAGGATCTTCAATTAAAAATGCCATAGAAATTACCTTAATTCCGTGGGAACCGATGGCCGGATGAATACGGCCATTCTCAACATGTAAATCTGAACCTTCTAAACCTAACATCTTTGGAACATTAGGGCCAGTAATATCAATGTCCATTATTCCGACTTTCTTACCCATACGAGCTAGAGAAAGTGCCAATCCAGTAGCCACTGTTGATTTACCAACACCTCCTTTACCGGACAATACCATAATCTTGTGTTTAATATCCTGATCTATTTTATTGATACGTAACTTCCTTTGCATCTGTTGGTAAGCTTGTTCCATCTGAGCTTTCTGTTCAGTTGATGCTTCGGGTTTTTCTGTTTTCTGTTCTGATTTGCCATGATGATGACTAATCGGAGGTTCTGACATAATTAATGCGCAGGCTAAACAATACTTCAACCCTAGTGAAGATTAATTTTACATTTAATATCAAGATACTATAGAGGTATATTTGATTACAGATAATCTCTAGGATGTTATATGAATATATTATTTGTCTGTGTTGGAAATACTTGTAGAAGCCAAATGGCTGAAGCTTTGGCCAAAAATATGGGATTTAAAGCACAATCAGCAGGAACAAAACCCGGAGAGAAAATAGCAGAAAATGCAGTAAAAGTAATCAATGAACTTGGAATTGAAATGAAAAATCAATTTCCTAAATCTATCGATACAATAGAAACTAAAGGCTATGATGAAATAATCAGTATGGGATGTGGAGTTGAATGCCCCAATCTTCCAATTTCATATGATTGGGGGTTAGATGACCCAGTAGGTCATGATATCAATTTTTACAGAAATACTAGAGAAAAAATTCAATCTCTACTAGAAAAATTGTCTCAAACTCAGACCGACGCTTAGAAAAGTGACTCGGGTTTCCCAAAGTTCACACGAGTGTAGTGTAGTGGTTATCACCGGGCGTTGCCAACGCCTGAACCCGGGTTCAAATCCCGGCACTCGTACCATGACTAATCGAAATCAGAATTACGTAATACCATTAAAATACCAGCAAATGATAAGCATAATACAATTAGTAAACCAATTATGATCAACACTGGTCTATTGTCTAGTATCCAGTTATCTGAAATAGATTCGTCAGTTTTATCTAGTTTAATTATTAAACTTTGTTCAGCCGAATCTGTTGTAGAAAGGAAGATATCAGTCCCTCTCACAAAAATTTCTATCTCGCCATTAGGCAAACTTGATCGGGCAAAAATCTCTAAAGAATATACTCCATCATTGGCGTTTTTATCAACACCAAGTCCATCATCTTTCATTAAAATCCAGTTATTTGACTCACCTATGGGTGCTAATCTACCCATTTTTACTTGAACAGAAGATAAACCATCGGGATCAATCATTACAATTTCCAGTACTTGAGAAATTGGATCACCGGATTGAGGTACTGATACTGTATCAGTAATATCGTTCCCTCTAACAATTGAATAATTAACAAAAGCAGGAGCCTCATTCTCTATAATCAAAATAGAACTTATTTCCTCCCCATTTACAAAAGAATTAGTTATCAATCTAGAAGAATCATTTCCATCTGTCAATCTAATGGGAACCAACCTTTCGCCAGGAGCGATACTCGATGGAACCTGGAATTGGCCCACCCAACTTGAGTCTATCAATGAAAGAGGTACTGATTCGCCACCAGCACTGATTAATTCTAATGAAACAGAGTTTACTCCGTGGCCATCATTTGCTGAAATTGATACATCCACCATATCTCCTCTTTTCACGACATTAGGTACAAAACTAATAGATGTCATTACTGGAGCAGGATTAAGGATATTAATTTCTGAAGAAAATAACACATTTTCCCAATAATCAATAATTTCTATTTCAACAGTTTTATTGCCAAAATCAAGACCATTTGCGATTATTAGTGAAGTCCAAACATCATCATGAATAACACTGTCTCCAAATAATCCTCTATCCGATAATTCAACCTTACCCAATCCGAATTCTGACATGTCTACAGATACGGAGATGATATCATTATCTATATCTTCAACAAAGATTTCGAGATGAGATTGACCACCTTCGGCATATAAAAATCCCTCTCTAAACTGAATTTTTTCTATTGACGGGGGAGTATTTTCTTCAGCAACAATTATTGAAGGTGAACGAATTTTATCTAAAACTTGAGTCTCATGAAAGTTGACTTGGCTATCCAATAGAGGTAAATTTATTGAACGATTAACATGATGAAATAATCCGGCCAATAAGCCTTCATTAATTACACTACCAGATGCTTCTGTATTTTCTCCGTAATCCCCAATCCAGTCGATTACGACAACATTATGCCCATCAATATTTACTTCCCTAGTTTCTTGAACTACAATAGATAAAACAAGTTCTAAATTTCTAGATAAGATTATTTCATCTCCTGAAATCAGAATCTCAGGAATCACGCCTGTTTCTTTCGTAATAGGTGATGATTCAAATGAGCTGGCGGCTGGCCTTTCAGGTTCTATTTGTATTGGAGACTGTTCGGGAAAATAATCTGATTTCGAACCATTATCTTCAATATATTCATATCTAATCACAGGGTTTTCCCAGTAAGATTGAGGTACTATATATTCATATGTCAAATTATGTTCAGCATTTATTTCTTCGTCAACAATCATGAAAACTGAAGAAACATTCAGCCAATTTTCATTTCTAATTTTATTAACCTCAAAGTCATTACCAGTATAATTCTTCTGAATAACCTTATCGTCGATAAATCGAATTATTCCAAATGAACCAGAAACATCTCCATCATATGTTCCATCTACTCTTAATGTGTCATGAAGAATAAATCCATTTCTATCTTCGAAATGTAATTTTTCGATGGTCCCGTTAGTATAGATATATGGTGCTTCTTCAGAAATAAGGGCATTAAATTCTGCATTACCGATATACTTCAAAAGGTGCTCTTCTTGAACTCCATTTATCCACAAATCTTTGTATCTGAACTCTTCTAACTCAAGATCAATGTTTCCGTCTGCAAATTCAATAAAACTTGTAGCATCAGCTTCTAAATTTATATTTTGGTATTCGCGAATGCCATCTGAATCAAATGACTCGAAAAAGAATGATGAAATATCACCTGTTATGAACATGGAATCATTGTCAGAATTTTCTAACAATTGTAATATGCCATATCCATCAATTAGCAAATGTTCAGTGTAGCTATCTTGTGATAATGTACGATTATACATTGCTTCCGTTACATTAACTGAAATATCCAATCCGTCCTGAAAAGTGGATAAGTTTCCTTTGCCACTCATTTCAAACTCCTGCCCAACTAATTCTTCATCGTAATATGTCTGATTAAGCCAAACCTTATCTAAATCTAGTTCAATATCCATATTTTCAAAATTGGAAAGTTCAAAACTTCCAAATCCTAATTCGTTTGATACGAGGTTGGGGCCTATTCTTTGCTGCCACCCTCTGCCTTCAAAGAATAATTTAGAACTGGTTTCGGATGTACCCAATATATTGTTTTGCCATGTTCTATTACTAGTTATTTCATGGTCTGCTATTGGCTGATTCCAATTTGTTACTCTGATAAATCTACTACAAGATGCTTCTAAAGTCTCAACTGAAATCTCAATTTCATCTTTGAAGATAGGCTCTTCTGGAAGAATAATATCAATTTCTCCACCTGCCACAACTATATTCGAATTAAATTCATCACCGATTGTTTGATTATCACGTAGATGGTTTATCGATGTTTCAACTAGATGAGGAGTAGATCCATTTCCAAATGAAGGATAGAAGGTTACTACATATCGATGTGTTATAATAGAATCATAGGTTGAAAAATTACTATCAATGTCTACACTTTCAACATATGTTACTCCCCAATCTGTAAGAATCTCGCATTCAATAGATTCATTTTCTTCTGCTGAAACTAATGATGTAAAACTACTAAAAAATATGATTAAAAAAATCATAAAAGATTTTTGTACTCTGTACATAATAAACTCTAGAGGAAATCATATTTCAAACTTTGTGGTAAATGGTTATTACAAAATATCTAATCAAGAGTTTAGAATAATGGTTCTTCCCAATCATCTTCCTCACCAGACCTCTCTTTCCAAAGGTTAGCCGGCATATCATCATATATTCCAGCATAAGGATCTTCATCTACGACTTTTTTAGCCCGCATCTCCATTGCAGCAAGTGCAAATGCCTCCGCTGTAGATTTAAATTTCCAATAATGTATTCTCCATTCTCTCCCATCCCATAAAGTGGTCTCTTCAGATTCAGTAGTCAACAAATCATAGTCTTGTAATTGATAAAAAAGATTACGATCATTAGGCTCTAATGCATTATCAATAATTCGATTTGAAAAACCAAAAAAACCGAGTGCATGTTCTGCAATACCTTCTGCTACAACAGTTTCCATATCTTCGTCAACTTTACGACGAATGGCTTGAGTTAATTGTGCAATTGTCAAACCCATATATCCGACTCCAATATTTATGTCATGGATGGGTGTGACTTATCAACCATACTTTATAATGATTTCAAATTTAATTTCAATCCCGAAGCCATTAATCGAGAGACACTAGTCGTAATCATCATGGTAGAGCCAAGCAAGAGGACCTTCTTAGGCTTAGAAGAGGATGAAAATGGCCCTCATGATATCGTAATATTGCCAATTCCTTACGAAATGACAACAAGTTACAGAGAAGGAACTGAATTTGGACCGGAAGCATGTATTGATGCAAGTTTACAGATAGAATTGTATGATGAATTATTAGATCAAGACTTGCCTTGTGGCTACAAAATTTTTACCTCAGAGCCTTGGAATAATGAGGTTAATAGTCTTGCAGAAGCTCTAGAAAGTATTGAAAAATTTTCTTTGAAATGGGTTAATGGAGAGCAATTTCCTATTTTTTTAGGAGGAGAACATGGGATGTTGTTACCAATAATCAGGTCTCTGAGAAAACATCCAGAAATTAAGGGTGAACTTGAACAATTAACAATCTTACAAATAGACGCTCATGCGGATTTAAGAGATGAATTAAATGGAGAAAAATATTCTCATGGAACTGTGATTAGAAGAGCTTTGGATGAAGGAGTCGGTGAAATAATTCAGGTAGGAATTAGGGCTTACTGTTCGGAAGAAAAAAAAATAATTGAAACTGATGAAAGAGTAAAAACCTGGTTTGCTAGAGATTTAATTCGAATGAATTCCAAGAAATCAAATTGGAACGAATTGATAAATCAAATTAAGAATTTATCCGGCCCAGTATGGCTCAGTTTTGATATAGATGGATTAGATGGTTTTCTAGTTCCTGCAACCGGAACGCCAGTGCCGGGAGGGTTGTCTTTTTGGGGAGCAAATGAAATAATAATGGAGTTATTTAGTGCTAGTAACGCAAAAGTAATCGGTGCAGATATAAATGAAATTTCTACATCTCCAAATACAAATTTGACTGAATTCTCTGCGGCATTAATAACTACGAAAATTGTTGTTGGCCATATTATCAGTCAAAAAAGAGATTAATAGTAAACTCTTTATTTAATCAAAAAAAAACTTAAATTAATTTCAAACCAAACTAGAATTGAAACTTTAGGAAACAATTCTTTGTATAATTGGATGTAATCACAAAGTCATGATTACGACAGTGAGTGAATTCTTAGGTACTGGGGATATAATGATAATACCACTTTTTCAAAATATCCTAAAGGCACCTAATAATACAACAATAGGTTTGAGCAGAAGTGCAAGTATTACGGTGAGATCTGCTATTTCTAGCGATAGTTTTGAAGGGAAAGAGGGAGAAATAATATCAATATGGACAAAAGAATGTCAAATAATACTCTTAGGAATGGGATGTAATGATAAACTAAATACTAAGAAATCAAGAGATATTGGTGCGAAATGTTTCAGTAATCTACCAGATAATTTAGGAAGAGAAATTGTTGTTAGGTTTACTACAGGATGGAATACTGAAAATATGGCATCTTTTGCTGAAGGAATAATCCTAAGGAATTATAAATTTGATAAATATCAAGAAAAAATTGACGATGAGAAGCAAGATAAAGAATGGTCAATGGTTTGCCAGACTACAAAAAGAAATAGAGAAAATCTAGATTTAGAAATCGAGAGACTTTCTGCAATAGCTACGGGTGTACATCTCGCTAGAGATTTGGGGAACGAACCGGCGAACCGACTTTATCCAGAAGAATTTGGTAGGAGAGCGAAGAATTGGGCCAAAGGAAAGAAGAATGTTGAAGTTGAAGTTTGGAACTTCTCTAAACTCAAAGAAGAAGGAATGCATGGACTTATCGAGGTTGGGAAGGGAAGTATACACAAACCATGTATGGTATTCTTTCGGCTAAATCCAAATTTAGATACTGAGAAGCAAGTCCCTTGTATAGTAGGTAAAGGTATTACTTTCGATTCGGGAGGAATTTCAATCAAAGGAAGTGCAGGTATGGATGAAATGAAATTAGATATGCATGGTTCTGCTACAGTTTTTGGACTTTTTCAAGCTCTTTATGCTACAGGTTATCAAGGTCGAGTTAATGGTATAACATGTATGGCTGAAAATATGCCTAGCGCTGAAGCATATAGGCCCGGAGATGTGATAGAAACATATTCTGGAAAAACAATCGAAGTTCTAAACACAGATGCAGAAGGACGGAATGTACTGGCAGATGGCCTATGGAAGGCCAGTGAATTGAATCCTTCTTACATCATTGATTTGGCCACACTGACTGGTTCCATTGTAGTTGCTCTGGGTCATGAAGCAACTGGATTATTTGCAAATAATGATGTGTTATCTGAAAGAATAAAGATGGTTGGAGATGAAGTAGATGAAATTTGCTGGCCAATGCCGCTGTTACCTGCATTTGAAAAACAAATGACTTCTTCAAAAATTGCCGATGTAAGAAATCAAGGAAAAGGAAGATGGGGAGGAGCTATTCAAGCTGCAGGGTTTCTAAAACAGTTCGTTCAAGAAAGAAAAGATAAAAATGGAGAGAAAACTCAGATTCCATGGGCACATTTAGATATAGCAGGAACAGCAGGAATTTGGGGGGGAGAGTCAAATTCTACAGTTGGTCATGGAGCCACAGGAATCCTAGTCCGTACTCTACATCTGTTGATCACTAAGGAGTAGAAGATTACTCCTGAGGCGATATTAAAAATATGGCAACATAGACAAATGCTAAAGTTCCACCAGTTAGTAATGTAAGTAAAGAGAATATTACTCTAGACGCTGTAGAAGTTATCCTCAATTTTCTTGCAAGACCGGAACATACACCTAGAATTATCCGATCATTACGAGGCCTGAAAAAGGGTTTAGCACCAAATTTAACCTTCTTAAGTGCATACTCTTGATCCATTCAATCACTCATCGGTATCTTCATCATCGGAATCCAGTACTTCAAAATCCGCCTCAACTACATCTCCATCATCATCTGATTCATTTTCTTCTTCAGATACTTCTGCAGATGCTGCTTCATATAATTTAGATGATAAACTGTGCATTAATTCTTCCAACTCTTGTATTCTTGATTGAATACTCGTTTCATCAAGTTCTTCATCTGAAACCGGTTTTTCATCATTTATGATTAAAGATTCCAATTCTTTCAATTTTTCTAGCACTGGATTAACAACTTCATCCGACAATTTCTCTTTTGTCTCATCAATTGTTCTTCGAGTTTGATAAACTATACTGTCGGCAGTATTTCTTAGTTCCACTCTCACTTTCTTACGCTTATCTTCTTCAGCAAATTCTTCTGCATCACTTATTTTTTGCTTAATTTCTTCTTCCGATAATGAAGTCTGACTCTCTATTTTTATTGATTGTTCAGTACCTGTACCAAGATCTTTAGCTGAAACATTAACAATACCATTAGCATCAATATCGAAAGTTACCTCTATTTGAGGGACTCCTCGAGGTGCTGGTGGTATACCCATTAAGTGGAATCTGCCAAGAGTTATGTTATCTTTTGCAAATTCTCTTTCTCCTTGTAATACATGCACTTCTACTGCTGGCTGGCTATCCGCTGCAGTAGAGAAAGTCTCTGAACGCCTAGACGGGATTGTTGTATTTCTTTCAATCATTGTAGTCATAATTCCACCCAATGTTTCTATCCCTAAAGTTAGAGGAGTTACATCTAGAAGGAGGACATCAGTCACTCCCTCATCACCAACAATAATTCCTGCTTGTAGTGCCGCACCTAATGCAACTGCTTCATCAGGATTAATACCTTTGAATGGAGATTTACCAACTTCTGATTCGATAGCTTCTTGGACAGCAGGAACTCGGGTAGAACCACCAACAAGAATTACCTTGTCTACATCACCTTTACCAATTCCAGCATCCTTCATCGCTCTTCTTGTTGGAGACATTGTGCGCTCAACTAAGTCTGAAATTAAATCTTCGAACTTTGCTCGAGAAAGTGAAAGGTCTAGATGTTCGGGTTGACCATCTTTCATTGTTATAAATGGTAAGTTTATCTGAGACATGGAAGTACCAGATAACTCAATTTTAGCCTTTTCTGCAGCCTCTCGTAGACGACTCATTGCCTGCATATCTTTTGTCAAATCGATTCCGGAAGATTTCATGTATTCACTTGTAATCCATTCAACTATTACATGGTCAAAATCGTCACCACCAAGTCTATTATCTCCACTTGTAGCCTTAACTTCTATTTGTGGTTGGCCATCGACCTGATAGATTTCTAAAACTGATACATCAAAAGTACCTCCACCTAAATCGTATACCAGGATAGTCTGATCTTCGTCCTTATCTACCCCATAGGCTAGAGCCGCAGCAGTAGGTTCATTGATTATTCTAAGTACTTCTAATCCAGCAATTCTACCAGCATCTTGTGTGGCTTTTCTTTGAGCATCAGTGAAATAGGCAGGGCAGGTTATCACTGCCTGAGTAACTTCACGCCCTAGATATGATTCTGCATCAGCCTTTAACTTCTGTAAAATAAAGGCCGATACTTCTTGAGGAGTGTATTCATTATCATCAATGTTCTGAACCCAATCAGTACCCATTTCTCTTTTCACTGAAAGAATTGTTCGTTGTGAATTTGTCACAGCCTGTCTTTTTGCAGTGACGCCTACCAACCTTTCGCCATCCTTACTAAAAGCAACAACAGAAGGAGTCGTTCGAGACCCTTCTGAATTAGCTATTACCACTGCTTGTCCCCCCTCAAGAGTTGCCACACAGCTATTTGTCGTTCCAAGATCTATTCCAATTACAGGTCCACTCATTTTATTCACTTCCAATTTCAAATATTATTTTTAATATCGAATGTAACATCTAGTATGCCATTGTTTAGGCTCCAATCAACAATCTGACTTACAGAATTTGGTAAATCAAATTTCTTAAAAGGTCTTAATTGAGTCGTTTTCATCAGCTGAAAAGATTTTCCTGAATCAATCAAGTTAATCTCCAATTCAGACTCAACAATATCTAATTCGTGGGAAAGATCTACAGTTGCATAAATTCTGTCTTCATGAGAATAAATATCAACTTGAAGTTCTTGTTCTTCATCTTCTTTTAGATTTAACTCCGCATCAACTATTGGAGTAGGGTTATTTACTTGAACGTTAACTCCCATATTTCTGAATAAGTCGGAAAAACCGTTCGAGCCATTCAACATCGATTCCATAGTTTTTCTAAATTCGTCTGAATCTCCATTGATATCAATTTTCATGTCCTGATTTGATAGTTTCTCTGGATCTATTCCCATTTTCTTGAATTGATCGCGGACCTGAGAAAGCATGTTTCTAAGTATCTCAATATCCATTGGCATACCCATGTCAGAGAACATTTTTGCCATTTCTTTGAGCATTTGCTCTTCCCAATCATCTCTACTATTTTCGTCCATAATTGCCACTACTTAACTTGAGGTTGTATAGTGGGAAGGCGCTACCCTTTATCAACCTCTCGATTTAAATTCTTAATTAAGAAAGATTCAATCGGAAATGTTAGAGCCACAGGAGCGGTTTCAAATCTGTTAAGTTAGTCGCGAGGGTATATGTCAGATGCTGAACATGAAGTTGCCTTGGAGGATACTGACCGTATCCATGGTAGGACCGCTTTAGTCCGTAATGTCGCCGCCGCTGTTTCTTTATCGAATGCCGTTAGGTCAACATTGGGGCCTAGGGGGTTGGATAAAATGCTCGTAGATCAAGAAGGTAATGTAAGTGTCACTAACGATGGAGTTACCGTTTTAGAAACTGCTAGAGTAGAACATCCGACTGCAAATTTACTAATTGCATCCTCGAGTTCACAAGATCGTTCAGCTAGAGACGGAACAACTACGACAGTAATTTTGATGGCTGAAATGTTACAAAATGCCTTGGAACTAGTTAGGTCAGGCATTCATCCTTCTATAATCATTAATGGATACAGAATTTCTAACATAAAAGCATTAGAAGAAATCAAGAAAATTTCACGTGAGGCAAATAATAGGAACTTGAAAGCATCTGTAATTAAGACCTCATTACAAGGGAAAATAGATTCTTTATTAGCTGAACATCTGACTGAAATCTCCTTAATTGCAGCAGAAGCACTAGTTGATGAAGAAGGTGGAAAAGACTTAGAAAGATTACGGATAAAAAGGATACAAATTTCAGGTGGAAGAGCGTTAGATAGTGAATTACTACCTGCATTACTCCTAGCAAAAACAAAACTTATTGGAAACACTTCAACTTTTTCTAAAGGAGGGAACGTTGCAATAATTGATGGAGGGATTGAAGAAAGAAAATTAAGTTTGGATGCCCAAATCGAAATTAATGAATTAGGGGTACTAAAAGATTTTCAAACTCGTAACGAGACATATCTAAAAGAAATAGTCAATCGCCTTAAAATTTTAAATGTAGATTTACTAATAGTTAGAGATGGGATAGCAGATGAAGCAATTCCAATACTCTCAGATGCTGGGATTACAGCCTATAGAAGATTCGAAAGGGACGACCTTGAAAGGTTATCAAGATTAACAAAAACAAATTTGGTTAGAGATATTAGAAAAATTACGGAAGATGATATTGGAGTATATTCATCACGTTCGGAAGAAAATATTGGCGGGATAAATTATACAAGGATAGAGGGAGAATTTGGTGGTGCGATGACTGCAGTCATTAGAGGTTCTACTCCCGAAATTAGAGATGAAGTAAGTAGAGCCTTTGACGATGCTTTGGGAGTTAGCCATAGATTAACCAAAGAAAGCAATATTCTACCAGGTGGAGGGGCAACACATATTCACTTGGCTAGACAACTTAGAGAATACGCAACGACACAATCGGGTAGAGAACAGATGGCCATTGAAGGATATGCTGCTGCCCTTGAGATAGTCCCTCGTACTTTAGCAGAAAATGCAGGATATGACCCGATAGATATTGTTTTGTCTCTCTCAGCTGCTCAAGCAAAAAAAGAAGATAGTGGACCTTGGATTGGTCTCAATGGAAACTCGGGGGAAATTATGGATATGTTTGAAGAAGGAATCTTTGATCCAATATTTGTTGCAGAGTATGCCATTTCAGGAGCTACAGAGGCCGCAATTAGCATCTTAAGGATTGACGATGTACTGTGGGCGAAGAAGGGGCCTGAAACTCCTGATTGGAGTAACCAAATTGAAGACAATTAAAATTATTTTAAGTTGGTAAGCATCTCATTGACTATAGATTCTAGATTAAATCTTGATTGCCAGTTCCAATCATTTCTTGAAATCTGATCATCTATGGAATCGGGCCAGGAATCAGCATAATTTTGGCGGATATCTGGTATATATCTACAAACAAAATTTGGTAATTTCTTATTAATTTCAGATACTAATTCCTCAGGAGTGAAGGAAACTCCAGAAATATTGTACCCACAACGTGCTGAACTAAGTGAATCAATCGGTTCGTCCATCAATGATATTGTAGCCCTTATTGCATCATCCATATACATCATCGGAAGACGTGTTTGGGCACTGAGAAAACAGTCATATGTGGATTCTTCTGAAAGTGCAGCATGAAATATATCAACTGCATAATCAGTAGTCCCACCACTAACGGGTGACTTCCAAGATATTAGTCCAGGATATCTGATTCCTCTAACATCAACTCCATAATTCTCATGATATATCATCCCTAATATTTCACAGTCGACTTTAGTCATTCCATATTTAGTTGTAGGATTTAATGGAGTTATTTGAGGTGCATTTTTGGGTGCATCGGGACCGAATACAGCAATAGAAGAGGGGGCGAAAATACGTAAATCGAATTCTCTCGCTGCCTCCAAAATATTTCTCGTTCCTTCTACATTAATTAATTCACATAAATCTGGATTCTCCTGTCCTTTAGCGGAGAGTATCGCAGCTAAATGATAGATGATTTTAATTTCTTTTTCGATAATTAGTTTGAAAATTCCATCTTTATCTAAAACATCTAGATTGGTATATGGCCCGTTTTGAATACATGGATGACCTTTTTTTTCTCTAATATCACTGGCGATAACATGGTCAGAACCATAAATATCTCTTAATGATTGTACTAAATCGGTACCAATTTGGCCAAGGGCTCCTGTGACTAATATTCGGCCGCCCACATGTACAACCATAGTCGACCGGAGTGATGGAGATACTTAGACTTAGCAAAGATAGTTTTTGGACTAAGTCTAAGGAATGTTGATAGGCAAGGTATGTTGGCTTCAAACCCCGTTGATTGAATGAAGTATGTTGTTGTCACGGGAGGCGTCCTATCAGGACTTGGTAAAGGGATAACTGCGAGCAGTATCGGAGTATTGCTAAAATCCGCAGGACTGAGCGTCACTTCTGTAAAGATTGACCCGTATCTCAATTGCGATGCAGGGACTATGTCACCATTCGAACATGGTGAAGTTTACGTTTTAGATGATGGCGGCGAAGTTGACTTGGATTTAGGAAACTATGAAAGATTCTTGGATATCTCTCTCACTAAAGATCATAATATCACCACTGGAAAGGTCTACAAATCTGTAATTGAAAGAGAAAGGAAGGGAGACTATTTAGGAAAAACAGTACAAGTGATTCCACACATAACAAATGAAATTCAAGAATGGATTGAAAGAGTATCAAACACGCCAAGTGATGGGACAAAAAATATTCCTGACGCTTGCGTAATTGAATTAGGAGGAACTGTTGGAGATATTGAAAGTGCACCATTCATAGAGGCATTAAGACAATTTCAATTTAGAGTTGGAGAAAGCAATATCTGCTTTGTGCATGTAAGTTTAGTTCCTGTGATGGGTCCAGTAGGAGAACAGAAAACTAAGCCTACTCAACATACTGTAAAAGAGCTAAGAGGACTTGGAATTATTCCCGATATTCTAGTTTGTAGATCTGAAAATCCATTAGATGACGAAACAAGAGAAAAGTTAGCAGCTTTTTGTCACGTTTCTCCTGGTGCAGTTGTTTCGGCTCATGATGTATCAAACATATATCGGATCCCAATTTTATTAGATGAGCAAGGAGTTAGTAATGTACTTTCAAAGCAAATAAGTTTTGATTTACCCGAATCAAGACCTCTACTAGATGATTGGATAAAAATGGCTGAAACTGTAGATAATCTCAACGAAGTTGTACAAATCGCAATGGTTGGGAAATATACTGGACTTTCTGATTCGTATCTTAGCGTTATCAAAGCACTACAACATTCGTCATTTGAAGTAAACCGTAAACTTCAAATTAATTGGATTGAGGCAGAGAATTTAGATGAAAAAATAAAGCAAGAAAATCTTGAGAAATACAAAGAAGCATGGGATAATCTAAAAATGTCTGATGGGATACTAGTCCCTGGAGGCTTTGGGATTAGAGGAATTGAAGGGAAAATAAAGGCAGCAGAATATGCTAGAGTGAATAAAATACCTTATCTAGGGGTATGTTTAGGATTACAAATAGCCACAATTGAGTTCTGTAGGAATGTATTGGGTATGAAAAAGGCAAATTCCACAGAATTTGACGAGAATACTCCTCAACCAGCGGTAGTATTCATGCCAGAGATATCAAAGACACATATGGGCGGTACAATGAGATTGGGTACAAAACCAACGCCATTTTTAGTAGAAGATTGTAAAATAAAAAGACTTTATGGAAATCAATCTTACGTTGACGAAAGGCATAGACATAGATACGAAGTGAATCCAGAATTGATTTCAGAAATTGAAAAGGCGGGATTAATCTATGTAGGTAAAGATGAAACAGGGCAGAGATGTGAAATTATGGAATTAGAAGATCATCCATATTACGTTGGGACACAATATCATCCAGAATTTAAATCTAGGCCTGGAAGGCCTAGCCCTCCTTTTTTGGGGCTCTTGAAAGCCTCAATAGGTGAAAAAATTTGAGTCAATCGACTATTATAGGTAAAACTCTGGTAGTTCTGTAACCTTGTAGTACTTTCATATATTTCTTATCAGAAAATTTCTCATCTAATTTTTTGTCCCCAGTTTCTATTCGCAAACGACGAACAGAAATTAATTTAGCAGGGGTGACTACACCTAAAATTTCATCAATCGATATTTTTCTTAGAACGCTAGGAGATAGTTGTAGGTTGCCTCTGCCAATAAGGAATCCTTGGCCGCCCATAGGAGACAGAAGCAAAGACACTTGACCTTTATGTGAAGAAAGAATTTCAATTAGCTGATCTTCGTTAAGATCGGTTCCTATCTGCTTATTTCCTAATGTAGCATCGATTCCCAACACTGTACCTTCAAATCCTATCATATTAGAAATTGTTCTTAATGTCCCACCAGAGCCCCAAATAATGAGTCTCTTATCATCTATTAATAACTCTTGAATATGATCAGCAAGTCCTTCTAGAATTTCTTCTTCACCAGTTGCCTCCACTCGCATTTTTGCACCTTGCATCCACCTTGGAGATGCCGGTGTTTTAGCCTCAGCATACAATCTAACTACCCATTCGCCATTTCGATACTTGTCTTCATCTAAATCAAGAACTTCTGTACTAGATAGTAATAATTCTCCATTCATCCATGATGAAAGTACTTCGGCCCCTGCTTTAGGAGATGAAGCAAAACATCCAGAATGCATCTTTACGCCACATGGAATACCAATAACAGGTATGATTGATTTATTGTGAGAATCTAAAGTAGAAACTATATCTCTCGTCGTTCCATCACCACCGGCATATAGTATCAAATCTACACTAGAATCGATTAGTAGAGATACCAACTCGAATGTATCAGATGGATTTGTAATTCCTGAAGATTCGTGTATTAAATTAAAATTACCTATTGATATCCCTTCGGGTATCCATTCACTACCCATTCTACCTTTACTTGTGAACCATTGAACCTCTTGTTTATCATCATAAATTTTACTAAAATAGTTTAATGCATCTCTTACTCTAGGACCTGCCCTATCTTTTGCACCCATTGAACGTGCATATTTTGCTTGGCCATCGGAGCCTTTGAGCCCTAATCTGCCACCCAAACCTGCATCCGGATTAACAAGTAGGCCGATACGTACCATATCACTCGCAAAGGGCGTGTGTTAATATCAATACAGCCTATGGGTTCACTGTAATGCGCATCGTAATTGCACTTGGTGGGAATGCTCTTCTTCGTAGAGGAGAAGAGATGACAGCAAATAATCAAAGAGAGAATATAAGAATAGCAGCAAGAGCTTTAGCACCAATTATTGAGGAACATGAAGTAGTAATTAGTCATGGTAATGGACCCCAAGTAGGTCTACTCTCATTACAGTCCGCCGCTTACAAAGAAGTTGAAGAATATCCACTTGATATTTTAGGGGCACAAACCCAAGGAATGATTGGCTATATGATTGAGCAAGAATTGGGGAATTTACTACCAATTGAAAAACCTATAGCCTCTATTCTAACAATGGTGGAAATAGATCCTGAAGACCCTGCCTTTTCGAATCCTACAAAACCTATTGGGCCGGTATATTCTGAGAAAGATGCTGAACAATTAGCAGAAAATAAAGGTTGGGATATTAAACGAGATGGTGAATATTGGAGAAGAGTTGTTCCTTCACCCGAACCTCATAGAATTTTTGAGTTGAGACCAATACATTGGTTATTAGAAAAGGGAACTGTGGTAATATGTGCTGGCGGAGGAGGTATCCCCACATCTTATGTTGAAAAAGGTAAATTGGAAGGTGTTGAGGTAGTAATTGATAAAGATAAAGCAAGTTCTTTACTAGCTTTTGAATTGGATGCTGATTTACTAATCATGGCTACAGATACTGACGGAGTATACATTGATTGGGGTAGTGATTCACAAGAAATTATTTCAAAAACTACGCCCGAAAAAATTGGCCAATATACATTTGATAGTGGTTCAATGGGGCCGAAAGTTGAGGCTGCTTGCACGTTTGTTGAACGAACAGGACAGAGAGCAGTAATTGGCTCTCTTAATGATATAAAGGAAATGGTAAATAGTTTAGCGGGAACACAATTTACACTGAAATAACATTTTGATTTGTATATTAATCAGCAAGGTATTCATATCATCGTTGTGTCAGGAGTAATTACGGAGACCAGTGTATGTCAATGATTGAAGTACAAATCAATACTGAAGAAACTCATGAATATGTCTCCGGAATTACTGCCGGAGACATATTGTTGAATGTATATGGGAAAAGAAGCGGTGCCGTCGCTGCAAATATTGATGGTGAAGAACGAGATATGTCATTTATCGTCAATAAGAATTGTAAAATTGAACCTATTTTGGGCGATTCAGAAGAAGGATTGTATATTCTCAGGCATTCTTGTGCACATTTACTTGCACAGGCTGTTGTTGAGATTTTTCCTGAAGCTAAACCTACTATAGGTCCACCAATTGAACATGGATTCTACTATGACTTTCATATGAATCCAATCGGAGATAGTGATCTTAAAAATATAGAGAAAAGAATGAATCAACTTGTAAGAGAAAATATTACTATTCAGAGAGAAGAGTATGATAATAATGAGCTAAGAGAATTGTTCAAAGAAAATAAATTTAAGATAGAAATTATGGATGAAAAAATTGGAAATGAAGTTGGTTCAACCGCTTACAAACAAGGTGATTTTGTAGACCTTTGCAGAGGCCCCCATGTGCCATCTACGTCTCACCTTAGATGGTTCAAATTAACAAGTACAAGCCAGGCTTACTGGCGCGCGGATAGGAATCGAGAACCTCTGACTCGTATTTATGGCATGTGTTATGCTAGTAAAGAAGGATTGAAAGAAAGACAAAGACAAATTGAGGAAGCGGGTAAAAGAGATCATAAAAAAATTGGAAAAGAAATGGAACTTTACATGATTGATGAAATGATTGGGAAAGGATTGCCTGTTTGGCTGCCAAATGGCGAAATTCTAAAATCAGAAATAGAAAAATATGCTTTACAGACTGAGGAGAAATATGGTTATGATAGAGTAACAACTCCAGTTCTAGCAAAGAAAGAATTATTCGAGTGCAGTGGACACCTTCCACATTATGCGGAAGGCATGTATCCGCCCATGGAAATGGATGATGGAACATATTATCTGAAGGCTATGAATTGCCCAATGCATCATTTAGTGTTTAGTAACAAAAAGAGGTCATATAGAGAGCTCCCCTTGAGAATTGCAGAATATGGAACGGTTTACAGAAATGAAATGTCAGGAACTTTAGCCGGCCTACTGAGAGTTAGGATGTTATCGATGAATGACGCACACATCTACTGTACTCTTGACCAAGTTGGACAAGAAGTTGCAAGTAATATCAAAATGGTTCAAGACTACTATTCTTCATTTGGTTTCGAGAATTATCATTTCCGGTTATCTCTTTGGGATCCTGAAAATACAGACAAATACATAGAGCAAACCGAAAATTGGAATTCAACACAAGACCATCTAAGAAAAATTTTGAATGAATTGGAAGTACCCTATGTTGAAGCTATTGGCGAAGCCGCATTCTACGGACCAAAAATTGATATTCAATTTACAACCGCGTTAGGGAGAGAAGAATCAATGTCAACAATACAACTTGATTTTGCTGCTAAAGAGCGTTTTCAATTAACATATAAAGATGAAAAAGGAGAAGAAAATGGTGAAGTTTTTGTTATACATAGGGCACCACTATCAACTCATGAGAGATTTGTCGCATTCTTAACAGAACATTGGGCAGGGAACTTTCCGACTTGGCTGTCTCCAAAGCAAATCCAGATAATTACTATTTCAGAAAAACAAAAAAAATATGCAAGGGAAGTCGAGAAATCTTTAGAAGAAATTGGAGTTAGAGTATCTGTGGATGATTCAGACGCAACTATTGGGAAAAAAATTCGTATGCATAGAAAAATGCGCCCCGCATATATGTTAATTCTTGGAGAAGATGAACAAAAACAAAGAACTGTTTCAATCAGAATTGATCGGAAAGGGGAACCAAGAAGTGGCGAACAATGCAAAGATATACCCCTAAATGAATTCTTAGAAAAATTGTCTGAAGAAATTTCTTCGAAAAGTAAAGATTTATCATTGGTAAAATGATACTGAGGGTTTGCAATGGAAAATAGAGAAATCGTGAATATTGCAGGATATCGATTTGTTGATTTGGATGACAGAGATGAACTGAGGCAGCCATTCAGATTTATTTGTGAAAAGCTTAATCTTAAGGGAACCATTTTACTAAGTAAAAATGGGATTAATTTTTTCCTTGCTGGAGAAAAGGAAGCCATTGATTCGTATATTGAATTCCTCGAATCTGACAAAAGATTTGTAGATATTCCCTTGAAAATAAGTTATACAAATTACCAACCATTTCGAAGAATGCTTGTAAGGCTAAAGAAAGAAATTATTGCATTAGGATTAGATGAGGTCAGGCCATCTGAATTCACCGCTCCAAATATAAACCCTAAAGATTTCAAAAATATGTTAGATAAGAATGAAGATGTAGTTATTTTAGATACAAGAAATGATTATGAGACCCGAGTTGGAATATTTGATAATGCAATAGATTTAAATTTATCTACATTTAGAGATTTTCCAGATGCTATTTCTCATCTACCTGAAGAATATAAAACAAAACAAATAGTGATGTATTGCACGGGAGGAATTAGGTGTGAAAAGGCATCAGTAGTGATGATGAATGCTGGTTTTGAGAATGTAAAACAACTAGAAGGGGGAATTTTAGGATATTTTGAACAAACAGACGGTTCTTATTGGAAAGGTGATTGCTTTGTTTTCGATCAAAGAGTAGCAGTCGATACCGAATTAAATGAAACAGAATATTCAATGTGCTTTGCCTGTAGAGAACCACTTACAAAAAAAGAGAGGAAATCTGAAAATTATAAATTAGACTCTTATTGCCCATATTGTGCAAGGAAAAATAAATCTTAGATTCTTCTTCTAAGATTTTCCATAATTTCATCGGTTTTCCCTAATGAAGAAAGTGTAGAATCTATATCGCCCTCTTCTAAAAACTTCTTAGATTCAGAAAGTTTACTCTCAGCATTCATACGCATTGAGTCATTAACCTTGATTTGGGAAGAATCAAGTTTTTTTCTTAGATCAATCCACTCACTTTCTACAAATGAATATAATTCCATGGCTTCTGACTTTGATTTTTCATATTTTTGTAGATTTTTTGTGAGTAATTCTAGAAGGTCAGATGCTTCAACCCATTGTTCTAAGTTCACTTTAGTTTCAATATCTTCCAATTGATTCATCCATTGTTCACCAGATTTACCAGAAGGAAAAACTGCAGTAAGTTTTTTTCTCTGCCTAAGACCTCGTTGTACATTTTGCATCGATTCAGACACCTTATTGATGTCTCGGATAATACTTGTTGCTAATCCCTTAGCAAGAGAAGAATTGCCCGATTCTAATGCAACCTTTGACTCTACTAGCCTTTCTTTGGTACTTACTGAGAAGCTACCTTCAACCTCTTGAATTGCTTTTTCGGCTTCAATAATTGCTTCTTTAGCCTCTGTAGTCGTGGATTCCAAACTTTCAAGATGACCGGGAACTGAGGAGGCTATTTTTATTGCTTCTACAGGATTTTCTGATTCGAGTGCTTCCTTAGCAGAATCAATTATACTATTTATTGAGTCTAATGTGATACCACTTACAAAAGAAATTAATTCTTCAGCTCTTTCAATTTCATCAATCGCATTTTGCCAATGTTGAATTATTATCTCTGATCTCTTTTTTGAGAGTCGGAAAAGAGTTTCTGCTTCTCTTAATGAACCGAAATCGGATTCCTTTTGTCCAGATTCAAATGCTTTCCTTGGACCATGAACTCCGGGAGCGATTGATTCTGCTTTCTTCATGAAAAGACGTGTTTCTTTTTTAATGTCATCTAGATCAATGGTCAAAGCTTTGACTCTTTCAATTTCTTCTTCAGCGAGCAAAATTGCGGTGAGACCCTTTTCGGGTTCATTCCAACAATCTTCTCTAGCTTTCTTCAATATCGATGAGGCTTGCTCAAGAGAAAATCCTTGACTTCGCAATAATAGGACTTGTTCCTCAACTAAATCGAGTTTCTTGATAAAATCTTTTCTAGATTTATGATTTTCATCCTTAGATATCAAATCAGGAATCATAGTGATTAAAATACATATAAAAACGATTATATAAATTTGTATTTCTGATGAAATAGAATACATAACTGATGCTGAGAATGCGAGACCAAGAATACTCGTTAACCCCCTCCATCTTCTAGATGAATGAGTGATTGAGAGGTTTTTCTTAGCAACAAACCATAGGAAAACAGCCATAAAGAAATACATGGAACCTGAAATTAAGAGATCATTAAATTTAAGATTAGAGATAGATAATGCTAACAAAGTAGGATAACAGATATTAGCAATAACGCCTATCCTAGATTTCTGAATTAATCCATAATCAATCAAATCTATTACAACTAATGAGGAGATGAATATTAACGATATTGGACCTAATCGAGATAAAAGTTCAGGAGAACCGAATAAACCTGAAAATAACCACCATGATGCAGAAAATATCAGTAAAAAAGTTACTGATAATGCGATTCTTTCAACTCGTACTCTATGCTCGCGAATTACACGATCAGGGTAGTCGGGTAGTAGAATCACAGCATTTCACCATATGGCATGACTCATGAGTTCTGCGGATAATTGCCTCAGATTATGGCCTTTGAGAATCTATCCCCCAGAGGCGATTCGCGGTAAAAACAAATACAGATAATAAGATGAAAACCAGTATAACTGTTTGTAGGGGCTTCTGCCAGTATGGTTCAATTGAAACTTCAGAGTTAACAATTATTTGACCACCTTCATCATTATCTTCAATTTGCCACTTGAAGTATGTACTAACTTGAGATGAACTGCTTAACTCAAGACTCAATTCCACATCAAAGTATCCTGGACCATTAGAATTAGCGGCAGGAACTGTAACAAATGGCCCACATTGGCTGTCTACACAAAACTGCCCAGAACCTGATGATGCTCTATTATTTTGCATAGATGCAGAAAATAAGACCGTGTTTCCCTCTACTAATTTACCCTTAATTTCAGTAGAAATTAATTCGATATCTATGCCGAAATTTGGTGAAATTGCTAAACCGAAAGCAAGATTTTGATGATTCAAAGATGAATCATATGCATCAATACTAAAAATATGAGTTCCAGAAGTAAATGGTCCGAGAATCATTTTATCTATTTCATTCATACTAACATTATTGACAATCTGCTCGTCGTCAATTGACAGAGACCAAAAAGTTTCATTTATGGAATCTAAGTCATCGAAAGATTGTTGCAAAGAAATTGTAATTAAATCACCATCTCTAGCGAGATTACTAGATGAAATCGATTGATTATTAATTATTAAATTAGGGATAATTGTTGGCCCTGTACCATCCAATACAATTACCTCCCACTCCCTAAAAATAGTATTTCCAGCGTCATCAGAAACTGTTAGATTAACTGACCATGATGTAGGGGATTTAGCTTTATGACGTTCAGATAGATTGAGGTGAAGACCATTTGAATCGCTATTCTGATAAAATACATCAGAGAAAAAAAGTTTGTCATCGTTTCTATGGATATAATTAGGAGTTTTATTTGAGATGATTTTTATGTTCACAGGAGATTCAGAATTAGGATCATTTGCTGAAATATTAAATGAAATTATTGTATCTGATTTCACAGTAATTGATTGATTGTTATCTAAAATTACCCTTTCATTTTCTTCATTGATATAAGAAATAATGGATTCCCAAACTGGAAATATAGAATCAATTACTATATTATCATACCACGTACTTGTAACATTAAACCAATCTTTACAATGCATTACTATACTAGCAACATCTCCTTCTTCAAAACCATAGTCCTGTGAAATAAAACTTATTTCGTCACCAAAATGTGTCAAAACAATAGTCCCGTTATTGGATAATGTCCACCATTGTTGATTATTATCCAGGCTGCTATCTTCACAATCACCATGGTATACCGTATTAGAATTTAGAGTAATCATTGCACCAGTTGAAGTTCTGTAACCTAAAGCGTTAGGCATTTGATTATTTGAAATTGTTACTCGGATATTGCTGGCCACATTTGCTTCGGAACGATTTACGATAAACTCACCTGGTTTTCCGGAAAATATTTCTCCCATAGCACTATACTTGTATTCCCAATCATCTGGGAGAAAGACCATTAAAGGAACTTCTTCAATAAATGCGCCTACTCTTGGAAAGTCAATAATTCTGGTAATGCGACTATCTGTTTGGCCAATCAAATCGGTTGATTCTTCCCAACCCCATGATGTATTTTCTAAATCTATTGGGCCCACTATCACTTTAGATGTAATCAAATTAATACCTTGATTAGAATATAGAGGGTTATAATCGAAAATACAGCAACCACCACTTTCAGAATTAGTCCAGTTCCTTTCAATACGAAATAATTGATCAAATAAGTCTGATTCATTAGAATCGACAAAACCATCTGAATTTCCTAAATGAATATCAATTTGAGCCCTTAAACCTAATTCTGAGTTCTGTAGAAGATCAGATCCAATCTGATCTGAGAGATTTATAGAAGACTCCCAGGATGCATTGAATTGGGAATTTACTTTTATATCGTCTTCTATTACCAACTTAGAATACCCGGTTATTGAAGAATAGAATATTTCATCATCAATATTTCGATCATTTGTAGCGCTAACAGAAACATTGCCTAAACTGAAAATGATTAGGGAAAAAAGTAGAAATGACAGTACATTTTTGTTCATTATTTCACACTCTTGAATCATTAAAAATAATTGATGAACCGTTATAATCAATATTCAAAGGAAAAAATCTATGTTCAGAAGAGAACTCAGATTGTAGTTTTTCACGAATCTCAGAATCACCGTGGACAAGGAAAAAACCCCCTCCACCCGCACCTAATAATTTAGCACCATTAGCACCATTAGACATGATACGACTATACATTTCATCAAGGAAATGGTTACTGACATTCGGAGAGATTCCTTTTTTCATCAACCATGCTTCATTAAGAAGGTGTCCAAGATTTGAGAAATTACCTGATGAAAGATATTCTCTAGCTTCGTCTGCCTGTTCTCTAATTCGAATAAGATTTTTAATGGCTGATTTACCCTCTTCTTCAGAATTTGACAAAACAGTAGAGGCTGAGCGGTTCTGTCCCGTAAAGATAAGAGTGAACTCTTCGGATAATCTTGATTTTAATTGGTCGGAAATATTAATTGGATCTACAATTACATTACCATCTGGACAGAATTTGATTGAATTTATTCCACCAAAGGATGCGGCATATTGATCTTGTCTACCTATAGGTTGGCCAAGAATTTTAATCTCAATTTCACATGCCTCAGATGCTAATTGAGATGCAGGAACATCCCTACCTGCGAAACAATGTAATGCATTAAGTAGACCTACTGTAACTGCCGAAGAAGAACCTAAACCAGTCCCTCTAGAGGGAATGTCTGCTATTGTAGTAATTTCTACGCCTGAAGTAACACCGGTCATTCTCATTGATTCTCGCACTAGTTCATGTTCAAGATCTTCGAAATCATCTACAATTTCTAACTTTGAGTAAGATAGTCTAATTCTTTCATCAAAACGCCTGTTCACTGTTACGTGAATGTATCTATCAATAGCAATAGATGTAACCATTCCACCTTTTTCAGAAGAAAGAGAGAACCAATCTACATCGGTTCCACCACCGCAAAATGAGACTCGAACAGGTGTCCGACTGATTATCATCAGGATGAGGGGGTAATTCATCACTCATCAAGACAGCGGAATACGGTCATCAAAGGTTATGCTTAGAGGGCAATGCATATGACCGACTTCTAACGCGATTGAATAGGGGAATGAGTATGGGCGACCTTATTACGATGGACGATCTAACAAATGAAGAGATATTGCAAGTCCTTGACAATGCAAGAAGTTTATTGCCAGTTGCCAAAGGAGATGTGTACTTACCTTTACTCCAAGGTAAAGTTTTAGGGAATCTTTTCTTTGAGAATTCAACACGCACTCGTATGTCATTTGAAACTGCAATGAAAAGATTAGGAGGAGAAGTTCTGAATCTAAGTTCTATTGGTTCTTCTGTGGCTAAAGGTGAAACCTTGTATGATACCATGCAGATGGTAGATGGATATGCAGATATTGCCGTCATCAGGCATCCGAATCAAGGAGCTGCGCAATATAGCGCAGATGCAGTTGAAATACCAATCCTTAATGGAGGAGATGGCGCCGGAAATCATCCTACGCAAACAATGCTAGATTTATTTACAATCCGTGAAGCACATGGCAGTCTTGAGGGCCTGAATGTGATGATGGTAGGAGATCTTAGATATGGAAGAACAACGCATAGTTTATCTCATGCATTAGTGAGATTTGGGGCTAAAATAACACTAGTTTCCCCAGAATCACTGAGGATGCCTGATGAAATTGTTTCAGACTTAATAAGTCATGGTGGAGAAATAAATGAAACAGAAGAAATGTCATTATCTATTGATTCTGCTGATGTAATATATATGACGAGAATACAGAAAGAAAGATTTCCTGACGAAGATGAATACATCAAAGTAGCAGGAATTTATAAATTAACTGAAGATAATTTATCGGGCGCAAAGGCTGGAATGATAGTCATGCATCCACTACCGAGAGTAAATGAATTAGATGCCAGTGTTGACTCAACAAAACATGCTAGATATTTTCAACAGGCGTTCAATGGTGTCCCTACTAGAATGGCTTTATTGTGCAGAAGCCTAGGGGTAAAAATTCCAAAGAAGGTGAATAAATGAGTGAAATGAGGCGCGTTACTGCAATTTGTAATGGTACAGCAATAGATCACATCCCATCAGGGCATGCATTACAAGTGCTGAAAATGTTGAGATTAGATGTCGGAAGATCTAACCCAATTTCCATGGTAATGAACGTACCTAGTGGGAAAATGGGGAGAAAAGATGTTTTGAAAATTGAAGACCGAGAGTTAAATCAGGAAGAATTAGACCGCTTGGCTCTGATTGCTCCTAAAGCATCTGTTGCAATTATTCGAAATTACCATGTAGCAGAAAAAAGAACTATTGAACTAGGCACAGAATTGATAAATATCGTAAGATGCTCTTTTTCAAATTGTATTACACAAAATCCTCGCGAGCCTTTACCACATAAACTAAAAATTATTTCAGCAGAACCTATGAAGATAAGATGCTTTTATTGTGGAAAGAATCAAAATATTGATGAAATTGTAGATTATATAATTTAATTTTCTTCCAACCATCGTTTCATTGTACAAGCCTGACATATTTCTCTACTAGTAATTTCGCCACATTTCTTACAATTCTTTATTTCTGATTTAACAGGATTAACTTCTTTGTATAATTTACGAATTTGATCTAATGAATGTAATAATCCATGCCTTGAACCTGGCGTCATTGTTTCCATATCAGCAATAATTCTACGACTTAATTGCCTCATTGCACCTGGTGCATGTGGGCAATCTCCATGGTGAATAGGTAATTTAGAAAAAATAGCATGGGCATGAATTTCTTGTTCTGGAATCCAACGTAAAGGAACTACTCTAGGAGCAAGTCCTTCAATTGGGTCATCAGTATGAGGGGCTAATCTTACTGACCTCTCAATATTTCCTTTCTGAAAATTCATTACTATTGATTGAGCCATATCGTCTAGATTATGCCCTAAAGCCATAATATCTGCTCCAACTTTCTCTGCTAAAGCATTAATTCCTTGTCTTCTAAAAACACCACAATATGAACATGGCATCATACCCTTAGCATCAGGATTGTTTTCTCCAATTATATCCATCTTCTTTACCACATTATCCATTCTATCATAGCCAATTTCCTCATAAGATAATGTTTCAAATTTGATATCCAGAGATTTAGCGAGATCTCTTGCCAATTCAAGTGATGGAGAACGATACCCATCTAT
This sequence comes from Thermoplasmatota archaeon, assembly GCA_030828405.1. Taxonomy (GTDB): domain Archaea; phylum Thermoplasmatota; class Poseidoniia; order Poseidoniales; family Thalassarchaeaceae; genus MGIIb-O2. Next base: position 85,019 of record JAURCP010000006.1, read on the forward strand.
TCCTTCATCAATACAGCCAGAGATAATTTCTACATCTCTTCTTTGACCTATTATCTCAACAAGCATACTGAGTAACACTGCTGAGTCTTTACCCCCTGAAATCGCTACAAAGATTTTGAAAGGTGTTCCATCTGCATGTCGAGCATCTTTAGGTAAATCTATTTGTAAGCGTATTTCTTTAGCGACTCGTTTCCTTATTGACAATGCTAGATGTTTGCCACACAAATGTTGACCACTATACTCTTGAAAAAGAATGGACGGTTCTCTACATTGACTACAAGATTGTATTGAGAGCCCGCCGTTCATGATGTGTCGTCAAGTATTCTGCGCTTGAACCCAACGAGTCAAGGATAGTGATTAATCGATGGATTGATGACCTAGGTGCTCCTGATAGAGGTATGAATGGGTCACTGCCTTTACCCAATCAAAAAGAAAATATAGCGAGTAGATTTGGGCCATGGTTACATCGTTTCTTAGTTCTTAGTACGATTATTATGACTATCTTTTTCCAAGAACAGATAATAGAATTATTAGGATTAGTTGACCTCGCGAATATTTTTATCTTAGTAATTGTTCAATTGATTGTGATTATTATTTTCTGGGGTGCTTTCCACAAAATTTTACGACTGAGTTAATTCCTTATTCTAGAAAGACCTGTTTCGATCACTCCGGTGATTCTTTGCCAAGGGATTACAAATCGTCCCCCTGCAACAACAATCATGAATAATGACGCAGAAATTACTTTACCATAGGTTAACTGTAATTCCAATGATTCTTTTACTTGGCCTGACCACTGAGAACCTTCCAGAACACCAACAAATGAAATCAAGAAATCATCAAATTCAAGAGCGATTGCAGTAGTTAAACTTACAACAATTATTATGCCGAATAAATGGATTAAATGCCCATTAATGATGTTATTAAATTGATTGATATACTCTGAATCTTTCTTCGAAGCTTCAGGAAGTACTGAGGTATATTCTAGGTTTGTTATTACTGCTAATCCTGACTCTAAGAATACCAATATTAGTATGGCCACGGTCAGTAAATCAAATCCTAATGGAGATATTAAACCTCCAAACAATGTTGCTTCACCAATCTGGGCAGATAGAGGTTTCAAACCAACATCTACTGCTGAAGTTACTCCTTCAAATGTTAACATTGCATGGATACCAATTATCATCAAAAAGTAGCCAGTAGCCCAAGTAATCATTCTTTTTGATAAACCCCAAATGCCCATTAAGCCTACAAGAATAGGAGCGAAAACTATTCCAAAGAATACTAATTCAAAGAAAAATTCAAACGGTGCCAGTACTAAATTTAGATGATTATATTGGTTATCGGCGTTCCCTATTGGTAAATAGGCACCATTTGAGACCATCCCTATCAACCAAGAAATAAGAAATGGAAGTAGGAACCAAGATGCCATTATTGCACTAAATATTCTTTTGATAATTAGCTGTAATCTTTCACCACGTGTTTGGACAAATACCCATAATATGGTCAAAACGAAACAAAGGAGTAAAGGTATAGTAAATGCGTCAAAACCAGTTTCATTGATTCCAGTAATAAAATCAGGGAGAATTGTATTGCCATTGGAATCCATCCATCTCAAACCTCTAGTATGTTCATATGCAGGGCACCATCCATCAACTCCAGAATTTAAGACAAAATTCTCAGAACATTCGCCGTACAATTCACTCATTTTACGCATTAATAATAATAGTGAAATTGTAGATAGAGTTTGTAATAGTAGCACTTGCCATCTAAAACGTAGTTTTGTGATATGGAGAGTTTTTGATTCGGGTACTACATCCATTGCCATTTTATTCACCCTAGACTGTCCTGATTTGTAATAATGCTTGAGATAATTCAACACTGGGTGTCCAGTCTATTACTTTAGCACCGTAACCTGAAATCGCTGTTAATCGATTCTGTCTTTCTAATTTTAATACCTCATAAGCCATTCTTGGAATCCTACTTACAAGCCTTTCAAGATCAATACTACTAGGTGATAAAACAATTACTTCATGACCCTTACCTGAAAGATTTCTAATTGCCGACAAAGTAGTACCGTCTCCTTCGAGGCTGCTAATGATAAATACAGGAGAACCCCGAGAGATTCGTGGAGATAGAGCATTAGTCACTGCTTGCAAAGGCATACTACCTTTCGATTCGACCGCAGCTAATTGGCTTAGAACTTTGTAATGCTGCTTATCTCCGGTTTCTGGAGGAAGAAAATCCATTCTTTCACCATAGGTGACCAAGGATACAGAATCTCTTCTCTTTATGAAATAGTTAGCAATTGACGCTGCGGCTACAGTACCCATTTCTAACGGGTTCTTTAGGACTGTTCCAATTCTTGCTACATCACGAGTGTCAAGGATAATGAAAACGTCGGTTACTGCGTCTCTAGTTTTCTCATTAACCATTAATTCCCCTGTTCTAGCAAAAGCTTTCCAATTAATTGAACGGAAAGAGTCGCCAGGAAAATATTCTCTCAAAGCATAAAATTCCATACCTTGACCAGGTGTTTTTAAAGTTGTAGCTCCCGTATACATTTTCGGCACATCTGACCGAATCAATGCCTCTTCTACATCTCTAACTTGAGGGAATACAGTAATATCTGATCTATCGCCAACGCTAGTTTCAGAAACAAATAAATTGAATGTATTTCTATACCTGATAGACGTTGGCCCTATTGTGTAGTGACCTCTTAATGGACAACGGACTGTGTAGCGTATAGTTGCAGTCTGTCCAGGGCCTAGATTCATTCTCATTAAATTTATGCCTTTTCTCATTTTCATCTCATGAGGTACATTGTCAAAAACCTCTAACTGCTGTGTACGACGATATGACTTATTTGTAACAGTTAATACTACATTAATATCGTCTCCTTTGTAAACATTAACTGCTGATACATCTCTTTTAATTTCCAAATCTGAATGACCCTCAACCCATCCATTAATTGCTAAAAATGATATGAAAGTCAAACCTACAATCATCAGTTGGAAGTTTGAAATCATCATACCTATCAAAATCAAGCTTATTCCACTTGTTAGAAGGATAGCCGCTTTACGAGTCCACATATTCGACCTCCTCCTCAGAACTGGTAGAACCCCACTCTTTGATTCGCTTAACTATACCAACCAATTCATCGGGTTTATACCTGCGATCTTCAAATATGAATTTAGTTAATACTTGATCATCAATCATTCTTTGTAACTCTGCAGCAGGAAGTGCATCAAATTCTTCTCTTGAGAGTGTGTTTAAATTTCTAATTCTTGTCAATAACACCTGTCTTATTTTTTCTGGTTTCTGATAATACTCGTACCTTCTAGCATCACCAAATCCATAGTATATTATTCTAAATACATGGCGCCAATTCTCAGGATCCTCTTTACGGATTAGAACTGCTTCTAAAGTTATAAATAAACCAAGGAAAAGTAGCAACATAGCCATCCAGTCATTAGTAAAGTAAATTAATAGATAATACATTAAATTGTATGTATCTCCAAACAATGTAGGCTGTTGATGTCTAGATTCATCAAAAATAACAATTGCATTTGAAGAACTTTTAGCACTAGAATTTCCAATCAATAAAGATTCGGCAATTACATCTAATGCCCACTTTCTGTTATCGTTTGAAGGAACAACATCATCGACCCCTGAGTAGAATGCATCATCGTATAATGAGTTAGTTAATATTGAACCATCTGCAACAAAGTGTACCCTTCCTGAATCTGCGCCGACACACAAACGATCTGCACAGTAACGGACATAAACTGCAAATGGACCTACTTCATCTCCATCAATACCAAAAGCGGAAGAACCAATCGTAAGGTTGCCATCATCATTAGTATCTAAGTATGAATCAAGTGTAGACTTACCAATGTCATATCTATTTTCAACTGGGTTGTAAGAACCCGCATTAAATGCAGATGGCTGATTTGTCAATAAATTATAATTTTCTGAAAAATCCCATTGTGTTTCGGAAACCCATCTATGTAAACATAGTCCGGCATCTTCTCTAGTAATTCCTGCCGGAAATGTATTAATATCATAAGGGTCAGTGTCTAATAAATCAATAAAACCATCTTTATCAGTATCTCTGAGACATGGATGAATACTTGATAAAGAACCAGAATTAGTCGTGAAATTGAATGCAGAAGTCGTATTTACCCATATGAAATTGTAATCTAACTCTGTAGCATATGCTTCTCCATCATACAATGTATGTCCGGAAAACTCTAATCCAAACTGTTCTGCTAAAGTTGAAGAATATCCTTTATCATCCATCAATAGTACTGTACCACCTGCTTCGACAAATTCATCGATGGCAAGTATCTCTGAAGTTGTGTATCCTGAACCTTCTGAAAGTTCTATTACATTTTCGTCACCAGTAAATCTAGGTAGTGAAATAGTATCCTTTTCAACACCTGAAATTATGAAAATAGCTTCTTCAGGATGGTCTATTTCGCTCAATAAAAGAGGACTTGATACCAATGCAGTAGTATCAACTCCCATTCTGTTTATTTCTTCTCTAAATAGACCAAGGTCATTCCAGTCATCACCGTAAGCTGATTGTTGGGTTTGACCGTCGGTAACATATGTCGCTGCGATAGTAGAAATTAGGAGTATTAGTAAAATCCAAAAAGCACCCACTAACATATTTCGGCGCGCTTTTAGGGTCGTTAATCTTCGAGTATAGTCGCGAAAATTGGCCATCCTATACCCCACCTAGTCAATACGACAAATATCGAGCCTGAACTTCGACTTAAGACGGTTGTGAACGAATGAACGGTTGTGCATCATACTATTCAGACAGTTTGATTACCTTGCCAACACTGTCTATCTCTTCAACTGGAACCGATAAAAGCCCATTTACTGTGGGCCATGGAAGAAGTTGTGGATTTATGTCTGGTTCAATCATGACAAGGATATTAGTTATATGTCCACTTTCAACATCGATAGTAAAATCTGTAAGAATTCCTAATCTATCATCTGCACTATCATGAACTTCACGATTAATTATTTCTCGACCGAATGTTAATGGCATTTATTTCCCTCAAGCTGATTCAATTCCTGAATGAACCTCAGAATTACGTCTTACTGACTCAAGTCCACTAGTTAATCTTCCTTCCATCCTATTGTAGTAATCCATCATCTCATCAGTAATTGTAGGACGAACTCTATTAATCGCTTCTTCAAAGTGCTTTTTAGATACACTTTTCTTCTCTGCTCTCATTGAAATCAAAGCGGCTTCTCTACAAATAGCTTCAATATCTGCACCAGTATAATTAATCAACTGTGGAGCCAAATCCTCAATTTTGAATTTACCAAGAGGCATTGGTTCAGAATGAATCTTAAGAATTGCTCTAATTGAATCAACATCTGGAGGAGGAATATGAAGTACTCTTTCGAACCTTCCACTTCTTAGTAATGCAGGATCTATCATTTCTGGACGATTTGTTGCTGCAACAACTATTACACCTTCCATAGATTCTACACCATCCATTGAACTTAGTAATTGATTAACTACTCTATTCATCACATCGGAACCCTCACCGGTATTACTTCTTCTAACCCCTGCAATACTTTCAAACTCGTCTAAGAAAATTATTGAAGGGCTTGACTGTTTCGCTTTTTTGAATAATTCTCTGACTGCTTTCTCAGAATCACCAACCCATTTGGAAATCAATTCAGGGCCTTTTATTGTAATAAAATTGGCCTTTGCTTCATTGGCAATCGCCTTTGCAATTAGTGTCTTACCCGTCCCAGGTGCTCCGAAAAGAACTATTCCTCTTGGAGGATTAATACCAAAATGTTCAAACATTTCAGGCTTAGTTAGAGGCCATTCGATACTCTCCTTCAATCTCTCTTTAACTTCTTTTAATCCACCAACTTGATCCCAACTAACTTCAGGAACTTCAAGGAAAATTTCTCTTAAGGCACTGGGCTCAATTTCCTTAATTGCTAATTTGAAATCTGACATTCTAACTTCCATCTTCTCAAGTACTTCAGCAGGTATCTGTTCTTCATCTAAGTCGATTTCTGGCAAATATCTCCGAAGGGCTTTCATCGCAGCCTCTCTAACGAGAGCAGAAATATCTGCTCCAACGAAACCATGTGTATTATCTAATAACCAATCAATCTCAAAGTCGTCACTGATTGGCATCCCACGAGTATGAATGCCAATTATTTCGGCACGTCCATTCTTATCTGGTACACCTATCTCTAATTCACGATCAAATCTTCCTCCTCGACGAAGGGCAGGGTCGATTGCATCGGGACGATTGGTTGCACCAATTACGATGACATTGTCTCTGCCTTGCATTCCGTCTAGCAAAGTCAATAATTGTGCAACGACTCTTCTCTCAACTTCTCCGCTAACATCTTCTCTTTTAGGAGCAATAGAATCTAACTCATCGATAAAAATTATCGCTGGAGAGTTAGCGGCTGCTTCATCAAATATTTCACGTAATTGTTTCTCGCTCTCGCCATAATATTTCGAAATTATCTCAGGGCCATTTATTGACGTGAAATTAGCTTTAGTTTCAGACGCAACGGCCTTCGCAATGAGTGTTTTTCCAGTACCTGGTGGACCATGTAGGAGAACTCCTCGAGGTGGATCAATTCCTAATCTGCGGAAAAGAATAGGATGCTTCAATGGAAGTTCTATCATTTCTCTAACTTTTTGTAGTTGCTCTCCTATACCTCCTATATCCTCATATGAAATTGTTGAAATTGGTTGCCCGGATTCATCTTCCTCATCAACCGGTTCTTCTTTAATAATTATTTCAGTATCTGGAAGAACCTGAACAATGCCCTTTGGGGTGGTTTGAACTATTTGGAAAGGTAAAGCCTCTGCAAAAAGTGTCATCCCTGGAATAAAAATTCTATCTCCGGAAACAACTGGTCTTTTATTCAATCCTCTGCGAGCAAAACCCTCAATTCCTGGGCCAAAACGTACTTTCTGTTGTTTCGCCATTACGGGACTCAGAATTAATTTTTGACACGGCTGTGTCTCTACTTTACGAATTGAAACTTTATCTCCTAGAGAAACACCGGCATTTTTTCTAATAATCCCATCCACTCTAATAATGCCAAGGTTTGCATCTTCTGGACGACAACGCCAAACAATCGCAGCAGTTTTTTGTTCACCCGTTATCTCAACAATATCTCCTGGTTTCAAATTCAAATCATTATCGAAAGGTACTCTGGCACGGCCATGTCCTACGTCGCTCGGTATTGCCTTTGCTACTCTAAGTTGTAAGTCATCTACTTCCTCATTTGACATTCCACATCCCTCTGAACAATCCTCTGTAGTAAAAGGGGGTAGTTAAACCTGTGAACTTGAAGATGTCAAATGAATAATGGATTAATTCATCATAATCTTCCTTAGAAGGTTTCTTGATAGAGTTATATTTCGCAGGCACATGACCAATGTACTTGAAACAGGATTTGAATTCATGGAAGCCAATAATCCCAACGGCAGCCCGAAGATTAAGGGATACAATATTATTAATGGACAATTGAAATTATCTAGTGGCGGAGAAACTTTTGAAAGTCTCAATCCAGCATTGCTTTCAGATAGTCTTGGAGAATTCCCTCTTTCAACTAAAGAAGATGTACATGAGGCTCTAGCAGCCGCTAGAAATGCATTTCCTTCATGGGCTGCAACGCCAGCGCCAACGAGAGGTCAGATTATTGGAAATATGGGTAGGTTGCTGATGCAGTACAAAGACGATATTGTAAGAGTTGAGACAAGAGAGATTGGTAAGACATTAAAAGAAAGTGGAGGAGAAGTTCAGGAAGCAATTGATACCTGTCTATTTTTCCAATCTGAAGGTCGTAGATTGTACGGGCAAACGGTTAATTCTGAATTACCTGACAAAGAGCTCTTCACTTACAGGAGGCCTTTGGGGGTTTGTGGGATAATCAATGCTTGTAATTTTCCTTCTGCAGTTCCTTTTTGGAAAATGATTCCTGCGATAATGTGCGGTAATACTTGTGTATGGAAAAGTCCTCAAGATTCTCCACTATTGTCATTCATGTTAACTAGAATTATGCATGAAGCGGGACTACCTAGTGGAGTTATCAATCTGATTCATGGTAAAGGAAGTGGAGCTGGACAACATCTTGTTGATGCTGTTGATGAAGGATTGGTCAACAAAATCAGTTTCACAGGATCTACTTCAGTAGGAAAAATGATTGGAGAAGTTTGTGGTAGAAACTTAGTATCTGCCAGTCTAGAATTAGGAGGTAAAAATCCGTTAGTAATAATGCCAAGTGCAAATATGGAGAACGCAGTTGAAGGAGCATATTGGGCAGGTTTCGGTACAGCAGGTCAACGTTGTACCAGTCTTGGAAATCTAATAATTCATGAAGAAATTTATGATGATTTCATTGAAAAATTGATGGAAAAAGTTAGATCTACTACAATAGGAGATTCAATGGCTCATGAGAATGTATTGTATGGTCCTATGTTGTCTGAGAAGTACGCCAATGATTTCATTCGAGATTTAGAGCTGTGTGAAAAAAGTGGTGCTAGAAAACTTTGGGGCAATGGAAGAATAACTTCCAATAATAAGCCTGAAAATTTCCTTGGAGACCCAGAGCAGGGAGTTTACATGTGGCCACATGTTTATGCAGATGTTACTGAGGAAATGGAATGCTTCCATGAAGAAATATTTGGACCAGCAATTACAATCGTAAAGGCTAAAGATTTCGAACATGCACTACATCTTGCTAATGCATCACCATATGGATTATCAAGTGCAATTTATACGAACGATAGATTAGAAGCATATAGGTATAAGTCAGGAATTAAAGCAGGGATGACAGGAATCAATAATTCAACCACTGGTGCTGAAGCGCATCTTCCTTTTGGTGGAGTGAAAGGTAGCGGAAATGGTACCCGAGAATCAGGAATATGGGTAATAGAAGCATACTCTTATTGGCATGCAGTAAATGATGAATTATCGGGTAAACTACAACTTGCTCAGATGGACGTAGAAGAAATTGAGTTAGTTGAAGAAGAAGTAGATTATTCTACATTAGCTTAAATCATCATTTCTCCACACTCAGGACACGGAAGAGTAGGGAGCCAAACTCCAGGCATATGTCCGCAATTCGGACAAATCGATGAGGACATATCACTGAAACCATCCATTTTACTCAAACATACGATAAACCATAAGAACTTGAATATTCCGATAAAAAAGAAGCGATTGAGTAGGTGAAAAGCAATCACTTATTGGTCTCCTTTCATTCGCAAGCCTTACTGGTGTCTGCGCCAGTTGGTGAGTTCTTTGTCTGACGCTATTAAACTTCCTCTCAAAAAAGGATTTGGAAAAACAGATAGAATTGACAAGTGGTGGACAAAACCATTTTGGATGGGTTTCGGATTAACTCTAGCTCTTGTATACACAGCATTGCGAGTTGTAGTTTGGGATGGAGCTATTCACTACGATGAACACAGAGTGACCTCGCCAATCTTTTCACCGGACGTGATACACTTATTTGATCTTAAAACTCCCAATTGGATGAATTCCGCTTTGTTGATATTATGGATACCATTTGGATTTAGAGGAACCTGTTACTACATGAGGAAAGTGTATCATAGAGTATTTTTTCAAAACCCTACCGCATGCGTGGTTGCAAAACCTGAAGTTAATTACCGGATAGGATACAAAGGCGAAACCGGACTATTTGTGCTAAATAATATCCACAGGTACATGTTGTATCTAGCAATAATTATTCTATCAATGAAAGTTTATGATGTATACCACACAATGTGGTTCAATGATGGCACTGAATTCGGTATATCAATAGGGACATTAGTATTAGCTACTGAATCAATTCTTCTGTTCATGTATGTCGCTTCTTGTCATGCATTCAGGCATCTCTTTGGAGGAGGTATGAATCAATGGAGAGGCGGCATATCGGGAATTATGGGTAAATTATACATCAAAATTAGTAATTTAAAT
>JAURCP010000060.1 GCA_030828405.1 Thermoplasmatota archaeon
ACAGATAAACAAAATGAGTTATGGGTTGAAGATATTGAATATCATAGTGTAAACCTTAAAAAGAAATATGTTTTAGATGAGGATGACGTTATTGCTGAATTTGGTTCAGTTGAAGAATTTAAAAGATTATTTGATGAAGAAGATGAAAAGGCCAGAGATTATGTTTATCAAGGCGATTATGAATCAGATGAAGATTGGTGGACTGCTAACAAAGGTGGTTACGACATAGATACAAATACAAGTTGGGAGAATGATGATGAGTGAGCATTGGGATTATAAGTGTAAAAACTGTGAATGGACAGGTCTAGTTGATGAGGCATTTTATGATGATGATAATGATGGTTTAGCGATGTGTCCAGAATGTAATTCAAAAGAAATACAACTGTGGAGTAAAGATGACTAAAAAATACATAAAGATAGAAAATACAGAAAAGAAATCATTTGTGTATATTGATTTTTGGGCGATGACCGAAGAAGATGGTAACGAAATAAGATTTTCAACTGAAGAAACTAATCGTTGGGGATATATTGTTTTAAAAACAGATAA
>JAURCP010000061.1 GCA_030828405.1 Thermoplasmatota archaeon
ATATTTAGTGCGCTAATTCCTTTTTCTTCAGTTGCCTCTTCAGTTTCTTCTACAACTGGCTGAGCTTCTTCTTCCTCTGGTTTTGCGTCTTGTTCTTGAACTGGTTCAGCATTAACCTCTTCTTCCGGTTTTGCATCTTGCTCTTGAGCTGGTTGAGCATTTACTTCTTCTTTAGGTTCTTCTTGTTGAGGCTCTGGCTCAGGCTCTTTTACAGGCTCAGGTGTTGGCTCTGGCTCTTTAGCAGGTTCTGGTACTGGTTCTGGTTCAGGTTCTGGTTTAGCCTCGACAACTGGCGTTGTAACTTGTGTTTGCGGAGCTTTTGCGACTTCATCTGGACTCTTTGGTTTTGGATTAATTACACCCGTTGCTGCAACTATCACACCAATAATAACTACTGTAATTAAGTCCATAATAAAGTTTTAAACTTTAATTTGTTAAATACACTTATAAACATGAACATAATGGGTGTTATCTGTGAACAAAAAACCTTAAATTATATGAGATTTTTATTTGAAACTAAAAAAATTACTCTGGTTTAAAAATTAA
>JAURCP010000062.1 GCA_030828405.1 Thermoplasmatota archaeon
TTTATTAATCTATAGTCTGATATTTCACCGAAAAGATATAAATTTACTATTATCCATCGCTAGTTCGTTAATTATAGCAAAGTTAATTATTGATTTTAACAGTATTGGTAAGCAAATATTTATTATTTTGATTTTAATATTATTTATTTCTCCTTCAATCGTTGGTATTGCTTTTTCTAACAATTCATAAGGAACACTATCTCTTCTAACAGCATCTAAGTAATAACGATATGCTTGATTTTTGTTTTCTAATTCTTCTATTTCTTCAATCTTCCTGTTGATGTTTTTCATTTCACTATCACCAACCTTGATGTCGGCGTGAACTTCTGTTATATCACCAGTTAAGTTTACTATAACATTATCTACATCATCTAAATCATTTTGAACAACTTGAATATCTTCTTTTATTTTTTTATTGTATTTGATATTACTTTTTTGTTCATTGTATTGTTTTATATCTTGTTCAATAGTTTCAATTGAGGAATTTATATTTTTCTTTCGTTCTTTAAAATATTGTAGATTAGTTTTTAGTTCTCTTTCTCT
>JAURCP010000063.1 GCA_030828405.1 Thermoplasmatota archaeon
ATAATGAATATTTTGAAGAGGATTTTGGAGATAAAGATTTGTTAAATACAGTAAATTTCGATTCAAACGTGGATTATATTAACTATTTTGATTTTAAATTATGGCTAACCAATGAAAGTAATTACAAATTAGATAAGTGTACTATGATTAATTCAGTTGAAGCTAGAGTACCATTCCAAGACATATCTTTAATTAATAAATTTTTTTTTATCATTAACTATTATTGGAAAATTTAAGTAAGCATTTTCATTAATTAAATTTTGTTGATTATGGAAAAAATTTATTTTTTCATTTTTTATATTTTTAGAATAAAAAGGAAAGGTCGATGAGTAAGTTGTTAATGCATCTGGCTGACCTTCGTGCCGATCCGATTAATTGGCTCGCCGCCTTAGTCTTTTTAACCGCTGCTTTTTTCTTGACTCTAAAAAGTACGGCAACCACCAGCTTGTTCTTAATGTTTTTTATTTGTAGTTGGTCGATTGCTAAAGCCCCTAGATGTTACTTTGCTGCCCGAGGGCCCCAATTTTGGGTGCTA
>JAURCP010000064.1 GCA_030828405.1 Thermoplasmatota archaeon
TGGAAAAAAAAATAATAAGTATTTAAAAAATAAATTTTCAACACTTAAATTTAGAATTATTTCTATAAAAATAATAAATATTGTTCCAATTGAAAATAAAAAAATTTTGAATTTATTTAAATTAATTTTCAAAAATACAAACATTAAATTAAAAAATATAATTGATGTAGAAATTAATAAAATAGATATCCAAAATATAAATAATATAATTTATGAAACAAATATTGGATTAATTAATTTAATAATAATATCAGAAAAAAATAATTATCATGATTTTTCTAATAATTTAGAAAAAAATATAAAAGTTGTCTCAATACCGCTAACTAATAAAAAAAATACCTTTCAAGAAATGAATGAAGGTCAATTTATTGAGGGAGGTGCTTTGAACTCATTCGGAGAAAAATTTGATTTTGAAGGAAAAGAATTTAAGTCAACTATGAAATATAATTTACTTGGAACAACAATGAATTACTTAATTGAAAGTTCAATTCTAGAAATGCCTGATTATATTAAAATTGATGTAGATGGAATT
>JAURCP010000007.1 GCA_030828405.1 Thermoplasmatota archaeon
CATATTTTTCCACCATTTCAGCAACGGAATGAAGATAATAATACAGATTATAGAAATTAGCGTGAAATTAAGCCAGTTCAATGAACTCTGTATAGATTCTCCGTAAACTCCTATTAAGAATCCTACTGAGCCAAATCTAATACCTCTGCCAAAAAATCCTGCTAATGCAAAAAGGCGTAAGTCCATTTTTCCTGCACCCGCTATCCAAGCTAGCGCTTTGTATGGTATTGGAGATACTGCTGCAATGAATACTCCTAAAGAACCATATTTCTCTATCAAGAAGTTCAATCGGTTAATATTGCTATCACTAACAAAACGCTCCAATAAAGGAATACCTCCATAATACCCTATAGCATAACCAAAAAACGCTCCAAAAACACTACTTAGAGTAGCAACAAGAACAATTAATGAAATTGCTAGGACGCTATTTGCTTCAATTACCATTGGTATAACTAGAACATCGGGAGGTATTGGTTGGAAGGCGGCCTCAGAGGCAGAAACTAATGCTAAACCGAATAATCCAAAGCCATCTGCCCAATCGATAAATGGCTGGAAATAATCGCTCGGGCTCATACCACTCAATTGTCTCCCGCAGAACTATGCGAATGAACATTTTCCGAACAATATCATTTCATTACACCTATTACTGATATGTGGGCAACCACTCGCATCGCTGTGACGAATGAGGTCCTAGATACCGCAGCCTTGATTTCTTGGCCTATTGTTAGGCTGAATGGTTGCTATGTTATACCTTCACAAAGGATAGAATTATCTAGAATATATCCGGAAAAAGAGATAAAAATTGATTCTGCCGAATTAATTTGGATTGAACCAGATGAAAAAAGTTTTCAATCCGCCACAAAATTAGCTATTGAGACGGGAGATATGGCTGGATTGTCTGAAATAGATTTAGGAATTCTCGCACTCTCAATCCATCTAAAAAAGACCTTGGTTACAGATGACTATAGATTGCAAAATTTAGCGGAAAAAGCGGGTATAGATTGGATTGCTGTAACTACAGATGGGATCACAGAAATATGGAATTGGGAATTGAAATGTATAGCTTGCAAAAAGATATTTCCACAACCAGAAAAACCCAATCTGAAAAAAGCGGACTGGGGTCGATGTGAAGATTGTGGCTCCAAACTTAAATTGAAGAAAATTAGATAATTACTCTGATTCGTCAAGATGTTCCTTAGTCATTCCACCACGATCCATATCTTCTCCAGCAATTGACATACCCTCTTGCAGACCTCTCTGAAACTCACCCTTTGCGCGGCCAGCATTTCTAGCTAGCTCAGGTATCTTTTTTGCTCCGAACATGATTGCAAGCATTATTACAAGAATTACAATTTCTTGAGTTCCTAAGATTCCCATGTTAATCCTGAGGAGGTTGTAACCTTCAAAGGCTTCGGCGAAAAATCCTCTTAACCCCCGGAAACTGGTGGTAAAAAGGCAATTTCTGATGAGTCGTGTACTTCCGTGTCAAAATCTACACCGATATCTCCGTCCAATGCGACTATGAGCCCATCAGAAACCATAGATTTCAAATCAAATCGTTCGATTATTTGATTAATAGTCGTCCCATAAAGTAAAGATAATTCTATAGTTCGCTGATTTAATTTCTCAGCCAATGGTCCAAAAAATAACAGCTTAACTTTAATTGCTCCCTCAATGGGTTCTTCTTTCTCCACAATACTCGGAGCAGTATCTTACCAATCAATCCATCTATTATTGATTGTTAATATTATAAATAATTCATAGTAAATTAACAACAATTCATACGTATAACATTGCTCGTTGGTATATGAGTGAAGTGGAAGCGGTTGTCTTTGATTGTGACGGAGTATTAGTAGATATTACTTCATCTTGGCAACAAATACACAACTACTTTGGTACAAATAATAAAGAAAATCTAGCGAAATTTCTCGAAAAAGAGATTACAGATGATGAGTTTATGGAATTAGATGTCAAATTATGGTTAGATATTCAAGAAAAAATCCATATGGATGAAATAATGAGATGTTTTTCTGGTGTGAAATTAATGAAAGGAGCAAGAGAAGTAATTACTGAACTCAAAAAGAGAGGAATTTATGTAGCAATTGTTTCATCAGGCGTGGCAAGATTTATTGGTTCAATTGCGCATATTTTGAAAGTAGATGATTGGGCTGCAAATGACTTCGCATGGGATGAAGAGGGTTATCTATCAGGTCCAAAAACTGCAATGGTAGATTCTCATGATAAGGGGGCAATGGTAGATAAATTGCTAAGGATTAATGGCTTTCGAGCAAGTAAAATATGGACTGTAGGTGACTCAGGCACGGATTTGTCTATGCAAATACCAGATTCCAATTTCATAGGGTTCAATCCGGCTAGAGAAAGATCGATGAATGAATTTACCAAAGCAAATGTACCAGTAATCATAGAAAAAGATTTGACGAAAATTTGGAACATTATTTTTTCAGAGGATTTTCCTAAAGATGATTAAGCAAATGGTATTGATGCTGAAGCATGCGTATGTAAATTAATTACTGTCAATATACATGGTTTAGGTTGGAAACCTAGCATTCTCTGATAATCAGTCTGATCTTGCCACGTAGAACTATGGACAATAGTGGTTCCTTTATGGTCCCCCACATATTGCCCATGAACATGCCCAGTAACGAAAATATCAGGTATAGTTCCAATTACCATACTATCTTCGGGCTCAGGAGATAATGGGGTTTTCCCGCCCCAAGAGGGGGCCAGGTGTCTCCTTTCAAGCATTGAACGCATTGCCATCTCAGGTTTAGCGTATGTTACAGATCTAAGACCCGCAACAAAGTCATCGATACTTTTTCCATGATATGAAAGAATTCTTACTCCGTGAAGGCTGAAATCACAAGGATTACCCACGAAAACAGTGTCTGAATAGTCTTGTTGTACTTCAGGGTCAAGAGCAGGTTGAGGTTCAGCAGGGCGTACTGCATCGTGATTCCCTGGAAGAATTATGACATCTACCCAATCTGGAAGGTCACTTAGAAGAGTTGCAAGAGCGCCATACTGTTTGAATAAATCCGTGATTGCTAGATGCCTGTCTTGTCCAGGATATATACCTACACCATCAACACCGTCTCCACTTAAGACAAAATATTTGATAGTCTTAGCTAATGGATCTGTTTTGAACCAATTAATCATTTTCTCCCATTGAGGTTCGAGGAATGTCTTGCTACCTACATGAACATCAGAGAGAAAAGCCGCGGACACCGATTCATCGATACTTGCAGTATTTTTAGCTCTACGAGGTAAAGGAGGGAAATGAATATTTGAAATAATGAATAAGTCTGTTCTATCGCCGATAAAAAATCCACTTACTCCTACCACATCATCATTCATCAATCCATCAAGAGCTGCATGTAATGGGTTGGCGCCTGTTGGGGGTTTCAAGAGGCATTGTATCTGAGTGGTTTCATCTTCTAATAGAAACATCAGATTTCCAGATTTAGCCCAGCGAGGCTCACTAACTAATCCTACTATAGTAATCTCATATTCATTAGAAGAATAACGTTGACGGTTTCTATAAGCCTCTGCATTGGAAATTGGCCGCCTCGGAAGTGAACGTCCCTCTATCATCAAATTGCGAATCTGACTTAATCTACTATTGAAAAATGATTTGATATCTGATAATTTACCTTCGGTAACTGAATTACCAGTAATATCAAAATGTATTTCAATCTCTGAATCAATATCTTTAGCTAACATTGGAAAATCTTCAAGGCTGTAATGGGATAAACCATGAGGTCTAGGTGCTGGAGAAATTTCATTAATAGAGATCGGTGCAATCACTCTACCAATTGGTGAAGGATTATCAGGAGTAGGGAGAGTGACTTGTGCCTTCTTTAAAATGTTTTGAGATTCTTCAGATTTAAGCTGATCAATTGAAACTAAAGATAATAATTGATCTATTGATTGAGAGGTTAGAAGTTGAACATTGGATGCACGAGCAGCCTCAATTAAGGGGTTAATGTCAAGTAATTGTTCAATCTTGTCCTTAGCATCTAATCCCATAACAAGAAGTCCTGCTGCACTCAACATTTTCTGTTGTTGCGCCCAATCACCGGATGCCATACAACTCACGTCAGGTACGTACGCTCATGATAATATCGCTACAACAGAGTCATTCATCCCAATCTGTTAGAGATGCTAAATCCACTTTCTGTATCTCTTCAGCTACAGTAGTATCTTCAACTTCCCACGTCATACTTCCTTCCCATTGTTCAGAAGCAGGATCCATCTGAGAAATATCGGATTCAGATTCATCAGTTTCATCTAAAATTTCTGTTTCTCCATCTTGTTCTTCTAACCTATCTAATGTTTCTAGAGCTAACCTTAGAGCAAAAACTGCAAAAGAACGCTTATTATCCAACCTGTCGTTTTCGCCAAAATCCATTCTTCTTACAAGAAAATAGTCTTGGGCTATAACTGCTACATGCACCCTACCAACCTCCTTGTCTGAGGTTGAGCCACCGGGACCCGCAATCCCTGTAATAGCAATAGCTACATCAGACCCCGATTGATACCTTGCACCTTTAGCCATTTGAACAGCGACTTCATGGGAAACTGCCCCCGCCTCGCCCTCATCAAATGCAGATTTTTGCACCCCTAATTCCCTCATTTTGGCTTCATTGGAATATACTACCCAACCCTGATTAAACCACTGAGTAGCACCCGAAATATCAGTAATCAATGAAGCGAGTAATCCGCCTGTGCATGATTCTGCTGTGGAAACCGTCCAGCCCTTCTTTCTTAGGCGCCTAGTCATTCGAGATGCTAGTCCCGCGGTCTCTTCTACCACATACATCCCTAATGGTAATCCTTCTTGATTGTTTACACCTAATCTTGGAGATTAAAGTGGTGGGCCCGGCAGGAATTGAACCTGCGATCTTCGCTTTGTAAGAGCAACGTCATAACCCCTAGACCACGGGCCCCACATGAGAGTCGGGCAGCGTCGCATTCAAATGATTGGCGGTCGAAGCATCTGTTAGAGAGTGCTTGTTTGAAAGATATTGAGGGACTAATAATAAGTCTAGAAAAAAATGGTTTCCCAATGGGAAATTATCTGAAAAAAGCCTTAAAAAGTATAAAAATTGAAGATTTTATAACATCGGGTTATGAAGATTTTTACCGAGATAATCCAGTTGAATTTATGAAAACTAGTAAAGGAATTATAAAAAATATTTCTGCACCACATATGTTAGCAATTTTACTCCATCATTTGGAAATAAAAAAGGGACAAAAAATTCTTCTAGTTGGAGCGAAAGGAGGTTATCTGGCGGCTATTTTAGATCAGGTTCTTGGTGAAGAAGGAATTATTACAATAATTGAGCCTCATGATGAGATTCTTGAGCATACAAGAAGAACTTTAGAAAACTATGAATCAAGAGGAATTATTCGTGTTCTTTCGATCATTGATTTTGATTTCTATGAAGATTCGGGTAAGGAATTTGATCGAGTTTTGATTACTGGAGCAGTAAGAGAAATACCTGATTTTCTAAATTATAATTCACAAGAAGGTTCATTCATATTAGGGCCATTTGGAGGGAATATTCAGCAAAGACTTCTCAAAAAAGAAAAACAATCTGGAGAATGGTTAGATACAGACTTAGGAGGGGTGGTTTTTTCCCCTATGGATACAAGATTTTCTGAACGAAATCCATTAGACCCCATAGTTCTTGCAGAGGGGCTCGAAGATTCGTTTTCATTAATCTCTGAAATAATAGAAATTGATGAAGAAACATTTCAAGGAATTGAGCAATTAATTCAATCTCTAAGAGAGTTACCTAGAGATATCCCTTCTATTAGTGAAGACTCTTCAGATGAAGAGATAATGGAAAATCCAGTAATGGACTTAATGATGTCAGAAATGGAGAGATTAGCGCCTATTTGGCCTTTTATCGAACACTTTATGTCAATTGAAATAGTAGATATCTTCAACTCAGAAGATGATAATTCATTCACTAGTGGAGGACATGAAGACCTAGTCCCCTGATAGGAGTATTCTTGCACTAATGGCTAGTGGGAGTTATGTGCTGAAAGCGACTGTAAGGCAGTTGAACAATAAAGATGTTCGATTGAGGAGAAGGGCAGTAAGGAAGTTATTCGAACTTGATGACCCAACAGCAATAGATGCTTTCATTCCTTTACTGAAAGACCCTGATGAATGGTTTAGAGGAAAGGCGCTAATGGCTATACAAAGATGGGCCTCAATGAAAGACCTAGATTTAGCAGAAGATCTTTCAGACTCAGAAAAATCTGAAGAGAGGATTTTGGCTTGTAGAATCGCACCTAAAGTTGGGAAATCAAGTGAGAGAATACTAAAAAAAATGTTGTACGATGAGGATAATCTAGTCAAACAAAATGCTTGGAAAAATATTCTTGATTTAAATGATGATTATGTTGAAGAGGCGATGAAGAATGTGGATGTAGGTATTCGAGTATTAGCTGTTGAAAAATTACAATTAATGAACGGGATTGATAATGATTTCATAAAAAAAATCTTTGATGATGAATCAAGTAGAATAAGGAAAAAAGCAATTAATCTATTAAAATCTAAACCTGAATTATACTCTTCTGGAGAATTTGATAATGTAATAGTTAAAATTGCAGAGAATGATAGTAATATCCAAATTGATGCATTAATAATGCTAATAGAATCAGGACAGAGAAATGAATTATTTAGTCAAAAGATACCTTTATGGTTAGAAAATGATGATCCTAAAATGATTAAATTAATAGTAGAATCAATAGAGAATAAAGATTGGAAAGAAATTGATTGGCTGATTAATATAATCATGAGTTCGTCTAATGATAAGTTGATTTCTAGAGTCTTGAGGAGGAAAAAATCAATTGAGGCGGATAAATATCGAAAAGAAATTCTTCTTGATGGAGATAGAAACGCGATAGTTAGATCAAGAATTATAGAAGACTTATTCGGGAAAAAACAGGATGAAGAAATAACAAAAATTATCCAAGATTTGGAAAATAATCAAAATAAATCAATATCTGAAACTGCTAAGATGTACTGGAAAAGTATATCCTAATTTATATTTAAATTGCTGGAAGCATCAATCTTGAAAGTGGAACTGCTATAGGTGGAAGATGATCAGATAAACGATGCCTGCTGGTTTTAGGAGAGAATAAATTACCAGACAATGCGGCATCTATTACTTCTTGTTTAGTAATAGAATCTCGGCCACAATTAGGCCAAACATCTAATTCGATTAAATCATCTTCTAGATAATCGATAAACACACACGGTACACAACTTAATTCAAGCCTTTTGGCAACATGATATCTATGATGGCCATCTAGTATAGTCCCAGTAGACCTATCTAATAACAAGGGCTTCGTATAGGCATTCCATCTATGAGTCATTTTTTCAAGTTGATCTACTTTTTTTGGTAATATTTGCTCATGGGGTCTGAGAATCTCTAAAGGGACTAATTCGACCTTCATGAAAGTCCGAGAAGCACATTACTGTTAGTTTTGATGCCGAAGATATGATGTTTAGTTGCATTTACGGAGATACATGGTTGACACTAAGCTGTACCTCACTCCAGAGGATAATTTAGTGTTAAATCAACTAAGAAATCATGGTGATGCTTGGATTGTGGGCGGACGGGTAAGGGACATATTACTGATGGAGAAATCAAATAATGATCTTGATATTGCTACAACACTTTTACCAAGTCAAGTAATGGAAATATTTCCTAGAACAATACCAGTTGGTGAAGAATATGGAACAGTTATAGTGAGACTAGATGGCGATTCTGATAAAGAATGGGAAGTTACTACCCTACGTAAAGATGGGAGTTATGGAGATGGTAGGAGACCGGATAAGGTTTCTTTTAGCACAAACATAAATGATGATCTAGCACGCCGAGATTTTACAATCAATGCAATGGCAATTGGTAGAGAAGATGAACTAATAGATGATTTTGGAGGAGAAAAAGATCTACAACAGAATATTGTCAGAGCAGTTGGAGATGCTAATGAAAGAATTGCAGAAGATGGATTAAGAATATTACGAGCTTTCAGATACTTAGACCTGGAAAAGAATAAACTTAGAACAATGGATAGTGAGCTAGAAAGTGCAATCCAGAAAAATATACATATGTTAGAAAAAGTATCAAAAGAGCGTATTACTGATGAAGTCCGAAAAATTTTAGCTAGTAATAATCCATATGAAATATTTTCTAAAATGCATGTATTGGGGGTTTTAGATAAAATCATAGATGGTTTATCCATAGATGTTGAGGACTATGGAAACGCAGAGCCGATGGTGATTTTTGCTAGATTCCTCAAAAATAATAATTGTAATGGAGATGATTTGTCTAAGATTCTAAAAGAATCACTTAAATTATCGAAAAAAGAAATAAGATGTATTTCATTCCTACATGATAATAGAAATTTACGATTTGAAAAAAGCATTGAAAGTATCAGGAGATTTCAAGTTTTACTATCCGAAGAACAAAAGCGTATAATTTTGCAATACCATATTGAAGAAGATATTGTCCAAAAATACTATGATTTTGGAGAAGAAATTAATTTGAAACCAATTCTTGATGGGAACAAAATCTTTGAAATTACTGGTATAAAACCGGGTCCTAAGCTTGGTTCACTTAAAGATTGGATATTTAGGGTTCAGATTGAAAAAAATATTCATCATGAAGAGGAAATGATAAAAATTCTAAACGAAATAGACTGGAATGACTCAGAATACGAGTCATGGCCAAAACTGTCATGGCCTTGATTAAAGTTCATTTAGATACTCGATGTACTCATTTTCATCTAAGTATTGATCTGCATCATAGTCAAATGGTTGCACTATTAAGCACCATCCATCAGCATATGCATCGTCATTAACAAGATCGGGGTTATCTTCTACATCACCGTTCAATGAAACAATCTTACAAGGGAATGGAGCATTAATGAGCAATTTTTCATATTCTGTAGTAATTGTAATCAATAAATCTTCTAGACCTAATTCATCACCACTAGTCATTGGAGTTGCAGCATCATCATCTTGTGAAACCTCTCCTTCATCATCATCAGAATCCTCCATTTTAAACTCGGAATCATCTTCAGGTTTTGTTAAAATAACTCTGATAATATCTCCATATTCTGCTCTCACAAATTCACTCAGACCTATCTTTACCTGAGAGTCGTCTTTCTTTTCATCTAATACTTGTAACCATAAATGTTCCAAAGTATACTTACGCCCTTGAGCTACACTAAATTCGACATAATCACTATCCGCCATACTAATTCTCGACCTGCGCCCAACTGACAACCGTTTTGAATTGTTCGATTCGAAGAAGTTGTTACATTTGTCATTACGAGACATTAACAATACCATTGTCTTCGCATGGTATGGTGAGATAATGGAGTTCATGGAAACAGAAGAACAAAGTATGATTCGAGAGATGGTTCGTAGCTTTGCTGAAGAGGTGTTAGCACCTACTTGTTTAGAGAGAGATAGGGCTGCAAAACCGCCTCTAGATGAGTGGCAAAGATTTTGCGAATATGGCTTGCAGGGCATCACTATTCCAGAAAAATATGGAGGCAGTCCGGTAGATGACATATCAGAGTCAATTATCATTGAAGAATTAGCAAGAGTAGATCCTTCGTTTGCGGTAATGTATTGTGTTCATGTTGGGCTGTGTGCTAAAACAATAGAGATACATGGAAACGAGGAACAAAAACAAAAATATCTCACAAGACTTGCCGGAAATGAAATCGGAGCGTATTCTCTTTCCGAGGCAGGAGCCGGGACGGATGCAGCCGCCATGGTTTGTAAAGCCAAGAAGTCAGATGATGGCAAACATTTCATTCTCAACGGAGAAAAAATGTGGGTGACAAATGGGAAGAGTGCGGATATTTATGTACTATTTGCTAAAGATGTTGATCACCCAGATTTTGGTACAAAAAAACATGGAGGGACTACCGCATTTATCATCGATTCATCGATGGAAGGCTTCAGTGTTGGCAAGAAAGAAGAAAAATTAGGTATTAGGTCTTCAGATACATGTGTATTACTACTTGAAAATTGCAAAGTCCCTATTGAAAATGTCTTGAAAGGAGTGGGTGAAGGTTTTCCTATCGCAATGAATGCACTAGATAATTCTAGAATTGGAATTGCCGCGCAAGCATTGGGAATTGCACAAGGGGCTTTTGAATCTGCATTGAATTATTCTCATGAAAGGCAGTCATTTGGCAAACCAATTGCACATCATCAAAGTATTGGAAATTATCTTGCAGATATGGCAACACAAATTGAAGCCGCTAGAATGATGGTTTACAAAGCAGCATGGGCCAAACAAAGACATTACGAAGACGGAGGGAAAAGACACACCAAGGAAGCAAGTATGGCTAAACTATTCGCAGGAGATACAGCAATGTGGGTATCGGAAAGGGCGGTACAAATACTTGGAGGATATGGATATACTACCGACTTCCCTGTTGAAAGATTCTTCAGAGATGCAAAAATAACACAAATATATGAAGGAACGCAAGAAGTTCAACGAATTGTAATTAATAGAGCAATCAAACCTTGATTATTCTACCCATGAATATTTTCTTTGACCTTCTAGAACGTCATCTCCCCCTATAGAGACCAAAGCGAACTCATTTTTCGGAGATAAGATAGATTTCTTAGCGGTTCCTCTATGGAGTGACTCATATATTTCTTTGTCAATAGAATGTCTTTCACCAAGTCTTTCGAATAAATTGAATCTTTTTGCAATTTGTTTCCATTCTGGTTGGATTACGCCTTCGAATACTTTTGCCTTAGCACCTGAACCATAACCGCACAAGCCAATATGCTCACCAATCATTTCTTCACTTTCCAAATGATCTGATTCAATTGTCGACATTAAAGCTAGGAAAATTGAACCAGTATATTGATTTCCAACAAGACTTGAGGCCCTTTGTGCTTTCTCAATTCTAGCATCAACGAAATCTTTGAACATAGAAGTTTTGGATATTAAACGGCGATACTGATCGTTTGCTTTCTCAAACTCTTCGTAACCTTCAACGGAATCTTCAAAATTTTCAGGTAAAGGCTCTTCGCCAATTTCTTCAATAATCTCATCCCACAATGGTAAATGTCTTCTGTCATGTCTGAAAACATCTGGAAACATCCGTTTCCCTTGGAATGCATATGGTAAATGGACAATTATTCTTTTCCATTGTTCAGTCAAAATATCATCATTGTCAGGATTATACCTTCCTGAACGTATAGCTTCGATTCTGAAATTGATGAATGCTTGTTTCACTGACTCAGAATAACAACGATTTGAAAATTGTCCATCGAAAACAGGTGTGTCTTTGTGGATTTTCAGAGTTTTAGATTCAAATAAAATATTATCTTTAAGTGAGGAAATTGGCAAAACATCTAGAATTTTTTCTACTAAACCCGATTTTCTAGGTTTTTCGCCCGCTTCTTCGGCTAAATCTAAGACATTCTCAACTACTGTTTTCATATCAACCTCTCTTCTAGGTTTGAAAAAATCATGAACAGGCATTGTTGAAACGCCCCAGTTATCTGGAATTACAATTAATCTAGGGTTGTGACGGATTAGAATTGCTCCTCCGCCTGCGCCTTGTGTATATTCACCGGATGACTCAAGATCATACTTTGCATTATCTGCGAAAACAACGATTCCAATCCTATCTTGAGGCTCTCCACCTCTAGCAACCCAATCTAAGGTATTATGCATGGCATCAACCGCACCGATACAGGCAAAAGTCAAATCAACTACATCACAATGTCTGAAACAATCTTGTCCGTATTGTTTATGGTATCTTTGCTCTAACATATCCATGATGTAAGTAGCAGTTGGTTTAGCACCATCTAGGGCTGATTCCGTGCCAAGATAAATTCTCCCAATATTATTTGGATCTAGGTTGTTTCTATCTATCAATCGTGCACAGGCATTTGCGCCCATAGTTGCAGTATCTTCATGCACATCCGGGATTGCCATTGCTTCAAGGCCAAGTCCACGATTTAATTTTCCAAAATCTGCACCACGGAATTCTGCAAAGTCTTCCATATCGAAGTATAATTTAGGGAAATGTATCGCTATATCGTCTATTCCTACCTCTGTCATAGCAATCCTTCCAAGTCTTGCGCAAAGCAATAGGGTTATGATATCTACTGTAGAATTAGGTTTAACTCGTCGATTATAAAACGCGTTACTGAGAGCCGGTGATTTTATTCATGTTATCTAATAACTCATTATTACTCGAAAAATACTCAGAAATAGGGTTCAATACCTGTGCTAATCCTCTAGCCACAGCCATTTTAGCATCAAAAGGATGTACTTCACCCTTATTTATTGCGGAAATAAGATCGTCAATATTTTCCCAAGAGGAAGGTGAGCCAAATTCAGGTTTAGGTTCAATATTAATTGTTCTAATTCGTGGGATTAGAACATAACGAGCTATTTCATAAACTGCGGAATTTTCGTTACCTATTTCTAGGAATGCTTTACGTAATTTTTTCTCTAGTTTCTTGGGGGTATCATGTAGTAATATAGCATTGTTAGGGTCGGATTTAGACATTTTATGATCATAGGAATCCATACGTCCACTAGCTCCTTTTAGACCTGATAACATTGGAGTATGGATACAAGTTGCTTTAATCCATTTATTTCTATCTGCAACTTCTCGCATGTACATATGAGCCTTTCTCTGATCCATTCCACCAAGTGCTATATCAATTTCTAATTCGAAGATATCTGCCGATTGCAGAGCAGGGTAGAAAAATGCGGACAAGTCATGATCAGAAGAATCTTCATCTCTACCCATGATACTGAATGTTCTCCTAACTCGAGACAAACTCATATTTTTTGAACATCGTAATACTCTTTCCCAATATTTCCCAGAATCCATCATTTCAGATGCTCGAATAAATCTCAATTGACCAGGGCCATCTCCTTCTTCAGGAAAATTTAATAGAACTCGGAAAACTTCAGACATGTAATCTGCAGCGAGAGAAATTTTCCCCATATCTCTTGAAAATTTATCATTTACCCACGCGTGCCAATCTGCTAATAACACAGTAACATTTACTTTTTCAGCAAGTAAATTATCGATAGTTTCGGCTAAGATCATCCAACCAAGATGAGCTTTTCCACTAGGTTCTAAGCCAATATATGCATTCAATTGATTGCTTCCAGAATGGCTACTGCTACCTGAAATTACATTCGCGACATGCCCAATACCAACTATCTCTTCACAACCACCAAACATTCTGTTGATTTTTGAGCGCCCTTCATCATCGAGATTTGATAAAGGATCTGGGTTCATTTAATCACCGAATCATTTGAATAAATTGTTTAGTTTTTCACCACGGCCTGCTGCTCTTGTGTTTTCGCCTTCTTCTAAAGCGCTTTCAATTTCAGCAATTAATGCCTCTGCTTGAGATTTCTTTTCATCTGATACATTTGTAGACATTTTCATAAAATGGCGTGCAGAACTAACTGCTGATTTAGCCTTAGATGACTTTTTCGCCCATTCCTTTGCTTTGTCACCACGCTGCTTTGAGTTATATCCTGTAGCTTCATCAAGAAATTGTGTCCATCTTTTACGACTATCCTGTGCAATTTTCATTGCTTCCGGGTCATCGAAATTAGGGGGAGAATTCTTTACGTCTATTACTAAAGCACCAGTATCTGAAAAATGTCCTTTAATGGAAGTCATAATATCGTGAGAACCAACAAATGAGCCATCATCATTACCCTCAACATTCTCAAAATATTTACCAGCCAATGCTGCTAAACCGCCATCTGCATTAATTTGTTTCATCAATCCTCGCTTAACGTCGAATCTCTCCATGAGCCTAGCGCGAAGTAATTGCTTATTCAATACTACGAGAGAAAGATAACCGAAGATGAGAAATAAACAGGGCTAAACCTACATCCGTTTTCGCATGACCATGACTGCGTTAAGAGGGATAGTTATTGCCCTGATGACTACCCTAGTTTTCGCATCACCAATTGTTAGTGCAGAATCAGCTGTGGAACTTGATTCGATTATTCATCTGAGTGAAAATGATTTATCGATTAAAGGAATAGCAGAAAACCCTCAGGAAAATAAAATATTGATTTATGGAGAAGGAGGATATGCAAACATAATTTCTTCGAATAATCCTGATTCACAAGTATTACTTGCGGCAAGTGATAACCAAACTATGAGAGATGCTGACTGGCATCCAGGTGGAGGAACCGCCCTATTAGTTGGAGATGAGGGCATGATTCTTCGGTATGCGGCTGATGATTTTTCATTAACACAGGCTGGAGAAAAAATGAATTTCGGACAAACCAATCTAAAATCGGTAGCATGGAATACTGCAGGAACATGGGCATATGTTGGAGGAGATGATGGGTGGCTATGGAGAGTTCGTGCTGAAGGAGATGGGGGATTAGAAACCCACCTTATCGAAGGGCGAGGAGAGGGAGATGTAACAGATATTGATTGTCATGACGATGTCATGCTCTGTGTGATATCATCTGTTACTGATGGAATTGGAATTATCGATAGAAATCACATCTTAACTTGGATTGGAGGTAGTTTTTACCCATGGAATAGTGTAATTTGCCCTTCTAACTATTACTTATCTTGTGTATCGGCATCTAGTAGTCAAGAAATTGGTATTATTCAATTACATTCTACAAATGCTGTAGAGAGTGAGTTATCGGTAAGTACTGTCAAAGGTATTGATGGACAATTTACCCATTTAAGTCACCAAGATGATGCAAGATCATTAATTGTCGTAGCACCATTTGCATTACTTGAGCACGATGTTAGCAAGAATGCTACATTTCCATGGCTAGATAATAAAGATGCTCAAGAATTCAATATTGAGATATCTGGTGAAAGAATAATTGGAACTTGGGGTATTGGTGAAAACAGCGGATGGCTAATCACAAGTCGTGGTACCTTGATAGAATTTCATTCTACAGAAAAGGCTAGTGAAATAGGAGTAATTCTTGGAGGAGTTGTTGGTTTCTTAATTCCATTAACTATTGGAATGTTGATACTAACTTTAGTCTACACAGCATCTCCAAAGCTTCAGTATTGGATGACAATGAAGTTTGGAAATAAACAAGAAAAAAGAGATGCAAAAAGAAAAGGAACAGGGAAAAGATAGGACTGGATTTTGACTAGGCCAATCAGGAACATTCATGTGGCCTCTATTATCGCCCACAAATGAGAATTATGGCATATGAGGCTCTAGACTTCTACGATGTTGACTCGTTATTGACTGAAGAAGAAAGAATGGTTCGAGACATGGTACGCGATTGGGTAGATGAGGAAGTCATTCCAAATATCGAAATTGCATGTAGAGATGGAGTATTTCCAGACGAGTGGAGAGTCGCTTTAGGAGAAATGGGAGTTCTAGGCGCACCACTCAAAGGGTACGATTGCCCAGGTCTCTCCTACACAGCTTACGGAGTAATTTGCAGAGAATTAGAAAGAGGCGATAGTGGACTCAGATCATTTGCTAGCGTACAAGGATCTCTTGCAATGTATCCAATTTGGGACTTTGGAAGTGAAGAGCAAAAAAATTACTACTTACCAAAAATGGCTAGTGGTGAATGGATTGGTTGTTTTGGACTAACTGAACCAGACTATGGATCTAATCCTGGCGATATGATTACAAAAGCAGAAGATATGGGAGATCATTATCTTCTAAATGGTGCGAAAATGTGGATTACAAATGGCTCAATTGCTGAACTTGCAGTAGTTTGGGCGAAATTAGATGGAGTTATTCGAGGATTTATTGTTGAAAAGAATGACCCCGGATTTTCAGCACCAGAGATGAAAGGAAAACATTCTTTGAAAGCTAGTGTAACCAGCGAATTAGTATTCCAAGATTGTAAAATTCCTAAAGATAGGATGCTTCCAGGTGTCAAAGGATTAAGAGGACCATTTTCTTGTCTAAATAATGCCAGATATGGAATTTCTTGGGGAGCGTTAGGCTCAGCGCAGGCATGTTTTGACTCAGCTAAAGAATATGCAATGAGTAGGATACAATTTAATCATCCAATTGCTTCATACCAATTAGTACAAAACAAACTATCTTGGATGCTTAGAGAAATTACAAAAGGGCAATTGTTAGCATATCACTTAGGACAGAAGAAAGATGCTGGAAATTGGATTCCTGAACATATCTCTTTAGCTAAAATGAATAATGTTGATATCGCTCTTGAAATAGCAAGAGTTGCAAGAGATATTCATGGCGCCAATGGAATACTTGACGAGTATCCAATCATGAGACATATGGCAAATTTAGAATCTGTAAAAACTTATGAAGGGACTCATGATATTCACAATCTAATAATCGGTAGACATATTACTGGAATTCAAGCATTCACTAGAGAAGCCTAACAATTTGATCACAAACAAAAAGAGGGGAAAAAATGAATATAGCCGTACTACTAAAACAAGTGCCAGATACAACTGCGAAAATTACGATTTCAGAGGGGAAAGTTGATGAAAAATCAGTTAGTAAATGGTCAATGAGTCCATATGACGAATATGCTTTGGAGTCAGGGCTTCAATTAAAAGAGGCAACTGGAGGTAATTTAATCGCAATTACTTGCGGACCAGAAAGAGCGAAAAAAATGCTTACTGATACTGCTGCAGTAGGTGCAGATACTCTTGTTCATATCCCAGATGATGGTGTTAGTGATAGTACTCATGTTCAAAAATTACTTGCTGCTGCTGTAAAGAAATTTGACTCTCATGTTGTGCTATGTGGAAAACAAGCAGCAGATACTAATGGAGGTTCAACTGGACCGGGGGTTGCTGAACTACTCGATGCTGCATGTGTGACTTTGGTCTCAGAAGTAAATTTTTCAGAAGGTAGTTTTACTACGATTAGACCTAGTAATTCCGGTACAGAGAAAGTAATTGTCGATGGGCTCAGTGTTTTTGCATTTGATAAAGGTTCATCAGAACTTAGAAGACCTAATGTTAGGGGAATTATGATGGCAAAAAAGAAGCCTGTCGAGTCAGTTACGTCTAGTGATTTAGGAGTTAATTTAAATCCCTCTAATGTGAAAATGAATTCTCAAAATCCTCCTCCAGAGAAGCCTGCTGGACAAAAATTTGAAGGCGCAGAGTATGTCAATGAAGTAGTGTCTAAGTTAAGGAATGAGGCAAACGTAATTTGAGGTGAAAAAATGGATTTTACAATAATAGCAGAAACTAATGGTGATTCACTTCACCCAACTACATACCAACTAATCGGAGCCGCGGCTAGTATGGGTTCTAATTCAACCGTAATTTGCCCGAATGGAGTAGGTTCTTTAGAGGCTGCTAAAATAAACGGAGTCGAGAAAGTAATTTCAGCAACTGGAGATTGTTTCAATATTTTCGATGGAGGAGCATGGGCCTCGGCATTGTCTTCAATGTGTGGAGAAATGATTTTGATATCTGCATCTCCGAATGGGAGAGAGATTGGCTCTAGAATTGCTGCTAAAAAAGGCATTCCGATTATCCAGGACGTTGTTTCCATGACCGAAGGCATAACTGTTAGCAGGCCTATTTACTCTGGTAAAGCCATGGAATCATTGACAATTTCTGGGAGTGCAGTAGTCACATTAAGACCTAATGCCTTTGAAGCAGCATTGGCAGAAAATGATGCCCCCATAAACGTCGTTAATCAATCAGCAGATGTAAGAATTGCAATACAAGAAGCTATCAATAAAGCTAGTGAGAGATTAGATGTTACGGAAGCAGATATAATTATTTCAGGTGGTCGAGGAATGGGGACAATTGAAAACTTTTCACATTTGGAAGAAATTGCAGACACTGTTGGTGCGGCAGTAGGAGCCAGTAGAGCTGTCGTAGACGAATGGGGTATGCCTCATAGAATGCAGGTAGGGCAAACAGGGAAAACTGTGACTCCGTCACTGTATATCGCAGTAGGAATTTCAGGGGCCATACAACATTTGGCAGGTATGAGGTCTAGTAAATACATTTTAGCCATAAACAAAGATCCGGATGCACCTATTTTTGGAGTTGCTGATTATGGTATTGTTGCAACATGGGAAGATGCAATCCCTGCACTAAAGTCAGCCCTTTCAGACCTTCAGTCTTAATTCGTTGCAATGCGTTGAAATTAAGATGCCGTTTCGAAAGGCCATGGACTCTAATGTATTCGAAGATAAGAAAGTCCGAATGGTGGTCGCTTCGACACTAATTCTTGGAATATTAATAGGATTAAGTCTTGCGGATGTTGTTTTTGATGATTATCAAACTGGCCTAGGGGATAAAGACGGGGACAATGTTCCAGATATTTCAGACCTAGAACCAGATGGAGATGCTGGAATAAGATTTACACTCGTAGAAATCATACATCAAGAACTTTCATCAGATACTAATATCACACTAGTTTTGGGTTACAATGACAATGGAGATAGCGAAGGGAAATTAAACGGACAGGTTTGTATTCTCAATCTAACTATAATGGAGAATACTACTGTAACCAGACCATCTCATAATTGCGTATTCCAGGTAGCAGATTATGCTCTTAGATCCGTATCATTCGAATATAGAATGTTTGAAGAGAAAGTTATTAATCATGAAACAATAAGAGAAAATTGGGATATATTTGCAGGAAATGATAATGAAAATCCATGGGGAACTAATACAACAGTTGATCCAGGATTTTTATCAGTTGGTAGCACTATACTGTTAGATGGGATGTCAGATAGTGATGATTGGGAAAAGAATGCAAGAGTAATTTGGTATACTAATAGTGTCGAAATCTTCGCAGATTAAATAACTTGAACAGTTAAAGTTGCTGTTGATGATGCGCCCCTATCGTCAACTATTGTAAGGTAAAAAACATGAACTCCCCTTGATAATTTAACTTTTACTTGGGGGCTATTTGAAACTACTTTATCGGAATCATTTTCCCATGACCAAGTATTGATAGTACCATCAGGGTCGTAAGATTTACTTCCATCAAGTAACACTATGGCAGTACCATCTGAATCAGATTTAACTGTCATATCTTCGCCAACATCCACAATTGGTGGTAGGTTTAATGATCTAGCAGATTGTGATAAATCTTCTAAAATATCAACCTCGACCACAGGGGCAGAAAATTCCACTTCTAATTCTTCATCCAATGCTTCAAAGATTTCTGATGAATCAGGAGGCAACAAAGGTTTCATTGAAGATGCTTGTTCTTCTTCAACAGATAAAGCGCCAGAATATTCAGAATCAAAATTAAAATTTTCTTCTTCGAAATTATATTCGTTAGAGATTATTTCAGAGTCAGGGTTAATGATGAATATTGGAGTAGGTGAATGTTGTTTCTTGTCATCACCTAAAATAGCAACTCTAGATTCACCTATGAAGGATATTTTCTCAACTATCCCAATGTGTTCAAGACTCCAAATTATTTCCCCATTAGGATTTACTCTAGTGATATCAAACCATGAACCTACCAGAATATCCTCCTTCCAAGGAAATATTTGCTTTATTGAATAATCAAACTTAGATAATCGGTTATATCCCTTAGAATTTATATGTAATTCTAATAATTCACCATTAAAGCAACCCAAAAGTACTCCTTTAGGTGTAGGAGTAATACAATTGACTAAACTATCTACCTCGCAACTATGAATTTGACCTTTTTGAATACTCCAACACTCTATTCGATTTTCAGGCCTATCGTCAATAGCCATTCCAAGTGAATTACGTGAGACTACAAGAACATCAGATGAACGAAATATCATGGATGAAATTGTTTCGATATCATCAGATGCTGCCTGAGAGGTTCTAATTTCATCACCTGAATTGTTGACCATAATGAAATCGCCGTTTTCAAGAGCGATTGCTGAATAATTTCCTTCATCATTACTACAAATATGAGTCATCTGGCCAAGCTCTTTTTCCCATAATAATTCACCATTAGAATCAAATCTAAATAGAGTCCCTGAACTATCTGCCACTAAGAAATCAGGTCCAGATAAACAAATGATTTCACACCCAGAATTTAACTCATGACTCCAAATTATTTCTTTAGAAAAACCACAAATTCCTGAAATACTAGACCCTACAATTAAGATGCCACCTATTTCGAATAAACCAATTATTTTCCCTTCTAATTCAAATGATTCTTTAACCATACCCTCAGGTGAAATTATAGTCACAATACCATCTTGATTACCGACAGCCAAATTTCCATCAGACATTTCACTTGAAACGGTTGGAATGCCGCCAACTTCAACCGAATTGAGTACCTCAATAGTTGAATGCACAAATAATCTAAGCGCTAATGACCTATCATTCTAACTGACGAATGTGTCAAGCAGGAGCCGATTTTTTCGCTTTATCATTTCTTGATTGTTCGATCTTGTTGAGATAATCTTCAGTAATTCCGCCAGTCACATAAATACCATCGAAACAAGAGCAATCGAATGTTGCAATATTATTTCCCCCTGGTCCTAAACAGGCCTCTACCAAGTCATCAAGCTCCTGATAAATCATCCAATCTGCACCTATAGCAGTGCAAACTTCTGAACTTGTTCTATTGTGAGCCACATACTCATTCTTAGCAGGCATATCAATTCCATATACGTTAGGATGTATGATTGGAGGTGCTGCAGACGCGAAAAATACTTTCTTTGCTCCTGCATCTCTAGCCATTTCGACTATTCTCTTTGAAGTATTTCCTCTGACAATACTGTCATCAACAATCAAAACGGTTCTACCCGAAAATTCACTAGGTATCGTGTTAAGTTTTTTACGTACTGAATCTTTTCTAACTGACTGTCCTGGCATGATAAAGGTACGACCAATATATCTATTTTTGACAAAACCTTCTCGGTAGGGAACTCCTAACTCTCTAGCTAATTCTAAAGCGGCGATACATCCACTATCGGGTACCGGAATAACAGCGTCAATACCATGATTAGGGTTCTTTTCTTTGATTCGGCGGGCTAACAAAGCCCCCATTCTAAGACGGGCAGAATGTACTGAAATTCCATCAATAATAGAATCAGGACGTGCAAAGTAAACATGTTCGAATATACATGGTCGATGTTGAGGCTCAGGGTGACATTGTCGCGAATAGAAAGACCCATCACACCTCACAACTATTGCTTCTCCTGGCATTACGTCTCTTTCTAATTCGAAACCTAAAGCCATCAAAGCCGCACTTTCGGATGCGAATGCTCTTTCTTGGAATCCATTTACTTCCCTAACACCCATGCACAGTGGCCTGATTCCATTCGGGTCTCTGAATGCAATAAGGCCCCAGCCAGTAATTGAAGAAACGACGCTGTAACTGCCCTCGGCTCTCATGTGCGTCCTCTCAATAGCTCTGAAAACATCTTCTTGATCTAAAGCATCCATCCCTCCAGGACGTCCGTTGAGTGATCTTTGTATTTCTGCCGCCAATAAGTTCAGTAATGCCTCTGAATCGGAACTAGTGTTTATTCTCCTATGGTCGTACTCAAGTAAACTAGCAAGTATCTCCTCAGTATTGTTGAGATTACCATTATGAGCTAAACTAACCCCAAATGGAGTATTTGTATAGAATGGCTGAGCTTCTGCTACTGACGAACTACCTGCGGTAGGATACCTGACGTGTCCAATACCAACAGAGCCCTTCAAAGATTTCATATGCCTCTGTTTGAATATATCTCTAACATACCCATTTGCTCTTCTATGATACAAATTATCATTATCGAAAGTAACGATACCTGCTGCGTCTTGCCCACGGTGTTGAAGGACTAACAATCCATCATAAATATCCGAAGCAACAGAATATTCAGGGCTGCCAACAATTCCAATAATTCCGCACATAAGAACAAACCTCGCTAAGTTGTAAGGGTCTTAGCACTTTGCTATTCAGAACTTGATTTATTTGCTACCCATGGAACGATTTCTTTTGCTCCATTGATACTTACGCATACGGGATGTTTTACCATAACCACAAGACGAACATATGCCTTTCTGTTTATGGTAAGAATGACGTCCACATCGACGACAACGAATGTGAGTCGACTTTTGTCGCTTACCCATGCTTGGAGTACCTTTTGACATGATAACACCTATTTGATAGCGCGGCGACTTACCGACTTGTTATGAGAGTTACCCTTGAGGGGATTAGTCAGCATAGGCCTTATTTCTATTCAGGAGAATCTAATAAATCATCAAAAGGACGTCTTCTAAATGAGGCCCTCAATAAGAAATAAATGATTATAATGTACAAAAAGGGAATAATTATGAGGATTCCTAGAATACCTTCTACTAGGGAAAAACGGATAGCATCTACAATAGTTTCTACATCATCATTCAATGAGTTTATGATTAATGCAGAAATTAAAATCAAAAAACTTTGTACCGCTACTGGGATGGTTGGCTTACTGTAAGGATGTAGCGAGAATAGTTGGAAAATAATTAGAAAAAAATTCATCAACATAAAGCCACCTAATGTGTAGTAGAATATCTCTAATAATATAGAATTCATTTTTCCTCAACCCCTATATTCATAGAAATTATTTTCTTAACAAAATCTTTTTCCTCTTCAGTTAATTCAGGTGCTGGATCTTCTAAAGGAATGCCATTTTCAACAAACCTAACTAATAAAATGAATAAGAATAATGATAATATTGCGCCTAATGAAGAAAATAATGCTACAAGTAAAAAATTATCTGGCAACTCATAGTATTCATAGAATAGATAAAATGAAATTAAAATGATTATCCAACCAATAACTAACTGAGGATAACGTACTTTCCAATAAATTGGTGACCCCCGGAGTACTAGAAAACATCCTAATGAGCAAACAAAAAACCATGGAGCAAAACCATTTATAGAATCTAGTAAATTAGATTCTGGATTTTCAATAGGAGAATTGTTGAAAATTAAGAGTAAAATCCCCACAAGGATAATTGGTAGAGAAAAATTGCTTCTTGAAAACGAAGGCCCCATTCTACCAAAAGAAATACCTATCATCAATAGTAAAATGGCTGACCAAAACAGTATGGAGCCGAGAATCACGCTAATCCCTAATAGTTCCTACTTCATCTATGTTTTTTAACAAAAATCACTAATTCATAGTTTCCATCTTCAAAGATTGCGCGACAGAGTTCATATACGGGTCGTCAGTCGCCCGCATCGTCGTAAGACGCTGAGGTGCTAAAGATGGTCAAGATGCCGCGTAAAGTAATGCGTTACAGTCCTTCTGCTGGTAAGCACACAGAACACACTGTAGAGCGAGTTAAGAAAAGGCGGGCTAGTGAGTTGAAATGGGGTCAGAGAAGATTCCGTAAAGTTACTTCTGGTTACAGAGGTTTCCCAAGACCTAAACCATCTGGTGAGAAACCAACAAAGCGTGTAAATCTAGTATTCAGATGCACTGAAACTGGTAAGGGTCATTCCCCTGCTGGAAAGCGTGCAAAGAAATTCGAACTAATTGATAAATAATTGAGGGTTAATAATGAGTGGAAAATTCCTACGTGTAAGTTGCACAGATTGTGGACATGAAACCATTCTATTCGACAGGGCGTCGACTTCAATCGCTTGTTCAATTTGCGGTGCTACATTAGCGAGACCCGCAGGTGGAAAGGCTGATCTTTCAGGAAGCACAGTTGTAGACGTCCTCGAATGAAGGGGACAATAGAATGAGTGAAGCCGAAGAAATATGGCCTGATGAAGGTGAACTCCTGGTTTGTACTGTAAAGGGAGTCAAAGAAAACGGAGCATATCTGAATCTTGATGGATACGGAAACAAAGAAGGTTTCGTATTTATTGGAGAAGTTGCTTCTGGATGGGTAAAGAACATTAGAGCGCATTTGAGAGAAGGACAAAGAGTCGTCGCTAAAGTTGTCACAATCAAAAAGGATAGGGAGAGAGTCGATCTATCTATCAAGGCTGTATCAGCGGAAAGAAGGAAAGACACTCTACAAAAATGGAAAAATCAGCAAAGAGCAAGTCAAATTATGCGTGTTGCTGCCCAAAGGGTGGATTGGGATGAAGAGAAGACAGAAGTAATATCTGAAGAAATGATTGAAAAATTCGGATCATTATATGGAGCATTGGAAGAATGTGCAATTTCAGAAACAGCGTTATCTGATTCGGGTTTCACTGGTAAATGGATGAAAGTAGTAACTGAATTAGCAGTTGAAAATATAGTTCCTCCGTTTGTAGAGATTAGAGGTATTTTTGATATTGAAGTTTGGGGTTCAGAAGGAGTTGGCGCAATAAGAGATGCTTTGTCTGCTGCAGAATTAGTTGTTGAAGATGAAGAAGAAGTTACTCTAACTTGCCATTATGATGGAGCGCCACATTACAGAGTAGACATAAGAGCACCAGATTATTCATTGGCAGAATCTTCATGGGAAGCCGCAAAGAAAGCAGCTACGGAAAAAATCAATTCCGTAGAGGGCTCAATCTCCATAGAAAGGCTATGAGTAAGGTTTTCTTAGGCATTAATTCATACACCCTCAAACATCAGGACAGCATGAGGAGTCACTATGGTACGTACAAAATTACAACGATGTAATGATTGTGGAGAATACGGACTTGGAGAAATTTGTAAAAAATGTAATGGTAAAATGGAAGCTGTGGCACCGTTGAAGTATTCTCCTGAAGACTCACAAGGCGCTAGAAGAAGGCAAAGAGTTGATGCAGGTAGTGATGAATGGGTAGAATCATTACCTACTCCTCGAAAAGTGTTTGAGGATGAGGAAGAATGAAAACAAAAATTCATTGGATTATTGGAAACGGTTTACCGGAACATTCAGCGATACTAGAAGCGGTACCTGGTGTAGGGAATGTAGGTAAAATTGTGGTAGACGCATTAGTGGAAAAACACCCATCCAGAACTATTGGATGGATTTTACATCCTGATTTCCCACCTCATGCTACATTATCAAGTAATGGACTATTAGCACCCCCTAGGCTAGAAATTAATTCAGTACTTCTTCCAGATGGAAAAACAGTAATTACAATCGGAGGAGATTTACAACCTATGACTGCAAACGGGCAGTATGAAGTCGCTGAAAGTATACTCGCAATGGCAAAGGAAAATAAAACTCCACAAATTCTAGTTTTAGCAGGTTTAGCAGCGGGTGCTGAAGACAGAAATATTCACGTAATATGTGCAGATTCAGGAGTTAAAAAATCATTGCAAGATATTGATATCAATGTTACTGACGAGCAGCCGGAATCTGGAATGATAGGAATCGCAGGTTTACTTATCTCCCTCTCACCATTACATGATGTGCCTACAATTGGCCTGATAGCTGAAACAATAGGGGCGAGTGCTGACACACTCGCTGCCGATAGATTGTCATCTTGGATCGAAGAAGGATTAGAATTACCTCTTGACCTAGATCTTGATTCAACAGAAAAGACTGCTAAAAAACTATTAGCGACTATGGAAGTTTCTGGAGATATTGATGAAATATTAAATGGGACTGAAAAACAAAATGATTCAAATTTTTACGCTTAGGTGATTTCATGAAAATACTTCTTGGAAGTGGAGGAATAAGAACTGAAGAAAGAAGAAATCTTTTCTTTCATTTAATGAAGGAAAACTTTCAAGGCTGTAAGAAAGTGATATTCATACCTTATGCCAGTGGAGATTATGTCGAGTATACAAATTCTGTAAAGGAAATGTTTAGTCATCTAGAATTTGAGATTATTGGTATACATGAGCTTGATAATCCGTCAGTAGAATTAGAAAAGATGGAAGGAATTTATGTTGGTGGCGGGAATACATTCTCATTGGTTAAAAAATTACATGAAAAAGAAATAATTGAAGTCATCAAGAGGAAAGTTCTCAATGAGGGAGTTCCATATGCAGGTGTCAGTGCAGGAGCAAATGTTGCTTGTCCAACAATGCAAACTACGAATGATATGCCTATTGATTTAGTTCCATCATTTGAAACATTTGGCATTGTACCGTTTCAAATCAATCCCCATTATCACCCAGGAGGAATCTGGTGGAAAGAGAATGATGAACTAAGAGAGCATTTCGGAGAGACTAGAAAAAGAAGAATCGAAGAATTTCATAATTTCAATGACACACCTGTAATCGGATTGTACGAAGGTTCTTTTCTAATTTGTAATGAAAATGGAATAGAACTACAAGGAAATAAAGCCGCTATAATTGTAAAGGGAACAGAAATAAAAACTATTTCTCCACATAAAAAAATGAATTATGACTTATCCACCAGATGAGACTACGATTAATTCTATCTTTATATCTTCACTAATTGTTGATGAGTGAGGAACAATTGTATCATTATACACTGCAAGAACTGTTGAAGAGGGAATATCTAATTCATTTAATATTGTAGAAATTGTTGTTGATACTTCAGACTCAAAAATTAAACTTTCATTTTCGTATACAACCTCTACACGCATGTTACTTCGAAACGGGTCACACTTATGACCAATACGTATCTAGGAATATTTAGCCGAGATCGCATAGCCCGGTATTGCGATGGATTCGAAATCCATTGTCCATTGGACGCGGGGGTTCAAATCCCTCTCTCGGCGCCACTGAGAAAATAAATCATATTCATAAGCAGAACTATTCTAGGATAGTCATGCCTCAATATGAGATTATAGATAGTGAAGAATTAAGAATGGTAAAAGTAACATTGAATGGAGATACAGTCCGTGGAGAATCAGGCGCACTTCACTATATGATTGGAAATATAGAGATGGTAACTAAAGCTCCAAGCGTAGGAGGTTTTCTAAAGTCAATGGTATCAGGAGAATCAGTATTTAGACCAACATATACCGGTAATGGAGAAGTATATTTTGGACCACCTACATTTGGAGAATATCATATTCTAGAGTTAGATGGTAATTCAATGGTTCTAGATTCAGGAGCATATGTTTGCTCAGATGAAGGAATAGAAGTTGGTATTGTTAGAAATAAAGGCATTTCAATGTTCAGTGGAGAAGGGATATGGCAAACTACTGTTTCAGGAACTGGAACTTTGGTATATTATTCGGAGGGACCTATTCAAGAAATTAATCTTTCAAATAGTACTCTTACAGTAGATGGTAACTTTGCTGTTGCTAGAGATGCGTCATTAAATTATCAGACAAGGATGTTAGGAAAAGGAGTTATGTCAAAAATGGCAGGTGGAGAAGGATTTGTCAATATCATATCTGGAACAGGGAAAGTATACCTTTCACCAGTTCCAAGTCGTTTCAACAATCTTGCTGGAAGAGTGATTAATGATACCGTTACTAGAATGATTCCATTCTTTAATAGAAATAGTAATTAAGCTCTAAAATGGCTTCAAATCTTCTGAACTTTTCAGAAGAACTACTCGAGCACCTGGACCAAGACGAACCTGTTTTTGGCTAGCGAATTCACCAATTTCACCATTTAAGATTGCTATTTCGTCACCTCTTGATAATCCTGCTGCGATAACAGGAATAAATTGCTTGAATGCTACAACACCAACAGAACCGCTACTGTCAACCATAGTAATCGCCCAACGAGATACTCCTTTACCATCGGGAAAGGCATTAATTGACCATATTCTACCAACTACGTTCACTCTAGTTTCTATATCAATCATTTCTGAAATCTCTTCTTCTTCAGCAATTGTAATACTCGATTCTGAATCTAAATCTATAACTAATTCACTCCTCCAAATTGAAGTTAGTGCATTTTCAATCTTAATTCTTGCATCATTTTGAATATATCTTGACACATTCTTTAACCCACCTTGACGATGTGTTCTTACCTTAGCTCTCTCATATCCATCAACCAATCGGAATGTTAAGTCAATACTACCATCTGATTTGAGCGTTGGTCCATTTAACTCTCGAACTTCCCCTATTACTGTGTGACGTGTTTTGATTTCAGCCATAGAGGTAATAGGCCAAGCATGAGAAAATTTCTCAAGTCTCTTTTCCGAAGGTAATATTAATTCATAGTTACTATTTTCACATACTCCTCTAAGCTCACACCGATTACATCGCGCCTTTGGATCCGGATCAACAGCAACTTCGGAAGGTATACCTCCCTCATCAAAATATCTTAATGGAGAAGGTTTTGCAGGAAAATCGGAGATATTTATTGTATCATTTTTGTGTAAATTTTGATATAAAATCTCTAAATCGACATTAAATTCAGACATTTCTTTTTCACTTGGTAAAGGTACTTGTTTTATCGTACCAGGACCTAAGTACCAGATCTCAAGACCCTCTACTTCGTTATTTCTAGAATGAGTTTCCCACCATAACCAAGAATAGAGTCTTAATTGTTCGATATAACCTCCTGAACGATCTCCCCGCCCTACAGAGGCCTTCAAATCAATAATTCTGATTTTGCCGTTCCAACGATAAACTAGGTCATATTCTCCCTGGAACCAGTCATCCGGATGACAAGTAGTCTCTGAGAAACTTGAGGCATCAGGATCTACAAACCAAGGACGAGAGAGTTCCCACGCTTCAACCCATGAAATAGGTGACCCACTTTTCTGAGCACATGGATGAGGTGATTCCCAATTCTTAGGGAAGCCATCGGGAGAAGGCCATTCAGGACGATATTGCCCACTTCTCCAAGACTCAAGGTATGGACCTCCTTGTTGATTCAAACATTGTTCAACTTGATCTAAATGTAACTTAATACCGGCCTCAATCATTTGCATACCTTCTTCGGTTTCAATATCTTCAGATTTACCTATACGATTTGGACTTGATTCCCAATCAGAAATAGCATTTTGCCAACAATAATCAAAATGTGCCTTGACCCTAGATAAGGCCCATTCTTCTAATTCAGATCTATTTTTAGGCCAAAACTTAGAGTCTCTGGGTTCTAATTTAGGGCCTATCCAACCTGAATCCGAATCATAAGATACAGAGCCATCCTCATTTAGTGGCGAAATAATCAAATTTCCATCTTCAGGAGAAATTAATACTGGAGATTCACGAAGAACTCTGGAAACACAGTCTTCTACTGCGTTTCCTCGTAAAATTTGAGGAGGTAATGGACTTTTTAATTTAGGGATATAAGAATAATACCAAAGTCTAGGACAGTTATTCCAAGTAATAACTTGAGAAGCAGATAAACGCCTGTAAGGGTCCACTCCGGTTACCTCAGGATTGGCTCGCCTAACTGGCATGACCAATGACTAAAGTCAGGGGTAAATGAACTCAACGTGTAAATTGAAGAAAATGAACTATCATTCTTTAGAATTTAATATTACTACAGTTAATTCCATTCTTTCAAAAGTAGGTGTGACTTCAATCATTGATACTTCTGATTCTACCATCTCCGCGATATCTTCTGCTACAACTAGAGGCATTTCTATTCGAGAATTTTTATCATCCCAATAAAGGAATCTTGAAGGCAGACCTGTTTCTTTAGTAATCTCATCTATCCAATCAGATTGTTCAGAAGGGCTACAATTTACTGCGCCGAATATCAATGTACCATCGTCAGTTAAAGTTTCATGAGGGGCGATTGTGTGCTCACCTCGACGAATAAATCGCCTTCTCAATTGCCCAGAATCTTTGTAAGTTGCAGTACAGAACTTAAGATGGAAACCGTATGGTTCTCTAGTTATACCATCCAATGGGTCTGGAATTCCAAATTGGGCCGCCATTACTCTGTCTCTCATTGATATTGATAATTCGGCAGAACCAGCAGCACCTGCAGTGATTTCAGTAGAAAGATTGAATCCTCTAAGTTCCATATTATCATGATTTCCAACAGTAATTTCAAGTTCATTTAGATTCAGGAAATCCACATCCATTTCTCTTAAATCTTCTAATAAATTCATTAATTCTTTTTCTTTATCTGGCTCACAAGGTAACTCAACACCGGTCAACATACCTGACTTACTACACGCAGTAATGGTTTCTCTATACTTTTCAGATTCAAGATTCAAAAAATGAAAACGGATTTCATCTAGGCCTGCTGATGCAAAATCTATAGCCCATTCAGATTTGAATGGGATACTAGTGTACATATGTAAATGAAAATCATCGCCAAACTCCTTTTTCAAAACTTTAATTCCTTCTAAAACACGTTCTCTAGCCATAACTGGATCACCTCCGGTAATTCCAGCACCGGTGGCATTCATTGCCCTAGCTTCTTCAATAACTGCGTTCCAATCGCCGATATCGACTCTTCTTTCATTAGCATACATGAAATCAATCTCTCTTCTGGTTTCAGAAAGAGGGCAATAATCACACATCCAATGGCAATGTCCTGTGATGAATAATACTAATTTACTACCCATTTGACACTGAATACAGCCTTCAGAATCCATTTCATTAGCCACATCCGAAGAGTTTAGATTTTGATTATTCATTACTACGGTCATGAGGACACCTCTAATGCTTCGGTAAGCAACCATTTATGAAATCCAAAGTCGCTAGACAATTCAGGATGGAAAGTTAGTGCAACTCTATTATTGGTTCTGACACCCACTACTTCTTCACCAAGTAATGCTACTGGAGTAGATTTCTCTCCTAAATTCATAAACCTTGGTGCTCGAATAAATACTCCGGGGAAATCTCTAGAAAGAAGAGATGTGGTGATGATAGATTGAAATGAATTAGACTGATTACCAAAAGCATTCCTAGAAATATTTGCGTCGACTATTTTCTCACCATCATCTTGAGGATCTGAAAGTAAAATAGCACCGGCACAAGTCCCTAAAACTGGTAAATTGGGATTTTTTCTAATCCATTCAAATAATGTAGGGAATAATTGAGAATTAAGACTATTTCCTACAAGTCTCATTGTAGTAGATTCTCCACCGGGTAGTATAATTGCATGTGGTTTACATTGAATTAAATCATTCTTATTTCTTAGCTCAAATATTTCAATTTCTAATTGAAGTTCCTCAGCCACAGTATTTAGTGCTTTGAGATGAGCATGTCGAGCACCCTGGAGCATCACTAGCCCGATACGCAACATATACTGTCGTCCAGACACTCTAACATGAACCCAACCCTTGAACAATAGAGCAGCCGATGCCATCAAAGACTTGTACCCATACCGACATATGTGACCATAACAGGACGGATACACAACTTCGGAGCAGGCCCCGCAGTATTGCCATTAGAGGTAGTTGAAGAATGTCGAAAATCATTACCTAATTTGGATAATAGTGGTTTTGGATTGATAGAAATCAGCCATAGAAGTAAAACATTTCAGAATATTGTAGACAGTTCAATGGAGAAATTAAGAAGAATACTGTCAATACCTGATGATTATACTGTTCTTTATCTTCAAGGCGGAGCATCTTTACAATTCTATATGTCGGCTCTTAATTTACTAAGAGAGGATGAAAAAGTAGATTTTTTAGTTACAGGAGTATGGTCTCAAAAAGCATTGAAAGAAGCTAGTAGAATAGGAGATGCTTCAGCAAGATGGGACGATTCTGAAAATGGATTTAGAACAATTCCTAGAAATGGAGATTATTCTGTAAGGGATGATTCATTGTACCTACATTATACATCCAATAACACATTATTTGGTACA
The DNA here is from genome assembly GCA_030828405.1 of Thermoplasmatota archaeon. Taxonomy (GTDB): domain Archaea; phylum Thermoplasmatota; class Poseidoniia; order Poseidoniales; family Thalassarchaeaceae; genus MGIIb-O2. Next base: position 31,547 of record JAURCP010000007.1, read on the forward strand.
CAATTCCATCATCTACCTGAAAGTAATGGGAAACCGAGAGTATTAGACGCTAGTTCTGATATAATGGGAGTTCCATTAGATGTAAGTTCTCATGACTTAATCTATGCAGGTGCACAGAAAAATCTAGGTCCGAGTGGAGTTACTGTAGTTATTCTATCTCCTTGGGCTATGCAAAGAGTTCCTAGTGACCTACCAACAATGCTAGACTATTCAGTACATTCATCTAAAGGTTCATTGTTTAATACACCAAATACATTCGGAATATTTGTTTTAGATAAAGTATTTTCATGGATAGAAAATAATGGAGGTTTAGAGGGTGCTATTGCTAGAAACAAAGCAAAATCAAACCTACTTTATCAAGAGTTAGATAGAACTAATTTTTGGTCACCACATGCAAATAAAGAGTGTCGTTCAGTCATGAATGTAACTTGGAGACTCCCAAGTGTTGAATTGGAAGAAAAATTCTTGAAAGAATCATTTGATGCTGGCCTGGGAGGTCTGAAAGGACATAGGAGTGTAGGTGGAATTAGAGCCAGTTTGTACAACGGATGCTCGATTGAAAGTGTCGAAGCACTGGTTACCTTCATGAAAGATTTTGAAAAATCTAACAATAGGTGATTTTTTGGAAAATGATGAAATCATTGGATTAATCGATTTCACTCTACTAAAGCATAAAAAGAAAGATGATGAATTGGAAAGTTTTCTGCTAAAAGCAAAGAAAATACGTCCTAAAGCAATATGTATTTTCCCTGAGGACATCCCTAGCGCGAAAGAAATCTTAGGCTCGAGCGTACCAATTGCTGCAGTAGTTGGAGGATTTCCTAAAGGAAGTAGTAATTGTGAAGAGATAGTCAAAGAAATCAGATCCGCTATCGAATTAGGTGCAGATGAAATAGATATAGTTTTAGAACCGCGTGAAGAAGATGATTACCCTAATGAATTAGAATTAGAGAAATTAGTAGCAATGAGAGAGGCATCAGAAGGTAAGATTTTGAAGGTGATTATTGAAACGCCTTTACTTACAGAAAGAAAAATTAGGGCTGTAACTAGAATGTCTTTAGCTGTAGGAGTAGATTTTGTAAAAACATGTACTGGGAAAAGAGGTGAATGTAAAGAGAGTGATGTTGATATTTTATCTTACGAATTAATGAGACATGAGTTAACATTCAGGGAATATTTTGGAATGAAAATTTCTGGCGGTATTGTCGATAAGGTGAAATTAATGCGGTTTATTGAATTAATTAGAAAAAATGATCCAGAAATTATTAATGGAAAAAGGTTGAGAGTTGGTTCTTCTTCGTTAATTGAAAATCTGATAGCAATAGAATAATGTAAGAAATTACTACTGTTCATGCTAAATAGGGACGGCAGTGCGACTTGAATAGAAGGTAGTAGTTGTGGTATCATTTTCAGACTTGGGAATAGGTCCCGCTATTGTTAAAGAATTAAACAAGCAAGGTATTACTGAACCCTTCGAAGTTCAGAAAGAAAGTATCCCTGATTCTCTACTAGGAAGAGATGTGTGTTGCAGAGCGCCTACTGGATCAGGTAAGACACTAGCATTTGGACTTCCATTGATTGCCAGAACTAAGAGAGCTAACCCAAAAAGGCCTACTGGATTGATATTAACCCCTACTCGAGAATTGGCCGAACAAATAAATTCGGTACTGAGGCCTATCGCATTAGCAGTAGATAGAGATGTTGTCTCGATATATGGAGGAGTCTCCTACAAGAAGCAATACAATGCTTTGAATAAAGGAGTGGATATATTAGTAGCATGTCCTGGTAGATTAATCGATTTATTGGACAGACGTGCTCTAAAGTTAGACGATGTAGAAACTATAGTACTAGATGAAGCAGATAGAATGGCAGATATGGGCTTCATGGATCCAGTTTGTGAAATCTTGGATAAATGTTCTAATGAAAGGCAAACGATTCTTTTCAGTGCAACATTAGATGACGATGTTGCTGACTTAGTTAAAAATTATCAAAATGATCCTGTGACAATTGAAGTAGGTCCTAAAGAGGTTAGCATAGAAAATATGCAGCATCTATTCTGGACAATGAAACCACACCAAAAATTAGGGGTTACCTCTGAAATACTTGCAAAGTGCGGAAAAACTATGATTTTCTGTAAAACTAGAAGAGGAGTAGATAGATTAGGGAATGAAATGTATGATTCGGAAATGAATGTTTCAACATTACATGGAGGTCTGAATCAAAGACAAAGAGATAGGGCATTAAAGCGATTCACCAAAGGTGGAGCTATCGCTTTAGTTGCAACAGATGTTGCTGCAAGAGGAATTGATATTCAAGGAGTCAATTGTGTAATTCATTATGACCCGCCGGAAAATGGTAAAGCATACAAACATCGCAGTGGAAGAACTGCTAGAGCAGGAGCAGAAGGCGTAGTGATTTCATATGTACAAAGATCACAGCAAAGAACATACAATAAGATACAGAATGAGGTTGGGATAAAAAGAAGGTTTCAACCACCTAATGTAGATAATCTTACAGAATATCCTATGGAATATGTTGAAGAGGTGTTCGAAGAAGAAGTTAGAAGACCTCCTTCTGATAATAAAAAACGAAGAAAGAATAGGAGGCAAAGGGGACCTCCACAGAAATCAAGAAGCTCTTCAGAGAGGCAAAGAAAAAGGTCTCATAAATCTAAGCGTAGTAATAATAATGATTCAAAAGATGGGAAAAAATTTAATCCCAACCATAAGAAAAAGAGAAGAAACAATAGGAATAAACCGAAAAAAGGGAATAAAAGCGACAAATGAATAATTATTTTACCGTAAAGCAGAAACTCATTACATGAAAATGATTAAAACCCTTACTAATCCGCCGCTGGAATCATGAGCATGTGGATTAAAGCAATGACTGACTTAGGGCCTACAAGAATTCGTGTACAATCAATCTGTGCATACCAATTTATCAAAGAAGAGGGTGGAGAAGGAGAAGTACTCTTAATTTACACCGCAGATAATACATTATTTGAGGTTCATGAAAATGTATCTGGAGTTCTAGAACTCCTAGATAATCACTTTGAAAACGATTTCATGAATTGATTTCAAGACCAAGGATCTATCGCTACGATATGTTCGATTTTGATTGAGTTAGAGTTTTCATAATCTGCTTTGTCAGATGCTGATTTCAAGATTCTCCTCATCCATCCGAGCATCATCAGTTTCTCATATTTCTCTAATGAATTTTTAATGGAAGATAAGTCACCTTGCTGAATATTCTTTTGAAGATTATATTCTAAATCGGATGCATAATCATAGTAGAGAAGTAATAATTCTTCTACTGCATCATTATCTAATTTCTTACCTGATAATTGTTTCATGAGATTCTTGATATTTATAGGAGATAATGATTCTATTTTTTTAACATTTGAGACACTTACATTTTCAGAACTTTCATTTAATGATGTTTCAGTTTGTTGAATATTACCCGAAGAAGTCGTTTTTGAGGACATATGCCTAATTTTTATTGTACCTACTCTCTCATTATCAGCTTCTTCAGCAGCCAAAAGAAGAGAGTTTTTGAGATAGTTTTCAAGTATCTCATTTGCATTTACTACTGCTGCGGAACTTACTGATTCTACATTTTCAATCTCTTCTATCATTAGGCCTCTGGTTCGGCTAAATCCAAGTCTAGTTCTATTTGGATCTGATAGGGTTTTCTTACCCGGCTCATTTAGCAAAGTTTCTTCTTCCATTTCTCGAGTGATTTGCTTAAGCCTTAGATGTAACATCTCAACTAACTTCTCCTTTACTTCACCACTTATCCGGTGATCGATCCCCAAGCCTTTAGCAACTTCTGATACGTGACTGGGTGCCCACGGTTTAGCCATAATTCACTTGAGTGTAGTAAAGGACTTGAATTATCAGTATAGGCAATTACGAATTTCGCTTGAAAATTGAATTATTATTATCTATAATACGCCGGTATGAAAAACTATCACGCCCTAGGATAGTTGATGGTTGTAGGTCGATTGTATATTTTTGCTCTCAATTCCCTTTCTCTTCTTCTTTCTTGGCGACGTTGTTTTCGTATGATTCAAAGAACAATCAATGCTTTGGACTTTAGCGTTCTCAAAAAGCAAGAGACTTGGAAAGCTTTCTTGATTGGTATAGTACTATTTTGTATCATTGGCTTTGCATCTCTGACACTTTTTGGTTTATCTTCATCAATATATGGTGTTTCAGATGATATTGAGACTGTTCCAGATTTTGTAGCACCAACCATGAACAGGACTGGAATAGATGATTCTCACAATATCGAAAATGGCACTCTACAACTATCCGATCTAAGAGGAAATGTAGTAATCTTAGATTTCATGGCAGTTGATTGTGCTAATTGTCACTATGTTCAGGAACATATAGAACAAAATATCGACGATTGGAGAGAACTTGAGGGCGAATATCCCGTAATTGTTGTTTCAGTAGGAACTTGGTATAGTCTGGAAACATTCGAACAAATTAATACCACTTTTGGCGATTCAGATTCGGATAAATTCATGAATTGGGTCGTAGTAAATGGTGGTTCTGAAACAGTGATTCTAGAAAATGGGACAATGGGTGATCTTGTAGAATATTACTCTGCTCAACTAATACCATTAGCTCTGGTAATTGACCATGAAGGATATGTAGTAGCAAAAGAAAATACTGGGACGCCTTTAGATCGATGGAAGTCTTTCGATAATGCTATTGAGAAAGCAAATAATGGAGAAGCATCAGATTTAAGATTTGGAATCGAGAAAACAGATAGATCGACTTATGGAGTATTCATAATAGGTTTATTCCTAGGATTCTTAGTATACTTTAGTCCATGTGCCTTCCCGGTTTTACCTTCATACATTACTTACACTCTAAGTTTAGGGATGAGAGAAGAGGAACTCAGAAATAATGGTAAAATTGTAGGTAATATGCCTGGACCATTAGCAATTGGTGGATATGCTGCCTTAGGGCAATTGACATTCTTTGCAATAGTTGGAATAATCATTTTTGGTCTATCTGAAATCTTTAATTTATCTGGTTATCTACATAAAATTGCTATTGCTATCGCCGTCCTATTAATTATTTTAGGCGCACTAATGCTTCTTGGTTGGACATCACATTTACTTTCAAAAGTACAGGATATTATTGATAAGTATCAAACAAATGAAAATAGTGATGAAGTATTCACTCCTAGAAGAAATATGTACCTCTGGGGAATAGGTTACTCTGCAGCATCTGTGGATTGTACAGCGGCTGCAGTTTTCCCATTCATTGGTTGGTTAGCGGTAGTAGGAAGAACTGAGTTCATTTTCGGACTTGTTGGGTTAATGATTTCTGTAAGTTTCCTAATGATTGCAGTTACTGCTCTAGTCAGTTTCGGACGTCAAGCGATGATTGGATATCTAAGAAGCTCTACAGGATTGATTAAAGCAATCGGTTCATGGATGATGATGTTTGCAGGAATTGGATTATTTATCTACCTAACAGAACCAGAAATGGTTTCAACAATAGTTTTCTAGAAATTACTGGAAGATAATTTCTTGTTTTCTTTTTTTATCTCTGCGATTTAGTAAGAGAATACCAATAAAAATACCAATAATACCTGAACAACAAACAGGTAGTGAGCATAAAGTGGTGAAAATAATACTTGCATCTGCAAGATCATTTACAATAATTATTTCATTATTTGATTCAACCTGTAAATTTTTTGATACATCTGGATTAAGATAACCAATGTATCTCCAATCCCCATCTACATAACTAGAATCACAATCCTCAAAGAAATATTCCCATTCATCATCATGGATACTCACTGCAGTTTCAGAACAACTGTAAGTATCACTGACATAAACCGAATATGTGTCATGATATCGTACGAATACCTCGCCGCTATCTCCTCTGAATATTGATTCTTCAGATATGTCTCTATCTAAAATTAAACTTCCAGCTATAAAAATGATAAATGAGAGAATAATCAAGAAAGTAGAAACTGCAATCGTTAAGATCGCTCCCTTCTTCATGATACTTGTTTCAAGACTTTACTTAGTAAGTTATTCAGTAGATGATAGATTTACAGTTGAACTTCCACGGAATCTCTATGAGTTTGTATATTCATTAAAATTTCAGCCATATTAATCGAATAAGCACATATTCTTCTGAGAGATTCGGATACTCGATCTAAGAATAAAGCATCTTTAATAGCAATATCGCTAGCTCTTAGTTCTTCTTCGTATTGAATAAGTTCTTTTTGAGCTAAGATTAAATTTGATTTTGCAATATGTACTTCAGAAATATCTCTCTTTTTGATATTAGAAACTAATAATTTCATTGATTGTTGCCAAATTGGAATTAAGGAAACTGGCATTGATGACAAATTCAAAGACTCGGGGATTGTATGATTTTGGGCTAGGTCGCATAATGCATAACTATGATCACCCATTCTTTCCAATGTCCTAACCAACTTACATAATTCGGACGCCTCCCATCTTGAAGTTCCGAGAGAATCTTCTATGCTAGCAGATTCGAGAATTTGACCTACTTGCCTCTCAAGTAACAGCCTTAATGCATCTACTTCATTCTCTCTGTCGCTAGAGTCATCAAGAATTTCTAGATTATCACCGGTAAGTACCTCTGAAAAGTCTCTTACTTGTTTCGATATAAGTAAATACATCCGGTTAATACTAGAATGTAATGGCATTTCTGAAGGATTTAGTAAACTAATCATTTCGAGCATGTTGCCTTGATCATTAGTAATCTCAAGGCCACGAGTAGAACGAACAAAATCACGAAAAACTTTGCTTTGAATACGGGAAAAATCATTATTTGAGGATATTTTGATTTTATCAGCACCAGATAAATATGCAGCAATAAGATGATCAAAAATCATATGATCAGGTATAATCTCACAATCAATCTTTACTTCCCTTTTTCTAAGTAAGTTTGAGGTGTCGGCAATTACTCTAAGGGCTCCTGAGGGTCTCCATTCAATCCTAATCTCATCTTTAGCTTCTAAACCATGCTCTACAATCCATTTTTTAGGAAGACTAACGGTATATGTTGAACCTCCAGTTAGTTGAATTTTCCTAACTTCAGAACTCTTGTCTGTCTTTGAATACATAATATGACGACTCAATAGAACTATATATAATTATAGATAGTCCGCAGTAATGCTTTTTTATTACTAACTATATAGATTATATAATCTAAAATTGATAAACCAAGTATTAGTCGGAAATGACATGGAACCGATTATGACCGTCGTCCTTATGCTAGCAATTGTTGTTTGTGCCTACATGGCATGGAACATAGGTGCCAATGATGTTGCCAATGCAATGGGGACCTCTGTAGGTTCCAGAGCCTTGACATTGAGACAGGCAGTTATTATTGCTGCTGTGTTCGAATTCTGCGGAGCTTTCTTTGCAGGTGATGCAGTTACAGATACTGTCAGAAAGGGTATTCTAAATATCGACCTCGCAGATGAAACTCTAGTTACAGATGCATTTGCTAATGATTTGATGTTCGGATTCATTGCGGCAATGATGGCAGCAGCAGTTTGGTTGACAATTGCGACTCGATTCGGATTGCCAGTTTCAACAACGCATTCAATAATTGGTGGAATAGTTGGTGTAGGATTAGTTCTGGAAGTACAACATAATGCTTCACTAATAGATTGGGAAGTTGTGAGAAAAGTAGTCATGTCATGGGTAGCAAGCCCACTAATGGGTGGTATTCTTGCATTCATCACATTCTTCATTGTCCGTGCGAGTATTCTTGAAGCAGATGACCCAATTGCGAGATCTAGATGGTTAGCGCCGATTCTTGCCTTGCCTACATTCTTCACATTAGGTCTAGCATTACAATTTAAGGCACTAAAAGGATTCATTTCAAGAGCAGCTTCAGAAGGATGGATTGATGATAAGAACGACTGGTTGCCAGTGAAAGAGAATGGAGTTTTCGACCCATTCGCAGAAAATGCTTGGTTCCCTATAAATTCTCTAATTGTAGCATTTATCATTGGATGTATTGCATCTATGATACTTTGGTATGTTCTGAGAGACTATGATTTCAAGAAGCAAGGAGAAGGGTTCCAAGGTGTAGAGAAAATTTTCGTTTGGCTACAGATAATCACTGCAGCATATGTTGCATTCGCTCATGGTGCTAATGACAGATCTAATGCGATTGGACCGATGGCTGCCGTTTACGACATCCTATCTAGTGGTGGGGATTTAGCAGCTAAGGTAGATGTTCCACTTTGGTTGGTGCTACTTGGTTCCGTAGGTATTGCTGTTGGTGTAGTAACATGGGGATGGAGAGTAATGGAAACAATTGGTACGAAAATTACCGATATTACACCAACAAGAGGATTCGCTGCAGAGTTTGGAGCGGCAACTACAATCCTGATTTTCTCAATGCCATTCCTGGCAGTGCCTGTATCAACTACTCACACACTGGTTGGGTCGGTAGTAGGAGTCGGTTTGGCTGGAGGTGCAAAGAATGTGGATTTCAAAGTGTTTGGTAAGATTGCAGCATCATGGGTAGCAAGCCTCCCAGCAGCAGGTTTTGGTTCAGTAACACTCTATGTTGCCATGGGCTCAGATCCATTGAAATTAATTGTAGTACTTCCTATCTCATTCTTATTAGTAGGATATGTCATGTGGAAAACTAGTGGCGATGAAATATTTGTTGAAGATGCATTAGCAGATGCTGGTGCAGACGGTGGAAAATATGACCCTACAGTTTTCGAATTATTCCACACTCATGCTGAGGCTGTAGAGGAAACCGTTGACCACATGTTAAATGCTGTGAAAAAGAGCGCAGCAGGAGAAGATGCATCTGAAGAAATCAATGCGACAATTGAGGCTGAGCTAAGAGCCGATGATATCAAGAATGCATTGAGAGAGAAGGTTAGCAGTAAAGGCTGGAAGCTATTAATCGACAGTGATGAGTTCCTATACATGCTCGGGAGGCAAGATAGGATAGCAGATTATGCACAAAATGTTGCTGAACAACTGTCTTTCAGAGAACTTTACAATAATGAAGAAGCAAGAAAAATGATAATCGAGATGGCTGAGGCAGTAAAAAAGACTGCAGCAGTTTACGAAGATACCGTTTTACACCTAAGAGATCTAACACTTTCTGGAAATACCAAGAAGGGAAGAACTGAGTTAAGAGAACTGATTCATCAAGTAAACCTTGCAGAACATGAGGCAGACTTAGTTGAAAGTCGTGCAGCAGGATTTGTATTTAGAGAGGGAGTTGATGATCCTCTTGCAGCGGTACATATGTACAGAGTATTGCAGAGACTTGATGATGTTGCTAACTCTTGTGAAGATGCAGCTAATGCATTCTTACCAATAGTTTACAATTAGTTAGACCAACCAACTTCTTCCAGTATAGAATCGGCATCACTAGATCGTATTTTATCGAGTGTAGGTTGGAAAAATCTCCAAGCGAAATATCCTACGAACATACCAGAAAACAAATCGAACATATAGTGTTGTTTGGTTGTGAGTATACTAATACACAGTAGGACCCATTCAACCCACAAAAGTATCTTGAATGGTTTCGCCCAATTAGTTTCTGAATAGTTGTGATTTAACCAATGAGTAATCATTCTTGCAAGGCAATATGAGTGAACAATATGGAGACTTGGCCACGCATTCCAAGGCTTGTCAGAAGTATGTATAAACTCAAAGAGAATTGTCTCTAGACCATTCATAGAATCCCAATCAATTTGATTTCTCATGTCAACTTCTGCTGGAAATAATAAGAAAATCATTACACAAAATAGGGTGGCTAGAATTAGCATTTGCATTGCTGATATTAACTCCAAACGACCTTTGTCGTCCTTAGGAGTCAGAATCAAAGTTGTAGGATAAAATAAGTACAATGCAGCGTACGGAATTATCATCCAATTAATCACAGGAACAGAACGATCGTATGAAATCTCGGGAAATACTGAGAATGCGTCTTCAAGATAGAAATGTGCGATATTATTAGAGCCAAAGTATGGCACTGCAATGAATATTAGGCCGAAAACAAATACTTCGAGAGGGAACCAATTGCCATTGAGTACTTCTCTTCGCTCCCAAGAACCTCTCCAGAATCTTTTCCAAGGCATTGTTAATCTAGATATGATTGAATCATTATCCATGTAGATTACTCGTCAGGTAAAGCATTTGAAGTTAACACTGGACAAGTATTGAGAAATTATTCTTCATCAGGCATAATATAAGATACTAAAATAGTCACTAAAGAGGATCCTAGTAATGCACTTAAGAAAACTTCCAGATTAGCTAAACCAGCATCATTAGTAGGTGAAAAAAGATAATCGATTCCTGCTGAAAAGTCTTCAGTCAATGTACCATATATCACGACTGAGAGGAGCCCAGAAAATGCACCAAATAGAGACCCCTTTGATGAAACTCTATCCCAAAGAGTCAGTAAAACTGGCCCCACGGTTGCAGCAGCATACAAATCGGCTCTTAGGAAAATCTCGAAAACACCGCCACTATCTAGTGTAAAACCAGCAATTGTAGGCCCTGTTGCCAGATAAATAGCTAATGGAATCATGGCGACTGTTAGATATTTAGCCGCATTAAGACTAATTTTGTCATCACATATGTCTCTAGATATTGAAGCAATAATTGCGTTTTGCAAAGTATCAGCACTAGAACATACCAATGCAATAGATAGTATTACGAATGCTACCACAAAAAACAAGCCTATTTCTTCAATCAAATAAAAGAAAGAGACGGAAGGGTCACTGACAGCACCCTGTCCTGCAACAGAAGTTCCAAGGAAACCCATTATGAATATCAATGGGAACACTATCAGAGAAGCAGTTATAGCCGCTTTTTTCAACGATTTTTCATCTTCACTAGCCCAAGCTCTTTGCCAGTTACCTTGAGAAAACATTTCTGCAGCCGTAATTGCTACAACAAGTGCCAACCCAGATTTAAAAGTTGAAGTATCACTAATACTACCATGATACCAATCCCATTCTATATCTTCTGGAGTATACGATTTAGCATCGGAAATTAAACTGTTAATATCTCCAATAAATAGTATTACTAGTAAAGAAGATATCAAAAACATGATTGCCCATGCTTGGATTTTATCGGTTTCAAGAGAGGCAGGAAGACCCCCGTAAGCAGTATATCCCGCAGTGACCACACCAACTGCAACCATTGGTACTAAAGGATCCATACCGACTAAGATTTCCATGACTTTACCAATAGCAGTGAATTCCGCAAAAAGAAAAGTAAACATATACAGTATAGAAATTAAACCAACATAAATCTGCATAGGTCTACCTGCACGAGATTTAGCATAATCAGCAAGAGTGACCCCCTCGGGTAATCTCTCTCTAACCATAGGTCCGACATATGCAAGTAAAAGGAAAGGAGTTGATGCAGAAAGAGCATACCCAAAAACGTCCCAAAAGCCACCATAATAACCAACCTCAGAAGGGGCTAATAGAACCCAAATACCCATTCCCGAAGCAAAAAGACTCAGAGTAATACTAAGAGTATTTTGAGTACCTCTGGCAGATAGATAATCATCACTATTAATTTCTTTATTGGCTACCGAATGATATGCAATATATCCAAAAAATCCTAGAGTAGCAAGCATCAATCCGTAAGCAATATTGTTATCCATTTTTTATTCCTCCGCTGGTATTATCCAGATCAGGTCAAAGGGTCGTTACTTTCGTAACCTCTCAGCAAAAGCTCCCCATCATGAGGACTGAGATGAGGCTATTGAATATATTCCCTCAGTTATCAGGTTGCATGAATTGGTAATCCCAATTTTGTGGAGGCTCGAATGTTCTTTTTACTGAACGAGGACTAATCCACCTTAACAAATTCAATGGTCCGCCAGCTTTGTCATTGGTACCACTAGCTCTAGCGCCACCGAATGGTTGTTGAGCGACTACAGCACCTGTTGGTTTATCATTGATATAGAAATTTCCTGCTGTAAATCTAAGAGCATTGAATGCTTTCTGTACATCAGATTCATCATTGGCGAAGATTGACCCAGTAAGAGCATATGGAGAAGATTCATCACATAGAGTTAGTACTTCATCGAACTTATCGTCATCATATAGATAGACGGTTAGTACTGGGCCAAATATCTCATCTATCATTGTCTCTGATTTAGGATTTGATGTTACGATAATTGTTGGTTCAATGAACCATCCTACTGAATCATCATAATTCCCGCCAACAATTACTTCACACGAGTCATCAGCCTTGGCTCTATCAATATAGCCAGTTATCTTGTCGAAAGATCTTTGATCAATCACAGCAGTCATAAAGTTGGTAAAATCCATAGCATCTCCCATCTTTATTTTCCTAATTTCATCACATAATTCATCACTGATTGATGACCAAACTGATTGAGGCACATATGCTCTACTAGCAGCAGAACACTTCTGACCTTGGAACTCAAATGAGCCTCTCAGTAATGCTACTAACAAACCACGCTCATTGCAATTAGGATGAGCTACAACAAAGTCTTTACCGCCTGTTTCACCAACAATTCGAGGGTATGAACGGAGATTGGGTAAAGCTAAACCAATTTCCTGCCAAAGACCTTGGAAAGTTGCAGTTGAGCCGGTGAAATGTAAACCAGCAAAGTCAGGATTTGCTAGAGCAACCTCCGTTATTTCTGCACCAGAACCTGGCAAGAAATTTATCACGCCATCTGGCAATCCGGCTTCCATCATTAACTGCATAAGAATGTAGTTAGATAAGTATGAATTCCTACTCGGCTTCCAAACAGATGTACATCCAACAATTGCAGGAGCGCTGGGGAGATTAGCCGCGATACTGGTGAAATTAAACGGTGTTATTGAAAGAACAAAACCTTCCAAAGGACGTATTTCAGTGGAGTTTTTAACCCCTGGAGGTGAAACTAATGGTTGGAAATCATCATGAAAATTTCTTGCATAGAAGCAATTAAAGCGCCAGAAATCAATTAATTCACACGCAGAATCTATTTCTGCCTGGAAAACTGTTTTTGATTGATTAAGCATGGTAGAGGCATTTACTTTCATCCTCCATTCTCCTGCTAATAAATCAGCACACTTCTCAAAAATTTCGCATCTAGATTCTAAACCAATATCGATCCAATTTTGTTGCGCATTAACTGCTGCCTTGCAAGCATTTTCCATCTCATCTTTACCTGCCAAGTGAACTCTTGCGATAATTTGATTATGGTTATGAGGAATTACCTGAGTTGCAATATTTCCAGTAAATACTTCTTTACCATTTATGATACAAGGGATTTCAATTATCTCATTCATTTGCCTATCAAGTTCTGCTTTGATTTCAATTCTCTCTTTACTACCCGGAGAATAGCCGAGGATAGGCTCGTTAACTGGATGACTCATATTACGGCGCTACTAGATAATGCATTTTATCATTACTAGAAGAAATACTAGAAGTTTAACCCCATTCATTAGGATCGTCTTTCTTCGACTTTTTCCACTCTCGATAACATGACTTACAAACGGTGACTCTCCTAGAGTTCCCTAAAAGACCGTCTTCTCCCCAAACATCAGCTGCTCTATCAAATGCTAATTTACGACCACCTATTTTTTTGTCAGCCCAATTTCCACATCCGGCAACATCACAACGAATATCACCTGAATATTCTTCTTTCTCTTTCTTAGATGGACCTTTCGCCGCTGAAGCTAATTGTTGTTTTTTCTTAGCTCTGGATTTGAATCCCATAGTACTTCGAAAAGACACCTGAATTAGAACGTTGCCTCTTCGGCAGGTACATCAAATGGACCTCCTACCTTCGCTATCGATGCCTTTCTATCTGGTCCAACGCCTACACTAACCACAGGAATTCCTGATAATTCTTCTATTCTCTCTACAATATGTCTAACTTTCTCTGGCATTGCACCATAACCAATCCCTTCCGAACGAGATCTATCTGCCATAGAGATCCATTCCTCATCTGATAATGCAGGAAATCCTTCATGAGTCTCGTAAATTGGCTTACATCTTGCTACTTCTTCAGAAGTTGTAGGGAAATATTTTATGACTTTGCCATCAAAATCATAACCAATACAAATTTTAATCTCGTCCAGTCCTCCCAAAACATCTAATTTCGTGACTACTAAACCAGTATATCCATTGAACCTGTGAGCGTCTTTCAAAGCCACCATATCTAGCCATCCAGTCCTTCTTGGACGTCCGGTTGTAGTACCAAACTCATGACCTACTTGTGCCATATGATGGCCAGGTCCTTCGTCAAGAGATAATTCTGAGGGGAATGGCCCATTCCCAACTCTTGTCGTATATGCTTTTGTTATACCGAAGCATTGCTCAATATGTCCTGGATGAATACCCGCGCCATGAGTTGCATTCGCACGACTCGTTACTGAAGATGTAACAAAAGGATATGTTCCTTGATCTATATCTAACATTGCTCCTTGAGCGCCTTCAAGAAGAATTCTTTCACCATTTTGTAATGCGAAATCAATCATTAATCCTGTTGGCCTGATTGCATCAGAATATCTTTCTAGTATCCATCTCAAGTCTGATGTTAAAGATTCATGAGTAATTCTTTCTGAGACGTTGACTGAATCTAATTGCTTATTCATTCTAGAAACTATTTCTGAAATTTTATCGCCGTCTGCAATTACATTGTTGATGTCGCAAAATCGAATTCCTACTCGTTCTATTCTATCGCGATAAGCAGGTCCAATTCCTCTTCCTGTGGTACCAACTACTTTGTCAGCAGAATCGTATAATCTATGGAACGGTAAAATTACAGATGCTCTCTCACTAATGAATAAACGCTTACCTTCTGGCCTTTCCTTCGTCAGGGAATGCCATCTATCAAGCTCTTCTTCGAGAACCCAAGGGTCTATCACCATTCCATCTCCAAGAACTAAGTTACAACCCATTGACGTTACACCAGAAGGAATTTGATGAAGTTTCAAAGTTGTATCTCCTAGAACTATTGTATGTCCAGCATTGTTCCCCCCTTGAAATCTGACAGCCCAAGTAGAGTTGGGCGCTAGCTGATCAATCGCCTTACCTTTTCCTTCATCTCCCCACTGGGCCCCTAACACAATATTCGCTGGCACAAGGTCTCGGCTTAGCCGAAGGCGAATGAATAGTTCGGTCCAAGAATCTTGGAAAAATGATAAAAAAAATTAGAATACCTAGCAAAGCGATTATGAAGGGTAGGCATTTCGGAGGCTTTGTATGGCCCAACGTCACAGTATAGCAGAAGCACGTCTTCTCAAAAAGTGGATATGTATGAAATGCTCTGCAACTCATCGTGGTAGTAAACCTAGATCATGCCGAAAGTGTGGTTACACTAACCTAAGGCCTAAAGCCACTGAACGCCGAAGTAGTTAATTGATTCTCTTTCAATTGAGTTTAATCACAATAGTAGATTAAGAGTTTAAACTAGAAGTTATTGTCGACGTGCTTCTGCTAGAAGAGTTTCTAGTGCGGTCTGGATTTGAAGACATAAGGGGCCAAAATGAAGAGGTAGATTTGGATCATTGAAAATATCATCAAGCATCGATGCAGTCATCCCAAGTCTCAAATCCATTTCTTTATTTTTATTCAATAGCCACTTATCTACTGATTCTTTTGCAGTAGTACGTATATTCCTAGGTACTTGCGAATCATCAAGTTGACTTAGTACAGATGCAATCTGTTGGATGCGGGATTCGATGTCTGACACATTACCACCGAGTCGCCGACAAATGACATGTCCTTAAGCGCATCCCTAGATTAGTATGGTTATTGAGAAGATTCTTGTTCCCATGTAGCCCATGGCATATCAGTATTAGAAACACCTAAACCCCGCCCTGAAGGACCTAATGCGATTAGTCCAACAGAATGCTCTGGTGATATCAATGTATCAATGCCCCAATTCATAGATTCTTCCAAAGAAAAAGTTTTGTTCTTTATTTTTTCATATACCTTGTTACTTAGAAGTGCTCTAGTGATAGCCTCGCCAATTCCTGTGGCAGCAACCGCTAGCCCTTCTTCTGCCCAAAACCCAGAACCGGGCAATGGTACGTCTCCAACTCTTCCAGGAGGTCGGAAACTGCAACCTCCAGTACTTGTCGCGACTACAATCATTCCAGTTCTATCTCTAGCAATAACACCTACTGTATCTCCAGTCATCTCCCTTTCAGAATCGCCAATTTGACCTTTCGGAGACACACCTACAACTTTTTTCTTCATATGTCCTTTTTCGTCCGCCCATTTTCTAGCACCTTGGGAAGTCAAGCCATTGATTTCTTCATCTAACAAATCTGCGGCAACTAAAATTGGATTGGGAGTCTCTTCCATAGCAATAACAAAACCTATTTTCCCATCACCTGTCTGTATTGAAGCATCTGTTAACACTGATCCATCTGTGCGCATTACACTACCTGTCCCTGCATTAAAAACCGGATCATTTTCTAGAATTACACAAGCCTGAACTGCAGCATCTAATGCGGTTCCCCCTGCAGTAAGAATTTCAGCAGCCTTGTTTATTGCAACCTGAAGATTATCTTGACGGTCTGGCCCCGGACCTGCACCACCATGGGCTATTACTGCTGGAATTGTCATGTTTATGTACTCCCTTTCAGTTGTGAACTTACTCCAATCTTCAATTGTAATATTAAAGCAAGGATAAAAATTATTCCCGCCACTCTAAAACAGGTATGGTAAGTCCATAAACCAATCCCCTCAACTGTCTCAGACCAAATATAGGCAGCTAATAGTGGCCCAATTATTCTGGCTAATGCGCTATATCCTTCTTGAGCCCCCATCACTGCACCCAGTTCATGACCTGAGTTGTTAGTTGCGAAGGTGAGCAATGATGATTGTGTAGGCGAAAAGAGTGCGTTGCCAATAGCTAATGCAGCAGAGCTAAAGAAAACAATCCAACTAGCACTTGCGGGCACATAGGGTAAACTAGCAATTCCTAATCCACAAAGTAGAGTTCCAAAAATCATTAGGTTTTTCATGCTAAATCTATCGGTTAATTTACCAATAAGACCACCTTGGATGATTACTCCTATCACACCAATAAACGCGAAAATCCATCCATTTTGCATTTCGCTGAAACCAAGGCCGCCATTTTCAATTTCCATAGCAGTAAATAGTATGAAAGTACCGTGCATCATACTAAATCCAAACATAAATAAGAAATTAGCAGAAATTAAAGTAGATATTTGAGGGAACTTCATAACATTAATTAGATTTTCAAAAATACTCCTAATTTCTTTCACAGGAGACTCTAACTGATTTTTTCTAGATTTTTTAGGGAGGCTCTCAGGAAGCCAAATTATTGCTAATAACAAAGAAATCAGTGAAAGAATACTTGAAAAAATACATGGTAACAAATAAGGATATTTTGACCAAAATGTTGTATCAAAAATACCTCCAATACTTGTTGCTGGATCTGACAACAAACCCCCAATAAAAGGACCAATCATGAACCCGAGACCGAAAGCAGCACCTATCATGCCCATTCTTCTGGATATATCACTAGGCTGACTTATATCACCGATATACGCCCTTGCAACTGCAATGTTCCCATTACCCGCACCAGCCAAGAAACGAGCGATAAGTGCCATACTGAGGCTTTGCGAGAGGCCGAAAACTATGAAAAATATTGAATTAGAAATCAGGCCAAGAATAATAACCGGACGCCTTCCATAATTATCACTGAGTGATCCAAGAATCGGAGTGAAAATAAACTGTGCTAGAGAATAACAAGATATCACAACGCCGACCCACAAGTCTCTTCTTCCAATATCCATTATTCCTTCAGCAAAAGCCAAGTCCTGAATAAAATAAGTTAGAAATGGGATAACTATGGTGAATCCTAACATATCAATTAGGACTACAAGAAATAAAATTCCCATCGGAGAACTCTTTGTCCCGTTATCTCCCATAAACAAACCGTGCGGGTTGGACACTTAGTATTGAGGGAGTATCAGGCTGAGGGTTGAGTATCTGCGGTATTAGAAATAGTATCAATCACTAATGCTAACCTTTCAACCAATGAAACTTTATCATCTGAGCCAACAAGGGCATATTTCAGAACCTCATCTAGGGAATCGACAGGAATTACAGTAACCATAGACTCGTATTGTTCATCAATTAATACATCTTGCATATTAGAACGAGGGATAATAATAGTTTCAATTCCTGATTTAGCTGCTGCTTCAATCTTGGCGGAAACTCCGCCTATAGGGAGTACTTCACCTCTGATGGATAGAGAACCGGTCATTGCAAGATTCTGTTCAATAGGCAATCCTTCAAATGCACTTATGATGGCAGTAGCCATAGTTATCGAAGCACTATCTCCGTCAACATTATGGGTCCCAGGGAATTGAACATGTACATCGAAGTCTTTGATATCATTTCCAGTTAGTTTTTTCACTACTGCACTAATATTTGTTACTGATTCTTTAGCTAAATCTGAAAGTCCACCAGTGGCTATGACCTGACCTGATCTGCCATGTGCTGCTGTCACCATAGCTTCTACTGGCAATACTACGCCTGAATAATCTGAAAGTCCTGAGTCTGCACCTAACACTGCTAATCCGTTAACTCTTCCAATCCTTTCACCTTTATTCACAATCATAGAGTAATCTGCTTGTCTTTCCAAATACCTGTCTGCAACTTGTTGCTCAAGCGGTTTTGCAATAGCTCTGGCTCTGATGATATGTGATGCAGTAGTAATATCTGCATTTTCTTCAACTGCTAAATCGCCTGCAATCCGTATTAAACCTCCGAGTTCACGCAATCTAAGCGATAAACGGCCTCTACGGCCACTACGTCTTTGTGCTTCTTTCAAAATTAACCCAATAGATTCAAGATCAAAATGAGGAATAGGTTTTCCAGAGGTTTTCTTCCTTTCATTGACCACTTCCTGAGATACGAAACGGATCAGTCGACGACGATTTCTTTCTGTATCGGGCATATCTGTGTTAACATATACTTCATACCCGTATCCTCTGATTCTACTTCTAAGAGCAGGATGCATGTTCTGTATACTATCAAGATTCCCTGCTGCAATTAAAATAAAATCAGTAGGTACTGGCTCTGATTTAGTCAAGGCTCCAGAAGAACGTTCAGAACGACCTGATATTGAAAGAGCCTTTTCTTGCATGGCAACTAACAAAGCTTGCTGTTCTTCCATCCTGAGCATTCTAATCTCATCGATGTAAAGTACACCTTTGTTTGCTCTATGAACAGCACCTGGCTCAACTCTTTCATGAGCAGGTGTGGCCAAGTCCGCACCTGACTGGAACGGATCATGTCTAACATCACCCAGTAAAGCCCCAGCAAGAGTTCCGGTAGCATCAATGAATGGAGGTTCTTCATTTCGTTCATGCTTCACAAGAAGTTTGGGGATATTACCTTCATCTCCAGCAGTAAGCCTTCCTCTGAGGAAGAAATAACCGAATATCAATAAGAATGAACCGAAAATTAAAGTTAATATTTCCCCACTAGAAAGTGTTGCTAGAACTAATGCGGCACCAACTATTAGGACAATGAACAAGAGTGTTCGATTTGTTCTTTCTCTCTGTTGTCTAATCAAAGCTTTACGCTCAGAAATTATCCTCGAGCCTCTACCGGCAGGAACTGTCCGCACCTTAGGTTCATTCTCATCGTCTTGATTTCGATAAACTAGTATATCTTCTAATTGTTCTTTTGGAAGAAATTCTGTCATTGAACGTGCTAACATTGACTTCCCAGTACCAGGTTCACCGACCATAATTACATGTCTTCTCTGCTCTGCGGCTTTTCTGACAACTATTGATGCAGCTTCTTGACCGATTACCTGGTCAACTAATTTTTCAGGTATAGGGACGTCAGCAGTTGAAGTGATTTGAACTTTCTTAATCCATTCTTCAACAGGTATTTTACATACAGGATCTTTATCTTTAGCAACACCAAAAGCAGAACCATCATCCCAACTTTCGAGAGGGTTTTCTTTAACTAATGATTCATCTGTTTCGTCTGACAAGTGACTCCCTCGGGGTTAGTCCTGTAAGTCTGACCTTCTTGAAGGTGCGTCATAGAAGCATTAGCAAAAAAATTACTTTTGACGTCGAATATACTCTTCTCCATAGTGATGCCACTGTTCCATTGACCAACCATCTGGAAGACCATTCTTAGGTAATTTAGGCATCATTGGAGGAGGCGGAGGTAACTTTGACAAGCTCTTTGGAAATTTTACATTATCCGTTAGTTCAATTGGGGCTTGTGTAATATACCGGGATTCTTCAATCGCATTCTTTTTCCTTCTCATAATTGCAACAGTTGAGAGAGATGTTAGCAACACAGATAGGACGACTAAACTTAAAATTCCAACCACCATTAATGGGGAAAATGTAGAACTAGATGATGCATCATTCGAATTAGGATTTTCATCTTCGATAACTAACTCAGGCAATGTTGCATGAATTTTATAAGTTTCTTCTGTAACTCTATCCATTCCATTTTGATCAACTGCTCGTATTGTGAATGTCATATAATCTCCAACACCCAACCCACTGCCACTAATGTGATTTACAATAAACGGACCTAGAGTATGAGATATGCCGGAGGTGTGGCAGATTCCAGTTACTGAATTACAAATACCCCAAAATACAGATATCTCTGATAATTCAAGAACTCCTACGTTGGTAATTAGAACTGAAGGATTAGTGTAATAGTCAGTTGTATCGATAGAAATTATAAAGTCACCAATTGAACCATATTTCCAGATTAAAGGCAAATCATCGACTACATTAACAGTGATTACTGAATAGGATGAGAAACCATGCCTGTCTTCAGCAGTGACATTAACCATCTGTGTCCCAGAATCTTGCCATGACATAATCAAGTCACCAGTTATAGGATTCCACTGAGTTGCTCCAGGAACTTCATTTTCTACAACTACCCAAATTTCCTCATCGGAATTATCGATATCAGAAATTCTTTCCAGTAAATTAATCGAATAAATATCCCCGGTTTGGAGGTCAATATGTTCTATGTCGGTTAAATTAATTCTGGGAGCATCATTAACATTGAGAACATGGAACGTAACAACTGTATCTGAGAATTTAATACCGTCACTAGCCCTAATTAAAATATCAACAATTCCAAAGCCATCTTCACTCAAAGAAACTACAGACAATGAATGACCATTTAAATTCGCTTCGACTAGATTTTCATCAGAAACATCAATTATTGACAATGTGAGATCAGCTACTGGTGCTGTATTTCCTGCATCGTTAGTATCTGAAAGATAATTTGTAAGTGTAATGCTCCCATAACCCCCCTCATTGAATGATTGCGTATTAATCGGTGACCAACGTGGGGCACCATTCTCTATAACATTGAATAAAATTAGTCCAGAATTGATATCATCACCGTCGTTAACACTCATGTAAATTCCTTGTGGTAGGGCATTTCCGTGACTATCTCTAACTACTTGTGTAAATTTGACTGTTAATTCCAGGTTTACAGGATCCCATGACAGGAATTCATCGTCTGTACTAAATATATCTAGGAGTTGGAGAGGAGTTTCTGCATCGCTGATTAGGCCAATTATGGATACCTTTTCTTCAGTATCAACTTTAACAGTAGGCATTCCAGAATATTGATTATCACTACTTGAATAAATTGAAGGGAGAGCGTTTTGAAGAATAAAGGCATCTTCGGAAATTAACCATTCACTATCTTGTCCACCTGCATCTGTCCACATTACTCTGAGATCATATTCACCTACTTGTGAAGTTAATTCGGTATTTATAGAAAATAAGTATCTAGCATTACCACCGCTTCCAATCATTTCGGGCCCTTCAATCCATGTGTCATCCCAAGAACCTGAACCTGCCTCCGAATAATGTAATGTAGGGTACATAGATTCAATCGTATCTACTAAGTCATTTGATATTGCAGTTACTTCGAATTGAATAGAACTACCCCTGTTAACATTAGGGGAAGAAACAGAAGTGGGGGTAATTGGCACTGGAGGTAAATCATGTAGACCTGCTACATCCTGAAAATTATTACTTGGGATTCTATCACCTTCCAGATTAGAAAGCCTCGCCCTAAATATGGAGGTACCAGAGGGTGACATTTCAATTGAAGAAGTATCGAAAACTGTTGTCAATATTTGAGTAGAGCTAGATGCAATATTGTTATTTAATGAAGCGCTAGAAATTAACTGTTCTTCCGACCCATCCAGATAGTAGATACTGATTTGGCCACCTTCCGAGTATGTTTCAACACCATTATTTCTAATAGTGGTTTCTAAGATTATTTCATCTCCTTGAACGAATCCAGAATCACCTTGAATAGTGAAATCAGATATCCCAATATCAACTAAGGGAGCCATGTCTAGATCAACCGCGGCATAGAAATTGTTGTAGGTTGTATGGGGGCCGTCCATTAGTGCAACTACAGGCCAAAAATTCTCAAACTGAGTATTACCTCCTGCAGCCCTAACAGTGCTCAAAGGTTTATCCCAAGAAAGTTGGGCATTAGAACTAGGAGAAAGAACTACTTGTTCAAAACCACTTTGGCTACTATCTAGTAGCCAAGATCTCCAAACATGATGTGGTTTGTATCCATCATCATAGTTCTCAGCGCCGGATTGTTCAGTAATGGCAGCATATACATAAACTGAAACCGAAGGTATGGAACCTAAATATGAGATAGTCAAATCAGTAGTAACAGTATCTCCTGAAGGATTCAGGGAAGTCGATAATTCCATTGAAAAATCTGTAGAAGATGGTGCCATACATCCACCTGCGGTAAAATCATTATCATAGTAACTTGAACCACCAGCGCCCACTTTGTAGCAAGAACCTGCTTGTTCATCTGCAAAAGAGAAGGTAGGATATCCGCTGGATGCAGCCATAACATGATCTCTTCTAGTTCCTGAACTACCGATTGAATCCGAAGGCCATCCTGTTCCAGAGCCTTGGAAAAATGAAACATAAGTAAAATCTTCGGGATTAGATGTTTTCAAATTGTGAAGAGAAGGAGATGCACTACTCATACAAGGCCCACACCAATGAGCACCTACATATTCACCAAATACTGTATGACCGGGGCTTGAGGCATAAAGTGGTAATTCCTCTTTTTCCAGTTCACTAAGTTGATTGAAATTTTGTTCTTCATAATCAAAAATCCCCCCAAGAGTCATTATTACCATCAATGACATCATGGTAACGGCTAAGACTGAACTGTACAATTCGTTTCTCATCACTGTTCAAACGCTTACACTGTTGGGTATAACGTTATCGAGCATTTGCTTATGATGATAAATCAAATTAAAACTAACTTCTCAATCAAATGACTTGATATCATGGAACCTTTTCGTAGAATCAATGACCGGAATCAATGACCTAGATTGGGTGGCTCTCAGAGAAGATGATGGTAGAGCCTATTTATTACAAAAAAAGTCAGGAGAGGTTAAGATAAAGGGATTAGGTAGATTTGATTCAGGACAACTACTAGATGGATGCTCAATAGGTGAAAGGATACAAGTTGGGCAAAAATCTCTAACTATAGTCAAAGCAACTCTTCCTGAAGCGCGTCGCAACATGGTTAGAAGAGCTCAAACTATTGGTATCAAAGATTCTGGTTTCCTGATTTCATGGCTAGGAATTGGTGTAGGTAGCCGAGTTTTAGAAGGAGGTCATGGTTCGGCAGGACTCGCCATGAATATAGCTAATGTGTTAGGAAATAGTGGAACGCTAATTTCAGTCGAAGTTAGAGATGAACATGCATCGGTAGGAAAACAAAACATGGATAGGCTAGAAGAAATTCTTCCCGAATTCCCAAATTGGCACTTAGTTGTTGATGATTTATCCAATATTACTAATCGAGTAAAAGAAATTTGTATTGAAATTGATTCTGCAATTATTGATGTTGCAGAGCCTTGGAATGTTTTGAAATCAGTAGTCCCTTGTCTTCGAGTAGGAGGAAGAATTGCATGCTATTGCCCTACTTCATCACAATTAGAAAAGTCTTGGAATGCTTGTGAAGATGAAAATTTGAATATAGAATGGGCCGGAGAAATTATCGAAAGAAAATGGAGTAAAGCGAGTAAAGGAGGAGTCAGACCGGGGAATCAACCAATGGGACATACAGCATTTTTACTGATTGCTACTAAATTAGCATCTGAGGAAGAAGAATAGATTTGATTCATAACCAAGTATTCCTCCGCCAAACCATGAGAGACAGTAGCCAATGGGAACCTACATCTTACCGAACACATACCATAGGTCAAATTGTAAGCGAAGGTGCAACATTAGTAGGTGAAGAGGTTAGTATCGCAGGATATGCAGAAACTATACGCGGCAGAGGAGCTATCTGCTTCCTAATGCTAAGAGATGGAACCGGACATATTCAGGCATTTTTGAAAAAGGATAATATGAACCAAGAAACTTTCGATTTAATTCAATCTTCCACTAGAGAATCAACTGTTCAAGTAACTGGCTTAGTTGCGCAAAAAAGACCTCCGAAGGTGGCAGAAGGGGAACCTTTACCTCCACCAGAATATGAGGTTAATGTGACATCAGGACAGGTATTAGCAGAAGCAGCAACACCATTACCAGTTGGGATTATTGACGAAGTCAAAATTGGATTAGATATTAGATTAGACAATAGGCATTTAGACTTGAGAAGATCTCATGTAAATGCAATGTTCCAATTAAGAAGCAAAGTTCTACAGTACGGCAGAGAACACTTAATCAAAGAAGGGTTTATGGAAATGAATAGCCCTAAAATTATTGCTAGCGCATCCGAAGGAGGGACCAACTTATTCCCTATGATGTACTTCGATACACCTGCTTTTCTGAGCCAATCTCCTCAACTTTACAAACAATTAGCAGTTCTTGGTGGATTGGAAAGAGTTTTTGAGATAGGACCTGCATTTAGAGCAGAAAAACATGATACTTACAGACATTTGAATGAATTTATTTCTTTTGATATTGAAGGCGCGTGGATGAACGATGAAGATGTAATGGGAGTTCAAGAAAGAATGATTCATTATATCTGGTCATCTGTATCTGAAAATGACCAAAAATTAATTCAAACTATTAACGACTACAAAGTCAGTCAAGGTGAGGAAAAAATCAGTGTCGAAGTCCCTGAACTACCATTCCCAAGAATACCATATTCTGAAGCGATAGAAATTGTGAAGAATGGGGGTGGAGAGATAGAATGGGGTGACGATATAGAGAGCCATCATTGTGACTTAATTGCAGCAATATATCCCGGATTTCATTTCCTTCCTAGATGGCCAATGGCAATGAAACCATTCTACATTTATCATAACAAAGATGAAAAAAGTGATTCTGGAGGACAATTAAGTCGAGGGTTCGACTTAAATTATGGACGCGATGAAATGACTAGCGGAGGCCAAAGAGAACATAGGGTAGATGTACTTGAACAGAATCTCAGAGACATGGATCTGAATCCTGAAGATTTTACCTTCTACACAGATGGTTTTCGTTATGGAGCACCTCCACACGCAGGCTGGGGATTAGGAGTTGCAAGATTATTGATGGTACTTACTGGAGCAGGAAATGTTCGTGAAGTGGTATTATTCCCTAGAGATAGAACGAGAGTTACCCCCTAATCAAAATGAGAGATTAATATGCTTCCTCAACTAAAGATGATTTATGATATTATCAATGCATCAGACGATGGTTTCGGACTTCCAATAAAGGGTATAATTTCTAAATTAAAAAAAATAATACTTTTAGGTGTAATACTTTCTATTTCAGTAGGAGTAGGTATTGGTTACCTGATTTTTGAAGTTTTATGAGTTAAATTAGAAATATCCACACCGAAAAGAACGGGTATCAGTAACCTCTGCGACGAATGAGAAATATGTCCAAGCCGAACTTTGCTTATCTACTTCTAAAAGAGCACCCGTATGGTAGAGAAATGCTAAAACAGTTAATTTCGGAAGGTTTCATTCCAAAAATTATCATTACAGAAGATTCTGAAATTGCGGATGAAGAGAGAGAAAAATTCCTAAAAAGAATAGAAGGGAATCAAATAGCAGAAAGAATCGAATTACAACTTGAAAAATTGTCAGAAAAAGGCATCAATGTTGAGCATATCGAAGTACCTATTCACAATTCGGAAGAAGTGATGCCATATATTAGAGAATTAGAACTAGATATCATAGTTTTTGGTGGTACGAGGATTATTCGTGGAGAAATTTTAGATCATCCTAAAGACGGAGTAGTAAATAGCCACCCAGGATTGTTACCTGAATGTAGAGGTTCAGCATCTCCTGCTTGGAGTGTATACCACGATATACCAATTGGTTCATCAACTCATTTCTGCGATAATGGAGTAGATACAGGGCACTTACTCTTGCGAAGAGAAGTCCCAGTAAAAAGAGGAATGAAATATGAAGATTTATGTTATGAAACTCTTGTATTAGCAGGGATTTTGATGAAGGAAGCATTGATGGCATATGAACAGGGAAGGTGGGACGAAATGAGACAACCCCAAGGTGAAAGCCCTCACCCCACATTTAGGAACGCCTCTGAAGAGATATTACAAATTGTAAACCAAAAATTAGAGGAAGAAACGTATGCTCATTATATTGATTAGGTGATGAAATGGATAAAATGTTAGGACCAGAATTTCCTTATGCAGACGGAATACTAAACGGTAAAAATGCTCTTGTATGTGGTGCATCAAAAGGTATAGGCAGAGCCACTTCGTTGATGCTTGCAAGAGCGGGGGCAAACGTTGTTGTGTGTGCTAGATCTTCGGACAAATTAGATGATTTACTTGAGGAAATGTATGGTAGTGGACATTCAAAATTAATACTTGACTTAGAAGATACTTCGGCTTTAGAAATTAAAATTAATAGATTAATTAAAAATCAGAATATACATATTTTAGTTAACAATGCAGGAGGCCCACCTGGTGGTCCGTTGTTATCAAATTCAATAGATGATTTTGACGCTCCATTCAAGAGACATCTACATGCAGCACATACTATCACTAAGATTCTTGCTCCAATTATGGAAAGTGAAGGTTATGGTAGAATTGTAAATATCATTTCTACATCTGTAAGAGAACCAATAGATAATATAGGACTTTCAAACACTTTGAGAGGAGCTATGGGGTCATGGGCGAAATCTCTTTCAAGAGAGTTAAGTCCTTGTATTACAATAAATAATATCCTTCCAGGGTTCACAGATACAGATAGGCTGGGATCTCTTGCCAAGTCTATTTCTGATAGAACCGGTAACTCAATAGAATCAGTTCAAGATAAATGGATGGATTCAGTACCAATTCAGAGACTAATTGATCCATTAGAAACAGGAGCAGCAGTTACATGGCTTTGTTTACCAAGCAGTGGTTCGATTAGAGGGATTAGCTTAGCAGTAGATGGCGGAAGAATGCGTTCGATTTGAGTGTGGAATGATGTTATTCGATATATTCTTTTCAATTTCTCAGACACCTGATACCTCTGGATATATCCCTTCTGAAAAGGAAATGTTCTCTAATTTCTTTGAACAGGTCGAGTTAGCTGATGAATTAGGATTCGGAGTAGGTTGGGTTGCTCAAGCACATTTATCAACTGAAATTCAAAAAAGAAATAATACACCTGTAGTTCCGCATTATCCGGGAGAAGTCGGACTTTGTACTGACTTCTTTCAAATCGCTCAAAAAATGTTTTCCAGAACTAAAAGGATGGAAGTAGGTAGTGCTGTTTTGTCAATTTTAGCATCCGGAGGACCGATTGCAATAGCTGAACGTGTTGGAGCATTTCTAGCATTACACGGAATGGATGGAATGGAAGACAGAAAATTGCATATCGGATTTTCAGCAGGAAGATTTGAATTTATGGCAAGGCCATATGGAATAATTCCTAGGAATATGGTTGAAGAGGCCGCCTGGCCAGCTCTTAGAGGGCAAATATTTGCCGAGGCATCAGAGATTTTTCTAAGGCTACTAAATGGAGAGGTCATTTCTTCAAGTATGATCAGAGAAACTATTCTTACTAGAGAAAATTTCCGTTCAGATGAAGATTGGAGGAAAGTTCAAGATGCAGCAAAAGAGTTTTTCGATTTAACAGAATTAAGCGAAACAGTCGAAATACCAAATAGATATGATTTTGAAGAGATAAAGACAATCCCACAAAATTGGAGAAGAGATTTACTAAATCTTGTGCTTGGAAGTCATGATCCAAAGTTACAGATTGAAGTCAATAAGTGGAGACCAGTTCAAGTATTCAATCTAAGCATCACTCCCCCGCATATCATTGAAGAGACTCATGAAAGAATGGCTGGAAATTATCATTTAGATGGTGGCAAATGGAATAGAGGTATGATGCCTCGAACGATTATGGTTTTTGTAAATAATGAAGAAGGGCTTTCATCAGAAGAGCAAAGTATTGCTGCTAAAGAAGAAGCAAAAGCCGCATTGAATACTTATTGGAGTGCCTTAGAAGGGACAATTGATCCATCGAAAGTTGAAAGAGCAACTGATAACGCAGTAATTGGAAATGTTGAAGAAGTAGCTCAACAAATAATCCAAAGATTTGATAAAAATGATAAATTGATGTGTTGGTTTGATTTCTTTAATCACGATAGTGAAAGAGTTCAAAGAAATATGAAGGCTTTTATGGATGAAGTCGCACCTATTGTTAATGGAGAGGAATAAAATGACAGAAGAAAAAAATTCTAGACCTTCATCAGTATCACCAGGTAGGCCCGGATCTACGTTATTTCCAACCAATCCTCTTGGAGAGATGCATGAAGGTATTGCAACGGGTAGGGACGTAGAATGGGAACCATTAGTAGACTTTAGAAGAATGGATGTATCTGAAAATACTATCCACGGAGCTGTTGCATGGGCCCATGGAAATGAAATTATACACTCCTTTGGAGGAAATGTATTGATTTATGGAAGATCTATGATGAAACCATTAATGATGAAGCCCTTTGCAAAAGTGCTAGAAGATGAATTAACCTGGGAACAAAAGGCAATCTCTTGCTCGTCCCACAATGGAGATACAGAACATGTTGCTGCTGCACAATCCATACTAACAGAATCTGAATGGGGATTAATGCAATGTCCTTTGGACGTGCCATTAATACAGTTTGGAAGACAGGTAAGAAGGCCGAGGAGATGGTTTCATACATGCTCTGGGGAACATGCTGCTTTGTTGAAAGGGATGCGGAAGATGGGAATGAGCAGAGCTGGTTATACACTACCTAGCACACCTTGGTTCCCATTGTTTTTAGACGTTCTAAGAGAATATATGAACAATCCAGACTGGAAACCTAAAAGAGTTGCTAAAGATGGTTGTGGACTGCCTACTGTATCGAACACGGTTGATGAGCTTGCGGTAATGTTCGCTGGATTAGTTTCGAAGAAAGACGATGACTGGATTTGGGAGGCTATGAATAAGAATCCGGATTTGATAGGTGGATTTAATCGACTAGATTCAACATGTCTAAAAGCAGGAAATGGAAAATTAATTGCTAAAGAGGGTGCAGATGGATTACTAGGGCTATCCATAGAACATCCAGATTGGCCTAAGGGTTTGGGGATTGTAATTAAAATCGCCCACGGATGGAATTCGCAAGCAACATGGTATGTTGCAAGAGCCGTTTTAGGAGTATTAGGTATAGAACTCAGAAATCCTTACCCATTACATAGACAAAAAGCGTTTATTGTTCCAGGAATTGTACCAGAGATTTATCAAGAAAAGTTAGAAAAAGTTGTCACTTGGGATGAGTGGGACCCTGATCAGGATAGATTCAATTTAGACTGGAACGAATACTCTGCTGCAATGACACGTAAAGATCCATTTTCAAATGAAGGTATATGAGGGAGATGATGAATTGAATCTCCGGAATTATATATCAGGAGAATTTATTGAGCCAGAAACTGGAGAATGGTTAGAAAATTTCTCACCTGCTACCGGAGAAATAATCGCATTAGTACCAAAATCTGGTCAAAATGACATAAATATGGCAGTAGAATCTGCAAAACAGGCTTTACCTTCTTGGTCTGCACTAACAAATATAGATAGGGCAAATTGGCTAGATAAAATAGCAGATAAATTAGAAACTAAATATGAAGAAATTGCGAGATTAGAGAGTAAAGACACGGGGAAACCAATTAGTTTAGCAAGAGAGGTAGATGCTTATCGTTCAGTTAAAAACTTTAGATTTTTTGCGAATATGATTAGAAATCTAAATGAGGAATCATATGAAATGGAGGATGCCACTAATAGGGTAATATACAAACCAGTTGGAGTAGGGGCCCTAATTACTCCATGGAACTTACCACTCTACTTACTATCATGGAAAGTTGCTCCTGCCATAGGAATGGGTAATACTGTAGTTTGTAAACCAAGCGAAATGACTCCACTTACCGCAGATTTACTCATGAAAACTATAGATGAAATCGGGTTACCAAAAGGAGTAGTTAATCTAGTTCATGGAGATGGGATGGGTGCTGGCTCACCACTAGTTTCGCATGAAAAAGTATCCTTAGTATCATTCACAGGAGGAACTTCAACTGGTTCAATAGTTGCCAAATCTGCTGCAAGTTCTTTCAAAAAATTGAGTCTAGAGTTAGGTGGTAAAAACGCAAGTGTAATTTTTGATGACTGCGATCTGGAATATACTGTCAAAGGAGTAGTTAGATCTGGTTTTCTGAACCAAGGACAGGTTTGTCTTTGTGGAAGTAGAATCCTGGTACAAGAAAAAATATATGATGAATTTGTAAAGAAATTTGTTTCAGAGGTTCAAAATATGAAAATTGGGGACCCCTCTGACGAAAATACAAAATTAGGTGCCTTGATATCTCCCGAACACCTTTCAAAGGTTGAAGAATATATTGAAATCGCCAAAGACGAAGGAGGAACAGTACTTACTGGAGGTTATCCAAATCTTCCTGAAGAATTTAAGAATGGGAATTGGATATCTCCAACAGTAATTGCCGATTTGGATGTAAATTCTCGTTGTTCGACTGAAGAGATATTTGGGCCAGTAGTTACTATTCATAAATTTAGTAATGAAAACGAGGCCATTGAAATTGCTAATAATACCAGATATGGACTAGCAGGAAGTATATGGACTAATGACCTTGAAAAAGCTAATAGAGTTGCGGAATCAATACATACCGGTATGATTTGGATAAATACGTGGCTACATAGAGATTTAAGAGTACCATTCGGAGGAGTTAAAGATTCAGGAGTGGGCAGGGAAGGAGGGAAATGGAGTTTGAGTTTCTTCTCTGAAGTAATGAATATTTGTATAAAACACAAATAATCATCGACGGCCCTTTCTGCCTTTACCTCTTTTAGATTTACCAGAATTATATTCCCAATTTCTTCCTGGTTTATTAGACCATGAACTAGCATCAAAATTCGAGTCACTATTTTTTTGTAACTTCTTTCTTAAACCTCTAGGGAGCTCTTGTACAGAATTAACATCTAATTTCAAGCCTAAATCTTGTTCAAGTTTACGAATTCCTTCTCCACCGGGTCCAATCATAGAGCCTATTGCAGAATCATCAATGTAAATTACGGCAGCAGAGTCAGTGATCAATTTTGCATGTTTAACTGTAATTCCAGTTAGCCTTGTAGCCTCTCTCTTGAGTTCTTCTGCAGCTAATTTCCAAGCAGGACTCCCTCCATCTTCGTTAGAATCAGTGACGGGAACTACTGCAATTTCAGAACCAAATGCAAACATTTCATGAGTCAAACGATTGGAGGGGAACTCACGAATTTCAATAACAGGGCGACTCAAATCAGATTCCATCCCTGATGGTGCTCTGACTACCATCTTTAATTCTAATACTTGATTTATTTTTCCTTTTTCAATATGAATGACTGTATCTAGAACTTGAGAAATTAAACCTAACTCAACTTTTCCGACTAATCTTTGTATCGCTTGTAATCCACTATTAGCGTGAGTGACTCCAAGAAGTCCAACTCCTGCTAAACGTACGTCGCCAAATATCTCAAAATCTCTAGCACGACGAACTTCGTCAAAGATTACAAAGTCGGGTCTTAGTAAGAAAATAATCTCTGCGGTTTTTTCTAAGTCACCTTCTAAAGGAGCATATTGAGTCACTCTTTGAGGTACTTGTAAGTCTCTAGGAGATTCCATAGTCTTCACCATTGCTCCCATTTCTGAATCTAAATATGAGGCTATCGCCTGTGCGAAAGTGGTCTTACCGGAACCTGGTTTACCTACTACGAATACACCACGATGATGGTTGGATAATCTGTTCACAAGTTCGTCATCTAATTTGTAATCTGATAATTGTAAATTCGCTACTGGTCTGACAACAGTTATTTCCCAAGCATCTGAGAAAGGCGGCCAAGCACAACTTACACGTAGATCTCCGATTTGCATAACTTTACAGCCTTCACGTTCAATCTCGATGAAACAATCAGAACGATTAGGATTCTGTTCAATAATTAATGAAAGATCTTCTGAAAGAGTCAATAAATTTGGCTTATCCCAAACTTCTAAGTCTAATTCATTTAAACTCAAAGAAGATATGTGCCCACTCTTTACTCGGGGTTTACATTCAGCTTTCAGAAAGATTGTTGATACGGACTCGTCTAACAAAATAGATTCTAATGAATCGGGTAGTAAAGGATGGTCTCCAAATGACGCCATGCATGTATGAAACGCTCTTTAGATTTCATGTTTGGCTTAGTTGCGGTGTTAATGCTCGGATAAACTAATACTACTTTTCTAGTATAATATAGGGTAAGACTGAAAGTATAGTTATCACGCATAGAGTAGAATATGGCATCAGTTGGCATTATTGGATTAGGGGCATATGTACCACCAAATGAAATGAGTAATGAAGACTGGATGGAATATGTTGAAACAAGTGATGAATGGATTACTACGAAAACAGGTATGAAAAAAAGAAGAATAGCCAGTTCCAATGTATGTACTTCGGATTTGGCAGTAGAAGCTTCTAAACAGGCCTTAGATGATGCTAAATTAAAACCCGAAGATATCGATCTAATCATTCTGGCAACCTCATCTCCTGATGTGCCACTATCTTCTACTGCAGGAATAATTCAACATAAATTAGGCTGCACTGATTGTGCAGCTTTTGATATCAATGCAGTATGTGCTGGATGGGTGCATGCATTGGATATAGGGAGTCGATATGTAGGTACAAATGGTTATCAAAATGTCCTCGTTGTTGGTTCAGAAATCTACTCACGTATATTGAACTGGAAAGATAGAGCCACCTGTGTATTATTTGGAGATGGGGCAGGAGCGGCAGTCTTATCTGAAGTTAAGGAAGGAAAAGGGATCATTAGTTCATGGCTAATGTCTGATGGTTCTGGTTCATCTGTAATTGAAATACCATCTGGAGGAGTGAGGACACCATTTGATTCAGATGAATTTGTAGAAGGTTCACAATATTTCCATATGGATGGGAGAGCGGTTTGGAATTTCGCTATAGAGGCTTTTCCACAAGCAGTTAATGAGTCATTACGAAAAGCAGGGAAAAACATCGAAGATGTTGATTTGGTGATTCCTCATCAAGCAAATATTAATATTATCAAGACAGGAATGGAAAAATTAGGTCTCGGAATGGAAAAAACCTATACTAATTTACATAAATATGGGAATACAGCGGGTGCAAGTGTCCCTATTGCAATGAAAGAAGCAATGGAAAAGGGGTTAATCAATGAGGGGGATTTAGTGGTTACAGCGGCTTTCGGTGGCGGTTTAGCATGGGGTGCTAACGTTATACAATTCTAATATTGGTTATGATATTGAATCCATCCGCCAGTAGCTGCATCATGCCTTAATATCGACCCATCAGAATTTACACACCAAACTTGACCCGTTTCATCTGCCCATACCTTTTGCCCATATTCATTCACAGGTGTCCCTTCAGGTGGCGATATAATCTGAGGCTTTGGAGGAGTTGGTAACTCATTAAGCAAGGCATCTATGTGAGAAGTATCTTTGATAACTTCGGTTTCTTTTTTGGAAGATTCCTCTACTGAATCATTATTCTCCGAAATACCAATTGGGTCATTATTCTCTAATTCAGCACTAGGCTTAGACATTCCTTCATGAGGATAATCGACTTCAATTACTTCATTTTCTTCAGATTTTGATTCACTGACATTTTCAGATTTCCTGCGCAAGGTAATGACTCCTAGATACCCAATAATAGCTAGTACTATTATCCCACCAGAAACTGCCAAAATAAATTGTAGATTGGTTTGAAAATATTTGATACCTGGGTGAGAATCAGAGTTATCTCCCACTCCATCATTGTCTGAATCAATCCATTCAGAAATGTCATTAGGGAACTCGTCATCAGCATCATTGATACCATCTGCATCTGTATCAGGGAGGAGAGGATTGGTGCCTTCTTCAATTTCTTTAGTATCTGACCATCCATCATTATCATCATCACTGTCTGCATTATTACCAATACCATCTCCGTCGGTATCAAGCCACTCATTAGCATCTAATGGAGCCCAATCACTTACATCCAATTCACCATCTCCATCGTCATCTGAATCTACTAGATCGCATTCACCATCAGAATCTGTGTCAAGAGGTACGGCCTGAGCGATTAATGAATCGGTTTCACAAGTTGATTCTTGCATATCTGACCAGCCATCTCCATCATCATCTGTATCTTGATTATTACCTATCCCGTCAGAATCTGTATCGATAGATTCACTTGAATTGAGAGGGAAAGCATCGTATTGATCTAATATTGAATCATTATCATCATCACTATCCTCAATATCGTCTTTGCATCCATCGCCATCAATATCAGTTGTCGAATTACTAATCCAACCTATAACTCCAGGACTACAAGAATCTGTAGAATCTAATCTACCATCTCCATCATCATCAATATCATCTTCATCAATAATCCTATCTAAATCAGAATCTAATAAACAATCATTAATCGATGTTGCACCCTCAATGATTGTGATATAGTTGCTCGGGCATGAGGTGAGATAAGAACTACCGGGGGAGTCTGTGTAGAAATCAAATGGATTAATTTCTTGAGAGGATTGTCCTTCTAAAGAAACATAGAAACCGATTTCTGCATCTAAACATGATGACTTACCTGGATTAGGCTGATACGTTCCCGCTGCACAAGGTGTTTGACTGATTGACATCTTGCCTGATGAGAAATGTCCAATATCTGCATCTAAACAAGTTACAGACTTTGTATTAGGTTGATATGTTCCTTCAAGACATTCAATAAATTCTGATTGCCCCTGATTCATTACATACGCTCCTTCTGGAGAATCGATACATGACGATTGACCTTCAGATGACTGGTAAGTACCTTCTAAACAGATTGTTTGCGACGATGAACCCTCTGATGGAACGTGATATCCTAAATCTGCATTAATACATGATTCTGGGTTTGTCGATAAAGAAAAGGGGTTGTAAAAACCAGCTGGACATGGGGTTTGCATTGCAGCAGCAGATAAATCGACATAATATCCGGGATCTGCTCCATAACAACCGATTTGTGCAGCTTGTGGTTGGTAAGTACCTAACGAACATGGTTCTTGACTAATTGCTTGGTATGAATCAACGTAGTATCCTGAATCGGCATCAATACAAGAAGATTGGGCTAAATTAGGCTGATAAGTACCCGGCATACAAACAAATTGAACGGATGAACCATTATTTGGAACATAGTGACCTTGATCGGCTGCTAAACAAGATGTTGAACTATTAGAAGCAATATCGGGATTATAAGTTCCATTTAAACAAGCAATTTGAGAAGATGACCCTGTTGAATCCACATAATGTCCAGGATCTGCATCAAAACAACTCGAGCTCGAAGAATAAGGCTGATATGTTCCAAAATCGCACATAGTTTGAGTT
>JAURCP010000065.1 GCA_030828405.1 Thermoplasmatota archaeon
TTGGTTCATATTGCATTAAAACAGTTTCAACTGACTTTTCATTTGTTAAATTGAGTAATAATTTTGTAGTATCACCATCTTCACTTACAACTCTATGAGTTTCCTGTGCAGAACCTATTGTATAACCAGCATCATTTAATTCTTCAATCAATTTTTTTGGTAGTTGTTTGATATCTGAAATTTTTTTTGGAAATTTGTAATACAAAGGAAGTAAAATCTGATCTGCCCTATAACGTGGATAACCCATGTCAATAACTAATTTTTCCATTTCTTCAGGAAGAAATCGATAAAGGTCTACCATGATACAATATCACATTGTCAGATAATATTAGAATTTAATGAATAATAAAAAAA
Organism: Thermoplasmatota archaeon; assembly: GCA_030828405.1. Classification (GTDB taxonomy): domain Archaea; phylum Thermoplasmatota; class Poseidoniia; order Poseidoniales; family Thalassarchaeaceae; genus MGIIb-O2. The sequence continues at coordinate 355 of JAURCP010000065.1, forward strand.
TAAAATAAGAAAAAGAGAAGAAAAAATCTTCTAGTGACTAGAAATCATCAGATGTGATATCTGCACCGTGATCTTCAACTATATCTACTTCAGGTTCTACAGTAGCCTCTACTTCAGGTTCTACAGTAGCCTCTACTTCAGGTTCTACAGTAGC
>JAURCP010000066.1 GCA_030828405.1 Thermoplasmatota archaeon
GCATCTGAACTTGTGGTGCAAGTTCTGAGCCGTATGCTGCTGTTGCAATTAGACAGCCGCCGCCTTCAGACTCTTCAGGTTCTTCAGTTTGAATTACTTGACATACACCGTTTACTGATTCAGTTCCCGGTCCACAGTTTACAACTGGTTCTACTACTGGTTCAGGTTCTGCTACTGGTTCAGGTTCTGCTACTGGTTCAGGTTCTGCTACTGGTTCAGGTTCTGGTTCAGTTTGAACAGGTGCTGGAGAAGATGAAGAATCAGAAGAAATGAAATCAAATGTACCAATAATCTTTTGTGCACCATATTGTGCACGAACTTCATATTCACCACTACTATTCATGGTTCCACCAGCCTTTACAGTGGCAGAATAATATCCATCAGAATCAGGCATTACTTGTTGAATATTAACAATATTTCCATCGGAACTTACAATCATTAAAACAACAGGTTGTTCAAATTCAGCCAAATTTTTGATCATACCAGAAATTTCAATAGTATTACCAGT
>JAURCP010000067.1 GCA_030828405.1 Thermoplasmatota archaeon
GAGACTTTTCTTGGGGGCCTTCTGAAATTGAATCAAATATGTCACTTTCGATTCTAGGTGAATGTGGGACATGGGAAGATTCCTCAGATTTAGAAACGATAATTATTACAGTCAATGAGCCTGTAATGGGTTGTATGGATTCAGAAGCGAATAATTACAATATCAATGCTACAGATGATGATGGAACCTGTGAATATGATGAAGAGCCTGTAATGGGTTGTATGGATTCAGAAGCGAATAATTACAATTCCGATGCCACTGATGATGATGGAAGCTGTGAATATGATGAACAGCCTGTAGTGGGTTGTATGGATTCAGAAGCTATGAATTATGATAGTAATGCTACGCAAGATGATGGTAGTTGTGAGTATAATTCAGAACCTGAAACCGGTAGTTCTGGTTGGTGGTCAAAGACTTTACTTTGTGATGAAAACCAAGTACCTGTTGTTGATGATTATACTACCGATGAGCAAGATAACCATATGTGTGATTTGAGTTTTATAATT
>JAURCP010000068.1 GCA_030828405.1 Thermoplasmatota archaeon
TTTTCTGTATCATTTTTTAATAATGGTAATTTTTTAGAATAAATTTTAACTTTTTCATCTATATTTTTATAAGATCTGTATGAATTTTTTATATTTTCATCTGAAATTACTTCAATATTATGTAAATTTTTTGTTTTAATTTTCATTTTTTAAACCGTCCAAATAATCCTCGTTTCTTTTTAGGTTCTTCTTCTTTATCTTGTTTATGTATATCTTCATCGTCAGATGAAATTACCTTTGATTCTCCAGGTTTAGGTTTACCATCCTTAATCCATTTACGAATTGTATTTCCTAGTTTGATAGCTTCAGTATCAGATTCTGGTGGAGGGATATCAAATAGATCAGAATATTTTGCAATCTCATCATCTGTGATTCCATAAAATGGATCATCAGAAACGGGTTCAGGTTCTGGTTCAGGTTCTGGTTCTGGTTCTGGTTCTGGTTCTGGTTCAGGTTCTGGTTCTGGTTCTGGTTCTGGTTCAGGTTCTGGTTCTGGTTCTGGTTC
>JAURCP010000069.1 GCA_030828405.1 Thermoplasmatota archaeon
CCTGCCAAACAATAGCATTATAAACTGCTTTGCCGGTGTGTTTGTCCCACAAGATAGTGGTTTCTCTTTGATTGGTGATACCAATTGTTAAAACTTTTCCATTAAGTTTTTTACTTTTTTCTATAACATTTTTCAGAACTTTTTTAGTAGTGGACCAAATTTCCTCTGGATTATGTTCTACCCAACCATCTCTAGGGAAATATTGTTTAAATTCCATTTGAGATACAAATTTTGGTTTTCCTTTAAGATCAAAGAGAATTGCTCTACTTGATGTGGTGCCTTGGTCAATTGAAATTATAAACTTCTGTTTTGGCATTTTAATAATTCTAACTAAAATATTGGAAAATTGAAAATAAATTTAACTAATTAATAAAATTTAACTCCATGGAAATGGACTATTTGATGTTGGATGAAGATTTCCTTTTTTGTAGCGATCAAATCTAAATGGGTTTAATAAATTACTTTCTTTGCCAAGTACCTCATTTGCAACCAGGTGGCCGACA
>JAURCP010000008.1:0-1588 GCA_030828405.1 Thermoplasmatota archaeon
AGGGAAATCAACAAAATCGTGTTTATTTAGAGCAGAATACCCTGAAAGAACAGTTTCAATGGGTATAGCAGAACAAAATATGATGCTTGTTTCTGCAGGAATGGCTTCATCAGGAAAAATTCCCTTTGCTAGTACATTTGCTATTTTTACTGAAAGGGCATTCGAACAAGTAAGGAATGGAATTGCTAGGCCAGGACTAGTTGTACATATTTGTGGTAGCCATGGCGGAATACACACCGGAACGGATGGTAGTAGTGCTCAGTCAATTGAAGATTTAGCCATTTACAGAACTATACCAAATATGACAGTAATGCACCCCTGCGATGATCTTTCAGCCGAAGAACTCACATTACAATTGCTTAATCATAATAATCCCTCATACACACGCACCGCTAGAAATAAAGTATCAAGAATTTATGATGAGGATACTGTTAAGAAAATAAAAATTGGTGAAGGTAATGTCATTAAAGATGGAAATGATGTTGCTATTATAGCATGTGGAGTAATGGTTAACGAAGCGAAAATAGCTGCTGAAAAGTTATCGAATGATGGGATTGATGCATGTATTGTAGACATGCATACAATAAAACCTCTAGATGGAAAACTTATACAAAAGCTCGCCAAACAATGTGGATGTATTGTGACTGTAGAAGATCATTCAGTTATTGGAGGACTTGGAGGGAGCGTAGCTGAATTTTTATCTAGAAATATTCCTACTCCGTTAGAAATGGTTGGAGTAGAAGATAGGTTTGGCGAGAGTGGCGGAACTTCAGAATTAATGTCATATCTAAATATTGATTCCAAAGCTATTGAAGACGCAGTGAAGTCTGTCATAAAACGGAAATAATTACCATTACAAGATACTTTCTTGGGTTTCATTCATGAAGGAGCGGTATCCCACATCAAATCATGAATGAGGGTGAAAGACTTAGGGATTTACTCGATGGGTCAATGGACCCCTCAGAATTGGAGTCTTACAGCGAATACTACAAACTAGCTGAGAGGATTTATGGAAGGGAAGCCCTTGATGAAATGGGGATTAGTACGCCTGAAGAAGCGGAGGGAGATTTTTCACAAAATGGGAACAGTGAGTTCACACATGATGTAATATTGCCTTCTCCAAAAATGGATTCCAATGTGGAAGAGAAAATCTTTTCTGAAAACAAACCGAAGAGAAGACTATTTCTAACTATTATTGGAGTCATTGGATTGCTATTAGTGAGTTCAAATATCGTTGTAGGTATAGATTCAATTATTCCTTTTGACCTCTGTGAAGATACAAAAGCACCTAGAGATATCGAGTTCATCCAAACTGAGTCTGTTAATGGAAACCTGTTAACAATCCATTGGTCAGTTAAAAATTCAACCATAAATCAGAACTACACTGTAACTTGGGATATTTCACAAAACGGTTCGCGAGAACTCGTAGATAGTGGGAATCATACTTGGCTATCAAACGGGAATGTATTAATGCATTTGAAAACTGTAACTGTTCAAACAGAACCATATTCATGGTCATCACAACTATTAGATGAAAATCTAACAATTATTTCAACAGCAAGTGGAGATTATAGCAGTTCGGTAGTTG
>JAURCP010000008.1:1732-5398 GCA_030828405.1 Thermoplasmatota archaeon
TATCATTTATTTCATTACTTGGATTAAGAAAAAAGAAAAATGATTAATACATACGAGCTAGGTGTTGCTTTCTTTTCGTTAGTTTCCCTGTAATTACACATTTTTGTGATTCATGGTAGGGTTCTACTGAATCCCCCAGTAAGGCTAATCCGGTTGCTTTTTCCAGTATCTCGGCGTCAGCATCATTGCCATCAAATGCTAATTCGTAAACAATTCCATCTTCTATAGGAGATACTAGTTTCCAGCCATCATCTGTAGATATAACGCCGGGGAATTTCTTAACCAAATCAGACATATGCATTGAAGAACGCTTTAATAATTCCTCGGATATTTCTACTAAATAGTCGGAAATGGTTTCTGAAAGATTATCCAAATTCGCCTCAATTTTACCTCCTGTTCGAAGTGATAACACACATTTATTTTCAGCGAGATCTCTTGGCCCGAATTCCAACCGGATTGGGGCTCCTTTAATTTCCCAATCATAGTGCTTTCCTCCAGGACGTTTATCCCTATCATCCAAATGAACCCTGAGGCCAGAAGAACGAAGTTCATCTTTGATTTCTCTAATTTTTGGCATTACATCTTCATTAATGTGGGCTGCAACTGGCATTAAAATTACTTGATAAGGAGACACGGAGGGAGGTAAAATCAGTCCGGAATCATCTCCATGCATACCAACTACTGCACCGAGTAATCTTTCGGACATACCAAATGTAGTCTGGTGACAATTCTGAATTTGGCCATTAACATCTTCATAATTCAAATCAAAAGCTTGCGCCCACTGATCGCGATAATGATGATAAGTTGCTATTTGTAAAGTACGTCCATTAGGCATTACTGCGTCTACAGCAGTAGTATACCATGCACCAGGGAAGGTATCCCATACGGGCCTCTTAGAAACTAAAACAGGTAAACACAAAGATTTCATTAATTTTTGAACAATTACTGCGTCTTCCTCTATTTGTCTAGTTGCACCTTCTTCATCTTTGTGAACTGTATGAGCCTCAAAGAAATGAATTTCTCTTACTCTTATGAATGAGCGAGTTTGCTTAGTTTCATAACGGAAAGTATTGACAATTTGGAATGTTTTTAGCGGTAAATCTGCATGACTTCTTACCCAAAGTGAAAACATGGTATACATTGGAGTTTCAGAAGTAGGCCTGAGAAACATCGGAACATCGAGTTTATTCTCACCACCTTTTGTCACCCAATAAACTTCTTTCTTAAAACCTGAATCTTCTTCATCCATCCTAAGTTCAGAGGGATCTACTCCTTGTTCTCTGGCTGCTTTAAGTCGAGAAACAAGATGATTTTCTTTCTCAAGGAGATCTTCGGGAACTAACAAAGGGAAGTTGTACTCTTGGTGCCCAGAGTTTTCCATTTCCATCCTTGTAAGGCTATCAATAAGTCTCATTGTTGACCAACCATAAGGTTTCCAAACATCCATTCCTTTAATTGGATATCTTTTATCCACCAAATCAGAAATTTCGACAATAGCTGGATACCAAGCATTAAAATCTGACTTTGGAGGGATACCTCTCTTAGCCTTACCATGCTTTGTCATGATTATTTCCCATAGTAGATTACCCTTCAATGTGCCGCATGTGAGGTCTATTCCGAAATGATTTTTTCAATCTCTAGACAGATATCTACTTCATTTTGTAATACTTTGACAGAGCCATCGTTAGACACCAATCTAGCCCTTGGTGAATTTTCGTCTCCAATTTGCTCAAGAATGTTAGCTATAACATAGTCAACACCATATTTTGAGATTTGAGTTAGTGATTTGTGAATAAGCTCTTCTTCGGAAACACCCGTTTCTAACTTGAATCCTATTCTAATACAGTCTCCAACTAAACCCGATAATTCAGATATATGTTTCAACGTAGGTCGGAGTTCTATTTCCCATTTATCCTCCCCACTGGGTTTTTTACCTTTTTCAGGCACCATAGAATAATCTAGGACGGCAGCAGAATGTATCCAAACCTCGGGTTTATCGTCCATTTTCGCCAAAGATAAAGATCGCGATAACATTTCTTCAGGAGAACCTGCACGAATAATGTTAGGTAATTCAATTGAAGGGTTTGATGAAGTTTTTCCAGCAATACAATGTACTTCATGACCCATCATGAACAGATGTTCAGCTATTGCCCACCCAGTTTTCCCAGATGATGCATTTTGGATAGCACGAACAGAATCTATGGGTGCTCTAGTGGCCCCAAGAGTAATAGCGACTTTTTTCCTATTTTTTAGAAAAGAGTTTACTAGATTGGATAACTTAGAAACAATTACAACAGGAGATGGTTGTTTTCTTCGTCCTTCTTTTTCTCTGTCAACAAAATAATAGTTTCCTTCTAATATTATTTGATCTAATAATTCAGTGGTTACCGGATCGTCAAACAAATCTTGATGCATTGAAGGGACAAAAACAATCGGAGTTTTATTTCCTCTAGCTGCACTCAATGCCATCATTATTGGTGAGTCCATAATTCCGTGGATATGCTTTGATATCGTATTTCTAGTAGCAGGTGCCACTAAAACGATATCAAAACCATCTAATTGTTTCATCTCAGGTTGCCAGTCAGTAATTACTTTCTGCCCTGATGCCCATGACAATGCTAATGGAGAAATGATTTTCTCAGCCTCCTTAGACATCATTATGGTTAATTTAGCGCTATGGCGTCTAAACTCTCTACAAAGACGTACAGATTCAACTGCAGCAATTCCTCCTGAAACTATGACTAGAATACTTTTACCGTCCAAACTTGAACTAAGAATCTCGACTCCTGTGTCTTTTGTCACACACCTCGCAGAGGGGGAGCATTGATGAGTTCGTCGCAACACAATCATTGACAAGGGGGTGCGAAGATGACAGTTCAAGTAATGGAAAATTTGCATAAACACATATACAGATTTATGATAATTGATTTATTGTTATGCTTTTTCATAATATCAACATACTCTGTTTCAAGTGCAATATGTTCAATTTTAATACTAATAATTCCACTATTTGCTATTATTTCTTTCAAGAATAAAAATATAGGAGGAGATATAATGGCAATGATTGTATTGACAATCTTATCATTGATTTTCATACTATCAGGAATTAATGAACTGGGTAAAGAAAATAACGCTAGCACTATCCAAGGAGTCCTATTGATTTTGCTCTCATTATCGACATTTAGAAGAGTTAGAACCATTCGGGATCCAACATACAAAAATTGGTACAATAGTCTTAATGAAGACTACAGTGAGATTAAGGAAAGAATTTCAGAAAATGAGGTATTAGCAACTTGTCCGAGTTGTTCAACGCTACTAGCAGTCATACCTAGTAAACTCTCTATAGAAGACAAATGCCCTAGTTGTAATGATAATTTGGTTAACTAATCAAATTTTTCTAAGGCTATTGAAATTCCCATTCCACCACCTATACACATTGTTGCTACTGCACGTTTTAATCCTGCAAATTGGAGAAGGCTGGCAGCCTTACCAGTAATTCGAGCACCCGATGCCCCCAAAGGATGACCTATGGCAAGCGCACCGCCATGTAAATTGACAATTTCAGGTTTGATTTTTAATTCTTCTATTACTGCTAAACTTTGGCTAGAAAATGCCTCATTTAATTCAAACAAATCTACATCATCGACTTCCCAATTCGCTTTATTC
>JAURCP010000008.1:5457-22979 GCA_030828405.1 Thermoplasmatota archaeon
GACTGCACCGGCTACAATTCTAGCCATAGGTTTGAGTTTGTTTTTCTCCGCAAACTCTTCACTACATACTATCATGAAAACTGCGCCGTCAGTCAGTGGAGAGGAAGTAGCTGCTGTAACTATACCATTCTCTCCAAATGCAGGATTAAGTTTGGCCATAGATTCTAGAGTCGTATTTCCGCGGATGCAACCGTCCTCGCTAATGATAATATCATTATTTTCGATAGTTGCAATCTCATTTTTGAAAAGCCCATTAGTTTGAGCAGATGCTGCTTTATGATGAGATGAAAGAGCGAACTGTTCATGTTGCAAACGAGTTTGATTCCATTTTTTAGCAACATTCTCTGCAGTAACTCCCATGCCAATGTAAGCATCAGGGAATTTGTCCTCCAGTTCAGGAGAAGGACTCCAATTAAAACCACGTCTCTGAATACGACTCATAGATTCAACACCTCCAACCAAGATACAATCTCCCCATCCAACTTCTATGTGTGCTGCTGCAGAAAGTATAGCTTGCATAGATGAACCACATAGCCTATTTATTGTAGCTCCAGGTACCGTGTTGGGAAGTTCTCCAAGAAATGTCAGTAGGCGACCTAAGTTGTATCCTTGCTCGCCTTCAGGATAAGCACAACCTAGAATTAAATCATCTATCATAGAACCAGAGATATCGTTTCTTTCCATCAGTTGCCTAATTACTTGTCCTGCCATTTCATCAGGTCTGACATTTGCTAATTCCCCCTTATGAGCTCTATGAAAAGGGGACCTGAGCCAATCAACAATTACGGCTTTCATATATCTCCGAGAGTAACATACAACATAATTATTGGCAATTAATCGATAGTTCTTACGAGACTATATCAACCGTTGGGTTCTTGAAAGAAATTAGACTCGAAGTGTTTGATAATATGATAAGAGAATGCAGCAGACACGGATATTATTCCGACGACCACCTATGTCCAGCATGTAATGAAGAAGGAAAATTTATACTTCGTTCACGAGAAAGAGATAGTTTAGCCAGAAGATTAGCATTAATTTTAAGGCATGCACCTGAGAAATTTGATCTTGAAATGGATATTAATGGATGGGTTGATGTTAAAGATATAATTAGCAGATTTAAGAAACAGGATGAAAGGAGATATCATTGGTTAAGACCACATCATTTCAGAGCTGTATCTGAGACTGATGGGAAAGGAAGATATGAAGTAAGAGGTAATATGATTAGAGCCACATACGGCCATACTCTTGAAATTGAATTAGATCTCCCTACAGAAAACATACCTCCATCATTATTTTATCCATGTAATCCTGATGAAGCAGATAATTTACTAGAAGTAGGCATAACTCCTAGTGGGAGAGCACACGTTCATCTATCATCAAGTATTAGATCGGCTGCTGAGGCAGGAAAAGTGCATTATAAATTACCAAGATTACTTGAAATTGATACTGCTAGGATGGAAGCAGATGGAGATACAATTTGGCATGCAGGAGTTACAGTTTATCTTGTTGAGTCAGTAGACCCAGAATATATTACTCAAATACCAAATGACCACCCTGAGTATGAAGTAGCAAGAGCAAGATGGATTGATGAAGAAGAATAATTAAATGAATTCTCCACAATTAATACAGAAATCAATATCAGATGTTATTGGCTTCTCACAAGATAAACAAAAGCCCCCTGTAGATTCTTTGGATACTTTCTCTTCAGAAACTACTCTAACAGGTGATTCTCTTTCCACAAATGGTGGAGCAATGTCTTGGACTAAACTCATCAAACTACGGAAATTAATTGTCTCTTGGATTGCACATTCTAATTGAATTTGGCGTCTTTCTCTCTCTCCAACATCTTCAATCGACTTGACATCATCTAATTGTGATTGGAGCCATCTTTGGAATTTCTCAATATCGGATTGTTCTGACACAAACATTCGAAGAAACTCTATGAAATGAACCCATCGTTTAGAAATGCAGAGAAATTGAAATGAATACAGCAATATGTGTACTTCCATTCGAAGACATGAGGATAACTATGCCTAACAATAAAATTGTAATCAAATTAGGCGGAGGGTTGATCACAGATAAATCTCAGTATAAATTAGTTCGAGAAGAAAGAATAAAGTCAGTTTGCAAAGTTATTTCTGAACTGAAAAAAAATGAGGAATCAGTTATTTTAGTACATGGAGCTGGCTCTTTCGGACATCTAGAGGCAAAAAAATGGTATTTATCTACTGGACATAATATTGAAATTATTGATGAACAAAGGTTAGCTGTTAAGAATGTAAGAAATGACATGATGGAATTAAACAATTATGTACTGAAGTACTTGAAGGAATTTGAAATAGAAGGAATATCTCACCCCCCGTCTAAATGGGCGAATGGCTTAGGGGCACAATTCAAAGGAGATATTAGCAAGTTGGGATATGAAAAGAAAGATACTATTCAAGTGACTTTTGGTGACGTAGTAGATGTACACAATGAGAAAGAATTTGGAATATTATCAGGAGATGATATAATGGTAAGGATCTGTAAAGAGATTCCAGGAATCACACATTGTATTTTTCTTCTAGGAGATACTGAAGGTCTACTAACTAAACCTCCGAATGAAGAAGATTCGGAACTGATTACTCTATGGTCAAAGGAACAAAAAATTACTGGAAAGCATGAATCTAACCAAGATGTTACTGGAGGAATATTTCTGAAAGCTGAAAGTGCAAGTAAAATAGCTCAAAATGTGGTCAATGTTTGGATGATTGATGGAAGAAAACCCGAAAGAATTACTGAACTTATCAAAACTGGCAATACTATTGGGACCAAAGTAATTTAATCATTCATCTATTATATGTAACCGTCCTCGGAGAGGTGAGAAACATGGGAGAAGAGACCCAAGATAGCAGTCTAAGTAAACTCGATTCATCACAACTTGAGATGATGAAAGAAATGTGCTTAGTAGTAGATGAAAATGACAAAGCTATAGATTCTGTAAGTAAGATAGATTGCCACAGAGGTAAAGGGATTAGGCATCGAGCATTCAGTGTGTTAATTTTCGACTCAGAAGATAGACTGCTAATGCAGCAGAGATCAATAGAAAAAATTACATTCCCAGGGATTTGGGCTAACAGTTGCTGTAGTCATCCATTAGATATTGAAAATGAGAATGGAGATGAAATAGAAGGAGTAATCCATGCCAGTAAAAGGAAGATGTTCCAAGAGTTAGGTATCCCAGAGGAGGTTTCATCTAGCTGGAATTATAATCACATAGGTAGATTTGAGTATAGTTGTAGATGGGATGATGAATGGATTGAGCATGAAATCGACCATGTCCTAATAGTGAGAGCCAGCCCCGAATTATCAATTAATGAAAATGAGATAATGGATACTAGATGGTTGACCCATGAAGAGATAAATCAAATGTTAGAAGGTGAAGATGAATGGAAGAATTCTATTATTGCACCATGGTTTAGAATGATTTGGAAACATTTCATAGAACCACATTACCCAGATATGGAAGCATTAGTCAATTCTAACACACCTAAGATAATTAATTGCGGTAGATTATCAATTAATTCAAAGTCTGAGGGGCTAGAATTAAAAACCGCTCTAGGTAAACACAAAATTATCGTAGAAAAAGAGATAATGAAATCAATGGATAAGATTAGACAAGAAAGATTGCACGGAGCTATGACTCACCTTTTCACAGGGGGAGGGAAGAGATTCAGAGCAATCCTACCACGATTAGTTGGAGAGGCTACTGGGAGTGCAAATCAAGGACATTACACTCTTGGTTCAAGTATAGAAATCATTCACAACTTCACATTGGTTCATGATGATATCATGGATCAAGACCCCATTAGAAGAGGGTTAAATGCTGTACATGTAGAATATGATGATGCAACCGCCATAAATGCTGGGGATGCAATGCTTGCAGTTGGATTTGAAATCTTAGCGGATTCAGATGAGATTAGCTCTGAAAATCTTAAATTTCTAGTTCAATCAATTGGAGAGATGGTTAGAAGAGTCGCAGAAGGACAACAGGAAGATTTTGATTTCGAACAAAGAGATTACGTTAGCGAGGAAGAGTATATTGCTATGATAGCAGGGAAAACTAGTGCAATGTTCGAAACATGTGCAGAGACTGGTGCGAAACTTGCAGGTGCAGACTCAGAAACAGTAGAAAATATGGCAGAATGGGGACTTAAACTAGGGTTATGCTTCCAATTAATGGATGATTTAATCGATATTACTGGTGACACGGAAACACTTGGGAAACCTGCGGGTTCAGATGTAGTGCAGGGCAAAAAGACATTGATTGCGATTCATGCATTGGATAGTGGAAATGATTTGCCTGCATTCTCGAAAGTATATGGTAAAGGTGAATGTACGGACGAAGACTTGGCAGAGGCTGTTGAGGAATTAAGAAATAATGGTTCGATTGATTATGCTATGGATAGGGCTATGAAGTATCATTCAGAAGCACATAGTATTCTGGATGGGTTGGAATCATCCCATGCTTTAGAAGTTCTTAGACAACTTACAGATATGCAATTAACAAGGATTAATTAATGCAAATTGCATCTAACTTACTAACAATAATTCCTTCATTATTTTTCAAAGACGCATTGACTCTATCGCCTATTTTCAAAGGCCCTACTCCCTTGGGTGTCCCGGTCCAAATATAGTCACCAGGAGATAAATCATACCACCTTTTTAGATGAAATAGTAAAGATTCGATATCATGAACCATCAGACTAGTTTTTGCACATTGCCTCAATTCATCGTTTACTGACAATGAAATTTCTTTGACTTTTTCATCCCAAGCAGTCCATGTCCCTAGAACTGCCGAACCCTTGAATGATTTACCTTCAGTCCACGGCCAACCTTTTTGTTTTGCTAGTCCTTGATGAGTACGATTGGTAGTATCGCATCCAACACACATCGATTCTGGAAGTAGGTTTTGCCCTAATTTTATTACTAGTTCAACTTCATGGTCAATGTGATCATCATCATTCATCAATTTAATTACATTATTACCAATATTATCTGAAAATACATGTGATGACTCAGGCATAATAAAAAATCTAGGATAATCTGTAGTTTCACCGCCAATTTCTTCTGCATGTGCAACATAATTCCTAAAGCAAGCCCAGCCAACTGACATATTAGCCCCTAGGTGTTAGAGGTCTTGACTGCATCGATTGGAGGCTAAGAAATCAATAGGGTTGAAATTATATGGGCCTTTAGTGGTAAACATGGACGATAACCCGTATACCATCTTGGGCGTTACTAAAGATGCTACGGATGCTGAAATAAAGAGAGTTTACAGAAAATTAGCTAGACAATATCACCCTGATAGAAATCCAAATGATGCTGCAGCGGAAGAGAAATTTAAATCAATACAATCAGCCTATGACAAGATTGGAACAAAAGATTCCAGAAAAGAGTATGATAATAGAGATCGAATGAATGATATGTTTGGGAATGGAAGCCCGTTCTCTGGCTTTGGAGGAGGAGGTTTTTCAGGAGGTGTAGACATAGGAGATATCTTCTCACAGTTTGTAGGTGGAAGAGGAAGAACACAAAGCTCTGTTAATCAACAAAGAGAGAGAGAGACTAGAACAAATAATGAAATCAAAAAAGGTAGCGATATTGAATCAGCAATAGATATTTCTTTGGAAGATGCAGTGACAGGTACTAATATTAAATTCAATCATAGGAGACTTAAGATTTGTAAAAAATGTAAAGGAACAACGTTTGGTACGACTAAGGTTTGTACTGAATGTAATGCATTGGGAATAACAACAAGAGAGTCAACAATCACTGTTAAGGTCCCCCCCGGAGCAGTACAAGGGCAGCAATTAAGACTCAAAAGAATGGGTAATGAACATCCCAATGGGGAACCGGGAGACCTGATAATTAATGTTAGATTAGATGCAGAAGAAGGAAGAAGATGGGAAAATGGAAGATTGATACAGAATGTATCTGTCAGTTACAGTACATTAATTCTTGGAGGCAAAATTCAAATTAGGACTCCTTCTAATAAAAGAATAAAAATTGATGTCCCTAAGAATAGTAAAATCGGAGATAGAAGAAGATTGAATGGTCAAGGGCATGATGGTGGACCATTAGATATTGAATTTACAATAAAAGAACCAGAAAAATTGACCAAAGAACAAATTCAAGCTTTAGAAAAACTAAAGGAAACAGGATTATGAATAATTACAATGAATCATATATGAGATTGGTCATGATATTAACATGAGAGACTTCAGGAAAGTTGCAGCAATACTTATCCCTGAGAGAAAAAAAGTGCATTTAGCAGTTTTCATATTATCATTATTGATGATTCCAGGATTCGCAGCAACGCTAACCCCTATTGATATTGAGTCATATAACTTGGAATCACCAGAACTAGAAGCTGCTGAAGTAATGAGAGAAGAATTTTCAGGTGCAGGTAATATCTGGGGATTTGGTTTATTTGTCAAAGACTCTCAATATTTTGGAGATTCACCTTCGGAAATCTATCAAATTGATGATTTTTCAGGAATAAATACTGGACAGGACGAACCCTTGGGTGGAATTCTCAATCTCTCAGTTTTAAGAGAAATTGATGATAAGGCAAATTTCTTATCCGAACATGAAATTTCAGAATACTACCTTTCATTCGCATCAGAGATCTCTGGAAAGCCGATTACAGGGGTTCTAGATTTGGCTACAGAATTCAGAGTGTTTATGTCAGATCAATCTCTTTTAACAAAACCGCAATTCAATCCAGAAACATTTAGGATGGAAGAGGCACCTACAAATTGGTCTGATTGTGGGGTACTAGAATGTTTAACATTTGATGATGAAAACATTACGCAAGATCATATAGACTTAGCAGCACATAGGATGGCTAATAATAGCAAGGGAGCATTTCTAAGATTTTTATCTATAGACAGAGCATTTATCGAAGATAACAGTAGCACAATAATCGGCCCAATCGGAGGTACTTTGGGCGAGAATGCAACTATTGAAGCAGATACTTGGGGGTACGGAAGATGGTCAGCGTCGTCTGCATGGTTAATACTTAATCTAGATAGACAAAAAATGCAAAATGAAGGCTGGACTTTTACTTGGATGAATGCCAGTGCTGAGTGGGGGTATAATCTAGAAGGGGTTGAACTTTCTACAGATCCAATTAGGTATACAATAGAAGATTGTAAAGATAAAGAAGAAAATAATCAACCGTTGTGCTCTGTAGAATGGCTGTATCTTTCCATTGAAGAAGATTTGAGAGAGCAAGATAATTTAGTTGCAACAATTCTATTGGGCGAAGGGCCAAATGTTGAAGTAAATAGAGAACTATTATCTAGTGCATATCTAATCATTTTAATGGCAATTGTAGTAGTGATGTTACTTTGGCTTAGTTTAAGGAGAATTTCAGATGTTTTTATTGTATGTATAGGGTTAATTCTTTCATTATTGTGGATGCAAGGACTTATCGGTTGGAGTATAATTTTTGGTAATAAATATGGATTAGAAATTATTTTTAGATCACAATTTTCTAACTTATTACCAATCTTAATTTTGGCTTTGGGTATAGACGATAGTCTTCATGCATTACATAGATACAAGGAAGAAAGAAAAAATGGGAAATCAAGTTATGAATCCGCTGATGAATCTATTTCTCGAGTAGGTAGAGCCATTCTCTTAACCTCAACTACTACAATAGTTGCTTTCTTGGCCAATCTTACATCCAATATTGCTGCGTTAAGATCTTTTGGTGTAGAAGCAGGTTTAGGAGTTGCTTCCGCCTTTCTATTGACTGGACTTTGGGTGCCTCTGGTTAGATTAGATGCAGATTTATGGTTAGACAAAAGAGGCAAATTGGTGAATGATACTGAAGAACAAGTACATATTATTCCTAAACAATGGTTAGTAAATTTAACTTCATTCTCAGCAAATAAAGGAATTTCTGTAGCAATAATTGCTCTTTTAATTACACTGATAGCAACTCCTCTGATGTATTCACTTGAAGGTGATTTTCAAATCGATGATTTCCTAGATGAAGAATCTGATTTTGCACAGGGTGTTTTCTTAGTTAATCAAAGATTTATGGACGGAGAGCCAGGATACATATTGGTTGAAGGAGATATTGCAAATCCAAAGGTCATAGAGGCCATAGGAAAAACTAGAGAAAATATGAATTCTCATGATAGAGAATTAGATCCAGATCAGATTTCAAGAACGCCTTCAGGAGAAGTTGAGCTTATCGCACTAGATGAAATTTTGACTTTTGCACAAGCAGCTATGTATGAAAATATCACTCCATTTGAAGAAGCAGGGTGGGACTCTGGAGAAGATGATGGAGGTCTTAATTGTGAAACAATGAGTTTACTATATCCGGGTGTAGGAATAAGAAATATCCCAGTCTTAGAAGATAGAGAATGCTTGGTTTTTCTATATGGTTTTATTTTGACTAGAGGCGTACCTGCTAGCGGAGGTTACCCCGCTTTACCTCCATCAATCACTTCAGAATACATTCAATCTAGTACAGAAATCGACTTTGAAAAACCATGGCTAGATAATTCAGGCAATACTCCAAAATACACTAGGATGACAATGAGGTTTGGTCTTTCTAATGCGGAGCAATTTGCCAAAATAGGACCAGCCCTAGATCAATTAATAGTTGACATGCAGCCTTTTCAGAATCTTTCATCTACAAATATTGAGCAAAGAGGAGATTTAGATTCAGCCTTTACTTCAGATGAATATCCAGTTACATGGGCTATCCCGACAGGAGACCCTGTGACGAGATTTGTAGCTGCAGATTCAATGCAGAATGAAATGCAATCCACTTTATTCCTGGGGTTGGTATTCTGTACATTCACACTATGGTGGGGATTTAGGGATGAAGAAACTTTGTCAGACAGATTAGAAATGATAACAAATAAGAAAGTCATGTATTCTGTAAAAACTGTTCTAGCAATGACATTCATAGGAGGTATCATGACATATCTAGTTAGTGTGGAGGCAGGAATTATTTTTGCTAGTTTAACACTAATGTTGAGTATATTTTGGGGTATTTCTGGCTTTGGTATAGCAGTAATTACAACTACACCAATTTTCATTGTCATAATTTGGTTGTATGGATTAATCGAAATTGCAGGTTATGGACTCAACATGGTCACTGTAGCAATAGCTGCAATGTCATTAGGGGTAGGAATCGATTACGTAATCCATGTAGTAGAAAGATTTAGAGAAGAACAAGAAAATGGCCATGATACTATTACTTCAATTGGGATAGTAGGAGGTGCATCTGGTTTAGCACTATTTGGATCAGCCTTATCTGATATTGGAGGTTTCTTAGTCATCACTCAATCAAGTATGGGATTCTTCTCCACGTTTGGATTATTTTGTGCTATAATGATTGGTCTTTCATTAATTGCCAGTATGATATTAGCGCCGTCATTAATTGGAATCATCTATAATAATTCTAATAATACAAGTAGTAATCAATCTTGATAATTAGCTTCACCAGGAATCTCTTCTTTCAGACCCTTACGCTGCCTAATTTCTGCAGTAACCTTATGGAATAAAGCAGCTGGTAACTGTACGAAACCTGCATTCTCAGTATTCCACACTGCTCTTCCTTGGCTGGCTGCTCTAATGTCATTTGAGAAACCAAAAGATTCTGCCACTGGCATCTTTCCAATAACACTGGCAGTTCCGCCATCTACAGGCATATCTTCGATAATTCCTCTACGAGTAGTTAACTCCCTAGTTACTCCACCAATAACATCGTTAGGAGCATCGATTCGGATATTCTGCATTGGTTCATAAATCACAGATCTAGCTCTTAGTACTGCACCCTTTACAGCATTACGAACAGCTGGGATTGTTTGAGCAGGACCACGATGAATTGCATCTTCGTGAAGCTTTGCATCAACTAATCTAACTAAAACGCCCATTAGAGGTTCTTCTGCTGTTGGGCCTTTCTTACAAACATCATTGAAACCTTCAATCATTAATTCTCTAGTTTCATGAAGATTTTGAATACCTTTGGTATCATTTACGAAAACATTTGTTCCGTTAATTGCATAAATTTTCCTCATTAAATCTTTATCCATACCAAACTCTGCAAATTTATTACCTACTTCTTTAGCATCCTTTGTTCTAATTGGTCCATCCCCGAAGTGGCCTTCTCTCATTGCGTTAATCACATCTTGTGGTAATGGCTCACATTCTATGTAGAATCTATTATGCCTGTTAGGTGATTTACCCTCAAATGGTCTTCCAGTATTATTACTTTCAATTGATTCACGATAAACAACAATGGGTTCACTGACCTTAACTTTGATATTTTGTTCTTCTTGCATACGGAAGATTGTAATTTCAAGATGTAGTTCACCCATTCCTGCTAGAAGAGCTTCTCCTGTTTCTTGATTAGTAGTTACTTGTAGAGATGCATCGGCTTTAGCCAACCCTCTCAAAGCATCGATGAACTTTGGTAAATCCTTCATTGATTTAGGCTCAACTGCAACTGTAACAACAGGTTCAGAGTAGTGTCTAATTGCCTCGAATGGTGTCGCTTCTGGATCTCTAGTAATAGTTACACCAGCAGCAGCACTTTTGACACCAGTCAATGCAGCAATATTCCCTGCAGATACTTCCGGGACTTGTATTCTATCTCCGCCAACCATCATACTCACCTGTTGGACTCTCTCAGCTTTAGCAGCTCCAATTGCCCATACACTCTCGCCATGTTTAATCGAACCTGAATACACACGTCCTACAGCAACTTCTCCTGCATGAGGATCCATCCAAATCTTAGTGATCATCAATTGAAGGGGCCCATCTGGGTTTGTTTCAAGCATTGATTGACCAACTTCTGATTCAAGATCTCCTTGCCAAATATTTGGGATACGGTATTTCTGTGATACTAGTGGAGAAGGTAATTGTTCTACAGCCATATCCAATAGAACTTGATGAACAGGCGCTTTCTTAGCCAATTCTTTTTGTTCATCATTATGACAATGTTCGAAAATATCCTTGAAATTAAGACCTGATTTTGTCATATATGGTATTGACATTCCCCAGTTATAATATGCTGAACCAAATGCTACAGTTCCTTTCTGTACAGAAACTTGCCATTCTTTAGCTAACTCTGCAGGAGCGAATGTAGCAATTAATTTGTTAACTTTAACAATAATTTTTTCGAATCGTTGCATCATCTCAGGACCATCAATTTGTAACTCATTAATTAATCTGTCAACCTTGTTAATGAAAAGTACTGGACGAACTTTTTCTTTCAATGCCTGCCTTACAACAGTTTCTGTTTGTGGCATTGTACCTTCAACAGCACAAGCCAGTATGATACAACCATCTACTGCACGCATTGCTCTAGTAACGTCTCCTCCAAAATCTACGTGCCCAGGAGTATCAATCAGATTAATCAGATAATCGTCGCCATCTATATCGTGAACCATAGATGCACTAGCTGCATTGATTGTAATTCCTCTTGCACTTTCTTGTTGATCGAAGTCTAATACACGAGATTTACCCGCCAAATCTTCGGACATCATTCCCGCACCAGCAATCAAATTATCTGAAAGTGTTGTTTTACCGTGGTCGATATGAGCTGCGATAGCAAGATTTCTGATTTTCTCTCTAACGTGCATTACTTCAGTTGCTCGCTTTATGTTGTCTTCTTTACGACCCATTCAATCACCTTATGATAGCCACCCGACTTAACTTTGGTTCATAAAGCCGATTGTATCACTACGTGATACAGTTAGTAACTCTTAGTGTGAAGAAATAACGAGAATCATCTTGCAGATGATGCAATTCTCTCAACTTCGTCTCTCTTTCCAACTGCGTAAGAACCTACGTCTCCACTAGCTGCTTTGGATAATTCAGAGATAATTCCTTCTGTCAAAGTTTTTTTACTTTTTGCCGTTGCAGACGCGCAACCTATTCCAAGATTTCTCAGAGCAATATCTAGACGTCTGCTAGGTGATGAGTCAACGGCCTTAGGAGCGCTTACTGCACCCATTTTTATCCTAGTTGTTTCTTCACAAGGTGCGGATTCAATAATAGCATCAATAAAAGTCTGTAAAGGATTCTCATCTTTCCTATCAGAAATTGCATCCAATGCATTCTCGAAAGCTTTTGCACAATGTTGTTTCTTTCCAGAGAATTGACCTGTTCTCATTAAATTATTAATGAACCTTTCAACAACAGATAACTTTGCTTTACCGAACCATGAGTTTGCATGTCTTCCACCACTATGTGGAGTTCCAATAGTTGTTAAATTGATGTAAGGAGCTAATCCTGGGTCTGAACATGTAACTTCGGTTGCATCCCACTTGCCGAATACCATTGTACCAATTCCTGCAATTGGTGCATCCTGCGTAGATTGATTTTCTTCAGACATTCAAACACCTCATCGAACTGGTTTTTCTTTACGTCCACGGACCATCTCATCAAGAGAGACTCCATTAACCTTGATTACTTTATATCGGACACCAGGAAGATCTCCCATTGACTGTCCTCTTGGACCTCCAATACCTTCCACTAAGACCTCATCGTGTTCATCAATAAATGAAATTGCACCATCTCCAGGTGCGAAGGCTGTGAGTTTGTTCCCTGTTCTGATAAGAGAAATCTTTACTGCTTTACGAATACCTGAGTTCGGTTGCTTAGCTTCGAAACCTACTTTTTCAACTACAATTCCTTTTGCTTGTGATGAACCTTTCAAGGGATCGTGTTTCAAAACTCCACCTTGACGACGCTTAATCTCACGGTCACGGAATCTCTTTTCCTTCCAGCGATATTTACGACGGTCACTTTTCATCTTCGATCCGGAGAAAAGTCCTCTACCCAAGCAATAACACCTCTAAGACGGGCCGCCGACCTACCTGTGGTATAAGAGCATGACGGGGGAGCAGTAGGTAGAAGTTCGACACTAAAACCTATTTTCTATCGCTAACATTGAAATCGAAATGGCATCGGGTTGTTAACATGGCGTTCCGAGATTTACTTGTTGATGTAGAAAAAATCAATACTGAAACTAGTGTAATACATGGAATTTTTAATAATTCAAAACATTTGAATCATATTCCGCTAGTATTCGATAACCTGACAGAAGCCCCTAATCATTCCGCTGCATTAAATGTTCTAACAAGAAAAAGAATTTGTGAAACATTTAATGTAAGTCCTGGCGAACTTATTGACATTCTGGCATGGGCTATGAATAACCCTTGCGAGCCAGAAATTATTGCTTCAAACCAAGCACCGGTTATGGAAAATACTATGGGAAAAGTCAATCTCAAAAAAATACCAATTCCATGGCATTATCCGGAGGATAGAGGAAGATATCAATCGGCTTCTGTAATTATTGCTCAATATAACGGGATAAGAAATATGTCATTCCATAGACAATTTTTAAGAGATGAAAATCACACAGTATCTAGATTCGTACCAAGACACCTTAGAACCATGACAGATTTGGCTGCTAAAGAAGGAAAGGATGTTGATATCGCTGTGATTAATGGAGCGGATGCAGTTGTCCTGTTAGCAGCAGCAATGTCATTCACAGAAAATTTAGATGAGTTAACTGTCGCGGCGGCTTTGCATAAAAAACTACATGGAATACCTTTGAAATTAGTAGAACTATCAAATGGCATTCAAGTTCCTGCCAATGCTGAATATGCAATGGAAGCAAAAATAACCTTAGAAAGAGACGATGAGGGGCCATATGTAGACATCACAGGCACTGTAGACGATGTCAGACAGGAGAATGTTATTTGCTATAATGCAATCCATCATAGAAATGAGCCAGTATTCCATGCATTAATACCCGGAGAAGTAGAACATAGAACTCTAATGGGAATGCCTAGAGCTCCGACAATAAAAAATGCAGTTTCAGAGGTTGTACCTTGCAGCGACGTGTACCTGACCGATGGAGGTTGCGGATGGCTATCATCAGTTGTTCAAATTATCCCGCAAAAAGAAGGTGATGGAATTAAAGCAATACATGCAGCATTGGAAGGGCATCCTTCTATGAAACAAGTTATTGTCGTAGACCAAGATATAGATACATCTGACCCAGTGAGAGTAGAATGGGCATTAATGACCCGCTGGCAACCCGATAAAGATACAATTATTCTTTCCGACCAGAAAGGTTCGAGTCTTGACCCTAGTAGATCCGAAGATGGCTTGACAAGTAAGATTGGTATGGATGCTAGTTTACCACCAGGAATCGATAAGTCACCTTATGAATCCGTGCTTTGAGGTCAAAAAATGACAAATGTTGATATTAATCAGAAATTACAGCACCCGAGAAGAAGTTTGGGGAATAGACATCGGAGTCAGGCTGTAAAATTTCTAAAGATTTCAGAAAATTCTGAAAATCTTAATTGGGCAGAACAAAGTGCCAAACAAGCAGTACTTTATGATTTTACAAATCCAGAGAATTGGATTATTCTTACTAAGATTAAGATAATTAAAGGAGATATCGAAGGAATTCGTGCAGTTTTAAAAGAACTATTTACTATTTTAGGAAGAGACCCTGAATTACTTAGTCAATTAAAAGATATTGATTTGATAAAAAATGGAATGGATTTATTGAATGCTGGTTTGAAGGTAGATCCATTAGATCCTGATAAATGGGCAAAAGAGGTAATAGGGAATGATGAAGAAACTCAAAAATTCAAAAATAGAGTTGAAAAATTAGACTTGAGAGATGTAAGAGCTAATATTCTATTTTCAAGGAGAATAGAAAGGCTAAGGGATTTCAATAATGAAGAATTATTCATGCACTTGTCAAGAATAATTTTAGCTCAAAGACCTTCAAATCATGAAACTTGGAATGAGCTAGGAAAATTACATGAAAGAAGGGGAGAATTTGATGATGCTTGGTTCTGTTATGATCAAGCTCAGACATATTTCCCTACAATTAAAGTTAGAGACAGATATAAGAAAAGAATGGAAGCAAAAATGGACGGAGGAGCAACTATTCCTTGGAAAGAACCAATTGTCAAAAATAGAGTCGATTTTCTTAAAAAAATGCAAGATATGTCTACTCCTAAAAACTTCACAGGAAATCTGGAAGATGAACAAGAACTAATGGAAATTGACGACTATCTAAAAATTACAACTCTTAGGAAACAAGGTAATCTATCCGGAGCTTTCTTCTTGGCAAGACAATTAGCAGCAGAAGGAGATGAGGAAGCAAAAATATTAGTTAAAGAAATCATGGAGGAAATGAATAATGGAAACTGAGGAGCCATGGGTTGTAGTATGGGCGATACCAAAAAATAAGATTGATGTACCATGCTGGTTAATGGTTAAACATATCGAAAGAGGCTGGGAATTACCAGGGGGGAAACAACTAGAGGGCGAAGAAAATGACATCACTGCTCTGAGAGAACTATACGAAGAAACTGGATTATTAGGTGTTGCAATATCAGAAGATGATTCAATAATTAAAGGTGGAGTAGTTGTATTAGTAGAAATTGATGAAGAGCCCGAACCTTATGGTTGGGGTTCTGAAGATGAACAAATAATTGAAGTTGGATGGTGTGTTGAGATACCTGATGAATTATTTTGGGGCAGTAAAGAAATTAATAGATTAATAAATTATGACTGGAGTGCTTCGAGAACTTTCAAATCTTGAATTTCACTTTTTCTCTCGATTAATATTCTTTTCCATTTACCTACTCCCAGCATATTTGAGGAATCAATAATTAAGCCGATGTCATTTCGAGTCTCTCCTGACAAATCTTCAGTTAGTATTGGGATTAATTCTTCAACAATCTCTGTAATATCATTCGGATTCGAGGGGACCCAGGTGGCACCCGCAGATTCTCTAGGTGCAGCATTTTCCAATCTATTTTCCATGTCTGGAGCTGTTTCTGAAACTTCTTCCAGCGCTAAATCTAACCATTCGAGAGAACAAACTAAACTTTCAGAACCCATATTACAATTAGTAAAATATTTTCTTGCAGCCCAAAAATGTCTCATTGCAGGATCAAGATCATTCAAAGTGACATATATTCTCGCTGCTTCTAATCTCGAAAGACCTATGATGTCTTCAGGATGACCATATGCTTTACTAATATCTGCGTGAACTACCAAAGACATAATCGATTCACCAACATTTCTATGCCAATTGGCTAAATTAAGCAATGCAAGACCATGTAATGGTGAACCGGGACATATCGCATTCAATCTATCTACACACCATCTTAGCTCTTTACCTACTAAACTAGGTTCTACAATCCCCAATAGGGCTCTTTCCATCCTCACTCTGGCTTCAATTAGGTGATCTCTCTCTGCAGTCGTCCTAGAACGATTCAAGATTTCTTCTGAAAATGCACTAATATTTTCAAAATCACCCTGAGAAATTTTCTTTTGAAGAATTAACATATCTAGTTCTAATGGCGTCGCTTTTTCTAAAGATTCACTCATAGAAAAACACCTAATCATTCCATAGAACTAACTGCTGAATCATATTGAGTTCGTAACTCATTTTCTCTCTCAACCATTCTTTGTAAATGTGATTCGAATGTCTCTTTGGATATAGATAATTCTTTGACTAAATCATCTCTATCATCAACTTCTAACAGTAGATTACCTACTGCTCGAAATACTGGCCTATTTTTATCTTGTTTAGATAAAGATTCTAATGTCAAAGAAATTTCATTGATTTGTGTCGAAACCGTTTGAATTTGGTTACGGGCTAATTGTAATTCTTGTACCAAGGCCTGAATATCTTGAGGGTTCGAGTTTTCCATTTAATCCTCTCCTGTGGCACTAAGGGCATGCTCTGATGCTATCAACCCACGCATTAGACTATTCCATCTGGCTCTCAGATCAACAACACTTTCTGCTTTCTCTGAAACTGTAATTAAATTGCCATTACAAATAAAATTACATTCTGTTACTAAGCCCGCTGCTAATGCTCGCGCATTGGAATGTGTAAATGTTATTTCAAAACTAGAAGAATTATTCTTCTTCATTAGTTGATTCCTCGGCAAGTTTACGCTCATATTCTAGAGCCGCTTGTTGAGCAATAACAGTCATGTCAGTTGCAGTAGCACCCTCCATGCCTCTTCGGATAACTCTATTGTTCGAATCGGATGCTCTAGTGAATGGTTCCCAAACACCACCAGTGAATTTATGATCACATTTTTTGCATGCCCAGATTCCAGAAACTTGTCTGCTAACTTTGGGGTACTGACATTTTGGGCAGGTGTAATTTTTCGACTTCTTAGCAATAGCTGAACCTGCTCTTCGGCGTACACTAACACCATATCGTGCTCCGAATCTTGCTGTTGCTCCAGATTTTTGTGTTCTTTTTGCCATTTTAATTACCTCCTTCTAATGCATGGACCATATTTCTAAGTTCATCGCCCTTTTTACGAGCCTCTTCCATCAGTTCTTCGAATTCAGCGGCCGTGAAGGCTCCCTTAAGACCCTTCTGTAATGAATGGACATGATTATCATCGCCTAGAGTGATATGGATTCTTTCGTCTCCACCC
>JAURCP010000008.1:23074-25187 GCA_030828405.1 Thermoplasmatota archaeon
GACTACACGACTTAGTTCAATAGATTCAGCACTTGGTGGCCCTGCTTCATGCTGTCTTCCAGAAACCGGCCTTACCTCTGCCATACACATTAGTCCACCTTCATTTGGTCTATCAGGATAAGGAGTCATTGTCTGGAATTTTACACCGGCTAATACAATAGTATCTCCCATCCTAACACGAGCAGAACCTTCTGCATTCGCTAGTATCCCTACCTCAATTTCTACATCTCTGCCTTCAAATTGAGTACGACTATCTAGTCTCTGATCATTATCTGCTAATTCCCTAAGGTGATTTCTTAATAATTGAGGAACTAAAGGAATACTCATTGAGGATACCTCCCTGTTTTTAGTGCTTCAACACAATACTCATGGATAACCATTGCAGCATTCATGTTGTAATCCCAAGCTTCTTGGAATTCTTCAGGAGATAAATCTCCATCCATCTGAAGGAATACTAATTCACCAGTATTAGGAAGTACTCCCATAGGCAAATCCGCTTCGCCGTAGTTATCTTCAGCCTTATTCAGGTCACAAACTACTACGTCGTTAATTTTTCCTGATGCAACTGAAACAACCAAGTCAGTCATAGGAATTCCCGCATGAGCTAGGGCAACAGATGCTGCTGTTAAACCAACACATCTAGTTCCTGCTTCTGCACAGATTATCTCAATTTCAACTCTAATTTTTGAACGAGGATATAATTCTAGCATTACTACGCTTTCTAATGCTTCAGCAGTAACTTTGCTGATTTCTCTACTTCTGCGATTAAAACCGGGTCTAATCCTATCAGATGTAGAAAAAGGTGCCATGTTATATCTGACATCCAGAACTGCTCGATCCTGTCTTTGGATCTTCCTTGGGTGAGCTTCCATAGGCCCATATATTGCGGCTATTACTTCGTTCGTACCCCAACGCATTCGACATGAACCGTCTGCTACAGGGACTACTCCTAACTCAATTGAAATTGGTCTCACGTCGCCTGCTTTTCTACCATCTTTACGGATGCCATTGGCATCAATCATTTCTACGTCTCCATATCCCATTATACTACACCTCCCAGTGTCACTGCCTTTGCTTCAGCAGTTAGTGAACGGAGGTGATTTCGAACTTCTAATGTTCCATTGAAATCTCCATCAATCCAAAGTCGACCGTTGTCTCCAACAATAACTCTGCATTCTGATTCCTCCTTGAGTTGTCTCAGTGCTTTACCTTGTTTACCGATTAATCTACCCAATAGATGTGGGTCGATATTCTCAACGGCACCTGAACGAATCTTTCGCAATCCCATTCCTTTCATGGTAACAACGCTTGAATGTGTTTCTTCTACTTCTTGGACTCTACATAGTATTGCTTCACCAATGTCAATTACACTTCTAGTCCCACCAAAATCTGCTTTAGATGGACCAAGACTCATTGGCAATATCGCATTAAACGGAGCACCGATGTCAACAAACCAAATATTGTTAGTACATCCTTCGATGTATCCAATTACCAAATCTCCTGGCCTTGGCACGTATGCAGTTCTTCTAGGTTCAATGGAAACAGTATTCCCATTTACATTCATTCTTCCGTTCTTTGTAGCACGAATTCGGCCATCAATGGCTATCACGCCATGACCTAATTCATGACCCTCTAAATCCCCAAGATCTTCCCCTGGAGCAACGAGTCGGGTAACTCGTTGTTTGTCTTGCGGCCCGGCCGCGTTCTTCTTTTCAGTCATGTTATCGAGCCGCGCGACCAACACTCCCTTCATAACCTTGATGTGAACCCCTACGGGGTATACTCAGTCTAGTTCTTTCACAGAAACTTCAGATGACCTATGAGCAACTTGGCTAATAATCTCATTTTTCATCCCTCCTGGGATTTCCACGACACAAACCCAAGAACCATCACTAAGCCATTCTTCTCTCTTAATTGATTCTCTTAAAATTCGATGCACTCCGCCGTAGTCTGAACCCGGAACTTTGAATGCGAGCCTTATGGTTATGAAAGACAATGGGATGACCGGTTTGAGCATTTTAATTGCATCTTGGACTTGGCGGTCAACGGATAAAAATGGGTCTATTGAAAATCTTATTTCATCTAAAGCCAATTCAATCCTAGTCTTTGGATG
>JAURCP010000008.1:25285-53003 GCA_030828405.1 Thermoplasmatota archaeon
CTTGGCGGTCAACGGATAAAAATGGGTCTATTGAAAATCTTATTTCATCTAAAGCCAATTCAATCCTAGTCTTTGGATGAGGTAACTTTGTTCTAGGATCTGTGGCAGTGGTTGCAATTTGATGAATAATCTTTATTCTCTTATCAGCGATAATTTTCTTCCTCTGAATGGTAGTCAATTGAATCGTTCCCTCGCTCAAAATTTTATCCACACAAGCAATAATTTCAGTTGTACCAAAGACACTTATCAAAGCTTCATTTGTAGGTCTATCTCCGGCCCTAGCATCATTCCAAATTTGATCTGTTGCCAACAGGTCATCAATCGGAACAGAAGAATGATCTTTTTTCCAAGAGTCTACCAAATCAGGATCTACAAGAATTTCATATCTCGAACCGCCTTTCTCAAGACGGGCTAGAACCGCATCATCAAGACTAACCATGAACTTCGAGAAGGGGGGAAGGACTTAGAATTGTAGGTCTGAAAATACTTACAATCTATCTAATTGCTTCAATGTTGATTCTCTGTCTAACTTTTCATACCCATTTGAATCTACAACTGCTATCTCAACAGTTTCCCTATTTAGGTCGTCTTCGAGTGATTCTTTTAGAGCCTCCAAACCAAGTTTTATTGCCGCATTCTTAGTCATGTTTAATTTCCAATTATTCTCAAAGTGGTCGATTACTGTTGACCTTCCACGGCCTATCGCACCTGCTTGGTAAGATTGGTATGCACCTGATGGGTCAGTCTCAAAAAGATGGATGCCTTCATCATCAACTCCTGCGATGAGTAAGGCTGTTCCGAATGGTCTTGCTCCACCGTATTGAGTGAATGACTGCATGAAGTCGCACATTTTCTTGACTAAAGTTGTGATAGCAATAGAATCTCCATATGTCATTCTATTTACTTGGCATTGTACTCTTGCTTTGTCTACCAGTTGCCTAGCATCTGCAACAAGGCCAGAAGTTGTGATCCCAATATGATCATCTATCTTGTACATCTTCTCTATGGAATCTGTTAGGATTAATTTGCTTGAAATTCTCTTATCAACTATCAATATGATTCCGTCCTTAAACTTGAGACCCACAGTTGTAGTCCCTCTTTTTACCGATTCTCGAGCATATTCTACTTGGTAAAGTCGTCCATCTGGAGAGAATGTAGATACTCCATGGTCATATCCGCGTCCGCTTGGCTGCATGTTAATCAGACTGCAACCAACGAAGGTGTCTTATGAATCTTGACAGTAAGATGGCTGGATAATAGTGGCATTCATTGCCAAGGACGTTTTCGGTGTAGTATGAAAGTTGCAGTCCTAGCATCCGGGGGAAAAGATTCCACCTATGCATCATGGTGGGCATTAATGCAAGGTTGGTCTTTGGAAGTAATGATAACTGTAAAAATAATAGGCGACGATTCCATGATGTTTCAACTTCAAAACACAGAAATAGCAGAATTTCAAGCGAAATCTATTGGTGTTGAGTGGCTTAAAGTAAATTCTTCAGGGATTGAAAATGATGAAATTGATGAACTTGAAGATGCGATAAGAGAATATGAGGGTACTTTGGATGCAATTGTTGTTGGTGCTCTGAGATCTGACTATCAAAAAACTAGAATTGAAAGGATGTGTGAAAGATTGAATCTCATATCATTCTGCCCATTATGGCACCATAGCCCTTCAGAACATATGAATTCTCTGATAGAACATGGTTTTGATGTGAGAATAGTTTCTGTTTCTTCGGAAGGATTAGATCATAAATGGCTTGGGAAAAAAATAACTAAAGAAAGTCTGGAAGAATTAACTATACTCTCAAATAAATTTAGATTTAATTTAGATGGAGAAGGAGGAGAATTTGAGACTATTACACTCGATGCACCTCACTTCAAAAAAACGATTATTTGTGAAGGAGAAAAAACTTGGAATGGAGTCAGAGGAGTTTGGGATATTACAAAAATTCAACTATCACCATAGGGTTATAATCAAACATGAAAAGCATCTCGCAATAATGGGGAACAACGTGACGGTATCACCATTAGATTACAGATATGGACGAGAAGAAGCTAAATCTATTTGGTCGAGAGAAGGCAGACATGAGAGACAACTTGATGTTGAAAGAGCATTAATTTGGGCTCATTGCCAACTTGGGAGAGTCAGTCCGGAAGACTACGATAAAGTTGCAGAAATTGCAAAACCTGAAATTGTCACAGCAGATAGAGTTGACGAAATAGAGAAAGAAACTAGGCATGACATTATGGCGCTAACAAAAGCAATGGCAGAAGCAGCAGGTGATTCGGGATGGTGTATACACTTAGGTGCCACTAGTAATGATATAGTTGATTCAGCAGTAGCATTGCAAATACGTGATAGCATTAATTTACAACAAAAAACACTCAAAAAGTTGCTCTCTACATTGTGTGATTTGGCCGAAAGAGAGAGAGACACTGTGATGTTAGGACGCACACATGGTCAAGCAGCAGTACCAATTACATTTGGACTTAAAGTGGCCGTTTGGGTAGATGAATTCAGAAGGCATCTTGATAGATTAGATGAACTAACTCCTAGAGTTACTACTGGAAAATTTCTAGGAGCGGTCGGCACGGGAGCAGCACAAGGAGAAAATGCATTCGAGCTTCAGAACTTAATTATGCAAAATTTAGGTCTTCAAACTCCAATTGCTACCACTCAGGTTGTCGGAAGAGACCGATACATAGAATGGGTTTCATGGATGGCAAATGTATCTACCAGTATTGAGAAGGCCCTGCAAGAAGTAAGGAATCTTCAGAGAAGCGAGATTGCTGAAGTAGGAGAATATTTCGATGCTGAAAAGCAAGTTGGTTCTTCTACTATGGCTCATAAAAAGAACCCTATAACAGCAGAAAATGCATGCGGATTAGCAAGAATAGTTAGATCTATGATAATACCATCATATGAAAATGCTCTATTATGGCATGAAAGAGATTTAGCTAATTCATCTGCAGAGAGATTCACACTTTCTCATTCAATGATATTATTGGATGATATTATTATAAAATGTGATAACGTCTTATCAAAACTGGGTGTAGATTCGGAGAGGATGATGTATAATATTAAGTCACAAAAAGGCCTTGTAATGGCTGAAAAATTAATGATAGCATTAGTCGATAATGGGATGCCAAGAGATGAGGCACATGAAGTACTAAGGAGTGCTTCGATGAATGCAATTAATTCTGGTGAAGATTTAGAAGACATTTGTGCTAGATCAGAAGCCATATCGAAAATATTCACAAGACAGGAACTTTCTGATTTGTTCAAGCCTGAAAGTCACTTGGGTTTCAGTGGCGAAATAGTCGACCAAGCAGTGGAAATCGCTAGAGAGAGAATATAATCAAAAGCAGCATAGCCACCTACTGGCTTGAGTAATACTCAAGCACCCCCATTACTAGAGATGACTATGATTGATATGAGCATGGGCCCAGTACATATCTCTTCAGGTCCTGGTTCAGACTCTAGTTCAATGTCTTTAACGATATTACTTAGTGCTCTGGAAAAAGAAAATAATGTAATTTGGATGACTAGAAATCTTCCTGACCAAAGGAAAATATTAGATATTTTGGGACACCTAGATGATTTAACTTTGAGTAGGATGATTGTAATAGAGTTTGGAGAAGATTTACGAAGTAAATTAAATGAAATAAATGTTTTACTGTCAAAATTTAAGGAGAATGATTTGTTGATAATTGAAAGTTGGTGTGAAAATTTTGGTAGAGCGAAGGCAGAAGAAATATCTTTGATGAAAAAATTGGTTGGAAATTATGAGGGTAAAAAGATAATTATAACCTCAGAATCATATGAAGATGCTTCAGGTAAGAATAGAGGATTACGAGGATTTATGTCCAGAGGAGGGAAAACAATTGAAGAATCTTTTAGAACGGTTTGGTTAACAAAAATCGATAATCAGTATCAAAAAGTATTGGTTAAAGATGGAGAAAAAGAATTTCTTGTAGAGGCTACAAGAAAAGGATATAAATTAATCAACTAATATCTCTGATTAACTTCTCTAACTCTTTGATTGCATCATCACTGGGCTCTGATAATTTCTCTGGTTCCTTAGCACTTCCTGAATACTGCTCATCAGCATTAGAAATTTTATCACCTCTTAATAGTTTAGTCATAATAAGATAATAGGACATTAATATAGCAATGATAATCAGGAAAATACCAACTATAATATCGATACTCATTATTACACCTAATCTAAATTCAACATTACGGGCTCACCCAGTGATAGTGGACGGGAAAGATGTCTACGTTGCGAGGGTGATGGCTCTACCCACCCATTAGTAAGTTCTAAATCAGTTAGATTAATATTTTCAAAAACCCAGTGTTTTGAGACGACTTTTTGACAAAAAAGACATCTTAATGGTTGACTAACTCCTGCACTCCTCATAGTTTTATTATTACAGCAAATAGGTCTCCCTAATATTCTTGGAACTGATGATTCAATACTCAGCCTTTCAAGATGAATACTGCCGTCAGGAGATTCTAAACCTAACCAATTGATTCGATCTCCTGGAATTAACTTTCTTAGTAAACGGTTGACATCACCTCCTTCTTTGAAGGCAACTAAAGTTTGTCTATTCCCCTTATGAGTTACTTCTAGACTTGAATGAGCACCTTTCGTTTCAACAGGTTTGGTCAAAACGGTTGAAGTTGAGAAACCTCTTATGTGATCATCACTAAGTTGGTTCGTTCTGTGAATTGCGAATCTTTGACATTTCTCAACAGCAGGATTTGATTGTAACCATTTATGTGCGGAAAGTACTGATTCAGAAGTTGAACCTCTAATACCATAGAGTACTGGGCATGGAGTTCTTGGAGCAATTAAGCCTTTTTCCTGTGTCGGATCACGATTTACAAAAGTTTCAGGATGATTTATTTCCATCTCCTTCACAATAGCGGATGAGATTTCTCTTTTATGACCTATATTTTCAGGATATCTCCATGAAATTAATTCCCAAGTGGATTCATCATTAGATTTCCAAGCCATAGCTGAAGATGCCCCAATTAGGCCCCAGTCAGAATTTAGAGTCAGCTTCTTAATTCCCGAAAGTTTCTTCATTCTATCCGTGATATCTACTTTTTGACGTACTGCTTCCCAGTAAAAATCTTCATTAATCTGTTCAAAAGAATAAACTAAAGCAGGAGAAGTTTGGGGATGAATATCTCCATCGTTTTGTAAACTATCTTCCAAATTAGAAAAAAATAAGGATAAAAGACTTTCAAATTCTGTTATTGATTCAGAAGAACATTCAATAATGCAGGATAAAGCCCCATTTCCACGAGTTCTTCTTTCGGCAAATGGCCATAATCTTACCAAACGTCTTTCTAAAACTCGGAAATTAGACAAATGAGATATTGAATTTATTAGATCATCAAATGTCGCAGTAGTACAGCCATAATCAGGAGTGTCTGTATCATCTAACCCAATCCAAATTCGGGTTATTTCAAGATTCTCCAAATCTAATCACCTAAAATTTCAGAAATGACATCATAAATACCAATTTCGGGATTACACCTAATTCCTTTAACGCCGAAATTAAATGCTGCTCTCATATCTACATCTCTGTCACCGACCATAACTGATTTGGATTCATCATGTGTATCATTCCAATCATTATCAAATCTAAGATTAATATCAATATTTTTTTCAGAAGCTGAAATAATTTGTCTAGCTGCTTCAAGCATTCCAGGATTCGGTTTACGCGCCCAAGCACCTTCCCATGGAGCGTAAGGGCTATACAAAATCAAATCCAAGTGAGCATTAGAATTTTCAGACAGTAATAATTCTCTCAATTTTGTATGAATACGATGAAGGGTTTCATCTGACCATAACCCTCTACCTATCGGAGACTGGTTCGTCACCACACAAACTCGGAATCCTGATTCTCTTAGTGCAGCCACTGAATCAGCAGTATTTGGAAAAACCACCAACTCTTCAGGAGAATTTATGTAATTTTCTGAACCAATATTAAGCACACCGTCTCTGTCAAGATAGGCAATTTTACCGTCCCAAACACCATTAGGTAGTGGTAACAAATCTAAATGGGAGTCGATTTCAGCACCATCTCTTTTAGGGATAAGCATAAATTCACAAACCATGATGAGACTTAATTGCTTCTTTGACAATATGGTTAACTATCAATTGAATATCTTCAATTCTCTCCATTGATTGAGTGGGAGCAACTAGAGCAACATCTACTAGATCAACTATCATTCCGCCAGATTGACCATTGTAGTTTCCAGTAATTGCAGCAGTTCTACAACCATTCTCTTTTGCATAAGTAACTCCATTAATCACATTGGGAGAATTACCAGAGCCTGTGTACGCAACTACCAAATCTCCATTTCTGATGAAAGTAGATAATTGCCCTACAAAAACATTTGAGTATTCAGTATCATTTGACCAAGCAGTGAATGAAGAGATATTATCACTATGGGCTATTGTTCTTAATTTGAGTTCTTTTGACCAATCACCAGCACTATGGGAAGGAGTTGCAGCACTTCCGCCGTTACCTATGAAATGTACACTCCCACCTTCTTTACGTGTTAGTTCAACAACATTCCAAAATGCTTCTAAAGAGGCCATAGGAATATTATCAAGAGTTGCCTTCAAATCACTAATATATGAGTTCGCAAAGTCAGAAAAATCGAATCCCATTGTAGAACCCCGAGTGTACGGATGAGGGCATCCTATTTACGAGTTGAGCGTAGTAGGGATGACAATGGAAGAGCCAATCGGACTCCTTGTCTCTGGTTTTGGAGAGGTGATCGGAGTAAATTCTATGGCTTTAGAATTGGCTATAATTATGATTGGTGCTTTATTTTTAGGCTTGGGATTCCATAGGCAAAACAGTCAAAAATCACGTTATTTCGCCGCTATTGGCTGGGTTTTCATGGGATTATATTTTTATTTACAATCGGAATATTATGTCGAGATATCAGACCCAGTTTTGGTTTTAATGACTGCCAGTGCATTACCCGGAAGTGTTGCATTAGCTATCTGGGAAATTAAAAATGAAAAAACACCAGAGGCATTACAATGGCTTAGAGGTTGTTTTACTTGGGCTGTAGTGCCATATTTTGTGATTTTTAGCGTCCCATATCTAAATATGGCTCTAATTCAATTGACAGCAGAAAGTACAGAAATAATGTTAGAATTCTGTGGTCTGGGAAATTACCATATCGGAGAAATGATGGTTGCTCGTGACGGCGTTCCAGATGTCCCTGTTTCTGAATGGGATGGAAATAAATGGATACTCACAGAATCACTGGCTAAAGAGGGATTCTATGTTCAATTTTTTGATTCCGACGGCAGAGTAATTGTTCAATTCATTATGGCTTGTTCCGGACTGCAATCAATGATAATTTTCGTAGGAGCCATCGGTGCGTTAAGTTCTGTTTCATGGAAAAGAAGAGCAAGAGGACTTTTGATAGCATTGCCTACAATTTATGTATTGAATATGTTCAGAAATGCAGGTATAGTCTGGCTAACTGAAAGTTATCCAAACTGGTCACTAATGGGTATTGAGATGTTTGATTTCACACATAGTTATGCGGCCAAAGCAATCTCATTATTTGCTATGTTCCTTATGGCCATTGCACTATTTGATTTACTACCTGAACTACATAAACATATAATGAAGATTCTAAATCCAGTATTCGATGTTGCAGAAAAAATTACTGGTACGAATAAATCATCTTGAACGAAGTTGTTCGTACAATTTTCCAGTTAGTGGCATATCATGCTCCCATGCGAATTCCTTCATCACTCGCAATGCTTCTTTTTCAAGGTCCGAATCACCGACGAAATCTGTTACTTCAATGACTCCATCTTTAGTATTAGCTTTGAAAGCAGCAATCGGTTCTTCTTTGTGGAATACCATATAGGCTGAGCCAAAACCAAATCTTTCTCTAAGGAGGCTACCGAAATAATGTATTAGCGGATCAGACGGTGGGACCACCAAATCTCTCGTTTTTCTAATTCCATCAAGACCTTCTAGAATATCTTGCCTACCCCAACAAATATCCTGTAAATCATCAACTAAGAATCCCTTAATCAGAGTCCCATCCGATTCAAATTCATGCATGACATCACTTATTTCTTCTGCAGAAAAAGCAGAGCCCGCCAATCTTTCTACTTGTTTCAAAGAAATTACTGGGTACTCACTCACCAAATCTCTAAGATAATTTGACTTGATATCCCATAAATCACTGTTAGAAATTGGTGCTACTGTCTTGAATCCACCTCTGTAATCTTGTATCAAATGACCGCTCCTGACTAATGGCGATATTAATTTCCTGAATTCGGCTCTTTTCATAGCATGTCTTTCCATGAAGATTCCTGGATCGTGATGCTCTCTGAAAAATTGAAGTATATCTTCATCATCTTCATTAGATTGCAGATTACGTATTGTTAGAAGCCTCTCAAAGTGTTTTTTCCTTCCCCAAACTAAGTGCCCTCGTAAGTTTGTACCCTGAGATAATTGATGGGCAGCAGCCATTGCTTTCAGATTAACTCTAAACATCTCACAACGGCCTCTGAGTGCAAAATCATCTCTTAATTCATCCATCGTTTCGAGAGCAAGAGTTTCGTTTTCATGTCTAGAGTTTTGATGTAACCTGTGATTATAAAACAACATCCGATTGACTTCTTGCCTCGACCTAGGTTCTACAACTCCACCACGAATATATCTCTCTCCATCTCCCATTGAAATGAAACCTAATTCTGCAAGAATTTTCTGGATATTTTCATCACAATCATGGACTGGTATGGAATTAAAAGCATGGAGAACTGACACATCAACAAGCCTATCTCGATAATTCACCAATAACTCATCAAATGTTTCCTTGAACTCATCTAAGTATGAGTGAGGGATATTAATATCTTTAATTTCAAGATAATCATTAACTACAAACATTAAGATTCTGCCAATTGGATCTACTCCCTTGAATACTGGATGATACCACCCTTGCTTCAAAATCAATCTAACTTCTTGAATAAAACGACTGCAAAAGGGATCTGATTGGGATAATATTCTCATTTTTCTATCTTCTAAAACTGGTTGAAGTAGTAATTCTGCGTCTTCTTTAGAAGCATAATAATCAGTTGGATCAGGTTGAAGAGCAACTATTCTCCTAATCTGTTTTGAGTTATCTAAGTCTCTCAAGACCTCTGCTAATTCTTCTACCGGCCTACTGACATAGAATCTCAATGTATGCAGTCTAACCGGTCCTATGGCCTCAATTAAGTGCTTTACAGAGTTTGCGAAATCTAATGGTTCTACTACATCATGAATTTTATGGAAGACCGCCAAAGAACGTTTTCTATTGGGCAAAACCAGATACTGTTTGGCGACTAACAATTGTCTTTCTAAATTATTTAATGCGCTCTTCAAACTCCTTTGAATATGAGCATTCTCTTTTCCTTTGGGATATCCGTCAAATAATTCTGCACGGGATAAGCCGCCAGGAGTGATTTTGTCTAACAATTCCTGTTCCAATGCACCAATCCAAGGCTCACCCCTGAGACCTAAAAACATCGGAATCTTATCTTTAGAAGTATATCCTACTCTGTTATGAAGTAAACGTCCATTGTAAATATCTGAATCATGCTTAATGTCTTTCCAATCTCTAAAACGATAATTTTTCACACGATGCAATAACTCATCCCTTCTTTGCACAAGAGTCAAACTTCGAATCGCCTGAGAAGGTTCGTCATATTCTTTGAATGATTTTGCAAGAAGATGATTCTGAAGTGTTCGATAGTCAACAACTTCTACACTCCCTCCAGTTATTCTATACTCATCAACCCTGAGAATATATTCACCCTCATCAGTTTGAGTGAAGAATCCGATAGATACTAGATTTTTCATCTCTAATTCTTGTAAAACGGCTTCAACTTGAGCTTTAGGGAAAGGCAGTCTTGAGCTAAGACTATCTGATACCTGAGGCCCCTCTGAACCCAACATATCAAGTAATTTCATCCTTAGACAATCTTGAGGGTCTGATAAATTCATTTTCTTCAATTCTCTAGGCTCAAATTCACTATCATAATCTACGCCAATTTGGTAGGTTAAGCCACCAGTGTATAGTTCTCTAATATCATTAGCTTCAGAACCACCAGCCACTGCCAAACATCCTAACGTTCCGTGAACATTTGCCATTCTCATTGAAAACCATTTGTCATCTATTTGTTCATGTCCAGTACCTTGAACTCTAGTGATTAATCCTCTTTCGGATAGCTCTCTTACCCATTCTTCAACTACAGCTATGTCAATATTTTTTAGTTTGTGTTCGTAAAGTGGATTAGACATACCTCTATTCAAACCACCACCCATATCCATCAATCTCAAGAGGCCTTTGGCATTTCTTGGTTCAGATATTTTCGACATATAATATTCAGATATCTTTGATTTATCTAAATCAGTGGCTAATGAACGCGCACCCAGTAAACGCCTCAGTATCTCAGGATCAACATCCTTGATTAGGTAGGCTCTTGTCCTGAGGGATAATAAGTCTTCAAATGAAGACATGAATAATGTCATACCTAGAGGAGAAGGCATTTTGACTCTTCTGTGGACAATTCGTACATCTTCACTATCCATACGATTGATGAAAATTTCTAGTTGCGCCATATCTAGATCCGCATGAAGAATCTCGTTCATTGTTTCACGAATTAATACTGAATCATCCATTTGCCTGTGCTTCTGCATAATCTGCTCTGCCCGCTGCTGAAATTGCTTAGGGCTGACTTCTTCAGCACCAATTCTTCTTGGATTAAGCATACTTCGACTTGATATTTCTCTGAACCTCTTTGCAAACAATTGTGATTCCATCATATGCTTCTGCAACACATCTTTGCTATTCCCTTGTTTGAAAATTTCTGGAATTAAAGAAATCTCTACCTCATGGCTTAGCTTAATCATAAATCCATTCTCATCAAAGGAAAGTTCATGAACAATTATATTATCATTCGTTGCTATTCCTGCGAAAAGATGTCCAAGAGCGAGATTAAATGCCCTTCCTCGACAAGTGGTGACAATATATGTAGGGAGTGGAGCCTCTACTTGTTCTACTAAAATCAAGTCATTACTAGGAACTTGGAATGTCGTAGCAACATGCTCTTGGAAAAATCCAGAAACAGCATGGGCAACTGGTCTATTTAATCCTAAGATATCTGTGAAAATAGTCATTGGATCTTTTTCTAGACGGGAATATGTAGCAACTTCTTCTAGTAATTCTAACACTTCTTGACTTAATTCATGAGTTCTGCTATTTGCCTCTCCAGTCCAAGAGGGTATAGTTGGACGATATCCGGTGGCAGGACTTACATTGACCCTAGTTCCTCGGATGCTGCTCACTCTGTAAGTAGAACCTCCTA
Source organism: Thermoplasmatota archaeon (assembly GCA_030828405.1). Lineage (GTDB taxonomy): Archaea > Thermoplasmatota > Poseidoniia > Poseidoniales > Thalassarchaeaceae > MGIIb-O2. The sequence goes on from JAURCP010000008.1 coordinate 36,700, forward strand.
ATAAGAACACATCTCCGTTTCTAAGACTTGAAACGAAACTTGATGATAATTGACCAACCATTGTCCCATCCGAGGTGAATACTAGATAGTTATTATTTGGAGCAATTGTACCAATGTTTGTATAGTAAATCATCTGTGCAAAACCACGCTTACCAAATTTATTATCTTCCCAGTCTATCCAGATTCTACGTTCATCTTCTAATAAATCTAGAACCTCTATGTAATCATCATAAGGAAGGTTCCTATATGGCCAAGAGGCAGTAGCTAACTCATATGCATCATCAATATCCCACTCTTTAATGATGGAAAGACCAATTAAAAATTGAGCTAATACATCAAGACAATTCTCAGGGAATTTTAGAATATCCATTGACCCTCTTAGAATACCTGTTTGTAAAGCTACTAACTCTAGCAAATCATGAGGAGATATAGGCAAAAATCTTGCACGTGGAAGGCCACCTACTTGGTGACCGGCTCTACCTATTCTTTGTAGTGCGGTAGCAATACTCCCTGGTGAACCTACTTGAATAACTAAATCAACAGAACCGATATCTATACCCATTTCTAAGCTACTGGATGAAACTACACACCTTAGATACCCATTCTTAAGGCGTTGTTCAACATCTAATCGTATTGCCTTATCCATAGAACCATGATGGCCTTCAACACCCAATAATCCAGCAATTTTTAATTTTTGAACTACTGTTTCAGTCATATTTCTTGTATTTACGAATACTAAAGTCGTTGTATGTGCCTCTACTAATTCCTTAATTCGATCTACATTATGATCTAATATTTCCTTAATTGGAGTGGAGGCAAATCTAGGAGTAGGCAATATGATATCTAAGTCGAGATCTCTGGAACCTGAAATTTTTGCGATAGAAATTTTTTGAGGATCTATGTCGCTATCACGACTATCTGATGCAACCAAATACTCTGCTACCGCATCTAAGGGCTCCATTGTAGCACTAATTCCAATTCTTTGAACATCAGAATCAATCACAGAATCCATCAATGCTAAACTCAATGAAAGATGAGTACCTCTTTTAGTAGGAACTAAAGAATGCATTTCGTCAATTATCATCCATTTCATATCATTAAGAATGGGCCTGAATCTTTTACTAGCCAATGCTAGTCCTAAAGATTCGGGGGTAGTAATCAAAATATGAGGTGGTTTTTTCAGCATTCTCTCTCTTTCTTTTTGTGGTGTATCACCAGTCCTCAGACCTACTGTGATATCCTTGGCCCTAGATGGAAGATAACTTTCTTTAATTTCCGTCAATGGACCTATTAAATTCTTCTGAATATCATTTGCAAGTGCCTTGATTGGAGAGATATACATACATTGTACAGAATTTTCTAGACTTCCATCCAAAGAGCGACTAACTAAATCATTAATCACTGTCAAGAATGCTGTAAGAGTCTTACCTGAACCAGTTGGTGAGCAGAGTAACAGATGTTCGCCGTCCATTATTTTTGGAATTGCGACTTTCTGCGGATGTGTGAAATCAGGGAACTTATCCTTGAACCAATTACGTACGGGTGGACACAACTTTTCTAGGAGTTCTTCAGACTCCATTATGTCCTGTACATATTCAATTTCTGGCATTTAATACACACCGCGACCCGAAGCGTATCGATTGAGTACTTATAATGTTGGATTAATTCATTAACAAATACATGTGAAAAATAAAAATTCGAAAATCCCTGAAAACACTAAATAATCAATTTTTATTCTAATCAACTAAGGATGGCTTGAAAGGTAAACACTGATTCAAACGTTCATTATATGACTGATGAGAAGCGTATTGAGAGGCTCTCAGCAATGCTGAAGAGAAGAGGTATTGTACTTCCTGCTTTCGAGATATATGGTGGAGTTTCTGGATTAATTGATTATGGCCCTGTTGGGGCTTCGATTAGAAGGAGAGTGATTCAAAATTGGATAGAACATTGGACTATAAATGGAGATATTGTTGAAATAGATTCACCCACTATTACGCCTGAAAATGTATTGGTTGCAAGTGGCCATGTTGGTGAATTCAATGATTTGATGACGCAATGTGAAAACTGTTCTAGCGCTTTCAGAGCAGATCAATTGGTAGAAGGGTTTCATCCGAATCCAGACACACTAGATTCGGAGGAAATTGATGGTATTTTGAGCTCGGAAAAAATAAGTTGTCCGAATTGTGAAAAATCACAATGGACTCTATCGAAACCGATGAATCTAATGTTTGGAACAAAGATTGGAGCCATGAAATCTAGTCGGCAAGCATATATGAGACCTGAAACAGCTCAGGGAATGTTTATGCTTTATCCCTCATTATACAGGCATTTTAGGCAGAAATTACCATTTGGAGCCATTCAAACAGGTAAGGGATATAGGAATGAAATAAGTCCTAGACAGGGAATGATTAGATTAAGAGAATTTAATATGGCAGAATTAGAATATTTCATAGATCCTGAAAACCCACCTTTAGTTGACTTATCTATGAATACTGAGAAGATTTCTCTGATACCAGATCCAAATGGGAATAAGCATAAAGAAATTAAAATGACATTCCAAGACGCTATCGATAATAATGTGATTAAAGATAGTACTGTAGGTCTTTTCTTATCGAAGACATGGGATTTCCTAGTTAGAGTCGGTATTAATCCTTCTAAAATAAGATTCAGGCAGCATGAAAGTAATGAAATGGCCCATTATGCTGAAGATTGTTGGGACTGTGAGATTCTAGGAGAACATGGATGGATTGAATGCGTAGGGATTGCAAACAGGACTTGTCATGATTTACTATCACATGAAAAGCACTCTAACTCAAGTTCATTGAGAGCCTGGAGAGAATTTGAAGAAGTGAAAGTTGAAAATAGAGAAATCCTATCACCCAAAACTTCAGTCCTAGGGCCAATGTTTAGAGCTAGAGCAGGTCTAGTTCTAGCGGCTCTAGAAAATTTGAGCCAGTTACCAGATAATTTACCATTTAAATTGGAACTGAGTGATGGGACTAATGTAGAAATTACTGAAGAGATGGTAGAAAAGAAAATGGTTCATAATAGCATTGCAGGAGAATGGTTCACACCACATGTCATAGAACCTGCTTTCGGTATCGATAGAATAATTTGGCATATCTTGGATCATGCCTATGAAGAAACAGAAAAGGAAGGAGAAAATTATAATCTGCTCAAGTTAAAGGAATCAGTAGCGCCAGCAGATGTCATTGTTTTACCTTTATTTGAGAAAGACGGGATGGGGATGGCAGCAAGGAAACTAAATTCAGAAATTAATCAAATAAATGGCATCAAATGTCTTATTGATTCAAGTAAATCAATTGGTAGAAGATACGCTAGAGCAGATGAAATTGGCGTTCCTTGGGCGATTACTGTTGACCATCAATCGCTCGAAGATAATACAGTTACAATAAGAAGAAGAGATGATCAAAAACAAATCCGAGCTGAGATTGATGAATTGTTAATACTAATAAACTCGAATATGATTTCAACATTATTTTGATAATCTTCAATAAGCGCCAACTTAAGCAAGACTCGTGGCAGAGCACTTGGTTGAAGATTGGACCGAGAGATATAGGCCGACTTCAATACAAAAAATGGAAGGTAATGATACCCAGTTAAGAAAAATCAGAACCTGGTTAGAACAATGGGATTCTCCCAATCCACCTGAGAAGAAGGGAATATTACTTTCAGGCCCACCAGGAGTAGGTAAAACAACTCTGGCAAAAGCAATTGGTAATGAAAAAGGTTGGACAGTTTTAGAACTGAATGCTTCTGAAGAAAGAAACGCTGCTGCTATTAGAAAAGCCGCTACTAGAGGTTCTCAACACATTTCATTAAATCAATTTTCTGGCGAAAAGAAGAAAAATAGCAGAACTCTGATTCTATTAGATGAGGTTGACCATTTGAGTGGAAGCTTTGCTGAACTTAATGATGAATCAATTGAGAAAAGAATCAGTGGAGATGAGGAGAAATTAAAGGGAGATTCTGGGGGTAAAGCCGAATTAATTAACCTTCTAAGAAAAAGTAAACAACCTATAATTATGACATGTAATGAACCAATGAAACTGTGGGGAAGTGGTAGAAGTTGGAAGAAAAATAAAAATCGTGTACTAAAACTTGCTGAACAAATAATGTTCAAGAGAGTGGAAAAAATGAATATGCGAAAGATTTCAAGAAGAGTTTTGGATTCAGAAGGATATTCGATTGATCCTGAAGCGCTTGAAGCTCTAATAGATGGAAACCCTGGAGACCTAAGGGCATTAGTGAGAGATTTACAAGCAGTTTCAGTTATTTCAGGCGAGCATATTGACTTGGCTGCTGTTAGAGACCTGGCTTCAGTAGCAGTGAGAGATTCTCAAATAGATGTTTTCAAGGCATTACAAGAAGTTTACAAAAGTAAATCAGGTAAAGATGCAGGGAAAATACTACTTAATTCTGATAAAGATCCTGACCAAATGATTTCCTGGTTTACTTGGAACAATCAAACTGTATTTGATAATAGGACATTAGAGGAATTAAGCACAGCAATGGTCAGTGCAGATAGGGCCTTAGCTACAAAATACAAGAATAGAGCGTACAGGTCTTGGTATTGGGGCTCGGTCCTATCCGCGCAAGCAGCGGTTGCAATGAAGCCTATCGACTCTGCAAGAGACCCTTTCATCACATATCCAAATTTTCTTAGAAGAGGTGGTTCGGGAATTAGAAGCTCGATTATTGATAATCTAAGTAAACAATTAGATACTAGCAAAGCATCTATTAGGGAAGAATTATGGCCCAATCTTTTAGCAATTCATGATCCGGACATTGGAGGAGACCCCATGGATTTATCATTATCAAAAAAACTAAATTTGACTCTTGATGACCACTTGTCGCTCTATGGAATTGCTAAGTCAAAGCCAATGGGAATGAAAATTATTGAAGCATTCAATGAAGAGATTGAGAATGAAAGCTATGACTTCGATCAAGATATTAAGTTCGATTCAGAACAGAAAGTTGAAGAAGAAAAGAAAGAATCTTCAGGGACTCAATTCACACTTGATTCATTCTGATTAATGAGCGTCGGACCAAGTTTTTGGATGTAATAAAACTAAAACGGTTAGTAACTCAAGACGTCCAAACCACATTAAAATTGAGGTCCAGAATAGAGTTACTTCACCCATGCTTGACCAGGTTGCAGTAGGCCCATATGAACCTAAAGCAGGACCTGTATTTCCAAGAGAAGATACTACTACTGAGAGTACATCATCTAAACTCCAACTTGGTTCTAGGAATGAAATGAACAACATTGAAGACATTGCAAGAACTAACCAAGCACTTATCATTCCTAATACGATAAATACCTGCTCTTCATCAATCACTTCTTCATTTACCCTCATTGCAATGACTTTTTTCGGCTGAATAATACGCAATACTTCTCTCTTAGCTAGTTCGAAAGCAATACGAATACGGAGCACTTTGAGACCACCCCCTGTTGATCCGGCTGAAGCTCCAACTATCATCAATAATAGTAAAACGAATTGACTGAATACAGGCCATGTTGAAAAATCAGTAGAGGAATAACCAGTACTAGAAATAGAAATTGCCTGGAATGCTGTATGTCTTAAGGTCTCTAGAAAACTGTAACCATAATTATCAGTCCGAAGAAGATTTACTGACATTGCAATCCATGCTACTAACACAATTAATAGATATACTCTCAATTCTTCATCTTTCAATGCCTCTTTTGTTCTACCCGCAATGAAAAGATGGTAAAGGCTGTAATTGATACATGTTAGTAGCATAAAGACCATAACAATAGATTCAATCAATGCAGAATCAAACTCAGTAATTCCTGCATCAGTTGTACCAAAACCACCTGATGCAAGAGTTGTCATTGAATAATTGACAGAATCAAAAATCGACATATCTCCTACATAATACAATAATCCTAGTTCAAAAGCAGTGAGAACGCTATAAATTAACCATAATCTCCTAGCAGTGGACTGTAGATTAGGACTTAATCGAGATAATGATGGACCGGTTAATTCAGCTCTAGCTAGATTCATTCCACCTCCTAAAACACTAGAAAATATCATTAAACCGAGCATTATTACTCCAATACCTCCAAGCCATTGGGTCAAAGAACGCCATAGGATGATACTTCTTTTTTGCTCCGCTATACAGTCTAAATCCTCACCAACCATATTTTCTAAAGCATTTATGCATACAGGACTTACAGATGAATCAATAACTGTCGCTCCAGTAGTTGTGAAACCAGACATCGATTCAAACCATGAATATAGCAGTCCACGAAGAATTTCTATAAAGCCGACGTCACCGAAATGGTAGGGCCCATAGAAGGTCCCTCCAAGCCAGAAAGGCATAGAACCAAGAAGAATTACCGGAATCCAACCCAATGCAACTGAAGCGAAAGCTTCCCTATCTCTAACTCTTTGATGACTAGTATTTTTCTTTGATCTGAATATAAACCATTGACTGACCAATACTGCGATAATTATTGGGATTAAGTATGTTTTAATTGCATAGTCTTGACCTTCTGTGAAGAAGCTGAATAAACCAACTAAAGAAAGGGGGACGCAAACTACTCTAATCGTCCAACCTAATACTAAACCAATTACATCCCAACGCATTATTAGTTCTCCAAAGACCTCTCAACTCTTTTTATATCCGATTTTTCTAAGAAAATATAAATTTTATCAGACATCTCAAGGCTTTCTACTTGAGTTGGAATTTGGACCTCTAAATCTCCTTCTTCAGTTATTCTCTCAATCATTACTATCCTACAACCTATTTTATTCTCAGCATCAGAAATACTTCTTCCCACCAAATTATTATCTGAACTTAATGTAGCAGACATAGAAATTAATTCAGGTATTGTTGGTATCGATTGGTAGGCACCTGGAACATTCATATGGATTGATTTGAGTATTGAGGTGACTGTCACTAGACGCCTACTAATTGGTCTAGTTAATCCAATTCTTTGTACGGCTTCAACTAGTGCCCTGTCATTCAGAAGTAAACCCGTTCTTGAAACACCTTTATCCTTAGCACGCATTGAAATTGCAATGTTAAGGTTATCATCATCAAGTGCGGCTACTGTAATATCTTGTTGATCTATTCCTAACTCTCTCAACAAATCTTCATCTTGAGGGTCTCCATGAATAACATCTAATCTTTTATTAATACCTATTTGTGAACCTACTAATTCATTTGCAAAATCTAAATCCGGCTCAATTACTACTACTTCAGAGCCGATTTCTAGGTAGTGTTTAGATAATTTATTCCCGAACTGTGTAGCTCCAAAAATAGCCACTTGAGGTTTCTCTGGAAGTTCGGGGTCAATACATCCAATTGCTTTGGTAATTTGTCCGAATTGAGATGTAGAACGAGAAACAAAAACGAGAGTATCACCTTCTGAAATTACTTCCTCACCCGTCGTTAATTTCCCACCACCTTCACTTGAAGAAATCGCATAAATGGATGGTAGGTCAACAAAAATATTTCCTGCTTCACTAGTTTTAACACCGATTAAAGCCGATTTAGACGTCACTTCTACTGAAGATATCCAAGAGTTATCTCCAAATGCAAGTATTTCATCTATTGAGGGGGCAAGAAGTCCCGCTGCTAATTGTTCTACAATCTCATCGGAGGCACATACAATATGATCTGCACGTGTCCATTTTTCAAGTGGCCCAGCACCTTTGTTTAAGTTCATTAAATCAGGATTACTAATTACTGCAATTGCAGTTAATCCCGATGCATTTCGATCACCAACTTGTTCACTGTAGACTCTTTTGGCGAACGCACATGAAAGAAGATTTATTTCATCATTGTTTGTTGCCATTACAATGATCTCTGCATCATTAATCCCTGCTCTTAGAAGAGAATCCCTAGATAGAACCGAACCAGTCACTAATAAGCAGTCTAATGATTGAGATTCATTTATTGCGCTTGGGTCAGGATCGATTAAAGCAACGCTTCTTTTTTCTTCCCTAAGAGCTTCAGCAACCCCTCTACCGACCTCGCCAGCACCAGCGATAATTACTCTCATTATTTCACCTGCCTTAATAGAACAGATATAATCATACTTATTCGACCATTCTAAATGTAATGATTAAGCAATATTTTGCAATTTTTCATCAAAGTTATTCATCACTATCAATATCCAGTAATTCTTGAGTATTTTCTACTCTTTCCCCACGCACTCTATTATTAGCTGCAATACGAATTTTTCCATCTTGACGTATAGTTCTACGAAATGCTTGTGATGCAGCAGGAGTCATACCTAATGGTAGCCATTTTGTTTGAGCAGTTGGCCAGTAGTAGAAAATAACAGTTGAGAAAAATATAATTATCAAAGGTTGCCATAAAACGAATATCAAGCCAAGAATTAGTATACCTCTACACAAAGTACTGACATAGAATGTTTTGAACCGTGTAGATGTTAATATCCCTACACCTTGGTACGTAGAAATTAACGCATTTCCAAGACATGCAATAACTGCTATGGAAAGAGCAATTAAAACAGAAATGATATCAAAGCCTGAAAAATCAGAACGGGGTAAAATAGGGTCAAATAACCTAACGATTAGAACTGAGGTGATCATGGCACCCATTCCAAGACCTAAGGTCCATCCATAGGGAGTAGACGCACGTAAACTGACTATCTTCGGTCTACCAAGTAGAAACATCACTAAAGCCGATTCTGATGCTCCAATAATTAAGGAAACAATAAACGCATAAATAATATTTAATTTGGATTCAATTACTGCGAATTGTAATATCATCTCATCCGATGCTACGGCAAAAATCATTCCAGATACAATTCCAAAAAGAAGATACTTAAATGCTCCCGCCATATCATAGAACCCAGTCATTTTAGCAATGATTCCTCGCCAGCCAATGTAAACCCCCAGTAACCCTATTGCAAAGGCGATTTGCATCTGGAGGAGTGGTATCTGGGTAACTGCCACGATTGGCGATAGGGTTCTACCTTTCAGTTCACCGTCTCCAATAACCTTCAAACCACACTAACATTACCCGAGGTTGTGGCACTCGAAGGGTTCAAGAATCGAATTCTTGGTTCGGTTGGTTTATTGAAGGGTAAAAGGAAGGTTGATGAAGAATCTGTAAAGGACCTTAGTCGCTCACTTAGAAGGGCCTTATTAGAAGCCGATTTCAATGTAAGGCAAACAAAAGAAATTACAGAAAGAATAGAAAGAAGGATGTTAGAAGATGAAAAACCTCCAGGATTGAAATTAGAAACACATGCTATGAATCTAATTTATTCAGAATTAGTAAGAATTCTAGGTCCTCCAAGGGAAATTAAACCACATAATGAAACTATACTGATGGTTGGTCTATATGGTCAAGGAAAAACTACTACAACTGCTAAAATGGCGGATTGGTGGAGAAGAAGACACGGTGTTAAAGTTGGAGTCATTGAAGCAGACGTTCACCGGCCAGGAGCTTATCAACAATTATGTCAATTATTAGAAGGCACCAATATAGAAGTTTATGGAGAACCTGATGAAAAAGATGCTTCTAAAATCGTCAAAAATGGTCTAAAGAAAGTAGGAAATTCAGATGTTGTAATTATTGATACAGCAGGTAGAGATAGCTTGGATGACGAATTACGACAAGAATTGATAAATATAGCAGAAATTGCTAATGCTACAGAAAGATTCCTAGTTATTGACGCGCAAGTGGGACAAGCGGCGGGTAAAGTTGCGCAAACCTTTCACGATTTAGTCGGAGTAACCGGAACTATAGTGACGAAATTAGATGGTACGGCCAGAGGAGGTGGAGCGCTTTCAGCAGTAGCAACTACTGGTGCACCAATTGTATTCGTAGGAGAAGGAGAACAGGTAAAGGATTTGGAAAAATTCGAATCTGATAGATTTATATCAAGACTTTTAGGAATGGGCGATATTAAAGGATTAATTGATTTAGCACCAGGAGACCTTGATCAAGAAGAAGCAATGAGATTAGCCCAAAGATTGATGTCAGGGAGATTTACGCTAACTGACATGTATTCCCAAATGGAAATGATGAGTAAAATTGGCACTGTTGACAAGCTTATGTCTCATCTTCCCGACACTATGTTTGGGGGGATGGGGTCTCTTGGAAGAGGTCAGAAAAAACAAATGCAACAAAATCTAGAAAAATATAGAGTAATTATGGATTCTATGACTCAACAGGAAAAAGATGAACCATTATTACTAAAGCATAGTAGAATTAAGAGGATAGCAAAAGGTTCTGGATGCACTGAAAAAGAGGTTAAAGATTTAATCGGCCAATGGAACAAATCTAAAAAGATGATGAAAGGCATGAAAGGAGATAGGAAAATGCGAAGACAAATGCAATCTATGATGAATGTCGATGACATGGATTTTGACCTTGGGTGATTCTTTGAAGCGCTTTTACGCAATTATAGGACACAGAGCTCCCAGTTCAGGTAAACTGAATCTCAATGATTTGCCGGGTACGGGAAGAATGGATGTATTGGTTAGAGCCATTAATTCTGCGCTTTTTCTTTCACACGATATAAGGAATGATTCGCTAATCACTTTACATCTGCAAGGTGGTGAGGGACCTAATAGAAGAATCTTATTTGACGGGACTACATTAGCAGGAGTAAGGCCTGATGAAAGATCTATTGCAGGACAAATAAAGGCCATAATGAAATTACCAATTCCTCCAGTAGGTCGTTTCCAAGAAATCACACAAGGTATTTTCCACTCTGGTGGAGACATAACAGATACTATTGAATCATGGACTAAAGATAATGTGGAAATCAATATCTTAGATGCGGATGGAACTAATATTACTGGAAAAAAATTTGTTGAGAAAATTGGTATTATTCTTTCAGATGATTTGCCTTTCAATGAGTATGAAAAAGATATTTTTGATAGATATGAAAAAATATCATTGGGAGAAAAATGGTTACAGGGACATTCTTGTATTGCTATTACTCAATATGAATTAGATAAGCTCTAACTTAACCAGTAAGGTAAACCATTTTCATCAGATTTAGTTGCAGCATCTAGAACATCTCTAGTAATCCCTAATGGATGATTAACTGGCCATGAAGACAGTGGAGATATAGCATATTCAGCAGAATTCACAGAGAAACAATCAGTCCCTGGAATTTCTTCTTCTACTATTTCGGCTGCACCAACTTCAAATGCCATAGAACCATCATCTAAGTCGTGACTTTTGATCGCATTTCTATACCAACGAGAACCAAGAGATACAGTATTGAAATCCCCATTCCATATAACTGGAGCATTGAGATTCAGAAAGATATTTCCAAGAGCGAAATTATTTCTTATAGAATCAAGACTGGGATTCAATTCTATTGCTGATTTCGAACCATTCTTCCTAAGAAAGTCTGATGGCTTCTTAGGCAAAAAATCAAGGCAAGATTGCATTATTTCTATGGCGCCTTTAACAGAGTATTCGAAATTACTATGTTCATATGTAGCCAAACTTACTGCTATTGATGGTAACCCATAGAGTGCACTTTCTCTTGCAGCAGAAACTGTCCCTGAGTGCATGATATCGACTGAGATATTCGGTCCTTGATTGACACCAGAAATACACATTGTTGGCATTAATTCCGGTTCTAACATACCTATCCCACCATCAAGTGCTGCAATTACACAGTCACACGGTGAACCCTCTAGAGAATACATTTTCAGAGGGATTGTTATGTCTGATTGTAATTTATCAGCAATATCTTGTCTATTTGTGACTTTCAGTTTTTTACGTACAGAAATACGCATTCCGGTAGCAGATTGTTCTGTAGATGGTGCTAAAACAAAAAGAGGGAAACCCTCAATATTTAATTGCCTAATTAACTCCTGAATTCCAGGAGCTTCAATACCATCGTCATTCGTGATAAACAATGCTGGTTTACTCATATCACTCCGAGGATCCATTAGTTCATGAAGGCGATTCACTAGTAGTTTGTTCATTCGCCTCTTCAAATTTCACTAATATTGCTCCAATTAGCATCATAAAACCTCCAATTACGGTCCAGATACCTAATGAAATTTCACCATTCCAAATATAGCCGATAAATCCTCCAATGACTGGTTCAAATAATAAAGCTATAGAGACAATTAGTGGAGAAAACCAGCGTAATACGGCATTTATTCCCGTATGACCGAGTAAACCTGGACCTAATGATAAGTACCCTACCCAAATTATCCAACTGATATCAACCCATCCAAATACTGAAACTTCAGGTACCACTTGATAAAAACTGGTACCTTCAAGAATTAATGAAGTAGGAGTTAACCATAATGATGAAAGAAAAGTTACTGGGAAGGCATAAATGAATAGTGGCATATTTCTTTCAGATCTTAGATACCTTCCTGAGAAAAGATAGCCCACAACCGTCACTGCACCAATGAATGCAAATAAATTCCCAATCAAAGTTACTTCACCGCCAGAATCAATATCTTTCAATGTTAAGGCTGCACCTAAGAAACCTATGGATGCACCAAGAATATGCCCTCTTCTAATTTCTGAACCTAAAATAGGCATTAAAAGAACTACAACTAATGGATGACTGGTGACAAAAAGAAGACTATGCACTAAACTTGTATGATCTAGTGACCACACCCAAGAACCAAAATGTGCTGCGAGAAAAATACTTGATATCAATATAATTAGCATATCTTTTAATTCGAAAATACTTCTATCAGTATTGTATAATTGATAAATAAAACCGGGCAATAGAATTAACGCTGTCCCTTGCATTCTCCAAGATGCACGAAGAATAGGGGGGACTTCAGTCATTGATTGGAGGACAGCACCAGCACTTGAGACTGCAAATAATGCTACAAAAAGTAGCACCCATGCACTTCTAGGCGTTGATACTTGGGCATAATTCATAACATGACCTCTGAATCATGCAAGGGCTTCAGAGGCTTAACATAACCTATGAAAAAAGTAACTAGAGATTTTATCTTTAATGGTCTCTTGTAATTCTATAGCGTCCCATAGCTTCCATCCACTGAATTTCTCCACCAGACTCTAAATTCAATTCCGGATCTAAAGGGAGAATCAGTGTAGAGTACGTTTTGCTATCCATAGCATGAACCTCTGTACCTTGAATATGAGTGATTATTGCAGAACCTTTCTCAATAACAGGAACATAGATGTTATCTGTAACTGTTCCTACATGGCTTCTTTTTTGACCAGTGAAAATATCCTCTAATTCAATTCTTGCTTTGGCAGAACCGTGCTTTCCAGGTTTTGATTTAGACATGCTTAGAATTTTGTAAGCACTTTCTTCTAAAGCCACATAACGTCCAACTTTCAGTGTTCTAATTTCTACTCTATTGGTGCCTGGCATGTAATATCAAACTAAGTGGTCAGACAACACCTTATCAGTATTACCCGAAGTATTGCTCAGATAGAGCGTTAAAAAATTGGACCTAAGCCGGGAGCAAAAGCTCCCGACTCAGGTTCTACGTCCGACTAAATTAGATTTAGTCGTCTCTGCGGCGGCCAATTAAAGCAGCACCGATTAGAGCGATAGCAGCGAATAGTGCAGGGAATCCTGGTAAAGATTTACCGAATCCAGGCTCATCTCCTCCATCATCGTTAGCTAGTGGTCCGTCATTGTCATCTAAGTCAAGAACGTCACATATTCCGTCTCCATCGAAGTCAGATGGTATAGATGATGAATCCATGCTGTCAGATCCACAAGAATCTTCTACGTCATCACTTACATCATCACCGTCATCGTCAGTATCTTCGTTGTTACCGATTCCATCACCGTCAGTGTCATCCCACTCGGATGCATCTGTTGGGAACTGATCAGTATCGTCTGCGTCACCGTCTCCATCATCATCGCTGTCAGCATTGTCTCCAAGACCGTCACCATCTAAGTCGTTAGATTCTGATGGGTTCAATGGGAATGCATCATCTACATCATCAACTCCATCACCGTCGTCATCTGTATCGGAGTTGTCACCTTGACCATCTCCGTCAGTATCAACCCACTCAGATGCATCAGTTGGGAATGCGTCAATACCGTCATTGACTCCATCTCCGTCATCGTCTGCATCAGAGTTATCGCCTTGACCGTCCATATCCAAATCCTCGGATTCTAATGGATCTAATGGGAACATATCGTCCACATCGTCAACTCCGTCACCGTCGTCGTCAGTGTCTGTATTGTCACCAATACCATCTCCATCGTTGTCTGAACTCTCAGAAGCATCTAATGGGAATGGATCACTTACGTCAGCTACTCCATCACCATCGTCATCAGGATCTACATTGTCTCCAAGCATATCGCCGTCAGTGTCAATGCACTCTGCTGCATTCAATGGGAACGCATCATCAGCATCTAGACATCCATCGTTGTCATCGTCAGTATCAGCATTGTCTCCAGTACCGTCACCATCGTTGTCATTAGATTCACTTGAGTCAAGTGGGAACGCATCCAGACCATCAGTCACTGTATCGTCGTCATCGTCAGAATCAGCATTGTTTCCAATACCGTCTCCATCAGTATCAATCGCTTCACTACTGTTCATTGGGAATGCATCGACATCATCGTTGAAACCGTCGTTGTCATCATCTAAGTCAGTAACGTCACAAACCATATCCATGTCATAATCTGCAGGCATGTCATTGACATCAAGACTGTCAGAACCACATGTAGCTTCATCTGAATCAGACCAACCATCGTTGTCGTCATCATCGTCAACTGTGTACATTGATGCATCACAAGCGGAACCATTCAACATACTAGCACCTAGGTTGTCAGCCATTCCGTCACCATCTGTGTCAAGACCGACACAAGGATCTACTGGATCTAAGTCCATGTCGTCATTAACACCGTCATTATCGTCATCAAGGTCAGCATTTGTGATTCCTTGAGGTACAGACATTGTAACGTCGTCAATCCATGCCGTATCTGCATTGCTGCTTGCACTGCTATCTTTCCAGTAATTCCATGTGAATGTGTGCGCACCTGCGTCAACAGTTCCTGAGTATACACCATTCAGTACACCAGCCCAGCGCATCTCGTATCCAGATGTTCTCTGGCAGTTTGCATCATTATCGATACAGAATACCAAGAAATCCCATCCAGATTCAGATGACACAGAGTAAGCAAATGAGTATGACGCTGCATCTGCAATACCGTCTCCATCTGTATCTGTATCATTGACCATGTTAGTCAAGGATATCGTTGTTCCAGAAGCAGAGTTACTTACACCCTGGTTCGTTGACATAGCAGAATAAGCTCCAGAGATTGGAGAACCACTGTCTGCAGTCATTGGATATGTAGCCAAACTAGATGTCTGCCAGATTCCAGCAACTGCTCCACCCTCGAAGTCTCCCGAGAATGGTGGTGGACCTGTATAATCAGGGATTCCGTCACCATCAGTGTCGACCCAAGCAGTTCCATCTAGTGGGAACGGATCTACATCATCTAGTACGTTATCACCGTCATCATCTAAGTCAGCATTATCGCCAAGACCGTCACCATCGAAGTCAGAAGTTTCTGAAGGATCGTTAGGGAATGCATCCAGAGCGTCGTCAACACCATCGTTGTCGTCGTCAGTATCTGCATTGTCACCAATTCCATCACCGTCGTTGTCAGTCTGCTCTGTTGCATCTAATGGGTACTCGTCATTCAAGTCGTATGTACCGTCATTGTCGTCATCAGTATCTTGGTTGTCACAGAATCCGTCACCGTCAGTGTCTACTTGCTCATTAGCATCGTAAGGACAATCATCTGTTAGATCGTCAACACCATCGTTATCATCATCTAAGTCTTCTGTCAGAGTTGTAGTACATCCTGCAACTATTGTGTCAGGTAGTCCATCACTGTCAAAGTCATTTGCAGCACATAGGTCAATTGGCCATACATCGTTAACGTCTAATGTGCCGTCACCGTCATCATCAGTATCTGCATTATTACCAATTCCGTCAGAATCTGTGTCATCCCATTCTGTGTCATCTAATGGGAACGGATCATCGACGTCATCATCTTGATCATTGTCATCATTAGCATCCTCAGTTAGAGATGTTGTACAACCAGTTACTATTGTGTCAGGTGAACCATCATCATCTGTATCAGTGTCTGCACACTCATCCATTGGGAAGGCATCTGAAACATCTGGAGTCAGATCGTTATCGTCATCTGTATCTAAATAATCTGGTGTTCCATCCCCATCAAAGTCTAATGCATCTGAAGGATTTCCATCCAGATCTTGATCAGCACGTTCATTAAAAGAATCAATACCGTCTCCGTCATCGTCACT
>JAURCP010000009.1 GCA_030828405.1 Thermoplasmatota archaeon
GCTGTTGTATTGATAGCCCAAGATATTAGTTCTCCTAGTTCGATTACTTCAACTAATACATAGAAAGCAGCTGTTGAAACTATCCAAAGAACAGTATAAACAATCATCATTTTAGTAAAACTGGTTTTTATGTTAGAATCAGACTCAAAAGTTAACCAACGATGTAAAACAAAAGCTTGGGCAGAACTAATCGCAAATGAAACGGCCCAACCAAATGTTTCAGGAGAACTTGTAACAGTTAGATAATTAGAAAAAAACCAGTATAAACCTGCAAATATAGCTACGTTGATACAACCAACTGCACAATACATCACATACTCTCGTAATAACTTGGTCCAAGGATATTCGTCACTTACAATCCTAGACATTTTATTCACGAAATATTTCACGACTGAGCATGGAGAGTATGTGTTTGTGTCTCTCCATATTCATTTACAAAGGTCTCTGGCAATGATTCTCCGACCTCTATGATGAATGGATCTTCACCACCAGGTAATGTATCAATTGATACTTCAGCACCAAATGGAACATTTCTGTAAAGTGGACGCGGTTCTAAATCCCAACTAGGTGGCCAAATTGTACCATTCATAGAAAGAACACGGTTAACTAAAATATATTTATTCATGCTAATGAATAAACCAGCTGTGACACCCCAGAATAATAGAATTATTGTAATTCCATCCGCATTAGTAGGATCCCATGGATTGTTGACATTCAGAATTAGATCGCTGAAATATGATAATATTAGAACACCAAACATTATTGGGAATCCTAGATACATGATGTAGTCCCACCATTTTCCAATCCACCAATCGTTATCGCCTGTGTTGATGAAATCATCACGGAATGAAGATACACCATTATCTAGATAATCTCTGAGATTAAAACCAGTTATATCATTCTCATCTTGCCAAACTCTATATCTATTCCAGCCATATTTCCAAATAGAATAAGCAATAAATAATCCGCTAAACATTAATCCATATCCCCAGATATGGTCTTGAACTTCTAAGAATTGTGGGAAAGCAACTCCAGTTTCTGGATCAACTAATATCCATAGAGCCGCGCTAGGTAATCCGAACAAGAAGATTGCTAGAGTAGTGAAACCCACTGCTTTTTGTCTCTCTATTCCATGGTCTACGAAGTTCCTAACACAAAGTTCTACTGTTGAAATCATTGATGTTAGAGCAGCAAATGATAGTGCTAAGAAGAACATTGTAACCATTAGTAGTTGAACTATTGGACCACCAGGTGCTTGAGCAAAAACTTCTGGAAGTACTAGGAATGTGATTGCACTACTACCACCACTAACTGCTCCTAGAGGGTCATCGCTAACAGAGAAAACAGCCATCATTACAGTCAAACCAGCGATTATAGAAATACTATTGTTAGCAAGACACATTGTTGCTGCATTCAGAGTAGTATCCTCATCTTTTCTCATGTAAACTGAGTAAGTAATAGCCATAC
Source organism: Thermoplasmatota archaeon (assembly GCA_030828405.1). Classification (GTDB taxonomy): domain Archaea; phylum Thermoplasmatota; class Poseidoniia; order Poseidoniales; family Thalassarchaeaceae; genus MGIIb-O2. The sequence goes on from JAURCP010000009.1 coordinate 1,468, forward strand.
CCATACCTGCAGAACATGACCAAGCAGATTGTGATAATCCGTTGATCCATGTTTCTGGCTGAGTAAGATACTCTGGTTGAATGCTAAACATGTAGACAAATCCATCCAATGTACCATCATCTAAATCCATTACGAAAGATAGGAAAAGTGCAGCGAATAATAGAATGAAAAGTGAAACCATTAGTGTTACGTTTACTTTCTCAATCGCCTTGGCACCTTTCCATATTGCGGCCATAGTAATCAAAACAGATAATGTCTGGAAGAAAATTACTTGTGATGGATCTTGTAAGAAATCATTCCATACCTGAACAGTATCTACTTCTGAACCAAGTCCACCACGGATAGCAGTCTGAAAGTAATTTATGCACCATCCAGTCACAACTGCGTAGTAGAATCCTATCGCTGTTGAAATCCATGCAGTCCACAATCCCATCCATGCAAATCTGTTACCTGCAAAGATTCTGAATGTTCCAACGGTACCTGTCCTACTTCTTTTACCTAGAGCGAACTCTGCAATAATCAAAGGAACTGACCAGAGGAACAAGAAAATAAGCCATGGTACAAGGAAAGACCCTCCTCCGTTAGCACCTACCATTCTAGGGAAACGCCAAATATTTCCTGTACCAATTGCAGCACCGATTGTAGCAAAAATCAGCCCTAATCTTCCACTAAACTCATCCGAGCCGGCTTCACCTTTAGCCTCCATTAATCTTCCTCCAAATTACGCATTTCAGGAGGTAAACCAAGAACATCGCGCTCATCATTGAACATCTCTTTTAGGGTGTATCCAAGTCCACCCCAGACCATGGTTGCAATTAATGAAAACATTAGGAGAGCAAGTACTGATGAACCAAACGATGCCCTGTATGGTATTGATAATTCATAGTAATTAGCTCCCTCGGCAACAGTGGGATAAGAAAACGGAAATGCCCCGTTAGTAGTCCCTAACATTGCTTTATAGTGAATTTTTCCTACTGAACTATCAGGAGCAGGTATATGTGCTTGGAGAACTGTTCCATTGCTGCCATCTAATAATTCACAAGAACTTCCGATGTCAGCGAAACCTGACATTTCCCATGGAACCATTTTCCATTCTGTAGGGCCGAAGTCATCTTGTTGTCGAGTAGGTTCGACTAATCTCCACATCAAATGTGTATAAGTCATATTTGTTGTATAAGGGAAAGTTGAATCTAAACAGAAGTCAATAGGAATTGGTCCTTTTGAAGGCACAGCAACATCAGATGGCGAAGAAAGCCACTGTGATGCAGTAGTGTTCTCTATTCCAACAACTGCTCTATATCTTGGATCATCGGTAATTTCAATCATATAGAATGGTATACCCAAATTACGTACCGCTATGTGCGCTATATCTTCAGGATATTCATGGAAAGCATTTCCAATTTCCATGGTGTAACAATAAGAGTCATGAACACCATAATGCCAGTCACAAAAATCACCAGTTGTTGGATAAAGATCTGAAGATTGCATTGGAGCATAAGCAGTCATTTCACCCATTATATTTCCATGATATTCGAGATATTCTTGATCTGGATTATCACAATTCTGACAATGCCCCCAAGGCCATAGAACTAATTCTGAGAATGAATGCCATGTCAAAGTTGCTTTAAATTCTGAAGAGCCATCTCCATCATCATCATTCATTTCAGTCATATCCTGAATGAACTTAGTTTCAGGCTCACTATTACCGCCTAGCCAATCTTCATCAGTTAAACCATCAGAATCATCATCTTTGCCATCAACATGGTCTTCATTCAGACGTCCGTCTCCGTCCTGATCTACAGTATCGACAGGGCCATTGTAAACATCATTATTTGCACCTGCTTCACCTGCGTAACACATTCCAGGGAATAATGGTCCTGTTGCACCCAAAGGTGCTCCCCATTCATATTGATAATTACGGTTTAGATCGACTCCATCACAGGATGGGTCTACTTGTTCATCAATATCAGGGAGGGGCGTGACGCCAGTAACTGTATTATCTCGTAGATTCTTTCTCCAACCACTTTGATAACAAGTTTCCCAAGCTGACTCACCACAGTATTCCTCTCTATCATATCGATTTCCATCTACATTAAGCATTGGAATCAGATAGATTTCTCTTGTATTAACCATATTTGTGATAAATTGTTCTGAGAAGTCTTCATCGACACCTAAGTCTCCAGGACCACAGGGGATACCGTCTCCGTTACTGTCTTGGAAGCTGGAGTTGAGCATCAAGCAATCTCCATCGTTATCTATTCCATCCCAACCATCTTCATCAATAAGTCCATCACCATCATTATCGACACCAGCCATTCCGTAGTAGTAAGCAACTGTTTCCAAGAAGAACATAGGAACTTCGTAAGACATCCACTCTCTAGCATGATGATTACCTACCAGCATAATATCTGGAATATCGGCATAATTACCGCAATCTCCTACAAAAGTATTGCAATCTCCTCCTGTAACTCCTTCTAATTCTTCACCACCGCCTGTCATCTTAATCCAAGGACTTGCGTGATTGTAATACCATCCTTCATAATCATCAGTGCCCATCTCTTGACCTCTTGCGTTTACACCGCCAACAAGGCCTTCATGAAAACTCATGAAATTGCTATTCTGATCGGCTAATTGTTGCATTCTGTCTTTCATACTGAAATAATCATGATATTCGCGAAATTGTAATCTATCATTACCTCCCCATGGAAATATCTGATTAGAGTACTCTTCAGACCAAATATCTTCGGGCGCCATACCACTATCAGATTCTTGCGCACCCACAGGAGCAATCAAGGAAACTGGGGCTAAAACGGATAGCATCAAAGGCATTAGAAGAGCCAATGCTGGAATTCTTCGGGGATTTGAAACAAATTTTTGACTGGTTTCTATGTTACTGCCTGCCATAATATCAAGCCTTCGAGAGGTGTTAAGGTCTTGAAAGCCTCGGATTTATGGTACGAAGTATCGGAGAGGGTTTCATAAGTGGCTGTTGAGGCGACCAAATATGGATATACTCAATGACTTCATGGATGGAGAGGCTGCTTTCCAAGGTTTTTCGAACGGAACTCTGATAATTTTCTTAGCTTTAATTGGCCTTTCAATTGTTTCTGGAGTTCTCTCTAGAAGATATGTATTCCCTAGATTGATGAATCTTCTTTCTAAGAGTGAAAGAATTGATGGCAAAACGTTGTTTGCTCCCGCATCATTAGGGTGGATGGTTGGAACACTGGTTTTCACACAAGGCATAGATTATCTTACTACAAATTGTGTTCCTGTTTGGAATCAAGATCTAATATCTAATCTTAATGAGATTGTTTTCACTGGATTCATAATTTTGATGTTAATTGCTGCATACAGATTAGTGGATTATCTAGATGCATTTATTGTTGTAGAAGGTGATGACAATATTGCTTCAAGGCGTTCACTGGCAAGTGTAGCAGAATCTGTTGGAAGAGTAGCGGTTGTTGTGATCGGTGCATTCGTTATTGCTGGGTATGCAGGTGTTGATTTGAATGGACTAATTGCTGGTCTAGGAATTACTGGTTTAGCATTAGCTCTTGCAGCAAAAGATTCGGTTTCAAATATTTTTGGAGCCGTTTCAATTCTTGTAGATCAGCCATTCAATGTTGGAGATTGGATTATCGTGGATGGGGTTGAAGGAGAGGTTGTAAATATTGGACTAAGAACTACTTTGATTAGAACATCTGCTGATACAATGATTACCGTGCCTAACTCGAATATGGTCAACTCACCTGTTGAAAATTTCAGTAAAAGAAGATTCAGAAGAATTACTCCAAAGTTTGAGTTTGAAGAAGATAGTAATCCTGAACATTTGAAAGAATTCTGTGAGATTTTACTGAACAAAGTGAATGATGATGCTCGGTCAATTAAAGAAGAAGATTCTTGGGTTAGAGTTCAAGCATTCGGTACTGCAATGGTAGTAGTTGCTGGAAACTTTTACTGTGTGTCATCTGCGGCCACACAAAGAGAATTAAACGAAGACCTTCTAATGATGGCACGTGAAACTGCTGCTAAACTAAATTTGATATTCTTTGAGCCAAGATTAAGAAATAATAAGTAGGTGAAACTTTGGTTACTCTTGTACTTATTAGACATGGACAATCACTTTGGAATGCTGAAAATAAATTTACAGGATGGACCGATATCGGTCTTTCAGAAAAGGGCATTAAGGAAGCACAAGATGCTGGGAAAAAATTAGAAGATGTTTCATTCGATGTAGTCCACACAAGTGCACTGATTAGAGCTCAAAAAACAGCTGAGATAATTATTGAAAAAAATAAAAAATCTAAAGACATTCCTGTTTACAAAGATAAGAGGTTAAATGAAAGACATTACGGTTCATTACAAGGACTAAACAAGAAAGATACAGCAGAAAAGTATGGAGCAGAACAAGTTCATATCTGGAGACGATCTTTTGATGTCCCTCCACCTGATGGAGAAAGTCTGAAAATGAATGCTGAGAGAACTATTCCATATTTCAAAGAAAACGTCATTGAAGACTTAAAAAAAGGGAAAAATGTGCTAGTTTCAGCACATGGTAATTCATTAAGATCAATTGTAATGTATATTGAAAATATTTCGAAAGAAGATGTTGTGAAATTAGAAATTCAAACAGGTGTTCCAAGAACATATCTGTTTGAAAACAACAATTTTACAAGAATCAACGACTAATGTTTTGATTTCTCGTTCCATACTCTTAGAATTGATAATTCAGGAGATGGTGCTAATCTTCTATAAGAATAATAAAGTCCAATTGTTATTGGGAGTAAAATTAGTGGAATGAAAACCTCTTTCGAATTACCAATTAGGTACTGATAAAATCCGCTTGCGGAGAAGAAACCTGTCATGAATGAAAGCGCTGCAATAATTCTATGGTTGAACATCGTTCTTTGAATTCCAGGAACTTCTCTGAGCATTGAAACTGCTGGCTCCGGCTTCCCGGATTGATGAGAAACTGCTTCGATTACATCAAGTAAGCATTGTTCATATTCCCAAAAGAATACCCCCCCTCGTGGAGTGTAAAAAGAACCTTCAGAGGCCCATTTCTCAGGAGCAGTAGATCGCCAGCCATCAATCATAGATTCTCTTAAATCTCTGATTGAAAGTTTGGATTTACTAGAATAATATATTCTATTAAGATCATGAAGTAATGAGGAAAAATCTCTCATTGCCGGAAACTCACAATTGGGTTTGGCAATGCTATCTGACAATCGGGGTCTATTGAAGTAAATACCATATTCATCATCAGAATCATCTATCATGTCTGAGAATCTGACATCCCCAATTGTAATTATACAAACGGTATCTTTTGTATGAGGGGCACGCCAAATTGTATTTGCACGCAATAGAGCCTCAAGAGTTTCAACTCTCTTATTCCATTTTCTAGCATCTCGAGGAGTAATTCTACCACTTTCAGCAGATCTATGGAAACTCCCTATTGCAGCTGCAGATTTGAATACAATTTCTTTTGAAGTTTCTAAATCATTAGAATTTAATGCAGAAATAAGTTTAGATTTCACTTGGCGAGGATTCTCTTCCCATTTTCTTAAAGAAATTAAATCAATATCATTCCAAGAAAAAAGACCTATTGGAGTATCGCTTTTGCCAGTAGCAAGACTAATTCTTGATCTTAATCTACCGTCATTACCCCAAGGAAAAAATTCAGCTAACCAGTAAGTATCATTATCTTTTAGTTTCAGATTGATTCCTCTATCAGAATGGATTATTTCTTCTACAGACGAATCTTGTGAAGGAATTTCCCCCCATGATTTAAGACCTGAAATAGTGGCTAACCAATTTTCCGGATGAGTGGGTTCCAGCATTTCAGATTTCATTCCAATTCCTACAAAAACAAGACTCTGGAATCCTGGCGGTGATTCATTAGTAGTCTCAATGCTTGACATCGCCGCAGGTTTCCAAGCAATCTTATCCTCGGACATACTAGTTACCCTACACCTACGAGGGAGTTGTTTACTTCATGCAATCGGTCAGGGAATCTTTGATATGGTGTCGGTTCAGGCAACAACATGGGCGAGATATCGGACATACCACTAGCGGTTGATATGGATGGCACGCTAATCTTAACAGATATGAGTTATATTAGTATCAAAAAGGTATTACTTAGGAAACCATGGATGATATTTAGTGTCCTAACAAAAGAGGTAACAAACAAAAGAGCTCAATGGAAAAGAGACTTGGCGAAGAAGTTGGTTTTCGACCCAGCGGAACTTGAATATCATGCTGCTTTTTTAGATTGGCTTACCGGAGAACATGCACGTGGAAGAACTCTGATTTTAGCTACCGCTTCAGATAGAATTGTTGCCGAGCAAGTTGCAGCTCATGTAGGTCTATTCTCCGATGTCATGGCATCTGATGCTCAACACAACCTTCGTGGTAAAAAGAAGGCTGAAGCATTAATTGCAAGATATGGTAATATGAAATTTGGATATGCAGGAAATAGCCATCACGACTTACCGGTTTGGGAACATTCGGGGCAAATTATTGTTGTAAATCCTGAAAAAAATCTCTTAGATAAGATAAATGACAAGGCAGATATTGTATTTGAATGAGGATTCTTCAATCCAACTACTATTAGGTGCAGAGATTTTCGCTGTTACATGGGTCGTATGCGCAGAGCTACTGGTCGACGTATCGATTCCCTAGCGAAATGGCTTCTTAAATTTAGAATTATTTCAATTCCTGCAAATGCAATTGCAAGTTCAAGCGTTGCTTGGAGCTTTGTATCAAGAACTGATAGAATACGGACCAATAGACTCAAAGATAGGATTAAGAAAGGAATTGTGCCAAATCATGTATCAATAATTATGGATGGAAATAGAAGGTTTGCTTGGAACTCAAAAATTGAAACTAATTTAGGTCATGTAAAGGGAAAAGAGAAACTTAAACAGGTGATGGATTGGATTCTAGATCTTGGAATACCTTATCTCTCAGTATATGCACTTTCAACGGAAAATATCAAAGAAAGAAATCAAGAAGAACTTGATGCATTATACAGTCTTTACTGTAATGGACTAAATGAGATGGCAGAAGACCCCAAAATTCACAGTAGAAAGGTGAAAGTAAAAGCCGTTGGAAGGTTGGAGATGTTACCAGATAATGTTAGAGAGGCAATAAAAAATGTTGAAGAAAAAACTGCCGATTACTCTGATTTCTTATTCACTGTATGCTTAGCATATGGGGGAAGAGAAGAGATTGTTGATGCTGTCCGGAAAGTATCTCAAGAATATGCATCTGGTACAATTAAGTTAGAAGAAATAGACACTGACAAAATATCCAATAATCTATATTCTTCAGATATGCCTGACCCTGATTTAGTAATCAGAACAAGTGGAGAAGAAAGAATTTCAAACTTTTTACTTTGGCAAATAGCATACTCTGAGTTACATTTCACAGATGTTCATTGGCCTTCTTTCAACAAAAACGACCTGTATGAAGCAATAGAATCATATCAAAACAGAAGGAGGAGATATGGTGGCTAAAAGATGTCAAGAATGTGGAAGAGATGATTATCAAAATCCTTCAGTAACAGTAGATGCTGTTGCGACTAGAGAAGGAGTTGATGGACTGGAATTATTGATGATTAAAAGAGGGAAAGACCCTCAAGAGTGGGAAGGCATGTGGGCATTTCCTGGAGGTTTTGTTGACTACGGAGAAGACCCTGAAGAGGCTGTAGTTAGGGAGTTATTAGAAGAAACAGGAGTTGTCGGAAAGTATCCATTATCTCTAACAATATTAGGAAAACCAGGTAGAGATCCGCGAAAACATTGTGTAGGACTATTTTACCTGGTAGAAGTAGATAGTGAATCTGAGCCTGTAGGAGGTGACGATGCAGTCGATGCACAATGGGTTCCAATTAATCAATTAACACCACAAAATGTTGCTGGAGATCATTCAGAGGTAATAGAATTACTTCGTGAATAAACATATCAGCGATAACACCCTGCGAACTTCATGGCTCGCAAGTTAAAAATTGATAATGGAGGAAAAGTTTGGGCTCCTTACAGTCCTGGGATAACCGTAAGAGACCATATTTGGCTGGCTGGCCAAATAGGGATAGAAGGAGGAGAAGATATTGTTTCTCAGACCTCTGAGGCTTTGAAAAAGATAGGCAATCTATTGGAAATAGCTAACAGTTCAAGAGATGACTTAGTTATGGTAACAATACTTCTAACAGACATAGGAAATTATTCTGATGTAAACGAAGTTTATGGGAAATGGCTTGGAGAATCAATGCCACCTGCTAGAGCAGCATATGAAGTTAGTAAATTACCAGGCGATGCACTAATAGAAATTATATGTGAGGCTTTTAGAGGCTCGGGAAATAATTAAAATTGAGGTATAGAAATGAGTGTTTTCAAAGCTTATGATATTCGTGGGCTTGCTCATTCTGAATTAGATTCAGACTTTGCAGAAAGATTGGGTAAGTCTCTTGCGACTCACCTTAATGCAAATACTATTGCAGTAGCTCGAGATATTAGAGAGTCTGGACCTGAATTACATTCTGCTTTCCTAAAAGGATTAAATTCCTCTGGAGTAGATGTACTAGATCTTGGAATAACAACAACAGGAGTACTTTACAGAGCGACTGTAGACCTTTCTGTAGATGCTGCTGTTGTAATTACAGCAAGTCACAATCCTCCTGAATATAATGGATTTAAGATTTGTAATGGTACCTTACCAATGGCTGGACAAGAGTTACAGGATTTGAAAAAGACCTTTGATGATAATTTATTTAAACAAGGAAATGGAGTTGTAGAAGATTTTTCTCATTTCGAAAATCAGTATCTAGATACAATAGTCGCAAACGCAGGAAAACCTCGAAGAAAAATAAAAATCGCTATTGACTGTGGAAACGCAGTACCTGGCCCATTAACGATTAAGTTAATGGAAAAACTAGATGTTGATTTGATACCTGTACATTGTGATTGGGATGATAAGTTTCCAAATCATCCGCCTGATCCTACAAGACCCGAGAATATGAAAGATTTAGCAAAGTCAGTGGTTGAAAATAATGCTGAATTTGGAATAGGAATGGACGGCGATGGAGATAGAATTGGCGTAGTTGACCAAGAAGGTAAATTTATTCATCCAGACAGATTAATGACTATTTTTGTTAAAGATATTTTAGGAGAAAGAAAAGGCGGGACTGAGTCTGAAAGAACTGTTTTCTACGATGTAAAGTGTAGTATGGCGCTGGAAGAAGCAATCTATTCATCAGGAGGTATACCCAAAATGGTTAGAACTGGACATTCATTCATGAAAAGAGAATTAAAAGAAAATCCCGATTCACCTTTAGCTGGAGAAATGTCTGGTCATTTCTTCTTGAATGATAGATGGCCGGGGTTCGATGATTCATTGTATAATACTGCTAGATTGCTAGAAATAATTTCCAGAGAACCGTCGCCGGACGAAGGTGGTCCTAAATTTTCAGACTGGTTTGATGACTTACCTGAATATGCGTCAACCGGAGAAGCAAAAGTTCCTCTAACTATGAATAGAATAGAAACCATGGATTCTGTGGAAAGAATATTTTCGGATATGAAGTACTCTAATGTTGATGGAGTTAGAGTTAGTTATCCAGAAGGATGGTTTCTTTGTAGGCCTAGTAATACTGAACCAATTCTTGTCATGAGAGCTGAGGCTAATGATCAAGAGGGCCTAATTAAGATAAAACAAGATGTAGAAGATAGACTAGGTGAAATTATTAATCTAGAAAAATTCCATAATGCTTAGGATACAGTTTGGAATCTTTTCATTATCTCAATCATTAGTTGCACCTTCATGATTCATCTACATCATTGCAAGTATACTGACTAGGGAATTGATGCTAGTAGGGCAGCTAGTAGAGTATCTCTCTGACTCAACTGTGCTACGGCAAAAATAATCTAGGCAGTAAGCAAAATCTTGATACAATCAAGAACTAAACTCTGCATCTAATTACCTTCGATTATTCTAAACCGCTGTTTGCCATAAACAATGGAATGCATACTATTATTCCACATAATGCTACGCAGAATATCCCACAAAATCCTTGCAGCATTACATCGACTCCTGCATCTCCTGTACCACCAGAATAATCAGAGGTTAGAGCAGTGTTAGCAATACTAATTAGCCAACCAGCAACTATCGCACCGAGTGTGATCCAAATTCCTTGCTTCTTATATTGAAATATTTTAAATCCACCAAAAATTCCAATCACTGCAGGAATCAAACTAAGGAAAATGACTCCCAATAATAATCCTGTGGGCAATGCCTCAACTTGTCCTGTTTCATCAAGGTCTGAAAGAAAATCTAGCGATAAAAACCCAAGCAAACTAAACAAAGTAGTTAGGATATAGTAAACAATTACTAAAATTCCAATTACTTGTGGTGCAGAACTCCTTTCGACCATATACATAGGCCCTGATGTTTGTACATTCACCATCTGGGGCTGTGAGGTCACAGAACCAGAGAATACTTCATTTTCTTCTTCGTTCATATTCTCCTGTGACGTGTATTCATTGATAATACTTGAGACGACACAAGAGTCAATTATCAAGTTCAAGAGAGGGTAATAGAGAACGAAACTTATCATTGGATTTATTTAAACATTCGATTACGGGCATTGACCCTCCAGATAACATAGTCAAACATGCTCCACCACCAGTACTATTGTGAGTCACTGAGTTAGAAACTCCTCGATTACTTACCAATGAGCTAGTATGTCCGCCTCCAACAATGGTGACTGCTGATGATTCTGTACACATATTGAGGATTTCGATAGTTCCAAAGGCGAATCCAGGTAATTCAAAATAAGACGCTGGGCCATTCCATAATATACATCCCGCATTAATCATTAATGGTCTGATTTCTTGAAGTGTTGAAATTCCTATATCATAAATTGGATATTTAGTAGGTAGTTCTGAAACATTCATAGCCACTCTTTTTCCATCAACTTCTACTGCTACATCGCTGGGTAAAAGGAAGAATTCTTTATGGTTTTCATACAAGAATTCTGCGAGAGACCATGTGTCTTGAAAAACATCACCTAGAGCATTTCTGATAAACGATTTATTCCCTTCACCAATATCTACTCCACTTGCCCAAAGCATCATATTTCCAACAACTCCAACTACAGGAATTGTATCGATGATTTCCTTATCTATTAGATTCTTAGCCACTTTCAAAGAATCATCACATTTTGTTCCACCGAGGATAGCTATGTATGGACGAGGTGGGTCATTAACTGCAATCTGAAGATTAGAGATTTCCTTAGACATTAAGTGGCCGGCAATACAAGGTACCGAATCATAAAAACCAGTTAGAGAAGGAGAATTTCTATGAGACGCTGCAAAAGCGTCAGTAACATAGACATCGATTACTGACGATAATTTTCTGACTATCTCCGATTGTGCAGTTTCCTCTAAAGAAGCTTTTTTCATAGAATTTTCATCGTCGTGCATACGAATGTTATCTAAGAACAACATTTCACCAATTTTGAGATTTTTAATAGACGAAATTGCTTCATCTCCACAAATATCTGAGATAAATTTTACCTTTTTACCGATTAACCGCGAAATCCTATCTGCATGTTGTTCCATATTTGTAAAATCTATTTTCCCTGGTCTCGATTGATGACCTAACATCACAACTTTAGAATTTTGTAACGTTCGAAGAGTGGGAATAATTGCCCTTAATCTACTATCGTCAAGAAAGGCTCCTGATGATGGTTCTAGAGGAGAATTTACGTCTACACGATAGAGAACTACTTTGCCGCCGAGGCGGACATCGTCCAGCGTAAGGACGTCACTCACGTTCAAGCCCAAAGGCTAACACTCTTTGACCGTAATGGTTGAATTAACCTAACATCCCTTACACAATACCTTTGTCTTTGGTATCACTACGCGTCTACATGACATGGGATAAGGAGAGTTTAACCGGACCCGATGGAGTTGACTGGAGAGTCCCCGTATCTGAACTAGAAAATCGTAGAAGATTACTCTCAGAAATATTATCAAAACACAAAATAGAATCTGTGCTAATTGACGACCCTGTAGAGCTTTACTGGTTAACTGGAGGAAGACAAAATGGCATTATATTGGTTGGGTCAAAAGACTCTGATATTGAAACTACACATTGGGTGAAGAGATCTTTAGAAAGAGCAAAATTTGAATCGGGAGGCGATAATAGTCCTGATCCTGTAATTTCACAACCTAGAATGGCGGATTTAGCAGATGAAATTAGAGGGAAAGGAGGGGTTGAGAAACCTGCATTACTTGAAGGAAAGATTCCACATGATCGCTGGAAATTCATTAATCAAAAATTGAGTTCTTTAGAAGGAAAAAGTAAAGATTGTACAAAAATAATGTATGAATTAAGGGAAATAAAATCTGAATGGGAAATCAAAATGCTCAGAGAAAGTGGAGAAATTAACAGAACAATGTTCGAGGCTATAAAAGAAAATGGAGGTTTAGGAAAAACTGAATTAGAAATGGCTTCAATAGCAGATAAAGTTAGTAGAAAGGCTGGATTTGGCGGAAGAATAAGGATGAGAAAATGGCCAATGGACTGTGATAGAGTAGTGATTGTTGCTGGAAGTTCAGCATCTGTACCTTCATATTTTGATTCTGCAATTGGAGGAGTTGGAGCAAGCCCAATATCATCATTAGGATCTGGACATACAAAAGTAGAATCAAATTCACCAGTTACAGTAGACATCGTACATTTACACAGAGGGTATGTTTCAGATTGTACTCGTATGTTCAGTGCAGGAAAACTAAATGATAAGTGGATGGAAAGGCTGGATGACATGATAGAAATTAGACAGAAAGTTGTGTCCAGTTTAGGTTCCGGAGATAACTGTTCAAAAACTTGGGATATTGGAAGTCAACTCGCTAAAGAAATGGGTTATGAGAATAATTTGATGGGAATGTTACCTGATAAATCTTATTTCTTAGGCCATTCAGTAGGATTAGAGTTAGATGAAACTCCAGTAATTGCTAAAGGTTTCGATAGACCACTAAATATCGGTGGAACAATGGCAATTGAGCCAAAAGTAATCTATGAAAATGGATGTATAGGGACTGAAGATACTTTTGTTAGAACAAGAGATGGCATGGAATATATTACTATGGGAGATAAATTCCCTTTCATTACAGATTGGAATTAAAAATAAGCAACATACTAATTCCTAGACCTCTTGCGCTATTATGTGTCTCAGTCCTCCGGTTCAGTCGAAAGAAGATTGGCTAAGATTCTGAGAGAAAGAAAAGAACCACATGGCAAGCTATTGAAGGAAAAAGAAATCCTGAAAGGAGTTGAAATTAGTGAGGGGGGGATTGTTGAACTTTGGATAACTCCAACACATCCTTACTGTCCTTGTTGTGTGAACGATTTAATTGAGTTACGAAATGAAGTTAAGAAAACAAGAGGTGTTCTTGCCTGCCACATTGAAGTTGTGGGTATACCACAAGCAAATAGATGGACTGCTGCAATAAATGAGTAAAGATTTACTCTTCTTCTCTTGTCCATCTCTTAGATTTTCTTTCATTTACTTCAATAATTTTTGACTTGACTCTTCTAGAAAGCCACCAAACAGCAAATGATAGTGCTAAAACATCAAAAATAAGTAGGAATATTAGTTCATTATTATTCCAATCAACCATTTCAAGACCTCAAATAGGTGGAATTATATCGATATCACAGGAGCCTTTTGACATCATACAACAAGAAAGAATCCCGGAATCTTCTATCAAAAATTCATCTAAACCTGGAGGTAATGGTTCGGGATATTCAATATCTCCAGCTATTAGTCTAACAAGACAAGTCCCACAATTACCAGAGGTGCAATTCCGAGGGATATCTATCCCAATTCTATCTGCAACATCTACAATGAAATCTCCTTCTTCGACTTCGGCAGAACCTAAAAGCAATCCTCCACGAAAGAATCGAATGATTGCCATGATTGACCCAGCGAGTAGTTTTTATTCAAACCATCTAATAAATATTGTATAATTTGAGGTACTAACGATCTTCCCAGCGAGTCCAGCGTCCTGTTTGTTTATTGAAATACAAACCTGCTTTCTTCATCCATTTATTGAATTTAGTAGCACCTGCACCAGTAGCAAGAATGAATTCTTCTCTATGTTCCTGAGCTTGTATGTATCCTTTGTCAGCAATTTTTTGCTCAATCCAATCTTCAATACTCATTAACCCACCTGATAATTTGCTTGCTTCTACAGCAGCCTCGAGTTCTGCAACAGAAGCACCAGTTGATTCTAGATCTCTCTTAATCAGATCATCAACGCTTAGAGTTTCGGATTTCTTGGGTGGCAGATGTACTTTCAATCGCGGACCTTTTCTAGGATCAATTTGGATTCTATCTCCACTTTCTAATTTATCTTCTACTACTTGGGCCATAGGCGCACGGAATTCTTTCTCACAATCCCAACAAATTAACATGAAATCAGTCATATCTTCCACCACATTACCCCCTCTAGGGTCCATTTCTTCACCACATTCTGGACAGGCATGCATGCATAATATAGGGGCTATCTTTCGACGAAAATCAACTATATCTTGAGGTGTTCCAGATAAATCCAATAATTCATGATCTCTTGCTGCTTCAAGGCCACGAGTCTCTAACTGATCTCTGAGTTTGGTCCTCTGTTCATCTTTACCTTCTTCATCAAAAGTATTCTCTAATTTTACTATTAATTCAACAGTCTTACCTAATCGGTTCATTACAAGCTTCTTTTCACGGAATTGCTCTACTTTAGCAATCCGAAGCTGCTCTTTCTTTTCTAATAGTTCAGCATGGAGGTCTTTCTGTTCTCTCTTGAATCTCTGTTCTTCAATTTTGTCAACTTTCTTCTTACTGCCACTATCTGAAAGAACATCTGCTAAGTATCTCTGCTTTGCTGAAGAACGCGGTCCGGATTTGACAGAATCAAGTACTGAAGTGGCTATTTCTTTCTTTAAACCATAATTATTTGTTAAAGTTTCAACATCTAAAGTTTTCAAATCACCAACTTTAATCCCACCATCAGATAAGATTTGAGCAGTTTTTTCATCTATACCACGACGCAATAACGCGAGATAGGTGTCTTTTTTTGCCATAACAAAACCTCTTATGCGAATCTTGCCATAGGCTTCGCAGTAACCCGTCGAATCATGCGTATTGTATTAAGTCACGGTCATAATTGTCTCAATTACTCGCCATAAGAGGATATTCTATTAGCAATTATAGCCCATTCTTCTGGTTCAAGCATATCAGGTCTATTATCAAACCAATTTTCAGAAAATCCATCAGGAGGATTATCCATCAAATCTTCAATTGCAGCCTTCCATCGAGATTTATGCCAGCCACCAACTCTATTAATTCTACGAGGAGTTTTAAATAATAATGTCTTAATTTTCTTTCTACGGCTAGAAAAACAATGTTGTGTAATAATTCTGAACATCTTACGATTGATTTTTCCATTTTTAATTGAACGATCTATTGGAATAAGTGAAACTAATCGAGAATTAACTCTTGGTGCGGGGCTGAATGCTCCACCTGGAACTTTCCTGTCTAATTTGACATCAAAGTCGAGCCAGAGGGATAGCCCCAGGGGACTTAATGAACCAAAATGTTCCATAGACATTCTTTCAGCGAATTCGTCCTGAACTAGTATGACTATCACATCTAATGGGCTTCGGTAATGATATTGCTGAATTAAATCAAGGACTGGGCTGGATATCTGATAGGGTAAATTAGCGACAATATGAGAGAGGTCTTGAGGCCATTTTACTTTCAAAATATCGCCTGAAATAATTTCAAGCTTACCTTCTGCATCTCCAAAGACTCTTTCTAAATGTAAAATTGCTTCACTATCTATTTCAACTCCGATTACATTAGAACCAGTTCTGAGAAGAGATAACGTTAGAGAACCTGGGCCCGGTCCAATTTCAAGAACCTTAGACTCTGAATTTAGTGGAGAATCTTGTTCCAGACATATCTCTATGGAACGAGATATTACATCTTGATCGAGAAGAAAATGTTGACCCAGTGACTTATCAGGAATAATATGATCTCTAAGTAGGTCGACTAGTAATCTAGGGTCTAGATCGTCCATAGTAATTCCAGATTATTTAGATGAACGGATAAGATGATCTAGGATACTTCGATTATTTAGAGGGTCTTCGATCTCAATTAGATATCTTTCAGCCAATAGTCTGACGGAATCTATTTCACAAGCTTCATCAACTTCTGAAAATTCCATCCAGCCTGCCATTCCGCGTGACTGAACCATTTTCTGAGCCTTAGATTTACCAATTCCGGGAAGGAGTTGGAAGGCATGTACTTTCAAAGAAATATTATTTGCACGATTATAGAAACCTAAGTGAATTTCAGAATTATCTTTTATCGCACCCATTAATTCATCAAGAATAATATCTTCACTATTTGATGATAAATCTCGATAGCGTAGTAAAGATAGTGGGCCGACTTTATTTTCTTCGATAATCAATCTTGAACCACTGGTAATCCCTTCCTTATCTATGACTCTAGCACGAACTAGATAAAGAGACGGTTCAGTCAATGCATGAACTTCGTAGCCTACAGGTCTCCTTTCGGAAATATCTAAAATTCTCAAGTGAGTTTCGCTCGAAAAAACAGATGATGGCCCGTCTCCGGTATCAGAAGGGGTGTTCGCATACATGATTTACAACCACCTGAGAAAGGTCTTTATTCAAGAATTAATTCATTAAAGGGTACTATTTTGACTTAAAGTACGTGTTGACGGATTACAGTAATGATTTCTTCAACCTCTGATGTGTCCATTGCAATTCTCTTACTTGAGATTACTACTCTAACTCCTTTCACGTTCAAAGGAGTTAATTCAGCTAACTTTGAACAGATTTCTGGGTATTGAGATAATTTTTCATTTTCAGATAGCGCATTATAAAGTGCGGCGAATACCTTAGGATCTGTCTTGGTTCCTCCTCTGTTAGTAGATGCAGCCCACTCTGCGTGTTGTAGAGCCATTATTTGTTCGTATGACAAATCGCCACGTCTTTCTCTTGCATCTGATAGAAGTTCACGCACTGTAGCGAAATCTACAAATTCTTTTTCTGTCATTAAAATCATTCCTTAATTGGTTTGAGATGCTCTGGACGAGCAACTACTGTTTTTTTCATGTTGCCATCTTTAAAGTTGACAATGTACGCACGTCCTTGCTTACCAGCAATTATTCCTGTACGTCCCTGAAATCTACGGTGAGGCATTCCTTTATGCTGAGCACCATCTAATACGATAGCTACTCTATCGCCTTCGGCATAAGGATGCATTACTCTATTAATGAATACTCGGCTTTTGTCACGCTTACTTTTTTTAAGAATAGAACGTGTTCCTTGACGTTGTCCATGTGTTCTTGTCACCATGATATCACCTTACAGACCATAGGTCTTGGAAGCGGTCGACCTGACTCGTATTCTTAAGTACTCGGATTTAGTTAATTACTCAATCATAGTGAATATCTTCAACATCAAGCCAAATTACAGCGCATTCTTTATCGCCTAAAACACTGCTAACAGAAGGTACTGTTCGACCTTCGTCCGAATGTACTAACTCCTTTACATAAGTACCTGCCTCACAACGAACAAAGAACTGAACTTCATCACCTTCTACCATAATATCTGAAAGTTGGATTACCTTTCTCTTACGAGTTTTTGCGGCTCTACGATGAGAAACTCGCTGTGGCGTCTCTTGTGCTAGAGTAACTCCTGAAAGCGTTGATATAGCCTCTATTACAGTTTCTTCATCGGGAATATTTTCTACTTTGAACCGTATTGTATATGATTTCTCAGAGCGGCTTTCTTTCACTTTAACAACTTCAGAACGATTAGACCATCTAAGACTGTTAATCTCAACTTTTTCTTTGGCATTTTGATTCACGATATTTTGTATTTCTTCTAAATTGATTATTCTAGTCCCGGGTTTCTTAATCTCAATAACAAATGGACGGCCCTGTCCTAGGCATCTAACATCGATATCTTCCCTCCCCATTCCATGAAAGGACGTATCTTCAGCGGATAATGCTAGACGGATAGGCTCGCCTATCAAATCTTGAACTGATTCAAGGTATTGTAACCCCGTATTATTACATGATTCACAACCTTCTGAACGTCCTCTACAAGCCCTACATGGCCATCTAGTCTGAGGTAGCGCACGAATGAGTTTTCGGTACCTTCCATACATGAATACAGGCCTTACATCAACATCAACTTTGAGAGTTAAACCGTCGACTAAAATCATTAAATCAGGCCTTTCCTTAACAAAACTAATGCCCTCTACCTTCAAAGATAATTTTTCTTGAATTGCCAGAACGAAAGATGGCTTCAATGGGGCAGAACCGGGAGACCCATGTCTTGATCTTATTTTGTCTTCATCATCTACTAGGTCTTTAGGTAGATGTATTCCAAGTTGAATTGTAGAATGTTCTACTTTTCCTGTCTGCTCTATTATTCTAGTAACAATATTATCGACATCATCAAATAAATTTTCACACATCGGGCATAATTCATTTTTTACTGAAGACTCTAATTCAGAATTATTTTGATACGCCTCTTTACGTATTTCTTTGCCTCCTTCTTCTCCTTTCGAAGTGGTACGCCTACCCGCCAATCTTTGGACGCAAAAATTACAGCATCCAATGCGAATAATATGCTCAATTCCAAGTGGAGCTGGGCAAGGCGGAGCATCCCAATTTATAGTGGAGCCTTCAAATTCAAAATCATCTCCATCGAACCATTCCTCCTCTTTTTTCGGCTCCGACTCAATATTGGTATCAGATTCAATAACTGAATTTCCATAACTAGCATCAGCATATAATGCCCATGAATCATCCTCAATTCCATCATCATTATTTTCTTCTTTCATATTTACCACAGCCGCAAAACGGGGATAACCCGTACATTCGACAATCTATTGCGGATGAGAATTACATTTCAGGACTTCGGAAGTAAGTTTCTAATCTAATTGCTCTCCGAGTTCCTCTGAAACTTTCCTTAAGTGGGTAAAAGAGTGTATTCCTGATGAGCATCCGGTGGGCCATTCAAAACGAATACCATATCTGCCAACAAGCTCTACTTTTGGCTTCTCTAACATTAAACGTGAAATTTCTTCCTCTAGTTCTATAATTCTCTGTTCATTTTCTTGCCTAGGTTTACACTTAGCACATTGACAACGTGATCTAATAGACAAGTAACTCAATTTGTATGATTTTCCATCATCAAATCTTAGAATGCAATTTTCATCACTTCGCTCTAAATCAGTAAGTATATTCCCATCGCCCATAATGTTTCGGAAGAGGTTTCATGCTTCAATATAAGGGGTAGGGAAATATCATTTTCTGAGTAGTCGAGAAACACTCATTCATAATCTATGTACATTTCAGAGATACATGGTTTTGTTCAGTAAGGAGAAGGCTGACAGTAAATTTTCTGTATCTGAATCATATCAGATATGCGAAGACATAACTCGGGCAGCATCTACTTCATTCCTGAGGTCATTCAAATCATTGCCTATTGAAAAAAGGTCATCAGTGCATGCATTGTATGCTTTTTGCAGAAAAGTTGACGATATTGTAGATGGAGATTGGTTACCTAATCTCTCGGTTTTAGGAAAACAAGAAATGTTAGAACTGAATCAAAGAGCTGAATATAGAGCAATTGCTTTAGGTATAGAAAGAATGAGCGAGCCGTCAAATAGTGATAAAAATCATTTTCAAAGAGTAAGAGCACTGCTATGGTTCAGAGATAATCTTGATACTATAGAAATTGGAGGAGAAGTTCAACATCCTATCTTTATCGCTCTGAAAGATACCATGAAAAAATTTCCAATCAGGATTACTGATTTAAAATTACTATTGGAAGGAATGGAAGATGATCTATTTCCAACAAATTATCAAAGTTTTGAAGATTTGAGAAGTTACTGTTTCAAAGTTGCATCAACTGTTGGTTTGAGTTTGATTGAAATATATGGCTACACTGACCCAGATGCAAGAGAATATGCTGAAGAAATGGGGATATTTCTGCAAATGGTCAATGTGCTACGCGATATTCAAGAAGATAGGGAAAGAGGTAGACTGTACTTACCAACTGATGAGTTGGAAATGTTCAATATTAAGCCCGAAGAAATTGAAGATGTCAATCTAGCTAGTAGTAGGAAATGGAAGAGATTCATGAAGCATTACATTAGTAGAACAAAGACACATCGTAATATAGCATTGAACTTGATACCTTTAGTGGAAAAGGATTCAAGAAGAAATCCTCACATGATGTGCGCAGTATATTCAAGCATATTGTCAGAAGCTGAAAGAAGAAATGGAGATGTTTTATCAAAAAGATTACAATTAGGATTTATGAAAAAAATAGGTTTCGCCCTATCTGCTCTCGGACTTTGGTCTATTTCTGCAAGGAAATAAATTATTTTCTAACTAAAATTATGCTCATCATCAATCCTATAGGCATTAACATAACTCCGAAAAATACGGATAGCCATAATTTCCATATTTCACATTTTGAATCAATACATCTTTTCCAAATCCATCGTGTGACAAATATGTCGCCAGCAACCATATGAGACCAAGCCGCAGATGCTCCAGCTTTGGTTCCAAGTAAATCTGCAAGACTTTGTAATGCTAAATTCGGATCCATTGTATCTACAAATAGATCTATTAAACCTGAAATATCTGAAAATGACACTAAGTACCATATCAATATAGGTCCAAGGAAAAACCAAGGTCCTTCCATTAATTGATGTGTTTTTTCATGGTTTGGATAAAGCAGCATTGCTATCCAAAAAGGTCCAATCCACATGGTCGATAAGAAGAATGATAAGTCATATAAATCCATTTTTAAACCTCAATTGATAAAATATTTAATCTCTTCAAGAACTTCTAAAGTTGGCCAATATGTCTTAGATGTCCAGATAATTCCTCCATTAGTATCCATAATTTGGAGAGTTGGAGTTGAAGGATTTCCAAATGAAGTGTAAAATCCGGAATTACTTTCATATCCAGTCTCAAGATCGTAAACGACAGTATCTTCAGAAGGTAGGACTAGTGGCCAAAGAACTGGATTGCTGGAATTTTGATGATTACCATACACTTCCTCAACATAAGATTCGGATTCAAAAGAGGAGTATCTGTGAACACTGAGTAATGAGGATTCACTTATATTCCCATTTTCAACTTCATCCACTAATAAATCCGTCCAAGAATGACAACCCCTACATCCAGCCGCTACCCAAAGCATCAAAACAGGACCATCTGAGACGTATTCTTCGAGAATAAAGTTACTAATATTCGATGACCCATTTAATAAAGGTGCGGAGAATGATAATCTTTCGGGAATCTCGCTAGAAGAAACTTCTGAAACTTGTTCTCCATCGGATATACATCCTGAAAGTGCACTAGAAACTAAAATGAAGAAAATAAATATTGAGGATTTCATAATTATGCCACTAATTTGTTTACTATTTTTGGTTTCTTTAATTCTCCAAACCAAATGTCAATTCCATTCCAGTCTGGCTCAACACCCAAATCTGAAAGTATCAATTTACTAGTGATTCTTCCGCTTTCAAATATTGTTGGGAGGCCACTACCTGGATGTGTGCCCCCGCCGACAAGGAATAGATTATTGAATTCTTCAAATCTATTCTGAGGACGACGCCATAGCATTTGATCTAGGGAATGAGCTAGATTGAAAACTGCTCCACGGTAAATATCAGATGAATCCCAATCATCAGGAGTAACTATGGTCTTAGAAACTATCGAATCCCTAACATTTTCAAAACCAAGTTTACTTTCCATCATATCGAGTATAATTTCACTATATTCGTCTTTAATGTCATCCCAAGTTATACTATCGTCAGTATTTGGAACAGGTACTAATACATACAATGTAGATTGACCTGGAGGTGCTAGAGTGGAGTCTGTAACACAGGCATTCTGAACATACAATGATGGATCTTCCCAAGTGATTTTGTGATTAGTAATATCCTTCAGATTTTCTTCGTATTTTTCAGATGCATAAATTTGGTGATGAGGTTGATCATATTGCTTATCAATTCCTAGATATAGCATAAATGTAGAACAAGAATATCCTTTACTTTCTAATTTCTTGTCAGACCAACGTTTTCTTTTATTGTTTGGAACCAACGTAGTCATAGCATGAGCAAAATCAGCATTTAGAACTACCTTCTTTGCTCGATACTCCCTCTCATTTGTCTTTACTCCAACTACTGTTTTATTATCAAAAATTAATTCTTCTACCTCAGTTTCAAGTTTGATATCGACTCCGAGTTCAATTGCAATTTCTGACATTCTCTTCGTAATAGATCCCAACCCCCCTTCAGCATGGAATATTCCATGTTCATATTCTAAAAATGCCAATATTGTAAACAATGATGGGGCATGAAAAGGACTCATTCCAAGATACTTAGTTTGGAAAGACATTGCTAACCTAACCCTCTCATCATCAAAAAGTCGTGATAAATCGCTTGCAACCGATGCCCATGGTTTCAATATGGTTGCAACTTTCATAGCCCTCTTAGTAAGTAAATCAGAAGGACCCTTCCAAGGAGTCTGCAAACACACTCTAGAGAAATCTAATTTTTTCCTGTTTTCTAGGACATATTTCTCAAACCCTTTGGCATTTTTATCTCCAGAAAGTTCTCTGATCCTCTCAGTCATTTCATTGAGATTAGAAGTTGCATCGATGGAACCACCGGCACCAAAGGTCAATCGATATGAAGGATCTAGAGGTATCAAACCTAACTCTTTGTGAGCATCTCTACCAATTGCTTGAAAAATTTCTTCAATTACTTCGGGGTAATGGAAAAAGGTTGGACCTCTGTCAAACTTGAATCCATCCATTTCTACGATTTTAGTTCGACCACCGACAGAAGAAGATTTTTCCAGCATTGTCACTTTGACGCCTGAATGAGCCAATAAAAGTGCAGAAACCAAACCACCTGGACCTGCCCCCACTATCAAAACATCTTGTGAATCGTCTACGTCCATGTTATACCCAACGCTATGATAGATATAAAAAAGCGTTTTTAAATTTCTATGTAATAAAATTTTGAAAACAATCTTTAATATACGTTGAATATGGATTGTATTTCCAATTCATACATCTATTAAATAGGCAAATAAAATCGCACCGAATCATGCACAAAAGAAATGCACTGATTGCCCTAATAATGACTGCCTGTCTTGTGACGATGCCTGTAGCTATGGCTGATTCAAACGAAGACATACCCACTAATGCTACAAATACTGGAGTGCATGACACGTTAGTCGATGCTCTTGTACAAGCTGATCTAGTAAGTACATTACAAGGGGATGGACCATTCACAGTGTTCGCTCCAACAGATCAAGCATTCGCTGATGCTGGAATTGACTTGTCAACATTTGATACAGATGAAGAAATTGCTGTTCTAACAGATATCTTACTTTACCATGTTTACACAACGGGTGCAGTGTATGCAGCTGATGTAACAGATGGATTAACTGTTGCAATGGCTAACGGAGATGATGCTTCATTTACAGTAACTAATGGGACTGTAATGATTGGAGATGCTGCTGTAACTACAGCTGATGTTATGGCTTCAAACGGTGTTATCCATGTCATCGATAAGGTACTAATGCCACCAGCTGACCTAGTAGACATTGCAGCAGTTGCAATGTCAACAGGAGTACACGACTCATTAGTTGCTGCTCTAGTAAAGGCTGACTTAGTAAGTACAATGCAAGGCGTAGGACCTTACACAGTATTCGCTCCAACAGATCAAGCATTCACAGATGCTGGAATCGATTTGGATGCTTTCACAACTGATGAAGAAATTGCTGCTTTGACAAACATTTTACTTTACCACGTTTACTCTGGAGCAGTAAATGCTGCTGATGTGACAGACGGATTAGCAGTGCAAATGGTTAACGGAGATGATGCATCATTCACAATAACAAATGGAACTGTTATGATTGAGGATGCAACAGTCACTGCGGCTGATGTTATGGCATCAAACGGTGTTATCCATGTCATTGACAAGGTACTAATGCCACCAGCACCATACACAGGAGTCGGTATTTGCTACAACTCTGTAACACACATGATTGCTGCTGGAGCATCAATGGAAGAGTGTGGAGCGTACATGTATGTAGAGAATTACAGCATGAATGGAGAAGAGTTCACAGGTTGCTACAATACTGTGTCTCACTCATTAACAGATACTACACAAGCAATTTGTGAATCTTACATGTGGACACCGCCAGTAGACATTGCTACAACTGCAATGGCCACTGGAATACACACTTCCTTAGTTGCTGCACTGTCTGCATCAGAATTAGTTTCTACGTTACAAGGTGATGGTCCGTTTACAGTATTCGCTCCAACAGATCAAGCATTCGCTGATGCTGGAATCGATTTGGCAGCGTTTACAACAGATGAAGATATTGCTACACTAACTGATATCTTACTTTACCATGTTTACTCAGGTTCAGTCAATGCTGCTGATGTAACAGATGGATTAACTGTAGCAATGGTTAACGGAGATGATGCATCATTCACAGTAACAGATGGAACTGTAATGGTTGGAGATGCTACTGTAGTGTTGGCTGATGTTCCTGCATCAAACGGTGTTATCCATGTCATCAACAAGGTACTAATGCCACCAGCTGATGAACCTGTTGTTCCAGAGGGATGTGACTTTGTAATCGGATTAACAGATGATGGCATGGCTTTCGACAATACTGAACTAAGTATTGCAGTAGGCGAAACTGTATGCTGGATCTGGAATGATGCAGCTATGGCACATAACGTTGCACAAATCAGAGAAGAAGGAGATACTACAAGAGATGTAGCTGGAGAATATAGCGGTGCAGCAGCTACAACTGTTGATTATCGTGTCACCTTTACTGAAGATGAAACATTCTATTACATCTGTGAACCTCATGCAACCATGGAAATGAACGGAAAGGTAGTTGTTGGAACTGGTATCAGTGAAACACCAACTCAAGTAGTAGATTCAGATGACAATACCCCAGGATTTACAGCGGGTATTGCTGCAATAGCACTAATCAGTGCATTGGTTGTCGCAGGCTCACGCCGTAGATAATCGGACTTCGACCCACCCGTCGAGCTCTCTCGTCTCATGGACGACGAGAGGGCTCGGCCTCCTTAGGGAGCCAAGAAATCGTCCATAAAGAGGAAAAAGAGGGAATGGTGACCATTCCTTTACCTCTCCATTGTTTAGATCATAACGAGTTTGATGTAATGGACAAGTAATACAATCATCTTTCACTTTGCCACCGTAAGCGAGTGGCCAAGCCATATGCCTACAGAGAGCATCTGTCGCATGAACTGTTGATTCTTGTCTAAGTAACATTATACTTTTAAGACCAATATTTCGCATCTTTTTTTTACCTAATTTTAATTTATCACTTCTAATAACCTGATGCCAATTATCGCCTTCCACTGGTAATTTCATAACGATTCAAGTTATGAAGTGACATTTGAATGTCTGTAATCAGTAGAGATAAAAATATCTATTTTAGGTTAGTTAAACCACCATCGACAGGTATAATGTCGCCAGTCATCCAATCAGGAGCACTAGTGATTAACCACTCTGCTACTGAGGCAATATCATCAGGTTCACCTATTTTACCTACTGGATGCATCTCTTCACTAATTTTTCTACTTTGTTCACTTGCCAATAAATGTGATGAAAGAGGAGTATCTACTAATCCTGGAGAAATTACATTTACTCTGATACCGCGCTTTGCATAATCAGATGCTGCTGCCCTAGCTAAACCTTCAACTCCGGCTTTTGCTGCTGAAATAGCAGCGTGATTGGGCATACCTAGCGATGCTGCTGCAGATGAGAAAAGTACAATTCGCCCACCATTTCCTCTCATCATTATCTTTGCAGTAGCTCTAATTACATTGAATGAGGTAACTAAATTTTGGTTAATAGTTTCCATGAATTGCTCCGAACTTGTTGCATGAAGAGGTCGGAGAAATATTGATCCTACCGAATTTATAACAGCGTCTAATGAACCATAAGTCTCATTAATCTGTTTTGCTTTTTCTTGGACATCATCAGCGTTTGTTGCATCGACGATTAGGCTATCTATAGATCTACCATCAGAAACTAGATTTAAATTTTCTATGTTTCTAGCACTAATTATGACTTTCCAACCATTGTCCGACATACGTCTGGCAAGGTTAGAGCCTATACCACCAGAACCTCCAATTATCCAAACTACTTTACTATCTACATCTGACATAACTTTACACCTTTAATTCACTAATTTTTTCATTTAAATTGAGGCCTAAACGGAATTCTTCGAGATAAGGCCCCATTGACTCAATTAATTTTACATCAGGATGTGTTCGAAGGACTAATCCATCTAAGTACATCAATGCACGAATAATTGGAAATGCTTCTTCACCGAAATCAGCTCCTGCTTTTTCTACCGCAGCCTGAACTGTTTGCATCATGATTCTAGTCAAACTTTTCTCACCAACTGATTGATTTTCAAAGCCGTCATAAATCTTATTCATTTCTTTGTAGTAATTATCTAAATTACTAGAATTCAATGGAGAATCTGATAAACCGAGGAGTGAATCAAAGGCTTCCTTGAAGTTATTTGCAGATAAATACTCAAAGAATTGGAATAGCGACAGATTGACTTTGGAAGGAGCATGGCATATTGCTCCATTATCGATAAAAACAAACTTACCTTCATTGTCTATGATACAGTTTCCAGGATGTAAGTCTCCATGAAAAGTACCGATTCCAAATAGATAAGCCCCATGAATTCTAAATAATTGCAATAGAGTATCCCAAGTAAGTGATTTTTCTTCAATCCCGTCTTCTAGAGATTTACCTTCAATAAACTCAGAAACTAAAACATCCTCATTAGATAACTCAGACCAATATTTCGGAAATCGCAACAAATCCATAGGGAAATTCTTAGAAATTTCATATTTTATTTCTTCTAGTTCTTTTGCCCCTTTGATTTCGTTACGTAAGTCGAGTTCTCTGGTCGTATAATCTGCAACATGATTTAGTAAAGCAACAGGATTACCTACTCTGCGAAGTTTTCTGTTAAAGAATAGAAAAATTCTGAGCCATCTTCTCATTCTCTCGACATCTCTTCTAAATGTTTTAGAATTTTGATTTTTAATTATTTTAACTACTACTTCTTCGCCTGTTTTTAATTTCCCTCTATGTACTTGACCAACAGATGCTGCTGCCAAAGGCATTTTCTCAATATTCTCAAATGCATCAAAAAAACCTTCAGGTGCTCTGGATTCAAGGTTAGCAAATACATCTTCAGTCGGAATACTGGCTGCATGCTGATACAATTGTTGTAGTTGCCTACATTTTTCAACACCAATCAAATCGGATCTGAGAGCAAAAATCTGTGCCAATTTAACTGAAAGTAGTCCTTGTTTCTGAATCCAGTCCAAATCTGCTGGTTTTTTCTTCAAGATTTCACGCATGAAGAATAAGAAAGTCAGTAATCTCACATATACAAGTAAGCACTAACCAATATAATGGGTCGTATCAATCCATAGAGAAAAATACAGCCAATTTCTACTGTAAATTAGTTTCCATCATTAACAGCAACTATCGTTCTTACTCTCTTGAGCGCAGAAACATGTCTTAGCAGGAATAATATCTGCTCGAGAACTTCTTTCGTTAAATTGAGAAGTTACTTTTTCTAGCTCACCAGAAGTATCTCCTCTGGCTTCTAAACATAATTTAAGTCCTAATAGACCCCACATATTATCTTTCCAAAGATCGATGTCTGCACGGTATACTGCTTCAGCTTCTTCTACTTCTCCTTGTTCTAGAAGTAGCGCACCTAGAATATGGCGTACGGGTTGCATTTGACCCCAAGGTTCGTTGTATGCAAGATTTAATGATAAATCTACTCCACGACGTAGGTGATCGAATGCTGCTGTAAAATCAGCATCTTGACCTTTTTCTTTTGCGAGATACTGCCTACGATATTCAATTTCTCCATCTAAAATTGCATCATTCACTAAAAGAATACAAGGACCTTCACTTGGATCTTGGTACATCAAATTATTATGAAGTACTCTACCTGCTAGAGCCGGATTCTGTAACGCTTCTTTGAACAAAACTTGTTCGGCTTCTGCTTCAGGTACCATTCCCATAGATGCATAAGCAACCCCTCTTGCATAATGCTGAGTAGCTATAGCCGCAGGGAATACATCTTTATCTGTATGTAATGGTTCATTTAGAATCTCATTCCACTTACCGAATCTAATCATTACATGCCAAGGCATTGTAACATAGGATTCAAGGAAAATAGCTCCCATTGGTATCACTCCCGCTAACATGAACTGAACACCTGAATTGGCATCACCAGCAGGGAGTGTTTCAACTGCCTTGCGTGCATATTTTAAAGCGGTTTCATATTGACCATCGAACATTGCACACCAAACAACGAAATGATGGTTGTGCATTCTGTAAAATTTATAAAATTGTGATTCATTACCTGTTATCTCGACATAGCGATCATCGGCCTCCACTGCTGCAATATTGCAATCTATAGCTTCTTTCCACTGCCCTACCCAAGCATCAATATGAGAGGGCATATGAACTAAGTGGCCTAGACCGGGCATTCTTGTGCGGAGAACATCTGCAGCAGGAAGCGCTCTTTCAGGGAAGGGGGACAACTCTAATGCATGACAGTATAGGTGGCAAATAGCGGGATGGACCTTTGCTTCATCACTGCTTTCAAATGCATCTTCCAGGACTTTCACAAGGAGTAAAGTATTATCATCAGCAGGAGTTATTTCGCCAGTTTTCGTATTCTTATCCCAAAGTTGCCATGCCTTTAGATTCATCAGAGCCTCCACATAAATTGCAGTTACATCCAAGTTCCCTTTATACTTCTCATAAAGAGGGGCCATGGCATCTGCGAAAGCAATATTTAATTCAGGGCTATTTCCCATGTTCAGGACTGAAGGATCTGCAGCATCACGAGCTTCTTCGGAATGTCTTTCTGCTAAGGCATTTATTAGATCTTGTTCTAATTCTGTACATTTATCTTTGAGAGACATAGCCTGTTGAATAGGATCATGCCCTGAACCTAGGCCAGGGGACCAGTTGTAATTTGAAGACAGGCAGTATGCAATGCCCCACCATGCCATAGCACAATCAGGGTCTAACTCGGTACACTTTTGAAAACACGCAATGGCTTCTTCATGATTATAATTTAACATGTGTCCATGTGCAAGGATATACATTTTTCGTGTTTCATCATTTCTACAAGTAATCTCGTTTGCAAAAGAATAATTCGAAGCGTCGCCAAAATCATAATCATCGGGTTTTAGTACCATATTTTTATCGGAATAGGGTTAGAGTATAATGGATGTCCCAATGGTTTATATCTAAGAAAGGAAAAAAAAAATCAATTCATGATTATTTCATATCTACTATGGAAATTATTTGAAGAATCTCCAAGTATTCTGGTGACTTCTATGCCGTCTCTTGATTCATATCTTGACATAATAGCTCCTTCAATTATACCGTCATCAAGAGCCCACAATGGAAGACTTTCTTCTGACAACTTCTCATCAAGATGGACTTCAATATGAAATACTGGGTCAATATCATAAGTCAGTTTACCTAAACCAGAATACTCCCACCAATCCATCATTTCATTCAAGTATTCAACATCGCCATTAATATCTTTCATTGAGAATGACAGTTCTTCTCCAATTCTTATTCCAACCTGTCTTAATAAAGTTTCAATATCAATTCCAAAAGCCGCGAGACTTTGAACTCCACCAGTTTCTAGTTTCTTTCTTGCTTGATTAATCTCCATGCCAGCATTAAGAATTGATTCCGGATCAAAAGGTGTATCTTCAGTTGGTAAATCATCATTGACATCAAGAATTTCTCTGATTCGCTCTAAAAATGAGCCCCCCTCAAATGTTAATCTCAAAGGATCAACAATTCTATTCTCTGTATATCTCTTAGATGCTGAATCTAGAGGGACACCTTCGGACCAAATGGATTCTACAAGATTTGCCCATGAATTTGAAAAATCAGGAGATTCGATTACCAAGGCAGCATCTTCTTTACCTCTTCCAACGGGATTTTCTTCCATGTTCAAATATTGGATAGTTTCCAGATTATCCATCAAAGCACCTTGAGCCTCCAAATTATCTGTATGTCGAACTTCAATTAAGTCGTGTAAGTCTCCATAAAATCGTAAAGTACGACGATCTAATTGTCCGATTACACGAATATTAATTCCTCTGTTAGCGGCATTATTTACAGCGGTAATTGCCGGGCTCCGGCAAAGGTGAAGGATCCCAAATTTGCCTAATAATAATATTAAATTCTGTGTAGAATCATCCGCCATCTTTTCGATTCTCTTCATAATGTGGGTTCGTTCTTTTAGTACAGCGAATTTTGGATTAATATCTGTACTCTCCTCAACTGTTTCATTAAATTTGAGAGTATTAGGATTTACTTGCACTTCTTCATACGCTTGCTCTATCCTTTGTAGCTGCAATTTTCTAATTCCGATAAGGTGCTCAACTGCTTCAGTAATTGGAGGACAGGAAAATCTCATCGGCCTATCTGCAGTTGTTTTCACCAAACCTATTGACTGTAATTTTTCTAGGGAATTGTAAGCATCTAAACGAGTAGTTTCTAATTCTTTAGCAAGCTCACTCGCCTTTAAATTTGATTTAGAAGAAAGAACCAAAACCGCTTTAATTTCTCTTTCATTCAATCCTGCGTCACTTAAGATGACTTCCCAACTCATTAAAATTCTCTCCGTTTTGTAACGTCACTCATAGCAGCCAAAATCTTAGCCACATGATTTCTGGGACGGAATAACCAATCATAGACATAATGAATTTCTCTATCAGGGCCTATTACAAATGAAGACTTTGCAGGAAATTGTCCGAGATATACAGGTACTTCGTACATGTCTGCAATAGATCTATCTGGGTCAGAAAGTAAAGGGAATGGTAGGCCAAGCTCTTCTTTGAATTCTTTGTGATCTGATGTTGAATCTTGACTGATACCAATTATCTCTACAGGAGGTGTAAGAGATCGAAACAAATCATATTGTTCTTTGAAACTAAGACATCCTCTTTTGCAAGTTGGCGAACCGTCCTTTGCATAAAAGAAGATAACTTTCCATTCCCCATCTAAGTCTGAAAACTTAAACTCATTAGAATCACTATCTAACAATATAAAGTCCGGAGCTTTCTCTCCCACTGACACTACCATATGTCCATCTCCTTTGATATTGCTAAAATACTTACTCTAGGTCAAGTAGATGTCCCATACGCGCCTTCTTTGTATTGAGATAGTCTCTATTTGACTCACACAAACCACTGACATGTGAGACTCTATCAGATACTGTGATACCATTATCTCTTAATCCTTTAACCTTCAATGGATTGTTGGTCATTAGACGAACGCTAGTTACATTTTTTTTCTTCAACATTGTTGCTGCTATTTCGTAATCCCTGGCGTCTGCAGGTAGACCTAACGCAAGGTTTGCGTCGAGCGTGTCATAACCTCTATCTTGTAATGCATAGGCTTGAATCTTCGATTCTAAACCAATTCCTCGGCCTTCTTGTCTCAAGTATACAATTGCTCCAGAACCCTCTTTTTGTATTAATTCCATGGATTTCTTTAACTGTGCTCCACAGTCACATTTCAACGAATGAAAGGCATCTCCAGTCAGGCACTCAGAATGAATACGAACTAGAGGATTTACTGATTTTGAAAACCCCTCCACATACAATAGAGCATGTTCCATTCCTCTCTCGTCAGGGGTGACAGCGATTCTAAAGTTACCACTTTCGGTAGGTAGAAAAGCATCCGATTCTATATTCTTCATCTCTGTGATTTGCAACTTTTTGACTTGAATGGTCATAAGCACGCCTCGGCTTACTCACTTATGAACTAATGTTTGTTTATACCGGTTATTGAAAACACTTGGTTATATGCTAGTAAGAAGGTGGAAGTACGGTGTCCCAGTTGTATTCATCATCTAAGCTCACAGAATCTCGTGTGTTGACGATGAACGATTGTCAAATAAATAATGACGGGGATTTTATATTATATTGGATGACATCTTGTAGACGATTCTCATTTAATGCATCTCTTCAACATGCAGTTAATCTATCAAATCAACTGAAAAAGCCGATACTAGTTGTAGAGGCAGTGTCCATAACACATAAATTTGCTAATGATCGAATATTATCTTTTATGGTACAAGGAATTATGGATAATATCGATGAATTCAGTGAAAACTTAGTATCTTACATTCCATGGGTAGAAATCAAACAAAGAGCGGGAGCAAAAATGTTAGCATCTCTATCTGAAAGGTCTGTTTGTGTGGTAATTGATGATTATCCCACCTACACACCGAGTAAGATTAGAGATGCTGCTGCAAGAAATCTACAAGTTAGAGTAGATGCTGTAGATTCAAATGGTATCTTTCCGATGAATTGGGCTGAAAAAGAATTTACTACTGCATACTCATTCAGAAAATATATGCAAAAAAATCTTTTAGATGCTTTTCAAACTATCCCAGAAAAGAATTCTGTTCAACATAGAGAAAATGACATAAGAATTAGTAAAGAAATTATTAATAATTTGAAGAAGGATTTTGGGTTTGAGTCGACACCTCTAGAATGGTTATGGAGAGTTGCAGAGGGAGGAGAAATTGGAAATCAAGCAATGGAAGAGTTTCCAATTGACCACACAGTTCCAGCAGTATCAACTTCAAAAGGTGGGGTTAATCAAGCTAGAATACGTTTGCAAAAATTTCTAAATTACAGGCTTAACAAGTATAATACAGATAGAAATAATCCCGATAAGCCTGCAGTTAGTGGACTTTCTCCTTGGCTACACTTTGGCCATATATCCTCTTATGAAATAATTCAAAATGTATTAACAAAAGAGAATTGGGGGCCTAACTCGTTGAACCATGAAGATACGGGTAAGGGTACAAGAAGTGGGTGGTGGGGTGTTTCTGAATCATCATCATCATTTTTAGATCAAATTATTACTTGGAGAGAACTAGGGTTTAATTTTGCACACAACAGAGAAGACCATGCAACTATTGAAACTATTCCTAATTGGGCAAAATTATCTATGAAAGAACATATTAATGATGATAGAACCATATATTCATTGGAAGAATTAGAAAGAGCAGAAACTCATGATGAGATTTGGAATTCTGCACAAAGAGAATTACTCCGAACTGGTCAAATGCATAATTACATGAGAATGCTATGGGGAAAGAAAATCCTCGAGTGGTCTCCAAGCCCAGAAATTGCGGCTGAAAATATGATCTACATTAACGATAAGTGGGCTCTTGATGGAAGAGATCCTAACTCCTACACGGGAATATTCTGGGTACTCGGAAGACATGATAGAGCATGGGGGCCCGAAAGACCAATATTTGGTAAAGTTAGGTATATGTCTTCAGAATCTGCGTATAGAAAATTAAAATTAAAAAATTATCTTCAAAAATATGCAAAGGAAGAGAATGTGACTTTGGCAAAGTTCGGGTGATGAAATGACTAATTATAGACATGAAACTGTTGTAAATGCAGATATTGAATCGACTTTTGATTGGTTTGAACATGAAGGCTCTTTTAGAAGATTGATGCCACCTTGGGAAGTTGCAGAAGAAGTTCGGGCAGATGACTCTCTTGAAGTTGGATCTCAAAGAGTGTTCAGATTTCCAGCTCCTGGACTACCATTTGTAAACATGACTTGGGTTGCTGAACATACGGCCTATGACAAACCAAACTATTTTGCAGATACAATGGTTAAAGGGCCTTTTTGGAAATGGGATCATGATCATTACTTGACTGAAAAAGATGGAGTTACAACTGTCGTTGATGATGTAAAATATAGTGTACCATTTGGACCATTCGGTATGTTAGTTGATAGAATACTTGGAGGAGCATTGGTTACAGGAAGAATATCTTCTATGTTCAAAGCAAGAGAACTGAGATTACAAAGAGATCTGAATGAGCATAAAAAATATCTTAATGAATCAAGAAAAAGAATCTTAATCGCTGGTTCATCTGGATTGATAGGGACACAATTAGTTGCTTTCTTAGATACTGGCGGACATGATGTATGGAGACTTGTACGAAGGCCGGCTAAAGAAGGAGCAAAAGAACTAAGTTGGAAACCAGATAAAGGTATTCTAAATCCAGAAGATATAGAAGGTTTTGATGTAATTATACATCTAGGAGGTGCAGGGATTGGTGACAAAAGATGGAGTAAAAAGAGAAAAGCCTTGATTATTAATTCTAGGAAAGATAGCACAACATTACTTTCTGACACCATGAGTAAACTGGAGAAAAAGCCTGAAGCATTTATCGTGGCCAGTGCTGTAGGTTACTATGGTAATCGAGGAGATGAAGAATTAACAGAAAATAGTGAACCAGGGGAAGGATTCCTGACAGATACAGTAATTCAATGGGAATCATATGCGGATTCTGCAAGAGAAGCTGGTATCAGGGTTATTAATACTAGAAACGGTATTGTATTGGCAGCTACAGGTGGAGCTCTAGGACGCATGTTACTTCCCTGGAAAATGGGTGGTGGTGGCCCCCTTGCGGGCGGAAAACAATGGATGTCATGGATTTCTCTTGATGATGAAATATATGCTATTCATCATTTAATGATGAATCGTGATTGTGAAGGTGCTTACAACTTGACTGCTCCTAATCCTTGTATGCAGAAAGTTTTCTCAAAGACACTTGGTAAGGTACTCAGACGTCCTGCAATCGCTCCAATACCAGGATTTTCAATGAAAATCTTATTTGGTGAACTTGCTAAACATCTACTAATTGATGGGCAGAGAGTTTTGCCATACCGACTGGAAGAATCAGGTTATGAATTTATTCATAAAAATCTTGAAGATGCCTTAAGAGATTCATTAGGTAAGTGGAGATAGTTGAATGAGAGATACTCATGAATATCTAGTAGATACTAAATTTCCAGAGTTTAACTTGTATGATGAAAAGAGAGAATTAATTACTAAAGAAGACATAAATGGAAAATGGAGTGTAATATTTTTTTATCCAAAAGATGAATCTCCGGGATGTACTCTACAATCTTGTTCATTTAGAGATAAGTATGAAGAATTTAATAATCTTGGAGTTCAGATCTTTGGGGTATCTTCTGATTCAGTATCTTCGCATAAAAAATTCAAAGAGAAACATAATCTTCAGTATTCTCTGTTGAGCGATAAAGGGGGCATACTTGCAGAATGTTTGAAACTGAAAAAAAATTTAGGTTTTCTTCCTGCCAGAGTTACGTTAATTGTTAATCCGGAAGGAATCATAATTTATGCTCATACTAGTCAGCTGGGAGTTACCGGTCATGTAAGAAAAGCACTCAAAGAAATTAAAGTTCGAGAAATCAAAATTTGAAATCACTCCAATCATTAAATTATAGGTAATTTTGTTATCTTGGAGTACACTAGTTGAAGTAGTATGGTCAGCGCGTAGGTAATATGGCTCAAGGTACAGTCAAGTGGTTTAATCAGAAAAAAGGATTTGGATTTATAGAACAGGAAGATGGTGAAGACCTGTTTGTTCATTATACTCAAGTTGAAGGCGAAATTAAAGATGGAGACTCTGTTGAGTTTGAAGTTGGAGAAGGTCCTAAGGGTCCAAATGCCATCAACGTCTCTAAAGCAGAGTGATTTATTCAGATTTCAGAATAATAA
This sequence comes from Thermoplasmatota archaeon, assembly GCA_030828405.1. Lineage (GTDB taxonomy): Archaea > Thermoplasmatota > Poseidoniia > Poseidoniales > Thalassarchaeaceae > MGIIb-O2. The sequence goes on from JAURCP010000009.1 coordinate 37,311, forward strand.
TCAATCGCAGCATCTTCAATGTCTTTACAGGCCTTGGATTCATCAATAGTTAGAGTTTTTCCGTTTCGGCGAATAGCTTCTCCTCCTACAAAAACATCTAAGACGTCTCCACCAGAATATATCGTATTAGCAAGGATTCTACGATTATCTCGGCCAATAGGGCGCATACGAATGTCATCAAGATTCCAAGTAATCCAATCTGTTGAACCTTTAGTGGCTAATTTCCAAGTTTCAATTGGGTCTAGAATTCTCGCATCCCAATGATCATGCCTTTGAACCAAACTCGCTGCTTTAGATTCAGAACGCATGTCGAGACTATTGTTACTAGCAGCACCATCAGTCCCCAATCTAACATCGACTCCTGCTTCTATCATAGCAGGATAAGAAAGAGTGCCTCCACAAGCTAATTTTTGGTTAGAAGTAGGACAATGAACTGCATGGGCCTCATGTTTAGCCAATATTCTCATTTCTTTTTTTGTAACCCATCCACAATGAGCACAAACAGTATTACCATCTGAAAAGAAATCGAGTGAATCGAGATATTCTATTGGATACATTCCCGTCAGTGAGTGACAATCTGCAACTTCTTTACGAGTCTCTGAAGTATGAATACTCAATTTACAATTAGTTTCTTTCGAAACTTCTGAGGCTTTTCTTAGAGTTTCTTCACTGCAAACATAAACTGAATGAGCGCCTATACCATATGATATTCTATCTGGACGAGATGAACCTTCTTTGATTAGGGACCGCATATGTTTCAATGCATCCCCTGAACCAGGTTTGAAATTTGGAGTTAAACCATCAGTTATTGGACCACATAATTCCGCTCTTAGACCCGTTTTCGCTAGTGTCTCTCCAATTACTTCAGTGTGAAAATACATATCACAAGCAAAGGTAGTTCCAGTCGATATCAGTTCTGCCGCTGCTGCACGAGTTCCAATTTCAACAAACTCTGGTGTTAGAAATTTCTCGACAGGAAATATTGATTTTTCTAACCACTCCATTAATGGAAGCCCTTCTCCCATTCCTCTGTTCAGAACCATGGGTAGATGTGTGTGCCAATTCTGAAAAGAACGAGTAATGAGCCGCATTGAACCATCAAATACTTCAATTACATCTTCGTCTCCATTACTTTGAGAAAAACTACCATTTTCATGAAGTAAAAAATCTCCATATTTAACTATACCATCGTGGTCAATTAATCGAGTATTTGTTACTCTTCTAACACCAACCTCAGATACGAACATGATTGTTCCAAGAGGTCATTTACCGTCAATCTTTGCTTGAAAGAAAGTGACAATCACTAAAATTAGGACGTGGTAGTCCATACATCTTTATCTTGGACTCTCTAGAGATAATTATGAATAACTTCGGAGAGATTGGTTTCTCTGGAAAGTTACGTCCTTCGCAATTAGCATCATCAGACATAATTCGTAAACAATTAGATGCAGGCGAAAAAAATCTGCATATTGTAGCGCCTCCAGGTTCAGGAAAGACAGTTCTTGGACTGTATACTTGGTCTGATCTTGTAAGATTGCCCACTCTTGTTTTAAGCCCTAACTCTGCGATTCAAGCACAGTGGGTAGCTAGAGCTAAAGAATTGTTCAATTTAGACGGGAAGGAAGATCAAATTCTTACAAATACAAATTCTCCAGGGCTACTAACTTCTCTAACATATCAATCAGTTACTCTTCCAAAGAGAGATGATAAAAATCTAGATGATGCAGCAATGAAAATATGGATAAATAAACTAATTTCAGAAAATGAAGCAGATAGTGAGGATACTGCTGAAGCTTGGATTAAAGACTTAGAAGATAATAATAATGATTACTTTAATGATAGATTCAATTCTTATCGGAAACAAGTAAGAGATGATTTTGCTAGTCATGGTAATGCTTTATGGGTATTGCATGAATCTTCGAAAAAGAACCTAGAAAATCTTGCAAAAACAGGAATTGGCATGATAATCCTTGACGAATGTCATCATCTACTCGGACACTGGGGAAGGGTCCTAAGTGAGATAAGAGAATATTTTGGAAATCCAATTGTTTTGGGGCTTACAGCTACACCTCCAGACATAGGTTCTGTGAGTATTGATGATGGTGAAAGATATAAAGAATTTTTTGGGGAAGTAGATTATGAAGTGCCTGTTCCAGCATTGGTTAGAGATTCGAATTTATCCCCTTATCAGGACTTAGCTTATTTTGTAAGACCAAACCCTGAAGAGTTGCAATATATTGCTAATGTTGATAAAGAATTTGAAGAATTAATTGAAGAAATTAGTAATGGCCCTGAAGATACTAGTAATCGTACACCAAAGTTAGATATTTGGTTAACTGAAGTTCTGAGTAAATTATTACTTCCTAGTGGCTCGGTAAAAAATTGGACCTCTTTTGTTAAAAGAGATGAGAATCTGGCTAATTCTGCTAGACTCTATCTTCTTTACAAAGAAATAGAATTACCGGAAAATGTACCATTCCCCGAACAAAAATTAATTGATTTAGATTTAACAAAAAACCAAGTTATGATTACATTATTGGACCGTTATATTAGACATGGCCTTCTTCGTTCAAAAAATGAGAAAGATCATGAATTAGCAGAATTGGCTATTCAAAGATTAAGGATGTTGGGGCATCAGATTACTGAAACCGGAATGAGGCCATGTGCGTCGCCTGTAGGGCGTGTAATGGCATATGCGTCGGCAAAATATGATGCGTTGAGAGATGTCTTAACTGCAGAAATGCAAGCTCTAGGGCCAGACATTAGAGCAGTAATTGTTACTGACTTTGAGAAAACTTCAGCTACTGCTCTAGTTGAGGGAGTCCTAGATAAAAATGCAGGAGGAGCCATCGCAGCATTCCGTTCACTTCTAATTGATGAGACAACTGATCGACTTAATCCAGTTTTAATGACTGGCTCTACAGTATTAGTAGATGATGATTTATGTGAAATAATAATACCGAAATTTAAAGATTGGATTAAAGAAAAAGAATTAGATATAAAAATCGAATATGTCGAAAAAGAAGGTTATAATGAAATTAGAGGAAGAGGAAATCAATGGAAACCTAGATACTATACTGAGATGATTACAGAATTGTTTCAAGAAGGGGTTACAAAATGTCTAGTAGGAACTAGAGGATTACTTGGAGAAGGTTGGGATGCTAGTAGAATTAATGTTCTAATTGATTTGACAACAGTAACAACCAGTATGAGCATTAATCAATTGAGAGGACGTTCATTTAGACTTGATAAAAAGAATCCTGAGAAGGTGGCAAATAATTGGGATATTGTATGCTTAGCAGAAGAATTCAGCAAAGGATTTGATGACTATCATCGTTTCAAGAGAAAGCATTCGAGGCTTTATGGAGTGTGTGACGATAGTGCTATTGAGAAGGGCGTGGGTCATGTACATGCTGCATTTACCGAAGTGAGACCGGAAGGGATCTCTGAAACTTTGGATGTCTTCAATGAGGAAATGATTCGTAGAGCCAGAAATAGAGAAAGAACAAGAGAACTATGGAAAATTGGTGAACCTTTCGATGCAGAGCCGAAAGAAGCAATTGAAATGAAAATGAAAGACGGTTTTTCAGGTGGATGGCCAATATTGAGTACTTCATTTCAAAGACCTGAGTGGAATGATGAATCATTAGTACTCGCAATAGCAACGGCTGTTTCTGGAGCACTAAGAGAAACGGGAAATTTGGATACAAATCCTACTATTGCATCAGGAGATAGGGGAGGGGGTTGGATGAGAGCATATCTTGAAGACGCTTCAGAAGAAGATTCGAAAATATTTACAGAAGCTATGGAACAAGTACTAGGGCCACTAGATAATCCAAGATACATGATTCCAAGACAAGTAAAGATGATTAGTGATACATGGGTTAGTAAATTACTTCCTGAAGTAATTGGGAAATATTTTAGAACAAAGAAAAAAAGGCTCGCAATGTTTCATTCTGTACCCAAAAAGTTAGCTCAAAATAAAGAAGATGCAGCTATTTTCCAAAAACATTGGAACTTCGAAGTAAGCCCGGGGGAAGTAATGTATGGTTACAGTAAACAGGGTAGAGAACGAGTTCGTTGGGCAGTTGAGAAAAATCTTTCACCAAGAGGAGATTTTCATAGTAAAAGCGTATTTACTTAGCCAAGTTTTCACAAGATTTACAATCAATTCCGATACCTTTGTGTGCATCACAGAATCTTTTCCTACAAGTAAAACATCTGAAATCGAATGCATTTACGCTTTTTGAACAATTCACATCACCACAAATGTCTACACTTTGAGGAATTGGAACTGATGATGAAGGAATTGTAGAATTATTATCTGATTTAACATCCCACCAATTAACTACTTCAGATTGGATGTTAGATTCTAAAACTGGTTCTAGGTTTAATGCTCTGACTACATGGGGGTGATTGAAGAAATTTTTCGCATGCTCCGGATGAACATTATAGAAATAATAATGAAATTGCTTTATACCTTCTTCGATAGTTTGAACTGGCTCTAAACGAGCAATTAATCGATTATATGAAATTTCCATTCTTTTGGTTAATTTACGATTGGGGTCTCTACGAGGATAATCGCTTGAATCACGATAGTTAGGAGATTTCCAATCAATCTCGAACACATCAGGCAACCATGCTCCTTGCTTAGCTCTATCACTACCTGCAAATGCCTTTATGATTTTATCAAAAAAGCCCATTATTTCACCTTATTTGTTTTGGCCATGGCGCTGTCCCGGCGCCATGGCCTTTGGGTTCGTTGTGGTTGATGCGTAGCATCTGCAGTCATCGCCGTGAGGCTCCTTCTTTGGGACAACGCGTCGTCTGAAAACAAGGAGATAAACTCAACGCCGGATTGCTACCCTAATTGGTACTTTATCACTTCCTGAGACTTCACCTTGATGCTCTCGAATAGGCAGGCCCAAACGTGAACATATCTCAAGATGAGGTGCAGACCAAGGGTGTAGACATTCATCAGAGAATTCGTATCCGAGTACTGTTACTGGTTCAATCTCTCCTTCCCAATTTTCTCCAACTAGTCTACCTGATATTCTTGTCCAACTATGACCCATATGGCGTGTTTCATAAACAAAATTCTTGAAATCTTTTTGAGATAATTTACTAAGCAGAAAGTCTCTAGGAATTGCTCTCGGAATAATTACTAAAACTCTTTCATGGTCATGAAAATATGCAATCGGGCCTAAATTTAATCGATAGAACAGTTCTTGTGATTTCTCTATTGATGAACGAATATCTCCCCATTTTCTGGGTAACCATGATACAAATGCAGAACGGTCTTTGGTTCCGGAAACATGACTACTTAATTCTAAACTAGTATGTTGAGGGGAACTTACTATTTTTTCGGGTGTAAATCTTAAATTCATTTTAGCAAGAGTAAATTTAGGTATTTTAATTGGTGGTCTTTTCGGGATTTTAATTGCAGATTCATGTTTAGGAATTTCATTTATCCATTCATTGACTGGTGATTCAATCCATTCATTATTGAGAATTGTACAAATCCAACCAGTCTTACCATGAATAGTCCCCGGTAAACGAATTACTCGTCTAGTATCTGCAGTTACAACCTTATCAACAGGATGCCCCGCTTCAATTACTTGATTCAAAAGTTGCTTACGTTGAAATTTAACTTTCTCTTCTCTCAATACGGGATCAGGTTCAGAAAATGGAACTCTATTTGGGTCTTCAGCAATAATATGAAACCCCTTACTTCCTGAAAATGTGATATGTCTAATTTTAATATCAGTATTTTCTATTAACCAATTTCTAAGATTCAAAGTTGCTTTTCTTGCTTCTTCTAAGCGAATAAGACAAAAGGGTCTGATATCAATATCAAATACAACAAGATGATCTAAAAGTATGGGTGAGGGTTTTTTCGTATCTTTAATTCTAGGAAGATTGACTGGATTGAGCCATGAAGAAGTTGAAACATAAACATCAGTCGGAATTGAATCAGAAAATAGTTGAATCAATTTTTTTGAAGAAGAAATTCTTCTGTCTGATGTAACCCATGGGCCTTTCAGTGACTTCCATCGAAACTGATGTCTAGAGGATTTATTGAGCCAAGATAAGTCTATTTCTCTATCAAAATAGTAGGTTGATAGTTCGTCTTCAGACCAATTCAGAACACGACTCATATTCTTAGGGATAAGTATGTGGTCTTTGATTAATCGGTTAAAGACCCTTATTTATCAGTGGTGAGACCTCTTTTCCTATCAGACCTATAGTGTCCATTAACTGATTGTGTGTGAGACCTGCATTATCTAACTGGAAAGAAAAACGTGATATCCCTCCTAATGCATCACTATGTCTAATTATTTTCTCGGCAACTTCTTCTGGGTCACCAATCACATAAGCGCCAAGAGGCCCAGTTTGTTGATCGAATCTATGCCTAGTAACTGGAGGCCAACCTCTTTCCTTCCCAATTTTTGTGAAAGCCTTCGCATATCCTGGGAAATAAATATCTCTAGCTTCTTGCGAATCATTTGCAACAAACCCCAGTGAATGGAGGCCAACTTTCAGCTGTTCAGGATTATGACCAGCACGTTCACCGGCTTCCCTATATAGATCAACTAATGGACGAAATCTGTGAGTTTCTCCACCAATGACTGCTATCATTAATGGTAAACCGAGCAATCCTGCTCTTACGAATGATTGAGGAGTTCCTCCAACTCCTAACCAAATAGGTAATTTTTCTTGTAGAGGTCTAGGATAAATCTCTTGATTGTGTAATGCGGGTCTAAAACGTCCAGACCAATTAACAGTCTCATTATCACGTATTGATAATAATAAATCTAATTTCTCAGAAAAGATTTCATCGTATTCATTTAAATTTAATCCGAATAGTGGATAAGATTCGGTAAAGGAACCTCTTCCTACTACCATTTCTGCACGGCCAGAAGATACTAGGTCTAGAGTAGCAAAATTTTGGAATGCCCTTACAGGGTCTGCCGCACTTAATACGGTAACTGCACTCGTTAATCTTATGTTTTTTGTTCTAGATGCTGCTGCTGATAAGATAACTGAATTGGCAGAATCTAAAAATTCTTTACGATAATGTTCACCAATACCGAAAACATCTAGGCCAACTTTATCAGCATGCTCTATTCTGTCAAGGAGATCAGAAATTGATTGAGCACTATTTTCAGAATAACTTTTCCCATTGTCTAGTTGTGCTTCTGCAAAACTATCTATCCCAATCTCCATAAATATCACATGGTACATTCACTATTATAAGTAGTAGTTTCAAATCTTAAACTACAAAATCATCAGGGATGGAAAAAGAAGGCTAGCCCAAGAACTGCATATGTTGACAGCAGCATAAGTCCTTCTAACCAATTTGATTTTCCATCTGCTGCTATTAGATTAGCAATTGAAACTGCAAGGAATACTGCAATTGTTTCAAGAATTCCAAACTCAAAAGTTAATGGAACACCCCACATCCAAGCAACCATTATCATCAAAGGAGCTACAAATACTGCGATTTGAGTAGATGAACCGATAGAAATTGCAAAAGATAAATCCATCTTATTTTTTGCAGCTACTGATACTGCTGTGAAATGTTCTGCCGCATTACCAAATAGGGGTAGGAGAATAACTCCAATGAAAATATATGGAAGATGATATTGCTCGGCTGCTGATTCAACAGAATGAACTAATACTTCTGCCATCCATGATACTAATATTGTCGCTAAAACTAGTAGAATTATAGCATCTTTTTGGTCCATCTGTGGTTCTTCATGATGAACATTATCAGTTGCAAACAAATGAGAATGAGTCTTCAATTGAAATAAAAGAAATAGTCCATATATTGCCAACAGGATTATTGCAGCCGCATGAGATAATTTTTCAACACCTTCATCACCTGCTGTTCCGTCTACTGTGAAATTAAACACTGTAGGAATTATCAAGACGATTACTGCGAGCAATAATAGTGAACTATTAGAACTCACTTGTGTTTCCGAAAATTTCTGTTCAGAATGATGTATCCCTCCCCAAACAAATGATAGCCCCATAACCAGCAATAGATTACCAAGAATACTGCCAATAAGACTAGCCTGGACAAGATGAATCATATTTTCTGCTGTTTCAGGAGAAGTTGTAGTGGATGCTGCATAAAGGGCGAACAAAGCAAGTATCATCTCTGCCGCATTACCAAAAGTTGCATTTAACAAACCCCCAACTGATTCAGAAGTTCTCAAAGCAATCTCTTCTGTGGCTTTACCCATTAGGAATGCTAGTGGCATTATTGCAATCATTGAAGTTATGAAGGAAATATTTGGGTCATGAGCGATGTAATTGAAATAAACTGTCAAGGGAACTGCAACTAACAAAATATTCAGTTTACTTTCTCTGGGATCGAAGGCTTTGGCAATGCTCGTAATGTTAACCATCATACCTTGCGAGAGAACTAATGAAGTCAATGTTACGCCTGCAAAAGGGAGGATTCATTCGTTATACCAACTCCCAACAAATATGCGAGAAGGATGTAGGGTTGCACTAAGTGGTACTCCTGGAACTGGAAAAACTACAATTTCTCGCCTTCTTCAGAGCGAAGGTTTCGATGTATTATCTTTGGAAAAAATAGCAGATAAACATAATTGTTTAGGCGAGTTAGATACCTCGGATGATTCTAAACCAATAGATATAGAATTATTAATTTCAATACTTAGTAATGCTTGGGATATAATGCCTGAAAATATTACTATTATAGATGGACATCTTTCTCATTTTTTACCATGTGATCATACCATAATCCTACGTTGTAAACCAGATATATTAGAAGATAGACTCGCAAAAAGAGGTTATTCAAAAAAGAAAATTCAAGGTAATGTAGAGTGGGAGTTAATTGGAAGTGCTTGGAATGATAATGAAGATAGAGATGGTTGGTTAGAATTGGATACCACGGAATTAACTGCAAATGAAGTTAAAGAGCGTATCATAAAATGGATAGCAGATGACTTCAAACCAAATGCTAGTGACACAGACATAGATTGGATAGCGTCAATGGAGGAATAATATGTTAGAAAGAATGAGAGACACATGGACAAAAGCAATACAACCAATAGTGCTTAAATTAGGAGATTTAGATCCTTCAGTATTAACTTGGACTTCTTTATTAGTTTCAGTAGTTGGATTTTACATGTTAGCAATTGCAGAAATGGATACTAATGGTTCATTGATGATAATACTGGCAGTAATATTAGTGTTAGTTGCTGGTGTATTAGATGCACTGGACGGAGCACTAGCAAGACATCAAGGTACAGATGGACCTTATGGGGACTTTTTAGATCATACAATTGATAGAATTGTGGATGTTGGATTACTAGTTGCAATAGGAATGAATGCTGCTTTTGTAAGTAACATGAGTGCAGGCCTTGCAGCCGGATTACTCACACTACTAGGTTCATACATGGGAACACAGGCTCAATCTGTTGGATTAGATAGAATTTATGGAGGATTTTCTAGAGCCGACCGTATGATTATCACTCTTCTTGGGTTACTGATTGCTGCTATGCAAGCCTATACCGGTAGTACTGGAATTGACTTAGTTAGTTACCATGAATTTTTCGAATATATTTTGCTGGGTAATGAAGAACTAAATGGAATGACTGGAGCGTTGGCTATCTCTGCTTGGGGTGGAATTTATACATTTATTGTACGCTTTAATAGTACAAGAAGTCAGTTGTTAGAATTATGATTCGTAGTTTGCATTATCTAACGAAACCGTAACTATACTCATTACAGTAAGGGTAATGGTTATCCTCTGTACAATCCGCCTAAGCCTCGTGAAGAGTATCATCGACCGTGTATTGGAACTTCAAGAAGATGAAGGAATACCATCTGCACCAATAGATACAGAGAGTGATTCTGAGCTTGTACAGTTACTATCATCTTTACAACCAAGGATACGAGTTTTTGGCTGTGGAGGTTGTGGCTCTAATACAGTAGCAAGATTAGAACAAGAAGGATTATTCGACGATACTTATGTTAGAGGTATGGCAATCAATACAGATGCTCAACATCTACTTAGAGTAGGAGTAGAGAATAAAGTTCTGATTGGAAGAACTGCTCGCGGTAGAGGAGCGGGGGGAGACCCGGAAAAAGGAGAGCAGGCAGCATATGAATCTGAGATTTCTCTAAAAAAAGAAGTTGATGATTGTGATTTAGCATTCATCACAGCAGGCCTAGGAGGAGGTACAGGCACTGGTTCAGCTCATGTAGTTGCAAGATTAGCAAAAACTGCTGGTGCACTAACTATAGCGGTTGTATCTTATCCATTTCTTTCTGAGGGTGCTCTAAGGAGACAAAATGCAGAATGGGGTCTTGAAAGATTAAGAGAAGTTTGCGATACTGTAGTAGTGTTACCAAATGAAAGACTATTAGAAGTTGAAGGAGTAAGAGATTTACCTCTTGATGCAGCATTTAGAGTTGCTGATGAGTTACTGATGAGATCAATTTCTGGAGTTTCTGAAATGATTGCAAAGGAAGGTATCGTAAATCTTGATTTCCAAGATTTACGCTCTGTTATGGAAAATGGAGGAGGGGTTGCTATGATTGGGTTGGGAGAAGCCAACGGATCTAATCGTGCAGAAAAGGCAACAGAAGAGGCGCTACATTCCCCATTATTAGATATTGATATCTCAGATGCTAGGGGTGCGCTAATCAACGTAGTTGGGGGCCCCGGACTATCTTTAGGAGATACTGAAAAATGTGCTAAGATTATACGTGATAAAATAAATCCTTATGCAAGAATAATTCTAGGCGCTACTACAGATCAAGAAATGGGTGATGAAATACGTGTACTGCTTGTGTTAACAGGAGTGAAATCTGAACAAATTCATGGTGCTGCTTTACATACACAGATGCGTAATTTAAAAACAAGAACTGTAGAATTTATTAACTGATATTACCCGAACTTGTCTAAGATAAATTCCAATGGGTCTCCCGACGTGCTTAAATGAGGTCGGTCGGTCGCCGAGGCGCTTCTGAGGGAAAGTCATGGCTGTAGAGAACTCAAACGTTAGTGTAGTCGAGGAGAAAGTCCAAGACTGGCAAGACGAGATTGAGAGCCGTGTACGTAGTCTTCAAACAGGTTCTTATGCAAGAATTCTTAAGATGGCTAGAAAACCTTCCAAAGAAGAATTTCGTCAAACAGTAATTGTTTGTGGAATTGGAATGTTTGTGCTTGGAGGAATTGGATTTGTCATGTTATATCTGATGGACAATCTACTACCTTCATTCTTTGATTGGTTAACGAAGTAAATTGAAAGTGGTTTTTATGTCTGATGCATTTACAGTATTTATTCGTCATGAGGAAAAAGTTCTGCTTATGCAAAGAGCGGATGAGGTATCTGATTTACCCGGTGCTTGGGACGGAGTTTATGGCTATGGAGACCACAACGATCTAGATAATGTAGTATCTAGAATCGTAGAATCAACAGGAATACCCGCAGAAAAATTACAACATGTTAGAACTGGAGAATCAAGAGGAATTGCAATGGGTAATACTCTATTAGAGATTACACCTATACTGTTCATTTCTGAAAGTAATGTTGTTACCCCTAAAACATTGTACAAAAATTCAGAATGGGTAGATCCAGGAATGATTGGTAAGAAAGAATACTGTACTCCAAGTCTTAGAGATATGTATGGAGATGTTGCTTCTTTCTTGTATATCCTCAAAACTAGTATCGGTCAAGAGCAAAATGTGGCGAAAGAGATTCAAGCAAGACTATCAGGAAGTGGTTCACTTATGGATATTCAAGGAGAAATATATGGTGTATTAAGCCCTAACTACATGAAAGGATATATCTTTGTTGAAGCTTCAGCATTCCATCATGTTGAGAAATTAATTGGTAGAGCGGGAGTCTCAACAACTCCTATCAAAAACTGTAGAAAGGTATTGGATGGTGAATCGCCTCTTGAAGATGTGCTACCTTACTTAGAACCAAAAGCCGCTACCACAGGAATCGAAGAGGGTTGTATTGTGGAAATCCATGGAGGAGCATTCAGAGGACAATCAGCACGTGTTATTCGCGTTACTGAGTCAAAGGAAGAAGTTACTGTCGAACTATTCGAAGCTGCGGTCCCAGTGGCATTAACCGTAAGAGCAGATCAAGTAAGAGTTACACAACGTGTAGAATAATCAAACATAGGAGACCGAATACCAACGCAACACGCTCAAATAGTGAAGGTAGGTCGGCGAGACACAATCATAGGAGGTAATACACATGTCAGCACGTAATGAAACACCACACAAAGTTGTTCAAGCGTTAGGCAAAAAGAAATGTAATGGCTCTTGGGAAGAGGCTTCAGAAAATTTGACTATGGATCAAGTTAAGAAGATCGCTACCGAACAGGAAGAACGCCTTACGGGCGCTAATCTGTATGCACGGTGCCGCGAAGTAATGGGTACATGTGTAGCAATGAGAGTGAATGTAGAAGGTTACGCACCTAAAGAAGCACTTGAAAGAATGAGTAAGGGGGAATTCAGCGAACACTTTAGCTGAGTTATCACGAATTGTGGGAGAGGGAAACCTCGCTGACCACGGAGGTGAAAAAAATGCAAGAAAATATCCAAAACGCTATTCAAGAAGCAATAGAGAATGCACCAGAACGTAAGTTCGTAGAATCTTTTGAGATGGCAATTACACTCAAAGATGTTGATTTAAAGAATCCAGTAAACCGTATTCAAGAAGAAGTTCGATTGCCTTCGGGAAGAGGGAAAGAAGTTCGTATAGCAATGTTTGCTGGTAGTGAAATGGCTACTAAAGCACGCGCTGCTGGTATTAACGTGATTGATCCTTCAACTATTGAAGATTTAGGCGGAAATAGACAACAAGCGCGAAAAATGGCTAAACAATATGATTTCTTTTTGGCGGAAATCCCTCACATGGGTACTGTTGGAAGATATCTCGGTGTAGTTCTTGGTCCTCGTGGTAAAATGCCAAGACCAGTCCCTCCAACTTTAGATCCAGCAATGATTGCAAATGGTTTACAGAGTACAACAATAGTAAGGTCAAGAGATAAAGTTACTTTCCACACAGCATTTGGTTCTCGGGAACAAGGTATGGAAGAATTAACCGCTAATGCTATGGCAATTTGGACTAGAGTTACAAGTAAATTAGAGCGTGGTGCAGGAAATATCCGCTCTTGCTATGTAAAAACTTCAATGGGACCCGCGATAAAGGTAGAGGTGATTGAATGATTACACCTAAAGTAGCACCTTGGAAAAAAGATCGAGTTCAAGAACTAACAGATGTTTTAAATTCTGAAGGAGTTGTTGGAATCGTAGACGTAGGCGGAGTACCTGCTGGAAACATGCTAGACATGAGAAGTAATCTAAGAGATTCAATGAAGATTACTATGGCCAAAAAGACATTAATTAGACTAGCATGGGAAAATTCTGGAAGAGCTAGCGAAGAGTTAGAAACTCTAATGGAAGATGCAGTTCAACCATGTATTGTTCAATCTGATAAATTAAATCCATTTGAGTTATTTTTAGAATTAGAAAAAACACGTCAAGGACGTGCTGCGAAAGAGGG